>DATBIX010000051.1:0-28097 GCA_036556665.1 Acidimicrobiia bacterium
GATTGCACCGATACCGAGGACGGCCAACAACGACATGATGAAGACAACGGGGAACGGCCGATGGGTCGCAACTACGCCTCTCGCCGCCAGTGTCATGGAATACTCCTTTCGCTGGCCCCAGCATCACCGTTCCGGCGCGAACCACCCAAGGGTCTTAGGTCACATGTCGGCAGCCTTTCAGCCTTCCTCCGGCTGGTCCTTCCGCCCCAGCGCCACCGGCCCCAGCGCTATGCCTAGTTCGTCGAGCTGACCCTCCTCGACCCAGGTCGGGGCGCCGGTCATCGGGTCGGACCCGGTCTGCGTCTTGGGAAAAGGGATCACCTCCCTGATCGAGGACTCGCCTTGCAGCACCATCACCAGACGGTCGATCCCGAAGGCGAAACCGGCGTGTGGAGGGGTGCCGTAACGGAGGGCCTCGAGGAACCAGCCGAATCGGCGCTCGGCTGTGTCTGTGTCGATTCCCAGGATCTCGAACACCTTTCGTTGCACGTCGGGATCGTGGATACGAACCGACCCAGAGCCGAGCTCGATCCCGTTGAGAACGACGTCATACGCCATGGATAGGGCCTGGGACGGGTTGGCCCGCATCTCCTCGATCGAAACCGGTGAGGTGAAGGGATGATGTGAGAACGTGATCGACCCATCCTCTTCCTCCTCGAACAGGGGAAAGTCGACGACCCAGAGAAAGGCCAGATCCTCGTGCCCCTCGGGACGGAGAAGATCGTTGCGCAAGCCGCCGAGCACCTCGACCGCCACTCGCCAGCGGTCGGCGGCGATGAGGAGCACGTCACCGGGCTGTGCCTGCATCGCTGCCCGGATCCCGACCATCTCCTCGTCGCTCAGGAACTTGGCGACCGGTGAGCGCAACGAGCCGTCGCTCTCGGCCACCATCCACACCAGCCCCTTCGCCCCCAGGTCTCTGGCTCGCTCGGTGATCGCATCGGCCCGAGCCCGCGACCAGTCCTGGGGGCCGACGTTGAGGGCGCGCACTGTCCCTCCCGCCTCTAGAGCGGTCTTGAACACTCCGAATCCGGTCTCCCCGACCAGGCTCGATATGTCCACGATCTGCGCCTCGATCCGCAGATCCGGCTTGTCGATCCCGAAACGGTCCATCGCCTCCTGCCAGGTGAGGCGGGGAAAGGGTCGGGGCACGATCACCCCGCGTATCTCCTCGACGACGGCCACCAGGACGCTCTCGATGGCTTCGAGCACGTCGTCTCGGCCCCAGAAGGCCCCCTCCAGGTCGAGCTGGGTGAACTCGAGTTGCCGGTCGGCGCGAAAGTCCTCGTCCCGGTAGCAGCGGGCGATCTGGAAATAGCGTTCCACCCCCGAGATCATCAACAGCTGCTTGAAGAGCTGCGGGGACTGGGGAAGAGCGTAGAACTCACCCGGCCGGAGACGGGAGGGAACCAGCATGTCGCGCGCCCCTTCGGGGGTGGAGTTGATCAGCGTCGGTGTCTCCACTTCCAGGAAACCCTGGCCGTCGAGGGTCCGTCGTATCGCCGAGACCGCCCGCGAACGTGCCCTCAGGTTGGCCGTCATGCGGGGGCGCCTCAGGTCGAGATAGCGGTATCGCAGCCTCGTCCTCTCATCGACTTCCACCCGATCGTCGATCATGAAGGGGATGGCTTCGGCAGGCGCCAGAACCTCGAGCTCCTCCACGGCTATCTCCACGGCTCCGGTGGGGAGCTCGGGATTCTCCGTTCCCTCCGGGCGAGCCTGCACCGTCCCGGTGACTGCAACGCAGTACTCCATGCGCAGTTCGGCGACGTCCTCGTGACGGGCCGGATCCGCCACGGCCTGGACTATTCCCGACGCGTCCCTGATGTCGAGGAAGGCGATGCCTCCGTGATCCCGGCGTCTCTGCACCCAGCCGGCCACCGTGACGCGTTCACCGATCGCACCCGGTCGCAGCGAGCCGGCTCCGTGGGTCCTCATCTCAACAGCCCGATCAGCCACGATGCCGCCTCCTCGAGCGGGAGCTCTCGCCGCTCCCCTCCCACCCTGGCATCCACCGGCTCGTCACCGCCTCGAACGACCACGACCGCCCCAGACCCGGAGCGCGATGCCGCCCTGAACTGTGTCTTCACCGGCTTGCCCTCCGTGTCGAACTCGACCTTGAGCCCGATCGCCCGGAGCCGGGAGGCGGCCACGAGGGCGTCCGCCGGGGTTGTTTCGGCGACCACGTAGACGTCGATTCTCGGATGCGGATCGAGGCCGGAGGAGAGGACGATGCGATCCACTCCGAGGGCGAACCCCACCCCGGGAGCTCGTCGCCCACCGATCGTCTCGGCGAGGCCGTCGTATCTGCCGCCGCCCCCCACCGCGTTCTGGGCCGCTTCGAGCCCGGTCGCGATGTACTCGAAGGCGGTCCTGGTGTAATAGTCGAGACCACGGACCAGACGGCCATCCTCCTCGAAGGGGATGCCGAGACGGACTAGCGCGGACTTGACCGTCTGGTAATGGGCGGCGCACGGCCGGCATAGGTGGTCCTTCATCACGGGGGCGTCGGTGAGGACCGGGGCACACACCTTGCAGTCGAGGACGCGCAATGGGTTGGTGTCGATGAGCGAAACCGAGTCGTCACAGAGCGAGGGACGCCGGTCTTCCAGCCAGCGGCGCAGCGTGGCGACGTAGCCGGGCCGGCAGACCTCGTCGCCAAGGGAGTTGACGACGAGGACCAGGCCCCTGACCTGCACGGCGGAGAGGTACCGATACCCGAGCTCGATCACCTCGGCATCGGCGGCGGGCCCCTCTGCATCGAGATACTCCACTCCGACCTGCCAGAACTGCCTCCTCCTCCCCGCCTGGGGGCGCTCGTAACGGAACATCGGGCCCGAGTAGGAGCCCTTCCATGGGCCCGCCGTTCCCGAGTTGAGGAAGGCTCGGACCACGCCGGCGGTGCCTTCGGGGCGAAGCGTGACCGAGCGTCCCCCCTTGTCCGTGAACGTGTACATCTGCTTGGTCACCACCTCGGTGTCACCGCCAACACCCCGCTCGAACAGCTCGGTGGCCTCGAACAGGGGGGTCGACACCAGCGGATATCCATAGGCATCGGCCCAGAGCTCCCAATCTCTCAGGACGGCCCGCCACACGTTCGAGATGGGCGCGGCGATGTCGTCGGTCCCTTTGGGTGGCTGAAAGCTCATGGGTTTGCGGAGGTTAACGGTGGCAGGATGGAAGCCCGGGCCATGCTCCCGTCGGGCCGGTCAGGTCAGGAACGGGTTGGTCACCCGCTCCCGCCCGATCGTCGTCTCAGGCCCGTGCCCGGGGAGCACTCTCGTCTCGTCGGGCAGGACGAGCACCTTGTCCCTCATCGATGTCATCAGAGCCGAGTGCGATCCGTAGGGGAAATCGGTCCGGCCTATCGACCCGGCGAAGAGCTGATCGCCGGAAAACAAGGTCTCTTCCGCCTCGAGGTAGAAACAGCAGTGACCCGGAGTGTGCCCCGGGGTGTGACGCACCTCGATCTCGAGACCGGCGATCTCCAACATCTGGCCGTCGCCCAGCTCGGTGATCACCTCGGGGACGTCGTACGAGCCCGGTGGGAGCGAACCGAACATCGCCATCACCTGCTCGACCGGGTGCATGGTGAGGAAGTCGTCGTCCGGGTGGACCAGCACGGCAGCCCCGGTGTCCTTGGCGAGGCGCCCGCTGCCCCCGGTGTGGTCGACGTGGCCATGGGTGAGGAGTATCCCGGCGAGGGACAACCCATGGTCGACGAGTGCCGAGCCGATCAGGTCCGGGTCGGGTGGGGCGTCGACAGCCAGCGCCGCCCCGCCCTCCTCCCCGGCCACGAGGTAGGCGTTGGTCTGGGCGTACCAGGCCTCGACCCGCACGACCAGCATCAGGAGGACGGGTCGGCGGCGAGACGGAAGGAGGAGAAGACCCCGTCGACCCCGCGCAGGTCGGCGATCAGCTTCCCGAGCTGGCTCGGGTCCGACAACTCCACCTCGTACCGGAGGACTGCGATCCGGTCGTCACCGGTGTGGGTGGACGATGCGGTGATGTTGCCCCCGGTGTCGCTGATCACTGCCGTCACGTCGCGAAGCAGCCTGGTCCGGTCGAGCGCCTCGATTTGAATCCAGACCACGAAGGCGTCGGTGCTGGTGGCGGGCCAGGAGACGTCGACGGTTCGCTCGCGTCGCTCCGACAACGACGAGACGTTGGTGCAGTCGGCCCGGTGCACCGAGACGCCACGCCCCACCGTCACGTAGCCGACAATGGCGTCGCCCGGCACAGGGGAGCAGCATCGGGCCAGGTTCACCAGCATGTCGTCCTGACCCTCGACCACGACATGTGCCCCTCCCACGGATCTCCTCCGCCGGGGGTGGAAGAAGTCGTCGTTGGTCTCGGGCTCGATGAGACGGCCGAGTCGGGCCGCCACCGAATCGATCGAGACCACGCCGTCGCCGATGGCCACCTGGAGCGTCTCGAGGTCACGCTGGCCCAGTTCGGCCGCTATCGCCTCGAGGAGCTTCTCACGTTCGGCGGGTGCGACGTCGGGCGCCTCACGTTTGAAGAGGACCTGCAAAGACTCCTTGCCCTCGGCCAGAGCCTGGTCGCGCCGCTCCCTGGTGAACCACTGCCTGATCTTGGCCTTGGCTCGCCCGGTCCTGACGAATCCGAGCCAATCACGGCTGGGCCCTGCCTCTCTCGACTTCGAGGTGAGCACCTCGATGATGTCTCCCGACTGGAGCCTGGTCGAGAGAGGTACGAGCCGGCCGTTCACCCTCGCCCCGACGCAATGATGGCCCACTTCCGTGTGGACGGAGTAGGCGAAATCGACTGCGGTCGACCCTGCCGGAAGGGGTTTGACGTCGCCCCCCGGCGTGAGCACGAACACCTCGTCCTGATAGAGGTCCAGCTTGAGGTTGGCGAGGAACTCCTCGGGATCTTCGTCTTCTCCCCAGTTGGTGAAGTCCATCCGGGGCAGCTGGCCCGCCTCACCCTCCTTGTACCTCCAGTGGGCGGCGATCCCGGCCTCGGCGCGCTGATGCATCTCCGCGGTCCTGATCTGCACCTCGAGCGGCTTTCCGTCCGGCCCGATCACCGTGGTGTGAAGTGACTGGTACAGATTGATCTTGGGCATGGCGATGTAGTCCTTGAAGCGCCCGGCCACCGGCACCCAATGGCTGTGGATGAGTCCGAGCGCGGCATAGCAATCCCTCATCGTCGGGGTGATGATGCGGATCCCGATCAGGTCGTGGATGTCCTCGAACGGGCGGTTCTGCTCCAACATCTTGCGATAGATGGAGTACTGATGCTTCGGCCTCCCGGTCACCTCCGCCTCGATCCCAGCGTCGGTGAGTATGCCCGAGATCTCACCCACCATCTTCTCGATGAAGGCCTCCCGCTCCGGCGCTCTCTCCGCGAGCTTGGTTGTGATCTCGGCGTTGGGCCCGGGGTAGAGGATGGCGAAGCAGCGGTCCTCGAACTCGTGCTTGATCTCCTGGACGCCGAGGCGGTGGGCCAGTGGCGCGTAGACGTCGAGCGTCTCCCGGGCGACCCGCTGCTGCTTCTCGTCCCGGAGGGCGTGCACCGTGCGGAGGTTGTGCAGCCGGTCGAAGAGCTTGATGATCAGGACGCGGACGTCCTGGGCCATCGCCACCACCATCTTGCGGATCGTGGCTGCCTGGGCCTGCTCCCGATTGGAATAGCGAACCCGGTCGAGCTTGGTGACACCGTCGATGAGGCGGGCGATCTCGTCGCCGAACTCACCGGAGATCTCGGCCAGGGTCAGGTTGGTGTCCTCGACCGTGTCGTGGAGGAGGGCGGCGGCCAGGGTCGGCTCGTCGAGGCCGTATTCCGCCAGCATCAGGGCCACAGTCACCGGATGGGTTATGTACGGGTCGCCTGTCTTGCGAACCTGGCCCTCATGGGCCTTTCGTGCCCACTCGTGGGCCCGTCGGAGCAGCTCGACGTCGCCCTCCGGGTGGTGGGCGAGGAAAGCGGCGACGAGATCTTCGAACCCGGCCTGCCGCTGCTCAGTCGTAGGTGACGAGGGCATGTAGGGGTACACCATCCAGCATCTTGGCTCCGCCGAGGAACCCGAGCTCGATGAAGACCGCAAACCCGACGACCTCGGCGCCTATCCCTTTCAACAACCGGATCGCGGCCGAGGCTGTTCCCCCGGTGGCGATCACGTCGTCCACCAGCAGGATCCTCTCCCCCTCGTGGGCCGCGTCGGTGTGGATCTCCAGGGCGTCAGTCCCGTACTCGAGTGCGTACTCCTCCCGGACCGTCACCCATGGGAGCTTGCCCGGCTTGCGCACCGGGATGAAACCGGCGCCGAGCCGGTTGGCGATCGGGGTGGCGAGGGTGAACCCCCTGGCCTCGATGCCTGCCACCTTGGTGACACCGGAGTCGGTGAAAGGCTCCATCAACGAGTCGATGAGTGAGGCGAACGCCTTTCCATCGGCGAGCACCGGGGTGATGTCCTTGAACACCACACCGGGCTCCGGGAAGTCGGGGATGTCGCGGATGAGCGCGGTGAGATGTTCCACAACGAGGAGTCTACGGTGAGATCAGCTCCCGTCTGCCCCTATCACCGACCCGATGGCGCGACGGGAGACCCGGATCTTCCCTTCCTCGACCCTGAGGACGACGCTGTCATCGTCCACCGAGACAACCGTGCCGTGGATGCCGCCGATGGTTCTCACCTCCTGGCCCGCAGTCAATGACGACGCCAGCTGCTGTTGCTGCTTGGCGCGATTCCGTTGCGGTCTGATGATGAAAAGCCAGAAGACGACGACCATCAGCCCAAGGAAGATGAAGGAAGTCCACGGGCTACCCGTGGTCTCCGTCTGGGCTAGGACGAAATGGCTCAAGGGGGCCCTCCAGATGACGAACCGGGACCGGCCGAGGTTAGGCGGCAGGGTGGGGCTACTGCCAACCCCCGCTTCGCATCCCCCGCACCCCGCTCACGAACGCCTGGAGCCTCTGGGCCTCGATTGCCTCCCTCGCCCCTCTCACCAGGTCCAGGGTGTAAGCGAGGTTGTGGATGGTGAGCAGCCGGTGCGCCGACAGCTCCTTCATTCGCACCAGGTGGCGAAGATAGGCCCTCGTGTGGTTCCGACAGGTATGGCACTGGCAATCCTCGTCGATCGGGCGACCGTCTCTCTCGAACTCGCTGTTGCGCAGGTTGAAATCGCCTCTCCTGGTGAGCGCCTTGCCATGACGGCCGAGTCGGGTGGGGAGAACGCAATCGAAGAGGTCGGCACCCCGCGCTATTGCCTCCAGCAGCCCGTCGGTGTCGCCCAGGCCCATCACATAGCGGGGCTTGTCGGCAGGCAATTCCCCGATGGCCGCCTCCAGCGCCACCTCCCGCTCGGCCGGGGTCTCCCCCACCGAGAGACCCCCGATCCCGAACCCGGGGAATCCCAGGTCGGCGAGGTCCGCTGCACTCCTCGACCTCAGCTCGGCATCGACTCCGCCCTGCACGATGCCAAACAGGGCCTGGTCGGGCCTGGTATGAGCGGCCAGGCATCGCTCTGCCCAGCGCGAGGTCCGCTCCATCTCTCTCTCGACGACGTCCCTCGGGGCAGGAAGCCCGACGCACACGTCGAGGACCATGGCGATGTCTGCTCCCAGCTCCTCCTGGATCCGCACCGCCTGCTCGGGAGTGAGGTCGAGGATCGAACCGTCGTAGATGGACCGGAACTTCGCTCCGTCCTCGGTGATCGCCGGATCGAGTGAGAAGACCTGGAAGCCGCCTGAGTCGGTGAGGATCGGGCCGGGCCATCCCATGAATTCGTGCAACCCGCCGAGATGGGCAACGAGCTCGGCGCCGGGGCGGAGCATGAGGTGATAGGTGTTGGCGAGCAGGATGCTCACACCCAGACGGCCAAGATCGTCCGAGTCCGCCGCCTTCACCGCCGCCCTCGTGCCCACCGGCATGAACGTCGGGGTGGGAACCCTTCCATGTGGGGTATCCAGCCATCCCGAGCGGGCGGCCCCGTCGCCGGCAACCGCCGTCCAGGTGACTGCGCTCATGATCCCGATTATGACCTGGGCCGCACGGCGAGCATCGCGTCCCCGAACGACAGAAACCGATACCCCCGATCCAGCGCCACCTCATAGACGGCCTTCCAGCGCTTGCCCATGAACGCAGCCACCAGCGCGATCAGGGTGGATCCGGGAACGTGGAAATTGGTCACCAGGACATCGACAACCCGGAAGACGGAGCCGGGGACGAGGAAGAGCCTGGTCTCACCTTCCCCGGGTGCCACCGTCCCGTCCTCGCGGGCCGCCGTCTCCAGGGCTCGGACGACGGTGGTGCCGATCGCCACCACCCGGCCACCTCTCTCCCTCGCCCGCTCCACTGCCGCGGCTGTGGACCGGGGCACCGACCACCACTCCGAGTGGATCGGGTGATCCTCGACCCGCTCGACGTTCATGGGGCGAAAGGTGTCGATGCCGACGTGGAGGTCGACAGTGGCCAGCTCGATCCCGGCCGCCTCGACCCTGGCGACCACATCGGGTGTGAAATGGAGCCCGGCAGTGGGTGCTGCCGCCGAGCCAGGGGTGCGGGCGAACATCGTCTGGTACCGCTCATCGCTATCCAGCCGCCCCGTGAAGTATGGAGGGAGGGGCACCCGGCCTGTCCTGGCGATCGCATCCTCGACGTCGGGCGCCAGCAACTCCACGAGGACCACGCCTTGGTCCGGCCCGGCGACGACGGAGGCGGTCAACCCGTCGAACTCGATCTCCACCCCAGGACGGAGACGCCGCGCCGGGCGCACGAGCCCCTCCCACAACCCGTCCCGGCGGCCGCCAAGGACGAGCAGCTCCACCTCACCTCCCGTGCCGGCGCGCCGGCCGACGAGCCGGGCGGCGCGCACCCTGGTCTCGTTGACCACGATCAGGTCACCACGCTCGAGCAGGTCGGGCAGCTCCAGGAATCGATGATCGCTCATATCCCTCGTGTCGAGGAGGCGTGAGTCGTGGCGCGGCTCGACCGCCTCCTGGGCAATGGCCGCGTCAGGCAGTTGGTAGACGAAGTCCTCGACCCGCATGGCGTCGAGGCTAGAGAAGGGTCCCCTGAGGATCGGCCGGCGGCTCCTGCCCCAGATGGGCGTAGGCCCGGGCCGTGGCCATGCGCCCGCGCGGAGTGCGTTTGATCAGACCGGATTGGAGGAGAAACGGCTCATAGGCATCTTCGACCGTCTCCGGCTCCTCCCCCACGGCAATCGCCAGGGTGGAGAGACCGACAGGCCCGCCACCGAAACGGTCGATGATCGACTCGAGGATGGAGCGGTCCACCTTGTCGAGTCCGAGGTCGTCGACCTCGAACACTCGCAGGGCCTCGTCTGCGACCTCGGGATCGATGACGCCCGAGG
Organism: Acidimicrobiia bacterium; assembly: GCA_036556665.1. GTDB lineage: Bacteria > Actinomycetota > Acidimicrobiia > Spongiisociales > ZC4RG35 > JARDZU01. The sequence goes on from DATBIX010000051.1 coordinate 9,342, forward strand.
CCCGGGCCACGGCGAAGTCACGCACCCTTGCGAGCAGGCGGTTGGCGATCCGGGGAGTGGAGCGGCTCCGGTGGGCGATGATCGTCGCGGCTGGGTCGGAGATCTCCACGCCGATGATCCCGGCCGACCTCCGAATGATCACGGTGAGGTCCTCCGGCACGTAGTAGTCCAGCTTCTCCTCGATCCCGAACCGGTCACGCAGCGGGGCGGTCACGGTCCCCTTCCTGGTGGTGGCCCCGACCAGGGTGAATCGGGGCAAGTCGAGGCGAATCGACTGGGCGGTGGGCCCCTTGCCCAGGACGATGTCGAGCTGGAAGTCTTCCATCGCCGGGTAGAGGACCTCCTCCACCGCTCTGGGGAGTCGATGGATCTCGTCGATGAAGAAGACGTCCCCGGCGTCGAGATTGGACAGGATGGCGGCGAGGTCGCCGGGCCGATCCAGGGCGGGACCGGAGGTGATCCTCATCTTCACCTCCAGCTCGTGGGCGATCACCCCGGCCAGCGTGGTCTTCCCCAGACCCGGGGGCCCGGAGAAGAGGACGTGATCGAGCGGTCTCCCCTCCTTGCGAGCGGCGTCGAGTGAGATCCGAAGCCGCTCCCTCACCTTGTCCTGACCGATGAAGTCGGAGAGGCGCCGTGGTCGGAGCGTTGTCTCCTCCTCGGACTCGATGGTGGGGTTGAGAAGGCTGTCCTCCCTCATCTCACCCCCTCCCCAATGCCCTGAGTGCGGTCTTGATCTGCAGCTCTATAGCGGCATTCGGGTCGATCTCGCCCATGACCCCATTTATCTCCTCGGTCGTGTAGCCGAGGCTCTCCAGGGCTTGTCGCACGGTGATGGTGCTCGGTGAGCCGATCACATCGGCGTCGATGCCTGCCAGCTTGGGAGCCAGCTCGAGCACGATTCTCTGTGCTCCCCGCTTCCCCACACCGGGCACGACGGTGAGGGCGTCCGAGTCCTCCGTGACTATGGAACGGACGATCTCCTCATGGGTCATGGTGCCGGAGATGGCCATGGCCAGCTTGGGCCCGACACCCCCCGCTCCGAGCAGGACCCGAAACAGGTCGCGATCGGGCTCGGATCCGAACCCGTAGAGGCTGAGCTCGTCCTCCCGGACGTGGGTATGGACGTGGACCACGACCTCCTCTCCCACCCCGGGGAGTGAAGCGACGGCGCGCGGCGTCATGGTCACCTCGTAGCCGACGCCGGCGACTTCGATGCACACCGCCTCTCCTCGGCGAGAGACCAGCACGCCCCGCAGCCGGCCGATCATCGCGCTGCCTCGAGCGGGGCGACCCTGAGATGACAGAGCGCGATGGCCAGGGCATCGGCGGCGTCGGCCGGCCTGGGAGGGTCCGCCAGTCGGAGCAGCCTCGCCACCATCTGCTGGATCTGGGCCTTGGATGCCGCGCCGTCGCCCGTTATCGCCGACTTGACCAGCGTCGGCACGTATTCGAAGACGGGCAGACCCGCCTGTGCCGCCGCCAGCAGGGCCACACCGGAGGCTCGGCCCACCGAAATGGCGGTCTGGAGGTTGCGGTTGGTGAACACGGTCTCGACGGCCACAACGTCCGGCCTCGCCTCATCGATGACCTGGGCGATGCCGGCATGCAGCTCCGCCAGCCGTGCCGCCATGGCCACCTTGGGGTCGGTTCTGATCACCCCGGCGAGGCGGGCGATGGGCGGATGCCCATGCTCGACCATCCCGTAACCGGTGGCGGAGAGACCGGGGTCGACACCCAGCACGAACATATGTTTGGGAGGTTAGGCGATGGGCGCCTTGATTCGCCGTCTTGTCGTCGTGCGGACCAACGGGAACGCAATCCTCCGGAGGCTCTCCCCCCGCCCTCGCGGGCCCCACATCGAGGGGGAGAGCCTCGGAGTCAGACCGTCCGCGAGCTTCGCGCCGAGCGGTAGATGAGAAGGGCGACGATCGCCCCTATCACCGACCCCACTATCCCGGCGGCGGTGACGTCCCACTGGCCGTCGAAGATCAGATTCCCGAGGAATCCACCGATCAGTGAGCCGATGAGCCCGAGGACCATCGTTCCCAGGACCCCCATCGGGTCAGAGCCCGGCACCAGGGCCCGGGCGATCAGACCTGCGAGCAGACCTACGAGCAGCCATATCAGTACACCCATGAGACACCTCCAGAGTGAATGGGAGATCCTTCACTACCCCCGCCTCCCGAGGTCGGAAACGTCATCTCTGAGTCGGGCCGCGTAGGCTGACTCGGGTCGCATACCGAAGGAGCGTTCATGGAGGACTGGCTTGCAACCATCGTTTGGGGACTGGTCGCAGGGATCATCATCGGGCCCCTGGCCCGGCTGGTGCTCCCCGGCAGACAGAACATCTCGCTGATCATGACGATCCTCATCGGTGCGGTCGGCGCCATCGCCGGTGGGTTCATCGCCGACTGGGCCGGTGTCGGCGAGACCAGTGGAATCGACTGGATAAAGCTTGCGATCCAGGTCGGCGTGGCGGCGTTGGTCGTGATCCTCTATGGCTCCATGGCGGGCCGGCGGGGTGGCGGAACCACCACCGCCTGACCTGTCGCTCAGACCTCTTCGAGGACACGCTCCATGACCTCGTCTTCGATGTCGTAGTTGGAGTGGACCGACTGGACGTCGTCGAGGTCGTCAAGGGCATCGATCAGCCGAAGCAGCTTGCGGGCGTCACCCTCCCCCACCGGGACGGTGCTCGATGGGAGCTGGGTCACGTCCGCCGACTCGATCTCGAGCCCTGCCTGGTCCAAGGCGGCGCGCACCCGGGATAGGTCACCGGGGACCGTGATCACCTCGTACCAGTCGTCACCGCTCTCGCGCACGTCTTCGGCGCCCGCGTCGAGAGCGGCCAACATGACCTCGTCTTCGGGCCCCTTGACCTCGATCAGCCCCTTCTGGCTGAACAGATAACCGACCGAGCCCGGCTCGCCGAGGTTGCCCCCGCCCCGAGTGAAGGTCGAGCGCACGTCAGAAGCGGCCCGGTTCCTGTTGTCGGTGAGAATCTGCACGTAGACGGCAACACCGCCCGGCCCGTAGCCCTCGTACCAGATCTCCTCGTAATGGGCGCCCTCGACCTCGCCGCTACCCCGCTTGATCGCCCTCTCGATGTTCTCGTGGGGCATCGAGGCGCTCTTCGCCTTCTCGACCGCGGTGGCGAGAACGGGGTTGAAGTCGGGGTTGGCGCCGCCCTCCCTGGCCGCGATCTCGATCGCCTTGGCCAGCTTGCCGAACAGCTTGCCCCGGGCGGCATCCTGCCGTCCCTTGCGATGCTTGATGTTGGCCCACTTGGAGTGACCGGACATTGTTTACCTCAGATCGAGTCCAGCAGCATCCGATGGATGCGCCCGTCTCCGGTGAGCTCGGGATGGAACGATGACGCGAGGATATTCCCCTGACGGACCATGACCGGATGGTCGTCGACCGCCGCCATCACCTCCACCTCGGAGCCGACCTTCTCCACCCACGGCGCACGGATGAACACGGCGTGGAACGGGTCGACGAGACCCGCCACCTCCACTTCCGCTTCGAACGAGTCGTTCTGACGGCCGAAGGCATTCCTCCTCACCACCACGTCGAGCCCCCCGAGCAGGGGCTGGTCGCCCTCAGTCACCGAGCTCGCCAGGAGGATCAGCCCGGCACAGGTGCCGTACACCGGTAGGCCGCCGCCGATCGCAGAGCGCAGTGGGTCGAACAGGCCGAACCGGATCGCCATCTTGCCGATGGTGGTCGACTCGCCACCGGGGATCACCAGCGCGTCGACCTCGTCCAGCTGTCCCGGGGTCTTGACCGCAAGGGGAATCACGTCGAGCGACTCGAGCATGCTCAGGTGCTCCCGCACGTCCCCTTGCAGGGCGAGGACCCCTACCGAGGTCATCTCACCAACCTCGTGAGGCGAGACGCTCCGTGTCGCTCAGCTCGTCGATCTCCAGGCCCTTCATCGCCTCACCGAGCCCGCGCGAGACCTTGGCCACGGCATCGGGCTCGTTCCAGAAAGTCGTCGCCTCGACGATGGCCCTGGCGTAGGCCTCCGGGTTCGAGCTCTTGAAGATCCCGGAGCCCACGAACACGCCGTCGACCCCGAGCCCCATCATCAGAGCCGCATCGGCCGGAGTCGCGATGCCTCCGGCAGCGAAATTGACCACGGGGAGCTTGCCTTCGCTGGCCACCTCTCGGACCAGCTCATACGGGGCGCCCAGGTCACGTGCGGCCGACATCAGCTGCTCGGATCCCATCGTGGTCAGCGCTCGCATCTCGTTGGTGACGGTGCGCATGTGCCGCACCGCCTCCACCACGTTTCCGGTGCCCGCCTCTCCTTTGGTGCGGATCATGGCCGCCCCTTCACCGATCCGTCGCAATGCTTCGCCGAGATTGCGAGCCCCGCAGACGAAGGGTGTCGTGAACGCCCACTTGTCGACATGGTGCTCCTCGTCGGCCGGGGTGAGCACCTCGGACTCGTCGATGTAGTCGACGCCGAGCGACTGAAGGACGGCGGCCTCGGCGAAGTGGCCGATACGGCACTTGGCCATGACCGGCACGGTGACTGCTGCCTGGATCTCCTCGACCTTGGTCGGATCGGCCATCCGGGCGACACCGCCCTCCTTGCGGATGTCGGCGGGCACGCGCTCCAACGCCATCACCGCAACGGCCCCCGCCTCTTCGGCGATCTTCGCCTGCTCTGCGGTCACGACGTCCATGATGACGCCACCTTTGAGCATCTCGGCGAGGCCTCTCTTGACGCGATCTGTGCCGGTTTCCACGTTCATGGCTCCTTCGGTGAGCTCAAATGGTACATCCTCTCCGGACGTGGCCTAAGGGAGCGAACGGGCGTACACGTCCTCGTAGGCGGGACCGATCACGCTCCAGTCGTAACGCCGGGCGAGCGCCACCCCCGACTCTCCCATCCGATCCCGCTCCGCCGGATTTCGGAGGACATGGACCACCGCCTCGGCCAGCGCCGCGCCGTCCCCGGCCGGGAAGAAGCGGGCGGCTCCGCCCGCGACCGCAACGAAGGCGTCCAGGTTGGAAGCGACGACCGCCGCCCCGGCCGCCATCGCCTCGATGAGGACGATGCCGAACGACTCTCCGCCGAGATGAGGTGCGACGTAGACCGCCGCCGAGCCGAGGATCCGGGCCTTCTGCGCCTCGTCGACCCGCTCCAGCCACACCGGGCCCTGGAACGGTCGCACCGCTCCGATGACGGTCAACTCGGCGCCCGGCACCGCTTCGAGGATGGCGGGCCAGGCGGCGAGGAGGACGTCGAGCCCTTTGCGCGGCTCGTCACGGCCCAGGAACACCACCTTGCCCTCGGAACGTTTGGTCTCGACCTGCATCGCTTCGACATCGAGGCCGTTGGGAACTATCTCGAAGTCGACTCCCGGCGGCAGCATGGCGGCTGCGGTTGGGCTCACCGCCGTCACGGCCACGGTGTTGCCCATGAGACGTCGGAACAAGGGACGGGTCAGACGGTAAACACGTCGGACCGCTCGCTCCGGAGCGGCGTGGAACGTGGCAACCACCGGGGGGCCGGCATGACAGGCGAGCAATGAGGCCAGCGGCATGAGGGGCTCGTGGACATGGAGCAGGTCGATTCCCGATGCGGCCTCAGCCAGCCTGCGGCGCACCCGCGGGTCGATCGAGATGGGGGCTCTCGACCCGTTGCCGGGGACGCTGATGCTCCCCCCGAGATCGACCCCCGGCACGCCCTCGGGAAGGCCGGGGCCGATGACGAGAGCAGTGTGTCCCCGGTCGTCGAGGTAGGCGGACAGACCGAGCACCTGGGCCTGGACCCCACCGGGCACCGAGAGGTCGTATGGGCTCACCAGGCCCACCCGAAGGCTCATCCCCGGTCCGAAGGCCAGTTGGGCTGGACCAGATGCCATTGCCTCGGGCTCTGGCGGATCAGTCCCTCCATCTCCGTGGCCAGCCGTTGGGTCATGATCTGGACCTTCTGGCTTCGGGTCCCCTCCTCGGGGACCGCGATGGCGGGTCGGACCACCACCCGATAGCCATCATCACCGTCGAAAAACGAGGCAACGGGGAAGAGGGGCGCCCCGGTGCGGAGCGCCAGAGTCGCTGGGCCGGGAGGCAGAGTGGTCCGCTCCCCGAAGAACTCGACCTCGACCCCTTTGCCCTTGAGGTCGCGATCCGAGAGCAACGCCACGGCCTTGTTGGCCGCCAGGGCCGTCTCCAACGCCCGCATCACCTCGGTCCCGCCGGTGGCCAGCACGATCTCGATCCCGAATTCGGCTCGCATCCGTGTGAACCAGTCGGTGATCCGCTTGTTGGGGAGGTTCTCGGCGACCGCCACGACGGGTACCTTCTCGGCAACCGCAACCGGGGCGGCCACCTCCCAGTTCCCGAGATGGGGCAGCCCGTAGATCATGCCTCGCCCCTGCTCCCGCGCCTCGATGATCAGGTCCAGACCCTCGACCCGTGTCGCCGACTTGAGCACCTCGACCCGATCGCCGGTGGCCCAAAGCGCCTCGGCGTAATAGCGGCCGTACGACATCATCGCCTCCTCCGCGGCAGACTCGGCCTCGGAGGTGGGGCCCAGGGCGCGCCGCATGTGACGCTCTGCCATCCCCCGTCGCCCCGCGGCGAGTCGGTGCCAGACCCACCCACCGGCCCGCCCCAGTCTCCTCGCCCCACCAGCCGGGAGCAGCCCGATCAGCCCCGCCCCCGCCCGAAGGGCCACATACACGAGAAGGTCCTTCACTCGAAGGAACGGTAAGTGTCGGCGAAACGCGCCACCGCGGTCAGCCAGACCAGCGTCACGTAGATCCACAGCATCGGCTCGACCAAGCCGACGAGCAGACCGACTGTGAAGAGAAGGATTCGCTCTGCCCTCCCCATCAAACCGCCCTTGCCGTCGAATCCCTCCGCCTCTGCTCGGGCCCGTAGGTAGGGGACCAGCATCGCCCCCCCAACGGCGAGGACCACCAGCAGCAACACGCGCTCGTTCTGGGCGAAGGCCACGGCGAGACCGGCGAATGCCGCGATCTCACCGAGGCGGTCGAAGACCGAGTCGAGGAAGGCGCCACGCGCCGTGACCGAGTCCGATGCCCGGGCCACAGACCCGTCCAGCCCATCGAGCAAGGACCCGACCAACACGACTATTGCCCCCGTTCTCAGGAAGTCATAGGCGATGAGCACCGACCCTGCGATCACGGTGGCGAGACCGACCACGGTCATCATGGTCGGGGTGACACCGACCGCGGCCAGAGACTTCCCGATCGGCTCGAGGTAACGGGTTACCCGGGGACGGACCCGCGTGTCGATCACGACGCTGCAAAGTAGCAGGCCATCTGGTGATGCGACTCCATGACCCCGTTAGGATCGACTCCTCGCTCCAGAGGAGGTCCCTTGCAACCGGAGAAAGTCCGCAATGTCGCCCTCGTCGGTCATGGCGGGAGCGGCAAGACGACTCTGGCCGAGGCGCTCCTTTTCGTCGGAGGTGCGACCACCCGGGTTGGCTCCGTCGAGCAAGGAACCACGGTCCTGGATCACGAGCCCGAGGAGATCACCCGCGGCATCTCGCTGAGCCTGGCGGTGGCGACCTTCCACTTCAACGATCACAGGATCAACCTGATCGACACCCCCGGATCCACCGACTTCTCCGGCGACGCCAGGGCGGCTCTACGGGCGGCCGACCTCGCCCTGTTCACCGTGTCGGGGGTGGATGGAGTCGAGGTCCAGACCGAGCAACTTTGGAAGGTGGCCGGAGAGGAGGGCATCCCCCGCGCCGTGGTGGTTACCAAGCTCGATCGCGATCGCTCCTCGTTCGAGCGCACTCTGGAGCAGCTGAGGGAGGCGTTTGGCAAGGCGATCGCCCCGATTCAGGTCCCGATCGGGGCCGAGGAGAACCTCCGTGGCGTGGTCCGCGTCGCCTCGGAGCGCGCCTACGAGTACGCCGGTGGCGACAAGGACGGCAAGGAGGTGGACCTCCCCGCAGAGGTGGAGGAGAGGGTCCACGCCGCCCACACCGCCCTGGTCGAGACCGTGGTCGAAACCGACGACGAGATGATGGAGGCCTACTTCGAGGGCACCGAGCCGAGCCGCGAGCAGATCGTCTCCACCATCCACAGGGGGATCTTGACCGGTGAGATCGACCCGGTGCTGGTCACTTCGGCCGAGAAGCTGATCGGGATCGACCTTCTCGCCGAGTTCATCGTCGACTACGGGCCGAACCCGCTGGAGCGCTCGTTGCCCCCATTGACCCAAGGGACCTCCTTTCCCCCCGCCACCGACGGCCCGGTGCTCGCCTACGTTTTCAAATCGGTCTCGGATCCTTTCGTGGGGAAGATCTCGCTGTTTCGCATCTACTCGGGCACGGTCAAGGCCGACCAGGAGCTCGAGCTGGCCAGGGGCGGGAAGGTCCGCCTTCACAACCTCTTCAAACTCCAGGGCAAGGAGCACAATGACGTGCCCGATCTCCCCGCCGGCGGAGTGGGGGCCGTGGCAAAGGTCGAGAACGTTCATGTCGGCGACACCCTTCGCTCACCCGGGCTCGACGCAGTCGTCGAGCCCGTCGTCTACCCGAGGCCTGTGGCCGAGATAGCAATCACACCCCGATCCCATCAGGACGAGGAGAAGCTGAGCACCGCCCTGCATCGGATCGAGGAGGAAGACCCCACGATCCGTGTCGAGCGCCGCCCCGAGACCGGCGAGACCATCCTTGCCGGCCTGGGCGACACCCATCTCGATGTCACGGTGGCCCGGATCAACCGAAAGTACGGGGTCGAGGTGGACAGCAAGCTCCCGGTGATCCCCTACCGGGAGACCATCACGGCCATCGCAGCAGCCGAGGGCAAGCACAAGAAGCAGTCCGGGGGCAGGGGCCAGTTCGGGGTCGCCTTCGTCAAGTTCGCCCCCAAGCCGCGCGGCACCGGATACGAGTACATCGACTCGATAAAAGGAGGGGCGATCCCCCGCCAGTTCATTCCGGCGGTGGACAAGGGGATCCAGGAGGGCTTGCGCCGGGGCATCCTCGCCGGCTTCCCCGTTATCGACGTCTCGGCCGAGGTATACGACGGGAAGTTCCACGCCGTCGACTCGGACGAGATGTCGTTCCGCTTGGCAGGCATCCAGGCTCTCAAGTCGGCCGCGGCCAGTTTGAGCCCGATCTTGCTCGAGCCCGTCATGAAGCTCTCGGTGACAGTCCCCGAGGAGCACCTGGGAGACGTGATGGGCGACATCAACTCGAAGCGCGGCAAGGTCCTCGGGATGGAGGGCGACGGGACCTTGCGGACGGTCGTGGCCGAGATCCCGATGGCGGAGATCCAGCAGTATGCGGCCGAGCTGAGGTCCCTCACCTCGGGCCGGGGTAGCTTCGACGTCGAGTTCGACCACTACGCCGAGGTTCCGTACAACGAGGCACAGCAAGTGATCGCCGCGGCCCGCTCTGCGGAGGATTGAGCAGGGAAAGGGGACCACGATGGCGGATGCGGTTATCAGGTACGGCGAGAAGGAGCTGATCCTCGACGTGATCGAGGGGGTGGAGGGCGACGTGGCCGTCGACATCGGGCGCCTTCGCTCCGAGCTCGGGGTCACCACCATCGATCGCGGCTTCGGCAACACCGCAGAGAGCGTCTCCCGGGTCTCCTACGTGGGCGGCGAGGAAGGGGTCCTTCACTATCGCGGGTACCCGATCGAGCAGCTGGCCGAGAGCGCCAGCTTCCTCGAGGTCGCCTATCTGCTCCAGTACGGCGAGCTGCCCTCCAAGCCGGAGCTGGAGGAGTACGAGCAGTCGATCAGGATGCACACCCTTCTCCGCGAGGACATGAAGAACCTGTTCGAGGCCTTCCCCCATCGGGCACATCCCATGCAGATCCTGGCATCGGCCACCTCGGCCCTGGCCACCTACTACCCCGATGCGCTCGACCCCCACGACGAAGAGGCGGTCGACATCAGCGCTCGCCGGCTGATCGCCAAGACCCCGACAATGATCGCCTGGTCCTACAAGTACGCAGTGCACCAGCCGTACATGTACCCGGCCAACGACCTGGACTACATCTCCAACTTCCTCCATCTCATGTTCTCGGTGCCCGCCGAGCCTTATACCCCCGACCCCGTCGTGGCGCGAGCCCTGAACCTCCTGCTGATCCTCCATGCGGACCATGGGCAGAACTGCTCTTCCTCGGCGGTCAGGCTGGTCGGGTCGGGTCAAGCCAACATCTTCAGCTCGGTGGCGGCTGGAGTCCACGCCCTCTCCGGCCCGCTCCACGGTGGGGCAAACCAGGAAGTGCTCGAGATGCTCGAGGCAATCGTCGCCGCCGGCGGTGAGGTCGCACCCTTCGTGCAACGCGCCAAGGACAAGGACGACCCGTTTCGCCTGATGGGCTTCGGGCACCGGGTCTACAAGAACTTCGACCCGCGCGCCCGCATCATCAAGAAGGCCGCCGACGACGTCCTCGACGCCCTCGGCATCCAGGACCCGCTCCTTCACGTGGCCATGGAGCTGGAGGACGTGGCTCTCTCCGACGACTACTTCGTGGAGCGGAAGCTCTACCCAAACGTGGACTTCTACTCGGGGATCATCTATCGGGCGATCGGCTTTCCCACTGACATGTTCACCGTGCTGTTCGCCCTGGGGAGGCTCCCCGGCTGGATCTCACAATGGAGAGAGCTCTCCGGGGACCAGACCGCCCGCATCTTCCGGCCCCGTCAGGTCTACGTAGGCTCGGAGCGCCGCGACTACGTCCCCATCGAGAAGCGGTCGTAGAGGGCGGACCCCTGCCTCAGACGCCTTCAACCGCTTCCGTGTACGGCTCACCTACCACTTCGCCGCTCATCGCATCCACCACCACCAGGCCCCTCCGGTCGGGGGGCTCCTCGGCAGAGTAGAGCACCACGCTCCAGGCGGGACGGGAGCGCAGGCCGCGGAAAGTGACCGCTGCCGAGGCGTGGCCGACCGGGAAGTCGACCGCAGCCCCGGCTATGGCCAGTGCTTGGCCCTCCCCCACCATGAGCGGCCAGGCAGAGGCGAAGTTCCAGAGAGCCAGGGCCGCCAGCCCGATAGCAGGCAGCCAACCACCGTCGATCACCACCATCGCGACCACTGCGGCCGCCAGGAACACCCATCCCGAGATACGGCGACGGGCCGGTGACGGGAACCGGTAAGGGCCGACAACGGTGGAGTCGAGCTCTTCCTCGATCGCGATCGAGTCGGCCAGATCACGCTCGATGAAGATCCCGGAGCGATCGACCCGCGCCGGCTCGTCGCGCTCGCTCACGACCCTGGTGTCTTCGCCATCTCGACCAGCCGATTCGTAGCCTCGATCAAAGGGACACCCCGCTCGTCTCGGTCCTCCCCATAGAGGCGAAGCCCCACGGTGGAATTGGCGACATCGTCGTCTCCGACGACGAGCACCGCGGGATGCTTGTGGGTCATGGCCCGGCGGATCTTGTCGCCCACGGTCTCACCCGAGTCGTCCACCTCGGCGCGGATCCCGCCGTCCCGGAGCCTCGCCGCCACGGCGTGGGCGTACTCGTCGTGACGGTCCGCCACCGGGATGATCGAAACTTGAACCGGGGACATCCACATCGGCAATGCCCCGGCATAGTGCTCGATGAGCACTCCCATGAAGCGCTCCAGCGAGCCGGCCTTGGCGCAGTGGATCATGTAGGGCCGCTCGGTGACGTTGCCCCTGGCCGCGTACTCGAGGTCGAAACGCTCGGGCAGGGTGAAATCGAGCTGGATGGTCGAAAGCTGCCATCGGCGGCCGATGGCGTCCTTGACGTGGAGGTCGATCTTCGGACCGTAGAAGGCGCCTTCTCCCTCTGCGACTCGATATGGCACGCCCGAGGCCTCCAGGGCACTGGCCAGCTCCTTCTGGCTGAAGTCCCATCGCCCTTGCTCCCCGACGGATTTCTCGGGTTGGGTGCTGAGCTCGGCCTCGAAGTCGTCGAACCCGGCATGGCGCAGCCAGGTGAGACAGAAATCGAGGTGCAGAGCCAGCTCGGAGGCGAGTTGCTCCTCGGTGCAGAAGGTGTGCGAGTCGTCCTGCGTGAACCCACGGGCCCGGAGCAGCCCGTGGACGACCCCGGAGAGCTCGTAGCGATAGACCGAGCCGAGCTCGGACAGGCGCAGGGGCAGGTCCCGATACGACCGGGCCCGGCTCTTGTAGATCAGGACGTGGAACGGGCAGTTCATCGGCTTGACCCGGTACTCCTGCTCGTTGTCCAGTTCCATGCCCGGATACATGTTCTCGGCGTAGTAGTCGAGGTGCCCCGAGGTCTGCCACAGGTCCGACTTGGCCAGATGAGGGGTGAACACGAAGTCGAACCCGAAGCGCTCGTGGAGGTCCCGGCTGTGGTCTTCGATCACTTTTCGCAGGGTCCCTCCCTTGGGGTGCCAAACCACCAGACCCGATCCGAGCTCGGCGGGGAAGCTGAACAGATCGAGGTCGGGGCCGAGACGCCGGTGGTCGCGCTTCTCGGCCTCCTCGAGACGGGTCAGATAGGCATCGAGCTCCTTCGAGGAGGGCCACGAGGTCCCGTAGATCCGCTGCAGCTGCTCCCGGCGCTCGTCCCCCCTCCAGTATGCGCCCGAACTGCGCAGCAGCCGCAGCGCAGGAATGCGGCCCGTCGAGGGCAGATGTGGCCCGCGACAGAGGTCGACGAAATCGAGGTTGCGGTACACCGTCACGTCCTCGCCCGGGGTGACCTCGCTCGGCTCCACGCTGTCGATGATCTCGGTCTTGAACGGATGTGCGGCAAAGAGCCGGAGCGCCTCGTCACGGGACATCGCCTCCCGGATGAAGGGCTGGTCTTCTGAGATGATCTCACGCATCCGCCCCTCGATCACCTCCAGATCCTCGGGAGTGAAAGGCTGATCGACCTTGAAGTCGTAGTAGAAGCCATCCTCGATGGCAGGCCCGATGGCAAAGGTGGAGCCCGGGTAGAGCCCGAGAACGGCCTGGGCGAGGACGTGAGCGGAGGAGTGTCTCAGCACGTCCAGACCCTCGTTCGAGTCGAGTGTTACCACCTCGAAGTCCCCGCCATGGTCGATCGGGCGGCCCAGGTCACGAAGCTCTCCGTCGAGTCTGACCGCCACTGCAGAGGCGGCCAAACGGGGCCCGATCGACTCTGCCACCTGCAGCCCGGTGACCCCGTCGGGGTGCTCGACGACCTTTCCGTCTGGGTAACGAAGCTCTAGTGACACGCTCTTATCTCGCTAGCCTGAGGCCGGCAAGAGGCTAACTGCCTGCTGGACGCATCGTGCCGGCTGCCCAGTCCACAAGGGGATCACAGGGAATGGATGCAAGAGAGCTCGCCACGAAGCTTCACCCGAATGCGATGGTGCGAGAGCTTTCGTCAGGCGCGAACAAGGTATTCCGGGTGATCGAGGGTGATCAGAGCATCATCGTGAAGGTCTACCCGGTGTCGTCGCGAGAGCGACGGGAGCGCCACGCGCTCGAGGCGCTGGCGGCGGTCCCGGCGGTGCCCCAGATCCTCGGTCATGGCACGGAGGGCGAGATGGCCTGGCTCCGCATGAACGACGCCGGGCACTGGAACCTGGCCAGCCTCCCCAAGAACCTCGAGGCGGTGGAGGCCTCGGGAGCCGCCCTGCGCGGGGTGCACTCCTCCAAGGCACACATCACCAATCTCGCCGCCGGGATCGACTCCGACTACGTCCTCTCCCATTACCGCTCGACCATCGAGCGTCTCGGGCGCTACCGACGGCGGTTCGGGATGGAGCAAGTCGTGCTGGACAAGGCGCTCCAGCTCGAGCCCCCACTGGCTACTGCCCCGGCTCCGGCCCACACCAAGCCCGTCCTCTCCAAGTTCGTGGTCGACGAGAGTGGCGCGGTGACCATCGTTGACTGGGAGTGGGCCACCCTGGCGCCACCCGAGTGGGATCTGACCCTGGCGGTGTGGCGCCTGGCCAGTCGCATCGGCGAGGACGCGGCTGCCGCCTTCCGCAGCGGCTACGGAGCGGAGCTCCCCGAGAGCCGGTATCGGCCCTGGGTCGCCTACCACTCGGCGATGATGATGCTCGAGGCGGCCGAGGTGCGCGAGGGTCGTCTCGGCGACCTCAGCTATCTCGTCGACGACCTGACCGAGGCAGTGCTCGGCACCTGAAGGTCGGAAATCCGCGGCTTTTCAACAACCTCCTCTTAGCCTCATCGGGCTGGAGCAAGGAGGACGGACAGTGTTGGAAGCTCTGGTCGCTGCGACCGCCACTACAGGTCTGTTCGCCCTGGCCAAGGGGTTGCGGGGCAACAAGCACTACCGGATCGATCCGCATCTGGTGGTGGCCCCACGGGACGAGCGAGGCGACGATCTGCCCTGCCCATGGTGCTACGGGCCCACAACCGAGGAGGACACCCGCTGCCAGGGCTGCGGGGGCACCTTCGGCTGATCGAGACTCAATAATGCTGCGCCGGCACCGGGCCACGAATCGGAAACGTCGCGTGAACGGTGTCGAAATCCCGGGGAAACGATTTATGGTGTCCCCGTGAGCAGGGTAGGACTGGTGCTCGGCGGCGGGGGAATCACCGGCGCGGCCTATGAGATGGCCGCTCTCATGGCGATCCGTCTCGCCACGGGATGGGACCCGAATCAAGCCGATGTGGTGGTCGGGACCTCAGGTGGGTCATTCGTGACCGCACTGGTCCGCAACGATTCCCTCACCCTCGACTCGCTCGTCCTTCCAGCCGACGAACGCAACGACGTCGCCGAGCGCATTCGCAGCCACGTGTTCACCAAAAAGGTGGGCGTGCAGATGGGAAGCTGGCTCCGTCATGGGCTCGTCCCAGGATTGCGCGACCCGGGCCTCACCTTCTTCCTGGGCTCACCCGCCCCCTATCACGCCTCGGGTCTGGCCGATTGGGTCAAGAGCCACATTGGCGAATCGGCCGGCGAGGGCTGGCCCACCCGCCCCACCGCGGTGGTCGCCTACGACGTGGCGCGTCATTCCCGGGTGGTATTCGGGACGAAGTCTGCACCCGAGGTCGGCATCGCCCATGCCGTGGCAGCCTCGTCTGCCATCCCGATCCTCTTCCGGCCCTATCCCATCGAGGGAGTGCTCTATTGCGACGGTGGTGTTGCCTCGGGCACTCATGCCGACCTGGTCCTGGGGTCCGGAAAGCCGATGGACCTGGTGTTGGTGCTCGCCCCCCTGGCAGCCGAGGTGCAGCGGAAACGGGCCCGTTTTCACGAGAAGATGTTCGATCGGGTGGGGCAGCGATCACTGAGCGAAGAGACCCATCTGATCAAGGACGCCTGGCCTGACTGCGAGGTGGTCACCCTCTTCCCGTCGCCATCGGTCCAGAACGCGATGCGGCCGAACCCGATGGACGCCAACCGGGCGGTGGCGACCTTCATGAGGACCTTGATCTCGATGAAGCGCACTCTGGCCCATCCCGAGGTGTGGGAGAGGCTCGACGGGCACCTCCAGCCGACCAAGTCGGGGAGATCGAGGAAGGTAGCCACGGGCTGACCCTGTGGGCTTGCCCGGCCCGTCGGACTACTTTGTCCATGTTGACGAGAGGAGTCTTCGTTGGCGGTGAGACCAACGCATTTCGAGTTCTATTCGGCCGACCCGCAAGCAACGGTGAACTTCCTGTCCACGGTGTTCGGCTGGCGTGCCGAGCAATGGGGTGACACCGAGTACTGGCTCATCGACACCGGGGAAGGGCCCGGGATCAACGGTGCGGTGGCCAGAGCCGGCGACGAAGGCCCGAGGACGATGAACACCTGCGACGTGGAGGACCTGGATGCTGCAATCGAAGCGGTCAAGATCGGTGGCGGCGTTCTGCTCACCGAGATCATGGAGCTCCCCGGTGTCGGACGATGGGTTCAGGTCGAGGGCCCGGGTGGCGAGGAGTTCGGCTTGATGGAGCCGACCGGGGCCTGACCCGTCAAGCCCCTGGTGTTGGCGCCGGACACGACCACCATCACCTGCTCGCCGCGTTCGGGGACGTGGCGCCCGGTGAGCAACGCGGCGAGCGGGGCACAGGCGGCCGGTTCGGCGAGAACCCGACACGTCTCCCAGAGCCAGCCCTGAGCCGCGACGATCTCGGCGTCTGAGACCAGGATCGAGTCGTCGACCCAATCGTTCGCCATCCAGGCGTGGTCGCCCAGGATCGACGCACCGAGGGACGAGGCGGCCACCCCACCCACCTTCACCGGGACCGGATGCCCGGCGCGGCGGGCACTGTGCATCGTGGGACAGCCTTCCGACTCGACACCGATCACCGACACCTTCCCTCTGAACCACGAGGCGATCCCAGCGATGAGACCCCCGCCTCCGACGGCGACCACGACCTCGCCCACCTCGGGCGCCTGCTCCGAGATCTCCAAAGCGCAAGTCCCCTGGCCGGCCACGACCTCGGCCTGGTCGTAGGCGTGGGCCAGGAGCGCCCCCGACTCTGTCGCCCATGATCGGGAGGCTCGAAGGGCCTCGTCGTAGAAGCCGTCCACGATCCGGACCTCGGCACCGAGCCCTGCGAACCGCTCCAGCTTCTCGCCGGGCGAGCTGGATGGGACGAACACCGTGGCCCGATGGCCCAGCTCGCGGGCTGCGTGGGCGACGGCGAGCCCGAAGTTGCCCCCCGACGCCGCCACCACCCCGGCAGCGGGTATCCCACCGGCGGTGAGCAGCGAGAAGGCGCCTCTCACCTTGAACGACCCTGTCGGCTGCATGGAGTCGAGCTTCAGTCCGAGGCGAAAACCGCGCCCCACCGGGTCCCCGAGGTCGAGCACCGGGGTGCGTCTCACATGGGGAGCGATGCGGGAGGCGGCAGCTTCGATGTCCGACCTGGTCAGCGGCGATGCCATCGCCGCAGGCTAGGTGTGGCCGACGCCGCGGATGAAGATGACAACCACCGGCCCGATCGCCAAGATCGCGTCGTGCCCACATCCCTGCTCGGCCCATTCCCCGACGACGATGGCTTCGACGAGGCGGTGCGACTGGACCGGGAAGACCCGTTATCCGGATTCCGCGACCACTTCTCCATCTCCGACCCCGACCTGATCTACCTCGACGGAAACTCGCTGGGCCGGCTCCCTGAGAAGACCAGGGATCTCGTTTCCACCGTCGTGGACCACGAGTGGGGAGAGCGTCTCATCCGATCGTGGAACGAGGGATGGTGGGATCTCCACGTCGAGCTGGGTGAGCGCCTCGCCCCGATTCTCGGCGCCCGCCAGGGCGAGGTCATCGTCTCCGACTCCACGTCGGTCAATCTCTTCAAGCTGGCTACAGCCGCCCTCAGGGCCCGAGCCGGGAGAGGGAGGATCGTCACCGACGATCTCAACTTCCCAACCGACGTCTACGTCCTCTCCGGGGTCGCCGAGGCAGCAGACGCCCATCTCGAGATCGTCCCCTCCGACGGCATCTCCGGGCCGGTCGACGGGTTGGAACGGGCCATCGATGAGAGCACTTCCCTCGTCTCGCTGTCACACACGACGTTCAAGTCTGGATACACCTACGACCTGGCCGAGATCACCTCGCTAGCACATCGTCATGGCGCCCTGATGCTGTGGGATCTGAGCCACTCGGCAGGAGTGGTCCCCATCGACCTGACCGGATCCGGTGTCGATCTCGCCGTCGGGTGCACCTATAAGTACCTGAACGGTGGCCCCGGTTCCCCCGCCTTTCTCTACGTCCGCGCCGAGGCACAGTCGGGCCTGGACAACCCGATCCCGGGTTGGTGGGGCCATGCCGAGCCCTTCGCTTTCGATCTCGAGTTCCGGCCGGCCGAGGGGATTCGCAGGTTCCACACCGGGACGATGCCAGTGCTATCGCTGACGGCGATCGCCGGCGGCCTCGCCGCGATCGAGGCGGCCGGAGTGGATCGGATCAGGGCCAAGTCGGTGTCTCTGACCGAGTTCCTGGTCACTCAATGGAGCCGGCATCTCGCCCCTCTTGGCTTCGGTTTGGCCAGCCCGAGAGAGCCGGCGAGACGCGGATCTCACGTGTCTCTCTCGCACGAAGCGGGATGGCCGATCGCGCGGGCGATGGTGGAGACGGCCAAGGTGATACCGGACTTCCGCGCCCCGGACAGCATCCGGCTCGGCTTGGCCCCGCTCTACACACGCCATGTCGACGTCCACACCGCAGTCCAGCGGATCCGGCGAATAGTCGCCGAAAGGGCACATCTCGCATTTGGCGACTCGACGGCCATCGTCACCTAGCCGAGTAAGGGCCGGTGGCGCCTCGATGCGCCAGACCACGGTTGCTACACCGTCCTAGCCTTTTCCCTGACGGTGTTCCACGGTGAATACGGCTGCAAGGCGGTCAGGCTGGGTCGAGGGGTTCCGCGAACATCCACCGATGTCCCTCGAGGTCCTCCACACGATACTGCCGCTGCCCGACTGCCTCGTTGTCCTCGACGCCGCTGAGGAGGACCGCGCCCGATGTCGATGCGCGTTCAGCGTGTGCGTCGATGTCCTGGATCCGCACGTACACACCATCGACGACATACGGGGTGTCGAGCCACGAGCGCGCGTCATCACAAGCCTCCCTGTGTCGATTGGGGCTGCGGTAATCGGGCCCCGGCCACCCGATCATCACGAGCCCGTCGCCAGCCGCCAGGTTGACGTGAGTCACTCGCTCTCCGTGCTCGAATCGGCTCAGCTCAGTGAACCCAAAGGCCTCACAGAGCCAATCGGCTGCCGCGCCGACGTCCTCGTAGGACAACATCGGCACAACACTCGGAAGCGCCGTGGAGTCAGACATTGCTTCCAAACTAATGCCTTGGATGGTGGGCGATACTGGACTTGAACCAGTGACCTCTCGCGTGTGAGGCG
>DATBIX010000052.1:0-57391 GCA_036556665.1 Acidimicrobiia bacterium
TGACTTTTCGCGCTCTGCGACTGGACCCTTCACCGACAGCGTGGGGCTGCGTAGGTTCGAGGCTGAAGTGATTCGACGGCTGGTCGCCGGTCTCATCGTGGTGGGTCTGGCAGTCGGGATCTGGGTCTTGTGGCCTTGGGATGATGCGGTACCGACCCCCACCACTGTGCCCACCGCGACCGAATCCAGCACCACCGTCATGAGCACGACCACCACACCGACAACCTTGCCGGTCACCTCGACCACCTCTTCGACAGGGACGCACGTCGTCACCACTGTGGAGGAAGCGGAAGCTGTCTTACGAGAGCTCATCTACCGGCGCCTCCTCGGCATATACAACGAGGATCGACGCGGACTCGCAGAGATTGCAGCGTCGCAAGCCGCCCTGGATTCAGCGGTAGAAGCCTTCGGACAGATCAGATTCCTGACCGAGCCCTTTCCGGAGGGCGTGCAATTGAGCAACGCCGAAATGATTCGTGGTGATCAAGCCTGTCTTGCGATATGGGCCGAAGTCGACGTCTCGGCATTCCAAGGTGAAGGTGCCGTTTCATCGGCGGTAGTCGTTCTTCGAAACGTGGACGGAAGCTGGCGCTGGGCTTCGGTCTGGCAACACCGCGAAGACCTCTGGGAGGCGGATTGCGACGCTCAATTGGAGCCTTTGTCCTAGCGACGCTGCTGATACCACTTTCGGCATCGGCAGAGGAGTTCGCGGCATGCTGGGTTTCGACAGTGTTCGATCCAGTCTTCGGAGACAACACACAGGTCACCCGTTGTCGTATCACCGGGGGCGATGTCGTCGACTACGCCTCCGACGACACGGTGCCCTCGGTTCTATACCCGAGCGCCGGGGTGGATGTGACCGGGGACTGCTGGTATCTCACCTCGGCAGTCACCAATTGGGTGTTCCTCGACAGATTCGGCAACGGCGACGCCATCCTCGGTCTCGATCCCGACCCGTCGGTGCCCGGTGGCATCGCCGTGGCCACCGATCGCATCCCACGATGCACCGCCGAGCCCGGCGTGACCGTCGATCCCTCACTCGAGGCCTGGCGGTACGTAACGCAATACGTCCATGCGCCACCCACACCGGAGGTGAGCCCGGCTCCCGGAGATGGCGTGACCGGTCTCGAAACCTACGTCGGGGTCGCTATCCCCGCAGTGCACGAGACCTCGATCACCAGCGCCACGGGTCTCACTCTCGACATCCACATCGAGGTGAGCGGCGTCGCCGTGGATTGGGGCGACCAACGGGTCGATCGCTTCCCGGCCGACGAGGAGGCTCTCGCCGGCTACCCGGATGGGGTCGCCGTTCACATCTACGAGGTCAAGGACCTGGCCGGCTACCCCTTGACGATCTCGTACGACTGGGTGGCGAGATGGAGGGTCAACGGCGGGCCCTGGGAATTCCTGACCGTCCCCGACACGTCGACCACGCTGGATTACCCGGTGGCCGAGATCGTCTCGGTGTTGACGGACTGAACGCGAGAGAGGGGCCACGAGGGCCCCTCTCACACTGGAGGAGGAAGAAAGTCCTTAGCGTGAACTAACGACTCACTCTGGATTACTTCGGCATCGATCCGCCATTTCTGAAGGCCGAACGCATTGGCTCAGATCTTCGTCGCCAGGACCGACCACATCAGTGGCAACCGCTCCGGTCGATCGGGCAGCCGCCACAGCCCGTCATCACCACGCACCATCGCTGCCAGCCCCTGCCACTCGCACTCGTCGTACTCCTCGACCCGGTCGATTCGAAGACCCGCCCGGATCAGGGCGTCGATTGTCTCTCCGATGCCGTGGTTCCAGGCGTAGCTGAGAGGGCTGCCCACCGTTCCCTCACCTGCATACGTCTCGTGCTCCTCCTCGGCGTCCGGTTCTTCCGTCTCGAAATACGGGTACTTGACCCGCAGCTCCTCCGACTCGAAGTCCATCGCCCACATCATCGGGTGGCCCTCTCGCATGTAGAAGACCCCACCCGGCTCGAGGAACGAGGCCACAACCCTGGCCCATTCGGTGATGTCGGGCAGCCAGCAGATCGCCCCGACACCCGTGTACACCACATCGAACGTCTCGCCGACGATCCGGGGTGAGTCGTAGAGCTCGGAAACGACGAACCGAGCGGGCGTAGCTGAGTCCTGGCTCAGCCGCCGGGCCGCCTCGATCGACTTCTCGGAGAGGTCGACACCGGTGACGGTTGCTCCCAGCCGGGCCCAAGAGATGGTGTCGGTGCCGATGTGGCACTGAAGGTGGATGAGGCGTCTCCCGGAAATGTCTCCCAGCTTCTCGCTGTCGTATCGGACCACTCCGCTGATGTGAGTCGGATCGGAGACGAACCGGTCTATCCCGTAATCGTCGGAGCCGTAGTGGATGTCGACGCGGGAGTCCCAATTGGCTCTGTTCGCCCTGCGGTACTCGTCGAGTGCCATCGAAGTCAGTATGACCCCCTAGCGTTGCGAATCAGGAGGCAATTCAGATGGCGAAGGCGACAGGAATCGGTGGCGTGTTCTTCAAGGCCAAGTATCCGGCAGCCCTGCAAGAGTGGTACCAGCGACATCTGGGGATCGACTCCGAGACCGACGGGTACGTCGTGATCCGCTGGGGAGGCTCCCATGAGGGCTCGACCGTCTGGGCACCGTTCCCCGACGACACCGACTACTTCGGGCCGGCGGAGAACAGGTGGATGGTCAACTATCGGGTCGACGACCTCGACCAGATCCTGGCCCAGCTCCGTCGGGAGGGGGTCCGAGTCGAGGAGGAGACGATCGAGGACGAGAACGGGAGGTTCGGCTGGTGCTGGGACCTCGAGGGGAACAAGGTCGAGCTCTGGCAGCCGGCACCCGGCAGGTGACTCTCTGCCCCGGTCGACTCATTGGGGCAGGAAATTCCAGGGCTCGCCCCACGAGACCGGGATCGACACCACGTCCGAGGGTGATCCGTCCTCCGCTGAGTTCCAGAACACCTTCAGATTCACCGGTCGTGATTCGAAATCGAATCCTTCGATGTGGAAGCTGAACGAGCCCCAACACCCGGTGCCGCAACTGGCTGTGGTGAAGTCCTCGTAGACCACGGTCCCGTCGAGGTCGACCAGCTGCAGGCTGACGGTGGCCTCGAAGACGTTGGCGATTCCGGTGACGTTGAGCGGGCTGTCACCACTTCCGGTCACGGCGGAATCGACGATGACCGAGTTGAGCTGGTCCAGGAATGAGTCTCGTCCCACCGGCGTGGTGAGGTCGAGACCTTCGGTCCCATAGGCCGTGATCGGCTCGCCGCCGGATGTGAACAGCACCTCTGTGAACCCGCCTTCACTGGTCACCGTGAAGATGAGCTGATTGAGCATGGTGAAATCGGCGAGGAGCCCACCTGCTCCCTGGACGAAGGCCTGGTTCATGTCGATGGTGATCCTGTGGCCCTCCGGATCGCGCTCCACGCCGACCACGTCCACCCCGTCCGGGATCATCGTGCTGAAGCCGGGCGGGAGGGAGAGGCCATCGGTGGTGAGGAGTCGCAGAGCGGTCAGCTCAGGCTCCTCCGGGACCGATTCGGCGAGGGCGAAGAACGGCACCACGGCCGGGTTGCCGGTGAACGAGTTCTCCGGTTCCTGTACCAGGAACACGATCGTGCCGACCAGCTCCTGAACCGGGTGTGTCGTCGTGGTCTCGGGGACGGTGGTCGTCGGCTGCTGAGTGGAAGAGGTGACGGTCTGCTCGGTGGTCTCGGTGGCGGGGACCGACGAGGTGGTCGTCGATGCAAGGACCTCTCCTCCTCCCCGATTGAGGATGAGGATGGGAATGGCGGCCAGGATCAGCACGATCACAGCCGCTCCGGCGAACATCAGAACAGGGCTCGGCCTCGACTTCGATGGTTGGGTCACCGTGACATCCTCCGGGAAGGGCGGCGGTTGTGGCGACATGGCCACCAACCGATCCGCAAGGTCTTTCATTCTCTGGTCGTCATTGCCACTCATGACAGCCACTCCTCTAGGTGCTTTCGGGCCCGGGCGAGATGACGCTTGACCGCGCCCGGCGAAACGCCCATCTGGATCGCGACCGACTCGACCGGCAGATCGGACCAATAGGTGAGCAGGACCGCCGCCCGCTGCTGCATGGAGAGACGCTCGACAGCCCTGAGGACGTCGACGTCGAGTTCCTGTGGCGGGGTCGACTCAGGTCCGGCCGTCTTGAGCTCCCTGAGACGTCGGGACAGGGTGCTTCGGTGGTGATCGGTCGCCACCGAGAGCACGGCGCGATAGAGGTAGGCCCTTCGGTTGGTCACCTCGGGCCATTTCCGGGACGAGAAGGCCTTCAAGCAGGCGTCGGTCACGACGTCGGCAGCGTCGAAGGGGCCCACCAGGCCAGTCGCGTACCTGGTGAGCTCGACTGCGTATGACCGATAGACCTGCTCGTTGTCCATCACACCTGTGACGGTGATCATGCCGGTGAGACGGAGCCGGGCCTGGGATTGGGTGACGCGTGTTGGCCTAGGTTTCGATCATGACTGAGGGCCCGTGACCGGATGGGGCCGGCAGAGGACGCACGCAACACCTACACGATGTCCACTGAACGACTGGTGCTCGACCTACCCAGAGCGGAGGATGCGGCCACCCTGTATCAACTGGTCGGGGGCGAGCACCGGGCCGAGGTGACCGACGGCCTCATCTGGGATGGGCCTGACGAGATCTCCGAGACGCTCGCCTTCATCGAGCAAGGATCGGTCGAGCCGTTCTACGACTTCGGGTTCCACTGGGCGATCCGGGATCGGGTGGGTGCGCTCAGCGGCGACGGGGGCGCCGTCATGGGCATGATCGGGACCCGTCCTCGCGCCGACCCGGGTCGGGGCGACGTCGGTTACTGGCTGGGACGCCCCTATTGGGGGCTCGGGATCATGCGTGAGGCGCTCGTCGCAGTGCTAGATCTGTGTTTTGGCGAGCTCGACCAGGTCAAGATCGAGGCGGAGATCTTCACCACCAACGACCGGAGCATCAGACTGGTCGAAGGTCTCGGTCTGCGACGGGAAGGGACCATTCGATCGGCACACCTCAAGCGAGGGACCTGGGTGGATGCCCACGTCTACGGGATCCTGCGTCAGGAGTGGCTGGAGTCGAGGCCGACGCTCGTTGCTTAGCAAACCAGGGCATCACGCCCGGTTTGCTCCTCGCGGACCCGCGCCACGAGATGCTCGATCAGTTTCCAAGCGAGCTCGGGATTGGACCTGATCATCGGGCGAAACTCCCATTTCGAGATGACCAGCGTCTCCATGTCGGTGTCGGCGATCACCGAGGCCGATCTCGGGGCGTCATCGACCAATGCCATCTCGCCGAAGAACTCGCCGGGCCCCAACGTGGCCACCGTTCGGGAACCGCGCACCACCTTGGCTTTCCCGTCCATTATGAGATGGAATCCGACCCCGCCCCGACCCTCGGTGACGATGGCATCGCCCTGGCCATGCTGCGTCTCCTTGGAGGTGGTGAGAATCCGCTCCAGGTCCTTCTTGCTCAGATCGCTGAACAGCGGCACTGCACCCAGTAGGTCGAGCTTCTCCTGCTTGGTGGCCAACACGTCTCCTCTGATTCCTGAACCAGCACCGATCTTATCGGGCACCGGTCTGGCGCGCCCGGTCCACATAGCCGAGGATCCAGTCGGCGAGGCGCTCCGAGTCAGGTGTCTGATCGAGTGTGATCAACGCGGCATCGACGGTCCCCTCAGGGATCAAAGTGCCTCGCCGCGACTCCATGAGGGCCTGCGAGTAGACAACCTCGAACTCGGGATGGCCCTGGATGCCGACAATCGTCTTCCCCACTCCCATCACGGAGACCGGGCAATGCTCGTTCCAACCGAGGATCTCCCCGCCAGGAGGCAGCGTGTCGACCTGGTCCTGATGCGAGGCGAGCACCAGGTACGAGTCCCCCAGGCCGAGGTCGGGGTGCACATCCACCTCCTGCACACCGATCCCCCAGCCTCGCTCCGACTTGACCACCGACCCGCCCAGGGCCTTGGCGATCAGTTGATGACCGAAGCAGATCCCGACGAACGGCACCCCGGCGGTGGCCACCTCACGCACGAAATCCTCGAGTGAGCGGATCCAGGGCTCGTCGTCGTTGACCGAGTGACGGGAGCCGGTGGTGATCCAGGCGTCGCACTCCCCGGGGCCCGCAGGCAACTCGCCGCTCACGCAGTCGTAGGCGATGATGTCAACATCGGTGTATCCGGCGAACAACCGCCGGAACATGTCCTCGTAGTCCCCCGAGATCCCGAGGAACTCGGGGCGGACGTGGTCACAGACGAGGAGCCCGAGTTTCACGGCCACATTCTGCCGTCACAGTCAGTCGTTGGCGATGAACACCGACTTGTACTCGGAGTAGTGCTCGAGGGCGACCATGCCCTGCTCTCGTCCGATGCCCGACGCCTTGACCCCCCCGAAGGGGGCTTCGATGTGGACGCTGGACGACGAGTTGATCGAGAGCATCCCGGTGTGGATCGCCCGGGCGACGCGCAGCGCCCTCCCGATGTCACGGGTCCAGATCGAGCCGGAGAGGCCGTAGATCGAGTCGTTGGCCAGTGCCACCGCCTCCTCCTCACCCCGGAACGGTGTGATGGCGACCAGCGGGCCGAAGACCTCCTCGCGCACGATCCGCATCTCCGATCGAGCACCTGTGAAGACCGCAGGCGTGAGGTAGTTGCCCGCCGTGCCCACTCGCTCGCCGCCGCAGACAAGCTCTGCCCCTTCGGCGACCCCGGACTGGATGTAGGACTCGACGACGTCGCGTTGGGCCGGACTGATGAGTGGGCCCATCTCGGTCGATTCATCCCCGGTGTCCCCCACGACCAGCGAACGCGCCCTCACCGAGAAGCGAGTCGAGAACTCCTCGTAGATCTCCTTCTCGACGAGGATCCGGCTTCTGGCGCAACAGTCCTGGCCGGCATTGTCGTATACGGCGAAGATCGAGGACTCGACGCACACGTCGAGGTCGGCGTCTGCGAACACGACGTTCGCCGACTTGCCACCCAGCTCCAGGGACACTCGCTTGATGCCCGGGGCGGCGGCGGCCATGACGCCGGCGCCGACCTCGGTGGAGCCGGTGAAGGAGATCTTGTCGACATCGGGGTGCCGTACCAGCGCCTCCCCTGCCTCGGACCCCCTCCCGGTCACCACGTTGAGCACGCCCGGGGGAAGCCCGGCCTCGATGGCCAGCTCGGCCAGCGCCAGGGCGGTGAGTGGTGTCAACTCGGCCGGCTTGACCACCAGCGAGTTGCCCATGGCCAGAGCGGGTGCCGTCTTCCAGCTCAGGATCAGCATCGGGAAGTTCCAGGGGGTGATGGCGGCGCAGACGCCGATCGGCTCACGAAATGTCATGAGGGTCCCATTGGCGTTGCCCGGGATCGTCTGCCCGTGGAACTTGTCCACCGCCCCGGCGTAGAAGTCGAAGGTGGTGGCCACGGCCCCGATCTCTCCCCGCGCCGCGTTGATCGGCTTGCCGGCGTTGGTCGACTCGAGCCGGGCCAGCTCTTCCCGATCGCGGCGTATCAGGTCGGCAATGGCACGAAGCACGTCACGCCGTTCCCGAACCGTGGCGTTGCGCCAGACTCCCTGGTCGAACCTGTCCCGGGCCACACCCACCGCCAGGTCGACCTCGGCCTTCCCGGCCCGGGTGACGGTCGCGATCTGCTCACCGGTCGCCGGGTTGACCACCGCAGCCTCGCCGGAGCCGCCCGCAACCGGCTCTCCGTCGATGAACGGGTGACGCTGGCTCACTCTGGAGTCACGTAGGCGGCGGTGATCCCCCCGTCGACCACGAACTCGGCACCGGTCACGTAGGAGGACTCCTCACTGGCAAGCCACAACGCCGCCCGGGCCATCTCGGCAGCCTCCCCGAAACGTCCCATCGGGATGTGGACGAGACGGCGCTGCTTCTTCTCATCGGTGTCGAGGAACTTCATCAGGAGCTCGGTTCGAAGCGGCCCGGGGCACAGTGCGTTGACCCTGATGTTCTCCCGGGCGTGGACGACAGCCAGCTCCCGGGTCATGGCGAGCACTGCTCCCTTCGATGCCGTGTAGGCGACCTGAGGCGTTGCCGCTCCGAGCAGGGCGACGAAAGATGCGGTGTTGATGATGGATCCGCCTCCTGCCCGACGCAGAGCAGGAATTCCGAACTTGCAGCCGAGGAAGACACCCTTGGCGTTGATGTCCATGGTGAGGTCCCAGACCTGCTCCTCGGTGGAAACGGCGTCGTCGTCGGCCGAGTGCATGATCCCGGCGTTGTTAAACATCACGTCGAGCCGGCCGTACTCCTTCTCGGCGGCGGCAACCATCGCCTCGGAGTCGTCCGCCGACGACACGTCGGCCCGGAAAGGGCTCGCCTTACCCCCTGCCGACTCGACCAGATCCACTGTCTCGGCGGCCGCTGCCTCGTTGACGTCCACGGCCAGCACCGAAGCCCCCTCCTCGGCGAAGAGGAGCGAGGTCTCCCGCCCGATGCCGGAGCCGGCTCCCGTGATCAGAGCCACCTTGTCCTGAAGCCGCCCGCTCATATCCGCTCGAAGTAGCGCCAGCGCTCCCAGTCGGTGACCGAATTGTCGAACGCCTTCTGCTCCATTCGGAAGAAATGGGTGTAGTGGTCCTGCACCTCCGACCCGAAGGCTTCCTTCACGAACTCAGAGGAGGCGAAGAGCTCGATGGCGTCGCGCATGGTGTAGGGGACTCTGGGCAACTCCTGGGCCTGGTAGACGTCACCGAGGAAGATCTCCGGCGCCTCGATCTGGTTGGCGATCCCGTCGAGACCCGAGGCAAGGACGGCGGCGTAGGCGAGGTAGGGGTTGACATCGGCGCCGGGGATCCTGCACTCGATGCGAAGGCTCTGGTCATGACCCACGACGCGGAACCCGGCGGTGCGGTTGTCATAGCTCCAACCGAGCCTGGTGGGCGCCCACGACCCGTCCTGGTAGCGCTTGTAGGAGTTGATCGTCGGGGCGTAGAAGACCATCAGCTCGGGGACATGCATCATCCAGCCGCCGAGGAACCAGCGGAAGACGTCGGAGCCGTGAACCGGGCCGATCACCTGATCACCCGGGAATGCGTTCTCCTCCCCCGACCACAGGCTGACATGGAGATGACAGGACGAGCCGGCCTCGCTCATGTCGGGCTTGGCCATGAATGTGATCGAGACCCCGAGACCTTCGGCGATCTCCTTCATCGCCTGTTTCATGATCGTGTGGCGGTCTGCCATCCCCAGCAACTCCGTGTACCGGATGTTCATCTCGTGCTGGCCTCGACCCCATTCCCCCTTCGAGTTCTCCACCGGGATCCCGGATGAGGAGAGGTGGCGTCTCACCTGGCCGTTGTAGAACTCCTCCCGAGCTCCCTGGAGCAGGTGGTAGTCCTCGATGTACCACCCGGAGGGCCTCATCCCGGAGTACTTCATCTCGGCCGCCTCCCGGTACGAGTTCTCGTAGAGGAAGTACTCGAGCTCCGAGGCGCCCTTGGCGGCATAGCCCGATTCGGCGGCGCTCTCCAGTTGACGGCGGAGGATGGTGCGCGGGGCAACGGTGACGAGATCATGCGTCCTGGGGTCCTCGAGGTCGCACAGGACGAGTGCGGTCCGATCGAGCCAGGTCGCCTGGCGCAGGGTTTCGAGGTCGGGGACCATGTGGAAGTCCCCATAGCCCAGCTCCCAGTTGGCGTAGGTATAACCCGGGACCGGCTCCATCTCCATGTCGACCGTGAGCAGGTAGTCGCACCCGTGGGTGCCATGGGTGGACACCTCCTCGACGAAGTGATGGGCGTCGAAGCGCTTGCCATGGACCCGCCCGTAATGGTCGGTGAAGGCGGTGACAACCGTGTCGATGTCGTTGGAGCCGACACTCGCCTCGAGCTCCTCGATGCTGATCATGCCTCGCATTGCACCCATCTGACACGCTCCTCGAAACCGTCGAACCGTGCGGAGGGTAGGCGGCTGCGGGCCTCGCATGCCGCTGAACGGCGGGTCAAGAAATGGGGCGATGCGGGCCGCATCGGGGCGGCTCCCATTCCTAATCTCGCATTCAACTGACCAAGGGAGGTACGTCAAATGTCGACCGAACGCAAGGTCGGCTCGGTGACCTATCGCGATGTCGATCAGGGGTACTTCGAACAACGCGGTCTGAGACGCCATGCCGGTGTGTGGATGCTGTGGGCCCTCGGGGTGGCCGCGGTCATCTCGGGTGACTTCTCCGGATGGAACTTCGGCCTCGACGTCGGAGGGTTCGGTGGCCTCCTCATCGCCACGGCAGTGATCACGGTCATGTACATCGGTCTCTGCTACTCGATCGCCGAGATGTCGCCGGCACTCCCCCACACCGGTGGTGCCTACTCCTTCGCCCGATCATCGATGGGCCCCTGGGGTGGGTTCGTCACCGGTCTGGCCGAGAACATCGAGTACGTGGTGACACCGGTCGTCGTCGTCTACTTCGCATCCATATATGCGCAGAGCGTGTTCAACGACCTGTTCGGGCTCGAACTCGGGCTCCCCTGGTGGTGGCTGATCTTCTACGTGATCTTCGTGGGGCTCAACATCCTGGGCATCGAGGCCACGTTGCGGTTCTCAGTGGTGATCTGCCTGATCTCGCTGGCAGTGCTGGCGGTGTTCTTCGTCATGGCCATCCCCAACTTCGACGCGGCCAACCTCACCAACATCGCCCCGGGCGAAGGAGGTTCCTCGTTCCTCCCATTCGGGATCGGAGGGATATTCGCCGCCTTGCCCTTCGCCATCTGGTTCTACCTGGCGATAGA
This sequence comes from Acidimicrobiia bacterium, assembly GCA_036556665.1. GTDB lineage: Bacteria > Actinomycetota > Acidimicrobiia > Spongiisociales > ZC4RG35 > JARDZU01. The sequence continues at coordinate 10,759 of DATBIX010000052.1, forward strand.
GGAGTTGCCCCTCGCTGCCGAAGAGTCGATGGACCCGAGGCGGGACGTGCCCCGGGGAACGATGTGGGGGTTGTGGACTCTGGTCCTCACCGCCATGGGTGTGCTGTTCCTCAACACCGGGATCGAGGGAGGCGCCGAGGCCATCCGGGTCTCCGGCGAGCCGTTGCTGGACGGGTTCCGTGTCCTCCTGGGAAGCGACACCAGCGCCGCCATCCTCGGGCTCTTCGCCTTGACCGGCCTGATCGCCAGCTTCCACACCATCATCTTCGCCTACGGGAGGAACATCTACTCCCTGTCCCGGGCGGGGTACTTCCCCCACTGGATGTCGGTCACCCACGGGAAGCGGAAGACCCCCTACGTGGCGCTGCTCCTGGGGGGTGTGGTCGGATACGCCCTGGCGTTCCTGCTCGACAGCCAGTACGAAGGTACGGCAGGGGCGGCCCTGCTAAGCATGGCCGTGTTCGGAGCGGTGATCTCCTACTTCATGCAGATGGTCTCGTTCATCAGGCTGCGGAGCAAGATGCCCAACATCGAACGGCCCTACCGGAGCCCGGTGGGGGTGTTCGGGGCGGCGCTGGCCGGTCTGATCGCCCTGGTGTCCCTGGTGGCGCTGTTCATCAACGACGCCTACCGGCCCGGTGTCTACGGCGTGGCGATCTGGTTCGTCCTGGGGATCCTCTATTTCGCCTTGTCGGGTCGTAACAAGTTGGTCCTGTCTCCCGAGGAGGAGTTCGCCCTCACCCAGGGCGAGCATGGCCACCCCGAAGAGGAGGGCTACGGCAAGACTCACGTGGCGGACACGCAAGCCTGAAACGCGACTTCCCCGAGATCTCCCCCTGGGACTCCCGGGGGGAGATTTCACATCTAGACCGAGTCGGAGGTGTTGTTGGCGGAGATGGTCTCCGGAGCGAGGACGACTTGCCCGGCGCGGTGACTCTCGACAACGTCACCAAGCTGTTCGGCGAGGTTCATGCCGTCGATGGCGTCTCGCTGGACATCGCCGACGGCGAGTTCTTCTCCATGCTCGGCCCGTCCGGAAGTGGCAAAACAACCTGCCTGCGGATGATCGCCGGATTCGAGCGCCCGTCTTCGGGAGGCGTGTTCCTGCACCAACAGGACGTCACCGACCTGCCCCCGTACGACCGGGACGTGAACACCGTGTTCCAGGACTACGCCCTGTTCCCGCACATGACCGTTTCCGAGAACGTCGGTTACGGGCCCATGGTGCGTAAAACCTCGGACAGCGAGCGGGCGGAGCGAGTCGAACGGGCCCTGGCCATGGTGCATCTCGACGGGTTCGCCGATCGGAAGCCGAGCCAGCTCTCGGGCGGGCAGCGGCAGAGGGTCGCCCTCGCCCGGGCCCTGATCAACCGGCCCTCGGTGCTGTTACTCGACGAGCCGCTAGGAGCCCTCGACCTGAAACTGCGTCAGGCCATGCAGTTGGAGCTGAAGACTCTCCAGCGTGAGGTCGGGATCACCTTCATCTACGTCACCCACGATCAGGAGGAGGCGCTGACGATGAGTGATCGGCTCGCCGTGTTCAATCACGGCCGGGTCGAGCAGTTGGGCACGCCCTCCGAGGTGTATGAGAACCCGCGCAACGCGTTCGTGGCCGGGTTCGTCGGCACCTCCAACGTGATGAGCGGCCATGTCGCCGAGCGGATCCTCGGGTCCCCGGCTCCGTTCACGGTGCGTCCCGAGAAGATCACGATCAACGAGCCGGGTGTCGCGGTCACCGAAGGCCAGGCCGCCGCAGATGGTGTCGTCGTCGAGGCCGTGTACCTCGGCATGTACACCAGGTACCGGGTCCAGGTCGAGGACGCCATCGTCGAGGTCGCCTCCCAGAACACCGCGGTAGGCCACAGCGATGCGCAGCGCCAGGTGGGCCGCCCGGTGAGGCTCAGCTGGATGAAGAGTTCGTGCCGCCCGCTGGAGGAGTCACCTCCGGCGGTCGGCTCGGATGGAAAGGCCCCGGTCCCGGCCGGGGCTCCCATGGAAACCCTGGAGGAGGAAGAACCAGCATGAAATCTCGTGCAGTGCTCTTGTTGGCCGTGCTCGCCATGATCGTGGCGGGATGCGGCAGCGGCACCAGCGACGATGAGTCGGACCTGCCCACCGAAGTCGGGGAGGGTGAGGGCAGCGTCGTCATCGTGGCCTGGGCCGGATACATCGAACGTGGGGAGACCGACCCTGCCTACGACTGGGTGACGGACTTCGAGGCGGACACCGGGTGCATGGTCGAGGTCAAGACGGCCGGCACCTCGGACGAGATGGTGGCCTTGATGACTGGTTCGACGGAGTACGACCTGGTGACGGCGTCAGGTGACTCGAGCCTGCGTCTCATCGCGGGCGGGTCGGTTCAGGAGGTCAACATCGAGCTGATCCCGAGTTGGGACACCATCGACGAGAGACTCCAGAACGCCGAGTGGCACACCGTGGACGGCAAGCACTACGGGACTCCATACTCGTCGGGCTTCAACGTCCTCGGCTACAACACGGAGGTGTTCGGGGACGCCCCGCCCGACTCGTGGAGTGTGGTGTTCGAAGAGACCGTCTTGCCCGACGGCCAGTCGAACGCCGGTCGCGTCCAGGCCTACGACGGCCCCATCTACATCGCCGATGCGGCTCTGTATCTGAAGGCCACGCAGCCGGATCTGGGGATCGAGGACCCATACCAGCTCAATGAAGACCAGTACCAGGCGGCCCTCGAGCTGCTGCGCCAGCAGCGTGAGCTGGTGGGGCGCTATTGGCACGATGCCTTCATCCAGATCGACGACTTCACCAACGAGGGCGTCGCCGCATCGTCGACCTGGCCCTTCCAGACCAACGTGCTGCAATTCGCCGGGGAGCCGATCGACAAGGTCGTTCCGGTGGAAGGTGCCACGGGATGGGCAGACACGACCATGTTGGCCACCAATGCCCCGCATCCCAACTGCGCCTACATGTGGATGGAGCATTCGCTGAACCCCAAGCTCCAGGGCGACCTGGCCGCCTGGTTCGGGACCGTGCCCGCCGTGCCGGCCGCTTGTGAGGGCAACGAGTTGCTCGGGCCCGACGGGTGCGCCAACAACGGAGCAGAGGACTTCGACGAGATCCTGTTCTGGAAGACGCCGACCGACGACTGCAACGGCACAGCCGAGCCGGGGAGTTGCGTCCCCTACTACCGATGGACGACCGACTATCTCGCCGTGATCGGCGGGCGCTGATCGACAACAGTGGGGAGCGGCTCGGGCCGCTCCCCACGAATCCGCTGACCCGATGACAGACGCCTCCTCGCGACAGCCCGCGCTGCACAGGATCTCGACCTACCTGCACAAGCGGCCGCGTCTTCGCCTCTTGCTTCTGCTCGCGCTGCCGGTGGTGTGGCTGGTGGGTGTCTACGGGGGCAGCCTCGTCTCATTGCTGTTGCAGAGCTTCTTCCGGCTCAATCCCTTCTCCGGAGTGCTGGAGCGGGTGATCTCACTCGACACCTGGCGTACGCTCTTCACCGCGGCCAACAACGCCGTGATCATGAGGACCGTTGGCATGGCGACGGCGGTGACCGTGGCCTCCGTGATCCTCGCCTTCCCGCTCGCCTACTACATGGCGCGGTACGCCGGCCCCAGGGTCAAGGCAATCCTCGTGCTGGCGGTCCTGGTCCCGCTCTGGTCCTCATACCTGGTCCGGGTGTACTCGTGGAAGCTGATCCTCGCCGCCGACGGGATCATCAACTGGTTTGTCGAGAGGCTCGGGCTGGAAGGCGCCCTCCAGGCGCTCCTCGGTGCCCCGGTCATCGGCGGGCCATCGCTCTCGATCTCACTGTTCGGGCAGTTTCTCGTATTCGTCTACATCTGGCTGCCGTACATGATCCTCCCGATCCACGCCTCCTTGGAACGAGTGCCTCGCTCGCTCCTGGAGGCATCCGCCGACCTCGGGGCTCGGCCGGCATTCACATTTCGCAAGGTCACCTGGCCCATGGCGATCCCCGGCGTGGCCGCCGGCTCGATCTTCACCTTCTCCCTCACACTGGGGGACTACATCATCCCGACCATCATCGGGGATTCGAGCCCCTTCATAGGGCTGGCCATCTACTCGTATCAGGGCGTGGCCGGAAATCTCCCCCTGGCTGCTGCCTTCTCGTTCATACCGATCGCGGTGATGGCGGTATACCTCACCGTGGTCCGCCGCTTCGGGGCATTCGAGGCGCTATGAGGACCAGAGCCGGGCTCGGGCTGAAGATCGCGGCGGGATTCACCCTCGCCTACCTCCACATCCCGATCATCTTCGTGTTCCTCTATGCCTTCACCACCGAGGAAGCCAGTTTCAAGTTCCCTCCGCCCGGGTTCACCACCGCGTGGTTCGATGTCGCCTGGCAGAACTCGGACATTCGGGCTGCGCTGGGCCTGTCGCTGCGGGTGGCGGTGGTCTCGACCCTGGTCGCCCTGGTGGTGGGCACTCTGGCCGCGGCAGCGGTTTGGCGGAGCAACTTCTTCGGCCGGAACACCCTGAGCCTCTTCATCATCCTCCCCATCGCCCTGCCCGGCATCATCACCGGGATCGCCCTCCGCTCGGCGATCAACCTGGGCGACCTCTCGTTCTCTTTCTGGACTCTCGTGATCGGGCACGCCACCTTTTGCGTCGCGGTGGCCTTCAACAACGTGATCGCCCGGATGCGGCGAACCTCGCCGAACATCCTCGAGGCATCCATGGACCTCGGGGCGAGGGGATGGCAGACATTCCGCCATGTCCTCCTCCCCCAACTGGCGCCGGCGATGGTCGTCGGGGGGATGCTGGCCTTCGCCCTCTCGTTCGACGAGATCATCGTCACCACCTTCACCGCAGGCAATCAGCAGACCCTGCCCATATGGATATTCTCCTCGTTGGTGCGTCCCCGGAACCGGCCGGTCACCAACGTGGTGGCGGTTTTCGTGATCCTCATCACGTTCATACCGATCATCCTCGCCCAGCGTTACGCGCAGCGGGCCGAAGAGAGTTGAGAGAAGGAGCAGCGCAATGGCGTGGGACTTGTGGATCGACGGCAAGTGGGCTCCGAGCCGTGGCGGTGGGACCCTCAAGGTCGAGAACCCGGCCACCGGGGAGGTGATCGACGAAGTCGTCGACGGATCCGGGGAGGACGTCGCCGCCGCGGTGACGGCGGCGAACACCGCCTACTTCGACGGGCGCTGGTCGAAGGAGACGCCAGGGTCGAGAGCACGTGTGATCCAGAGGATCGCCGACCTCCTCGAGGAGCGGGCGGAGGACTTCGCCCGGGTCGAGTCCGAGGACACCGGCAAGCCTCTGGCCCAGAACTCGCTCGGCGCCGACTTGCCCTTCGGAGTCGACAACCTCAGGTTCTTCGCCTCGGCGGCTCGGAGCACCGCGGGCACGGCGGCGGGCGACTTCTCCGCCGGGTACACCTCGATGTTGAGGAGGGAGCCGGTGGGGCCGGTGGGCCAGATCGCCCCGTGGAACTATCCGCTGCTGATGGGGATCTGGAAGGTGGGCCCGGCCCTCGCCGCCGGCTGCACCACTGTCTTGAAGCCTGCCCCCGGAACGCCCCGCACCGCACTCATGCTGGGCGAGCTGGCGAGCGAGGCCGGTCTGCCGCCGGGGGTGCTCAACGTCGTCACCGGCGGCAACGACACCGGCCAGGCGCTCGTCGAGCACCCCGACCTTCGCATGATCTCGGTGACCGGTTCGACCGGCACCGGCAAGAAGGTGATGAAGACGGCTGCCGACACGCTCAAGCGGGTGCATCTCGAGTTGGGGGGCAAGGCGCCGTTCATCGTGTTCGAGGACGCCGACCTCGATGCCCTGGCCGAGGCGGCGATGGTCGGCGCCTGCTTCAACACCGGGCAGGACTGCACCGCAGCCACACGGCTGTACGTGGAGAAGAGCCGGTTCGACGAGACGGTCGAGGCCGTCACCGAGACGTTCCAGGGCGTGGCGATCGGCGACCCGTGGGACGAGGAGACCTTCATGGGGCCGCTCATCTCCGAGGCTCAGCGGGAACGAGTGAGTGGCTTCGTCGACCGGGCCCGGGGCGAAGGGGCGAGAGTGGTGACCGGCGGCACCGTGCCCGAGGGCCTCCAGACCGGGTACTACTACTCGCCCACCGTGATCGTCGATGTCGACCAGAAGTCCGAGATCGTGCAGCAGGAGGTGTTCGGGCCGGTCGTCGTGGTCCTCCCGTTCGAGGGCGAGGAGCAGGCGATCCGCTTGGGCAACGACGTTCTCTACGGTCTGGCCGCATCGGTATGGACCAAGGACATCGGCAGGGCGATGAGGGTGTCCTCGGCGCTCGAGTTCGGGACGGTGTGGGTCAACGACCACATCCCACTGGCCTCCGAGGCGCCACACGGTGGGTTCAAGCAGTCCGGATTCGGCAAGGACATGTCCGAGGAGTCTGTCCTCGACTACACCATCACCAAGCACGTCATGGTCAAGCACGCCTGACGATCGGTTTTGGCGCGGAGACGTGAGCCCATGAGGGCCGGCTCAGAATCGTTCGTCGCGCCAGCGCAGGGCCTCCTTGAGCCCCTTCTCGGCGGCGATGCGCTCGAACTCCTCGCGCTCGGGGACGCGCGCCGATTCGATGATGGCGCCGATCTCGGCCCCTGCGATCAGGGCCTCCCTGAAGCCGGCCAGCTCCCACGACCGGTTGATGGCCCGTTTGGTGAGGCTCATCGCCACCGGGTCGACCACCGCCAGCTGCCGGGCCAGGGACATGGTCGTGTCCTGGAGGTCATCGATCGGCACAACCCGGTTGACCAGGCCGATTCGCTCGGCCTCCCCGGCGCCGAGCGTGTCATGTCCGGTGAACAGCAGCTCCTTGGCCCTTCTCGCACCGATGAGCCAGGGCATCACCTGGGCTACGACCGTGGATCCGAATCGGATCTCCGGCTGTCCGAAGACGGCGTCATCGGAGGCGATAGCCAGGTCGCACATCATCATGAGGTCACACCCTCCGGCGAGGCAATGCCCGTGGACCTCGGCTATCACCGGCTTGGGGTGATCGAAGATCTCGAGGAGACGGTCGAGACTGCGCATCAGGGCGTCCCGGGCCCCGGCACTGTCGGAGGCCGAGTCTTCCGTGAGGTCGTAGCCGGCGCAGAAAGAGCGGCCGGCCCCGGCAATCACGAGAACACGCACCTCTTCGTCATCCGCCGCGGACGTGAGCGCGATCGACAGAGCCTCGACCAACGCCGAGTCGAGTGCATTGAGCTTGTCCGGCCGGTTCAGCGTCATCCGACGCACCGATCCCCGATCCTCGACGAGCAGCACCTCGCCCATCAGCGCGTCTTCATCAGAGCGTCGACGGCTACGACACCCTGGGGACCGGCGATCAGCGGGTTCACGTCGATGGCCTCGATGGAGTCGGCATGATCGAGCACCAACTCGGAGAACCGTGCCGTCACATCGGCGAGCTCGTCGAGGTCGACCGCCCCCGTCCCACGATGGCCGTCGAGAAGGGGCCGGATGCGGAGCCGATTCAACGCGGCCCGGGCACGGTGGCGGTCGACCCGAGGTAGGACTACGACACGATCGGCGAGAAGCTCGATCAGTGTGCCGCCGGCGGACATGAGGACCACGGGGCCGAATTGCTGGTCGCTGATCATGCCCAGGGCGATCTCGACTCCCCCGGAGACCTGCTCGGCCACCATCACCGATGGCCCCAAACGTGAAGCCATGTCTCGATATGCGCCGACGAGGGCTGCCTGGTCGTCTAGACCGAGAATCACCCCACCCGCCTCGGTCTTGTGACCGGTCGAACCTGCCGTTTTGAGCACGCAGGGAAAGCCGATGCTGGCAGCCGCATCGAGCAGCGACGGCTCGTCATCGACGACCTCGAGACGGGGGATGTTGATGCCGTATCCGGCGAGAAGCTCCAGTGCGGAGCGCTCCCCGTCGATCGATCCGAGCCGGATGGGTGCGGTGACCCGGGCTTCGAGGGGAGGTAGTTCCGACCGAAGGTGATGAGCCAGCAGGTGCCCGATGGCTCGAACACCGGTCTCTGTCCCCTCGAGAACCGGCACGCCGCCGTCGCGAAGACGGCCCGCCTGGATCGGGTCGACGGTGGTGGCCAGATTGCTCAACACCGCAACCGGCTTCGAGGTGCGCCCGGCCACCGTGAAGGCGGCGTTGGAGTAGGCATCGTCCGGTTTTTCCTCGGGAGTCAGGTCGACGCAGAATGCCACGGCCCCGACGGCAGGGTCGTCGGCCAGGGCGAGCAGCGACTCGACGAAGACGCCCTCGGCGTCACGGCCGGTCCCCCAGGCATCCACCGGATTGGCCGGCTCCAACCCCGGATCGAGCACTGCGGCGATGCGGGCAGACGCCTCCGTCCCCACCGTGGGAAGGGAAACCCCCAACCGATCGGCGGTGTCGATGAGCAGCGCTCGTTCCCCACCCGAGTCGTGGACAGCCCCGAGGCCTCCGCCGCGGGCCCTGCGACCGGCGCCGAACAGCTCCAGGGTGTCGACCATCTCGTCCATGCTCAACACCCGGTGCACGCCGTGGGCATCGAAAAGAGCCTCATACACGGCGTCGTCGCCGGCGATGCCCTCGCTGTGGGTGGCCACTGCCTCCCTTGCCCGCCGGCTGGCGCCGACCTTGAGCGCCACCACCGGGATGTCGCGCCGCTCGGCCTGGGCAAGGGCGCGGCGGAAGCCCTCGGGATTTCGAATCGTCTCGAGGAACAGGGCGAGGACCTTGGTGCTGTCGAGGTCCAGCGCCCAGCTCATGTATGCGTCCATCGGGGTGTTGATCTCCAGCCCGGTGGAGACGACGACGTTGAACCGGATCTTTCTCCGGTTGTGCAGCATCGCCGAGAACAAGGAGCCCGAATGGCTCAGGAACGTGACCCCTCCCGGCGCCAGATCGGGAGGCTGGTAGAACCCGCAGATCCGGATCCGGTCCTCCAGGTTGAGAAAGCCCATCCCGTTGCCTCCGCAGATCGGCATGCCCGCCTCATCGGCGATGAACTGAAGCCGGTCGCGGAGTGGTTCCCCGGAGACCGAGTCGCCATGGCAGCTGGCGAAGATGACCGCCGACCTGGCCCCGATGTCCGCCGCCTTCTCCAACTCGGTCTCCAACCGGGAGTTGGCCACGGCCAGCACCGCCAGATCGATCGGACCGTCCAGTCGCTCCAGAGATGCGTGACTGGCCAGACCGTGCACGCTCTCGTAACTCGGGTTGACCGGATGGATCTCGCCGCTGAAGCCACCGGAGATGAGCTGGCGAATGGTCTGGTCCCCGACCGAGCCGCTGCGCTCGCTGGCTCCCACGACGGCCACCGATCGTGGTCTGAGCATCGGGTCGAGTGACTTCATCGTTGGGAGGTCTGAATGGTGATTCAGCGTAAACGGGCGTTGTCGGCGGTCGCAATGGAGCCCGAAGCTGCCAGTATTCGCCGGTGAGCCCCAGACCCAGTCTCAGCGAGAGCCGTCGCAACGAGATCCTCGCCGCCACCAGCGCCACGATCGCCAGCCGGGGGCTGTGCGAGACCCGCATCGCCGACATCGCCGACCACATCGGCGCCAGCCCGGCACTGATCCTCTACTACTTCCCCTCCAAAGCGTCGCTCCTCACAGAGGCTCTCGTCTACCAAGACCAGGTGTTCCACGAGACGGTCAAGGGCGCACTGGACCGGGCCGGATCGGCCGCGGCCAAGCTCTCGATTCTCATCGACGCCAGTTGCCCCCGAGCGGATCGCTCGGCCGGTGAGCCTGACGGATGGCTTCTCTGGCCCGCCGCCTGGGAAATGTCCCGACATGACCCGTCTCTGGCGGCAGCGAGGGCGCGACTCGACGAGTCGTGGCGCGCCCAGATCGCTGCGATAGTGCACGACGGGATCGCTGCCGGTGAGTTCGACCCGGTGGACGTCAACGATTTCGCCATCCAACTGGCCGCCCTGCTGGACGGACTCGCCATCGAGGTGATGCTCGGCGACCCCACCGTGGACGCCGACCGTATGTCCCGTCTCGCCCACGACTTCGTCGATCGCACATTGAAGACCCCCGCGATTGGGCGACACGATCGCTGAATGACCGTTTAGTGTCAGGGATCCGGCTTGGCGAGGAGGACATCCATGACCTATCACCCGCGAGAGAATCGGAGCCCGACCCCGCGTCGTCGGGTTTATACCCGGCGCGACTTCGTACAGCGGGCAGCTCTGCTCGGGATCGTCCTCCCCGCCTTTCCGAGCCTGCTCGCCGCCTGCTTGCAGCGTGAGGACGGGGACGCGGCCGACCTCGCCATCGGGACGCCGGCGAGCCCGGTGCAGCAGCCCCTCTTCGACGACAACCCCGCCATCGAGTCCGATCTCCCTCCTGAAGAAGGTCCCCTCTTGTTGTACAACTGGGAGGACTACATCAACCCCGAGATCATCCCACTTGCCTCGGAGGCCTTGGGGGTCGAGATCAGGGAGACCACCTTCACCAACGAGGAGCAGGCCCTCGCCGCTCTCTCCTCGGGCGAGGCGCAATACGACGTCTGGTTCCCCACCAGCCAGCGCGTTGCCGTGGCGGTCGCCGCCCAGTTCATCCAGCCCCTCAACCACGACTACCTGCCCAACCTCGGCGCCAACATCTGGCCGCAGCTGGCCGATCCTTATTACGACCAAGGGTCTCGGTACACCGTCCCCTACGTGACCTATACCACCGGGATCGGATGGAGGATGGACCTGGCCGAAAGCGCTGACATCGAGGGCCAGGCCAACCCCTGGGACGTCTTCTGGAATCCCAAGTACGCCGGACAGATCGGGATGCTCGACTCCTTCACCGACGTGATCGCCCTCGCCCTGTTCCGCAATGGGGTGACCGACCCGTCGGTGGCCACCGAGGCCGAGCTTGAAGCGGCCGGCGATGCCCTGGTCGAGCTCTCCGACTCGGTCAGGTACAACATCGACGTCGCCTACGACGGGCTACCCAACGCCCGCTACTCCATCGCCCATGCCTGGTCTGGCGACCTGGTCAACTCGGCGTACTACTGGCCCGACGGTGTCGACCAGGGCACGATCCGCTATTTGTGGCCGGCCAAGGCCGAAGGCTCGACAGTCCATGGACCGATCTCCAGCGACACCATGGCCGTGCTGAAAGGGTCGGAGCGGCCGGTACTGGCGCATATGTTCCTCGACTACATGCTCAACGCCGACAACTCGCTCACCAATTTCGGGTACCTCGGTTACCAGCCGCCCCAGAACAACCTCACACCGGACTTCTTGATCGGGGAGGAATATCTAGCCGAGGAACTCGCCCCTGCGCTGGTCGTGCCCGAGGACTTCGATTTGGATACCGCCTGGGTCCAGGGCCCGCTCGACGCCGAGACCGAGGCGCTGTGGGCAGAGCAGTGGACCAGGGCCACCTCCGGCGGCTGACAGTCGTGTAGGTCGGATGCCGACCAACCTGGCTTCGGGCGCCGAGTACGACACCGTCGGGCAGAGGAGATGGGTCTGGTCCGGGTTCGCCCTCCCCGGGGTGATCTGGCTGGTCCTCCTCTTCCTCGTCCCCTTCTACGCGATCTTCGCCGTGGCCATGGGACAGATCGACCCTCTCCTGCAGAGACCGGTGCCCGAGTGGAACCCCCTCTACTGGGATCCCACCGTATTCGGTGAAGTCCTCGCCGATCTCTTCGGAGGCCAACTCGGAGTCATCGCACTGCGCACGATCGTCTTCGTGTTCACCGCCTCTGCGCTGTGCCTGCTCATCGGGTACCCGGTTGCCTACTTTGTCTCGCGCAAGGCAGGCAGATGGCGATGGCTCTGGCTCTTGCTGATCCTGGCCCCGTTCTGGATCAACTACCTGATGAGGATGATGGCGTGGGTGAACTTGCTCAGCCCGGACGGCCAGGTCAACCGCTGGTTGGAGACGTTGTTCGGGATAACCGACCCGCCCAGCTGGCTCGCCGGGAACCCCATCGTGGTGGTCTTTGGGTTGGTGTATGGATACATTCCGTTCTTCATCCTCCCCCTGTTCGCGGCCCTCGATCGCATAGACGACGCCACCCTCGAGGCGGCGCGCGACCTCGGCGCCTCCAGCTTCCAGACCTTCTGGCGGGTGACCTGGCCTCTTTCCCGAAATGGTGTGCTAGGAGGCCTGGTGATCATCATGCTGCCGATGTTCGGCGACTACTACACGCCCAACCTCCTCTCCGGCGCCCCCAGCACCAGGATGCTGGGGAACACCATCGACCAGTTCATCAACCAGACCACAAGCCAGGGAGCGGTTGGTGCGGCGCTCACCATCGTGCTGATGATCTTCGTGGCGGGGTTGATGTTCTACTACCTGCGGGCGATCAACCGGGCCTCCGAGGAGGCGCGCAGGTGAGCACAGCCGCACGATCGCTCTCGTCGAGGGTCGCCAACCCTTGGGGCAAGCCCCGCGGGCTCCCCCTGGTGACCGCCCTCTATGTGCTCTGGTCCTTGATACCGGTCGGCATCGCCATCCTCTTCTCCTTCAACTCCGGCAGGTCACGCAGCGTGTGGCAAGGGTTCTCGACCCGGTGGTATGTCGGTGATCCTGCCGCGGCCGAGTCGGTGCTGTACGACCAGTCACTGAGGTTCGCCCTCGCCCAGAGCATCCGCCTCGCCATCCTGACAATGGTGGTCGCCACGCCGATCGGCATCGCTCTCGCCATCGGGCTTGCTCGCTGGAAGGGGCGTCTGTCCAGACCGTCGAACTTCCTCATGCTCTTCCCGCTCGTGACCCCGGAGATCGTGATGGGCGTCGCCCTCTTCCTGGTCTTCGATCTCCTCTACGACTTCGTCCCGTTTGGTACCCCTGCCCAGTTCCTCGGGCACGTGACGTTCTCCATCTCGTTCGTGGTGATAATCATGCGGGGGCGCCTCTTCGCCATCGGCCGCGACTACGAGGAAGCGGCCATGGATCTCGGTGCCTCCCCCTGGCAGGCCATGCGCCGCGTGCTGCTGCCCCTACTTTCGCCGGCGATCCTGGCCAGCTTCGCCATCGTCTTCGCCATCTCGATCGATGACTTCGTCATCAGCCAGTTCCTGGTCGCCGGGGCGGACAGCGTCACCATCCCGGTCAAGCTCTATGCCGGGGCCAGGCTCGCCCCTCCGCCATCTCTGAACGCCCTCGCCACCATCCTGATGGTGGTCACCATCAGCGCCATCGTGCTGGCGGGCCTCGCCTTCCGCGCCTGGAAGCGAAGGAGCGGGGCGGAGGAGTCGACCATCGAGTCGATCGCAAGCTTCGAGATGTAGATCCCGTGTGCATCGGCCCACGGTCACGGTGGGTAGATGCACATGACTCCCGCACACACGATCTCGTGTGCATCGGCCCACGGTCACGGTGGGCAGATGCACACGACTCGACTCAAACGGTCAGCCGGACGATGGGGCGCGAGTCGTTGCGCCGGATGATCTCCACGAATCCGTGCTGATCGAACATGCCCAGTGTCCCAGTGAAGTAGTCGACCGCCGACGTCCGCTCACCGTCCACGGGATAGGCCTCGATCACCGAGGCGCCCTCGCGCTTGGCAAACTCGATCGCCGCGGCGAGGAGGCCCGCCCCGATGCCTCGCTTGCGGTGGCCGGTCCTGACCACGAAACAGTTGATCGACCACGTCTTCACGTCGTCCACCGGGCCGATGAGACGCGAGCGCTCGATAGTGGGGAACTCCTCCCTTGGCCCGACCTGAACCCAGCCCACCGGGGATCCATCGATGTAACCGATGAGACCGGGCGGGCGGCCATGGGACGCCCGCTCACCGAATCGGTCCCGGTTGTCACGGTCGTCGCCGAATCCCTGATCCGGTCGTCTCCAATGCATGCAGTAGCAGTGCCGGGCCACTCCGCGCTCCCCGAAGACCTGGTCCATGTCGACGAGACGGTCAGGGGTGAGGGGACGGCACACCATGGCCCCGAGATCGGTCACGGTGGCATGAGACCACTCCTCAGGCGATGGCATCTTCGACCAGACAGTGTGCTCCGAAGACCAGCTCGATCACGTCGGCTTCCCGCTGCGGGTCTGGCACAGTCGGGTGAACCTCGCGCAGCGCCTGACGCCACCAATAGCGGCGGCCGGCCGTCCTCACCTGCTCCTCGTTCCGCTCACGCACCATCTCGTAGGAGATCAAAGGGAACATCTCGCCTCTTTCCTCGCTCACCCCGGAACACTACGATGAATTGCGGACAGGATCTGTCCGCAATGTCGCCAAGGATGGAATCGGATGGACAGCGCGGAGCGTCTGCTCAAGTTGCTCGGCTTGCTCGAAGGGCGGATCGATTGGACCGCTGAGGAGCTGGCGCGCCGGCTCGAGGTCACCACGAGGACGGTGAGGCGCGATGTGACTCGACTCCGCGAGCTCGGCTATCCGGTCGAGGCCGTTGCCGGCCCGGGCGGCGGTTACCGGCTCGGAGCCGGGGGGAAGCTCCCTCCTCTGCTCCTCGATGACGAAGAGGCCCTCGCCGTCGCCCTCGGGCTTCGTGTCGCCGCGGGGGCGGCGGTGGGCGGGCTCGAGGAAGCGTCTCTCTCCGCGATGTCGAAGCTCGAGCACGTGCTCCCACCCAGGCTTCGCACCCGGCTCGAAGACGTCTCGGTGGCCACCGTGTCGACCACGGGGCGGTCGTCGAACCTCGTCGATCCTAACGCATTGGCTTCGACGGCAGCCGCGATCAGGGCCGGGGTGAGGCTCCGATTCGACTACACCGACGCCGAGGGACGACGAACAGAGCGGCACGCCGAGCCGTTTCGACTCGTTCACACGGGGAGACGCTGGTACCTGGTCGCCTTCGATCTGGATCGTGACGATTGGAGGACATTCCGCCTGGACCGGCTCGAGGACCCACAAGCGACCGGCATGCGATCGGCCCGGCGCAAGGCGCCTGATCCCGTGGAACTGGTGCAGCGGGGCGTCGCCATCGAAGCCTGGCGTCACCGGGCGACAGTGAGGCTGCATGCGTCCCATCAGGAGGCGCTCAGATGGATCCCGCCGACCGTAGGGGCGCTGGAGCCCATCGACGACTCCGAATGCCGTCTGGTGATCGGGGCCGACGACATCAGATGGCTGGCCAGATATCTGCTCAGCCTGCCCTTCTGGTTCACGGTCGAGGAACCAGATGCGTTGGGCCGGGAATTGGTCGAGATCGGCCGGCGACTCTCCACATCTGAGAAATGACAGCCCTCGGGCGGCCGGGGAAGGAGAGGTAGCGTCCCACACCGAGAATCGGCAGCAGTGAACGCCTATACATACGCCCTCGATCTGGCCCGCAAGACCCCAGGGACGCGCAACCGGTATGTCGACTTCCTGCGGGCCGCTTCCATCATCGTTGTGGTCTTCGGGCACTGGCTGATGGCCGCCCCCCAGGTCCTCTCCGGTGGGCTCGAATTCGATCACCTGCTCTCGGTCACGACCTGGACCCATTACCTGACCTGGATTCTCCAGGTGATGCCTGTGTTCTTCCTGGTGGGTGGATACGCCAATGCAGTGAGCTGGCGCTCCGCGCAACACAAGGGCGAGCCATACGCCGCCTGGCTACGGGCTCGCCTGCGACGCCTCGTTCTCCCGGTTCTGCCGCTGTTGGCGGTGTGGACCGCCGGAGCCTTCATCCTCCTGCACAGCGGCTTTGACCCGACCTTGATCCGAGTCAGCTCGCAGGCGGCGCTGGTGCCGGTCTGGTTTCTCGCCACCTACATCGTTGTGGTGGCCTTCGTCCCCGTCACCTTGCGGGCATGGGATCGATACGGATGGAACGCCGTCCTCCTGACAGGAGCTCTGGCCGGGCTCATGGACCTCGTCTCGCTTGGCCTGGGCCTCACCTACGCCGGTTACCTCAACTACCTCTTCGTATGGGGAACAGTGCACAGCCTCGGTTATGCCTGGGTCGACTCGAGGATCGGCGGAGTCACCCAGCGCCTCGTTGCATCCGTCGTCGGATTGGCGGCAACTGCGGCCCTCGTCATCCTGGGGCCGTACCCGGTTGCCATGGTGGGTCTCGATACCCAAGGGGTCAACAACAGCCAGCCTCCCAAGGTGACTCTCGTCACTCTGGCCGTCTTCCAAGCCGGTTTGCTCCTGGCTATCGAAGGGCCGGCCCGGCGGTGGTTGGAGAGAGAACGGATCTGGGCCGGAGTGGTGCTGCTCAATGGCCGAATCATGACCATCTATCTCTGGCACCTGACCGCAATGATCACCCTGATCGGTGCCTCGCTCGTGTTCGATGGGTTCGGGCTGAGGGTGGCGGTGGACACTCCGCATTGGTGGCTGACCCGTCCGCTGTGGATCGCTGCGCTGATGGTGACCACGATCCCGTTCGTCCTGGTGTTCGGAAGGTACGAACGACCCAACCCCGACTACCGCCCGGCCCCGCCCACCTGGCGGCCGGTGGCGGCGGTGATCGTCACCTGCGCCGGCTTTGGGTTTCTCGCCGCCTACGGGGTGTCCGACGAAGATGGCCTCAACGGCCTGGCTCTGGCGCTGCCCTTTGCCGCGGCCCTGGCCGGCGGTATCGCCGGGGCCCGCCGCTGGCAGCGAAGCAGAGGCGATCGTGAGACTCGAGCGCCCGAGCCGACCGAGGAGAGATAGGACCCGACGGCCAGGGCCCCGAACAACGGTCTCAGGAGGAAGCGGTAGCCGCCGAGACGATTCGCAACGCCTCGGCCGGGAAACGAAGGACGACCGGATCGGGCCAGTCAAAGGTGAACGCTGCCCCCTGATTGGGCACAGTCACCTGGATCATGCCGACATCGGCGATGTTGACCAGCACGTTGAGCAACGCACCTGCATACACCACCCGCTCGATGTCGCCTGGAAGGGTGTTGTCACCGGCGTAGTCGGGTGGGTGGAGCTCGACTCGCTCGGGTCTGATGCAAATGGTGACCGGCCCACTGACGCCGCCACCGACGACACAGGTCATCTCGTGCCCTGCCACCGAGACCCGGCCATCCCCAACCGCCGTCCCCTGCATCAGGTTGGACACGCCGAGGAAGTCGGCGATGTAGCTGGAAGTGGGTGTCTCGTAGACGTCGGACGGCGTGCCGAGTTGCTCGACCCGCCCCTCCGACATCACCGCGATCCGGTCTGACATGGTGAGTGCCTCTTCCTGATCGTGGGTGACGTAGACGAAGGTGATCTCGAGATCCTCCTGCAGGCTCTTGAGCTCCACCTGCAGCGCTTTCCGCAGCTTGGCATCCAAAGCCCCGAGCGGCTCGTCGAGGAGGAGCACCGAAGGGTTGAGCACCAGCGACCGAGCCAGGGCGACCCGTTGCTGCTGACCTCCGGAGAGCTGGGTCGGCTTGCGGTTCTCCATCCCGGTCAGCCTGACCCGCTCCAATGCGGCGCCGACCTTGGCCTTCTCCTCACCCTTTGTCACGTTCCTGTAGCGCAACCCGAACGCCACGTTGTCGGAGACGTTCATGTGTGGGAACAACGCATAGCTCTGAAAGACCGTGTTCACCGGTCGCTTGTGCGGTGGCACCGCGGCCTGGTCGACCCCGTCGATCAGGATCGCCCCCTCGTCGGGCCTCTCGAACCCCGCGATGAGACGCAAGGTCGTCGTCTTCCCACAACCGGAGGGGCCGAGAAGGGAGAAGAACTCCCCGTCTTCGATCCGGAGGCTGATTCGATCGACCGCGTTGACCTCTCCGAACGCCTTTTCCAGGTTGACCAGCTCGAGGAGACCGCTCATGGCCGGGCGAGTCTACGACCGGTCACTCGGCGATGAGCGAGGCAAAGCCGTCCAATGTCTCCAGGTAGCGGTCGATGTCGTCGTCACCGTGCTGGACCGAGAGCAGCCACTGCTCACCCTTGCCCCATGGGGGCAAGAACACCCCACGGTTGTACTGGTAGATCCACGCTGCCTGGGCATACCTGCCGTCGACGGCGAGGAAGTCGCGGTAGGTCCGCAGCGGCTCGGCGGAGTAGATCACGCTGCCTTTTGCCCCCGCCGTGGCCACGTGCGCGACCAGGTGATGACGGCCGAGGACCTCGTTCGCCCCCTTCTCCATCCTGTTCTGGATGTGGTCGAGATGGGCATAGACGTCGTCGACCATCACCTCGGTGAGCATCGCCTTCGCCGCAGCCAGGGCGAGCGGGTTCCCGTTGAAGGTCCCGACCTGTTCGTAGGTGCCGTCGACGATGTGGCCCATCACCTCGTCGGTGCCGCCGATGGCAGAGATGGGCACGCCGCCGCCGAGCGACTTGGCCAAGCAGACGATGTCCGGCTCGACACCGAATCGTCTGGTGGCCCCGCCCTTGCCCACCGTGAGGCCGGTCTTCACCTCGTCGAAGGTGAGCAGCGCATCGTGCCGGCGGGTCAACTCGCGCAAACCCTCCAAGAATCCCTCCTGGGGCAGCAGCACACCGCAGTTCTGAAGGATGGGCTCGATGATCACCCCTGCCACCTTGCCCTCGTGCTCTTCCAACAGGACGCGGACCACGTCCAGATCGTTGAAGGTGGCCACAAGGGTGAGATCGACGATCGCCGAGGGGATCCCGGCGCCGGCCGGCATGCTGGCGGGCCTCTTCTCCGGGCCGAGACCGTCCTCGTTCCACACCGAGACCATGACCGAGTCGTGGTGACCGTGATAGCCGCCCTCGAACTTGATGATCAGGTCCCGACCGGTCACGGCGCGCATCAGGTGGACGGCATCCATCGTGGCTTCCGTGCCCGAGTTCCCGAAGCGCCAGAGAGGGAACCCATAGCGGGAGGAGAGCTCCTCCGCCACCACGATGGCATCTGGCGTGGGCTGGGCGAAGTGCGTGCCCTTTCGAACTCGATCGGTGACGGCGGCGACGATGGCTGGATGGGCATGCCCGGCCAGCATGACCCCGTAGCCCCCGTGCAGGTCGACGTACTCGTTGCCGTCGACGTCCCAGACCCTCGACCCCGCGCCGCGATCGATCCAGATCGGCTGGGGGTCCGATATCTGCCACGAGGAGGTGACCCCACCTGCAAGTGAACGGCTGGCGCGAAGACCCATCTCCGTCGCTCTTGGTGCCCGCTCCAGAAACGTCCGTTGCTCTCGTGCGATCAGGTCGTCGAGAATCGCAACCTGACCCTTGGCGGGAGACATGAGCCACCTTCCTTTCGGTATCCTGACTCACCGTTCAGGATACACTGACCGTCCGGAGCCGGTAGGAGAGATCGACATGCAACCTGCGCCACTCGACCAGAGCGAGGTCCAGGCAGTGCTCAAAGGCTTCGGGGAGAGCCTGACGTTCCCTGCCGACGCCTACCTCTCGCCCCAGGTGCTGGAATGGGAGCTCGACCATCTCTGGCGCTCGAACTGGGTGTGCGTCGGGAGACTCGACGAGCTGTTGGCTCCCGGCCAGCTGCGCGCCATCGACGTGGCCGGAGAAGGAGTGCTTCTCAGCCGCGAGCAGGACGGCAGACTCCGAGCGTTCTCCAACGTGTGCCGGCATCGGGGTCACGAGCTCGCTCCCATCGGCGCTGCGTTCGACGCCCGTCAGATCCGTTGCCCCTATCACAGCTGGTCCTACCGGTTCGACGGGAGCCTGCGACAGGCCCCGCGGTTCACCCAGAGCATCGCCTTCGACACCGCCGACTACCCGCTGGTCGACATCGGTGTGGCCCGGTACGGCGGATGGGTCTGGATCGACCTGTCCGGGACCGCTCCTGACATCGAAGAGCACTTCGGCAACCTCGCCGACATCGCAGCCCCCTACGAGACCGAGCGCCTGATCGAGGCAGCCAGCCACTCGTATGTGATCGACTCCAACTGGAAGATCGTCGTCGAGAACTACAACGAGTGCTATCACTGCAGCACGATCCATCCCGAGTTGTGCGAGGTGACGCCTCCGGACAGCGGGTTCGATCACGTCCCATCCGGGATGTGGTGTGGAGGCACGATGGACCTCAAGCCACACGCCAGCACCATGTCACTGGACGGGGCGTCGATGGGGGTCAACTTCCGGGGGATCGACGAACATCTGGCGCGACAGGTCTGGTACCTCACGGTGACCCCCAACCTCCTGCTCTCCATGCACCCCGACTACGTCATGACCCACCTCCTGACCCCCATCGGGATCGATCAGACCCGGGTCGAATGCTCCTGGCTCTTCCCGCCCGAAGCGTTCGACATCGAGGGCTTCGACCCGGCCTACGCCGTCGACTTCTGGGACATCACCAACCGGGAGGACTGGGCCGCCTGCGAGGCCGTGATGCGCGGCGTGAAGAACAGGGGATACCGCCCGGGGCCGTTGAGCAACTGGGAGGGCACCGTCTACCAGTTCCTCGGGATCATGGCACACGCCTACTTGGGGGAAGGCCTGGTCGTGCCAACCGTGCCCACCCGGGAGCTGCACGACTGAGCGGCCCCCGGACTGATAGGTTGCGACCATGGCCGAGTTGAAGACTCAGAAGAGCGACAACAGCGTCGAGGAGTTCATCGCCGGCATCGATGACGAGCAGAAACAGGAGGACTCGCGTGCCCTCCTCGACCTCATGTCACGGGTCACCGGCGAGACCCCCCACATGTGGGGAGCGAGCATCATCGGATTCGGGGATCACCACTACGAGTACGCCTCGGGCCGGGAGGCGGACTGGTTCAAGGTCGGTTTCTCGCCCCGGAAGCAGAATCTCACGCTCTACGTGATGGCCTACGTCCACGAAGACGACCCGTTGCTCTCCGACCTCGGGAGGCACAGCACGGGCAAGTCGTGCATCTACATCAAACGACTCTCAGACGTCGACACCGCAGTGCTCGAAAAGCTGGTGAAGCGGTCGTACGACGCCCTCTCCTGACAGTCGCCGTCACCCGGTGAGAGTCGGAACGCCCCGTTTTCTCAGCTGGTCGGCGATGATGATCCGCTGGATCTCGGAGGTGCCCTCCCAGATCCGGTCCACCCTGAGCTCCCGATAGAACCGCTCGGCAACGTTCTCGCGCATGAAGCCGCGCCCGCCAAAGACTTGCACGGCCCGATCGGCGACCCGGTTGGCCATCTCCGAGGCATAGAGCTTGGCCATCGAGCACTGGGCGTGTTGTACCTTGAGGTCGACCCCCCGGTCGATGGCCCGTGCCGTCTCGTAGGTCATCAGCCGTGCCGCCCACAGCTCGGTCAACGAATCGGCGAGCATGAACTGGATCGCCTGGTACTCGGCGATCTTCGACCCGTATGCCTCCCTGCTCTCGGCGAAAGCGGTTGCCTCCTCGATGAGACGCTCGGCGGCGCCACAGCATCTCGCCGCGATCATCAGCCGCTCGTAGCGAAACCAGGCATGGGAGAAGCTCATCCCGTCACCCTCGCTCCCGACCAGGTTCTCCTTGGGCACGTGTACGTCCGTGAACGTCATCTCCCAATGGTGATGACCGTAGGTGTGCGAGTACTCGGGGACCCGTGCACACTCCACGCCCGGGGAGTCGATGTCCACGAAGAAGAGGACGTGCCTGCCGGCGTTGGGCCCATCGGTCAGCTTGGCCTGGAAGAACACGTAGGCGGCCAGGTTCGCCGAGGTGACGTGCCACTTCTCCCCGTTGAGGAGATAGCCGTCGCCGTCCCGGGTGGCGGTCGCCTCGATGCCTTCGACATCCGATCCGGCCCCCGCCTCGGTGATGGCGTAGCACTCATGGATCGTCCCGTCCACGGTGGGCCGGATCCACTTCTCCACCTGGTGGGGAGTGGCGATCCCGTCGATCCACGAGGGGCCGGTCGAGACGACCCAACCCAGGGCATTGGTCACCCTTCCCGTCTGCTCCTGGATCAGTGCCTGTGAGAGCATGTCGTACCCCGGGCCTCCGAGATGCTCGGGCATGTTGATAGACACGAGGCCGAGCTCGGCCGCCCGCTCCCTCTGCGCGGCGAGGACCACATCCGGGATCTCTCCCCGGTTCATCTCGGCTTCGACCTCCCAAGGGATCAGCTCGTCTACGAAGGCGCGCGCCCGCCCCTGCAACTCGAGCTGCTCATCGGTGAGGAAGGTGCTCATCAATCGAGGTTGAGATAGACCTGTTTCTCTTCCAGATACGACTCGATGCCCCAGGGCCCGAGCTCGCGCCCCACCCCCGAGGTCTTGTACCCGCCCCATATCGACTCTGTGGGGGCCGGCTGGCTGTCGTTGACCCAGACCACACCAGCCTTGATCCCACGTGCCACGCGCATCGCCCTCTTCACGTCGCTGGTCCACACCGCCGCCGCCAGCCCGTACGTGGTGTCGTTGGCGATTCGGATCGCCTCGTCCTCGTCGGTGAACGGGATGACCGCCATCACCGGCCCGAAGATCTCCTCCCTGGCGATGAGTGTTTCGTTGTCCACGTCGGTGAAGATGGTGGGGGGGACGAAATACCCGTCCGCCAGCCCCGGGTCGGATGGCATCGAGCCCTCGAATGTCAGCACGGCGGTGGAGCGGCCCGAGCCGACGTAGCCCGCCACCTTGTCACGGTGCTCGGTCGAGATGAGCGGGCCCATGGTGGTTTCCGGATCGAGACCGCTGCCCACCTTGATCTGCGCCGCGTTGTCGACCATCGACGACACTGCCTCGTCGTAGATGGACTTGTCGATGAGGACGCGGCTCCCCGCCGAGCACACCTCCCCGGCGTTGCCGAATATCCCGGCGCAGGTGCCGTCGATCGCCGCATCGAAGTCGGCGTCGGAGAAGATCAGGTTGGGCGACTTGCCGCCTAGCTCGAGTGTCACCCGCTTCAGCGTGTCGGCAGCGCTACGGGAGATGACCTTGCCCACCTCCACCGAACCGGTGAACGACACCTTGTCGACGCCCGGGTGAGAGACCAAGGGTGCGCCCGCCTCGGGCCCGAACCCGGTGAGCAGGTTGAACACCCCGGGTGGGACACCGGCCTCCTCGAGGACGCCGGCCAGCTCGATCGCAGTCAGAGGAGTCTGCTCGGCGGGCTTGAGGATGGCGGTGCAGCCGGCGGCGAGGGCCGGGGCGATCTTCTGGCTCGCCATCAGGATGGGGTAGTTCCACGGTGTGATCAGGGCGGCCACCCCCACCGGCTCCTTGATGACGAGGCTCATCGCGCCGGGTCCAACCGGCGGGATCGAGCCCATGACCTTGGTGGCCCAGCCGGCGTAATACTCGAACATATAGGCGGCCTCGTCGATGTCCCAGAGGGCCTCGCCTATCGGCTTTCCATTGTCGAGGGTCTCCAATTCGGCGAGACGATCTCGCTCCCGGCGGATGATGTCGGCGGCGCGGAACAGGATCGCCGCCCGGTCTCTCGGTGCGGAGGACGGGCCCCAGCTGCCATCGTCGAAGGCGGCCCGGGCCGCCGCCACGGCTGCTTCGGCATCGTCGGGCCCGGCGGCGGCGACCGTGTCGAGAACCTCACCTGTCGCCGGGTTGAACGTCTCGAAGCTCGCCTCCGAGCGCGGATCCACCCATTTCCCATCGATGTAGAGCTGCCTCACCAGAGTCTCCCTAGGACGCTGCGAACCGTGACGGTAGCAGCGGGCCTGAACGGCCGTTCAGGATCGAAACAGCCCGGCGACGAGACGGGCCGCCTCCTCGCCGCTTCTGATCGCCCCCTCGATGGTCCCACTCCCGTTGACGTGCTCCCCGGCCAACACGACCCGGCCCCATGGACGCGAGAGACCGTGCAGCAGCCGTCGCCGGCCGGGACCGATCACCGAATAGCAGCCGCCGGCAAAGACATCCGAGCCCCAGTCCGCCACCAGTGGCTCCCCCATCAGTGTCACCTCGGGGGCTGAGCGGGCGAGTCGCTGCCGCGGCTCGGCTGCCAGGGCCTCCACCCCCGGGGCCGATCCAGCGAACCCGGTTATCGCCCTACGAACCCCGTTGGGGCCGAGCCCGGTCCAATACCAGGCGGGGATGTCGAGGTCCTGGCGACGGAACATCGGTGGGTCGTCCTTGGTGGCGACCGCCACCTTCATCCCCGTGCCCATCGGGATCGACTCCAAGGCCTGGAGCAAATCGTCACCGGGAACGGGATCGAGAACCATTCGCTGCAGGACAGCCAGCGGCACCGCAAGCACTACTGCGTCTGCATCGAGCAACTCGTTCCGCACCACCACCTCGACCGTCTGGTCGGACTGGTGGATCGAGGTGACCGCCTTGTCCAGGCGAACCTCGAGGTCGCGGGCCATGATCCGGGCAAGGAGATCGTTACCGCCCTCGATGCGCACATAGTCGGTCTGATCCCCGATCCCGAACACATCGCCGATCTCGGCCGCGGCCACATTCTCCAGGGACGTGCCAGCGGTCCCGGCGAGGCGAGAGCGGAGGACGCTCATCGCCAGGCCCGACTCACCCAACGAGTCGAGCAGGTCCTCCGCCGAGATCTCCTCGAGGGTCTCGGGCCCGAGCTCGGTCTGCCGAGCTTCGAGCCGGGCAGCCAGCCGGTGATGCTCCTCGGGTGCGATCGGCGGCCCCCCCACCGGGTCGCGCGAGGTGAAGTCCATCCCCGTGTCGGCGAGGCCGAGCCCGAGCTCCCGGGCGAGCCTGATGACCGGAGTCTGCGAGATGGAGATCCACTCCCCTCCCAGCTCGACGACCTCCCCATTGGGGAGGCGGGGCGACCAGACCCGGCCGCCGACCCGGTCCCGCGCCTCGAGGACCACGACGTTGCTTCCATCGGCGGCGAGACGTCTCGCCGCAACCAACCCGGCCAGCCCGGCTCCGACCACGACGACCTGATGGGGCGGGCGGATCGGCACGGCCGGCCGACCTTAGCCGGTGGCTAGATTCCGGCCGTGCCAGAGGGAATTCCCGAATACCCGGTCCGTGTCGAGCGCCGGGTGTTCGTGCCGATGGACGACGGGGCCCGAATCGCTCTCACCGTCTACCTGCCCGACAGCGATGGCGATGGCCCTTATCCCACCGTTGTCGAGTCGGTTCCGTATCGGAAGGACGACGCCTTCTACTCGTCGGACTGGCCCACCTATGCCTATCTGGCACAGAGAGGCTTTGCCGGCGTGAGGATCGACATCCGCGGCACCGGCGCTTCCACCGGCATCATCGAAGACGAATACACCCCCCGTGAGCAGGAGGACACCCTGGCAGTGTTCCGCTGGCTCGAGGAGCAGCAGTGGTGCAGTGGCAAGCTCGGGATGTGGGGTGTGTCCTGGGGCGGCTTCTCCGCATTGCAGACCGCAATGCTCCGGCCCCCTCAGCTGGCCGCTATCGCACCCGTCCACGCCACTCACGATCGATTCGCCTGCGACGTCCACTACATCGGTGGTGCGCTCCATGCCCAGGAGCAGGTCGACTGGGCGCCATCGATGGTGGTGTGCAACGCCCTGCCACCCGATCCCGACATCGTCGGGGACGGCTGGTACGAGGAGTGGATGGACCGTCTCGAGAACACTCCCCAGTGGCCGGCGAAATGGCTGCGTCACCAAGCGCGTGACGAATACTGGCTCCACGGTTCACCCTGCGCCGACTACGCCTCGATCCAATGCCCGACACTCCTCATCGGCGGCTGGGTCGACGGTTATGTCGATGGGATGCTCGCCCTGGCCGAGCACCTGAGCTGCCCGCGGCGCACCGTGATCGGGCCATGGGGCCACTATCGGCCCGCGACCGGCGTGCCGGCGCCCACGCTGGATCACCTCGACCTGCTGGCTCGATGGTTCGGGCATCACCTCCGTGGTGACGACAACGGGGTGATGGACATGCCGGCTCTGACCGCATTCATCAGGACGGGCACCCCCTTCGACGGCCCCTCGCAGGGGCCATTCGACGACCCGCCGACGCCGGGGTATTGGCGGGCCGAGGTCGGCTGGCCGCCGGCCGACCAGGAACTGGTCGACTTCGGGCTCTGGGACATGAGCCACGACGGTCTCGTGTGGTCCGGCCCACAATGGGTCGGGGGGCACGCCCCCGCCTGGGACCGGGCCGGGATCGGAAGCGTCGACTCGACCGAAGACGACGCCCATTCGGTCACGTTCGAGACCGGGCCTTTGGAAGGTCCGCTCGAGATCCTGGGGACGCCAACCGTAGAGGTGACGGTCACCAGCAGCGGCACGACCGGGGTGGTCGCCGCCCGCCTCATGGCCGTGTCTCCGACCGGACAGGGGCACATGATCACCAGGGGCTGTCGCAACCTGGTTTTCCCCGAGTCCCTGGGAGCTCCGGTTGCGCTGGAGGCAGGCAAGCCCAGGACACTCGTCTTCCCCCTGATCGCCACCTCGGCCGTGCTGCCCACGGGTTGGCGGATCAGGCTCGCCCTCGCCGGCGCCGACTTCCCCGTCGTCTGGCCGCCGGCGGAAGCTGTGGCCTTGACCTTCGACCCCGCCCGGTCGCGTCTGGTGCTCCCCACCGTCCCCCGGCGCGGGGCGGAGACGACACTGGCCATCCCTTCGGCGCCCCACCCGCCGTCGCCTCCGGGTTTGGTCGCCGAGGACGACAACGGTGCGGTGATGACCCGACAGGGGTCTCGATTCGTCTTCTCACGACACCGCTTCTCGCGTGAGCAGATGCCCGAGCGCGACGATCTCACATATGTGTCCGACGAATCATGGAGCACCGAAGTCGAGGCAGACGATCCCGCCTCGACCCGTGTCCGGGCGAAGGGCGAGGTTCGGATGTCACGACCGGGCTGGGAGGTGGCCGCCTTCGGGCAGCTCAGCCTCTCCGCCGATGCGGGCCACTTCTACCTCACCATCGATCTCACTGCCATCCACGGCGACGAGACCGTCTTCTCCCGAACGTGGGAGGACCGGATCCCCCGTGAATGGTCCTGAACGGCCGTTCAGGTAGCCTCGGCTCCGATGGAACCGACGCTTCACCGTGACCGCTACGTGGAGCAGGCCTGCTTCGACGAGGAGGTCGAGCGGGTATTCGGTCGTCAGTGGTTCTGCGTCGGACGCGCCGAGGAGTTGCCGGAGCCGGGAGACCACCTGGTCTGCGACGTGGTGGGCGAGTCGGTGCTGGTAACACGTGCCAGGGACGGTCGGCTGGCGGCGTACATCAACCTGTGCCGGCATCGCGGATCCCGACTGACCGATGCCGAGGGAAAGCCGGGACAGCCCTTCCTCGGGCCCACGGGGAGATTCACCGGATCGATCCAGTGCCCCTACCACGCCTGGACCTACTCCTTCGACGGGCGCCTCCGGGCCGCCCCCTTTCTCGACGAGGAGGACGGGCTTCGAAAGGAGGATCTTCCTCTCCACCATGTCGCCGTGCAGACCTGGGGGGGTTTCGTCTGGGTCCACCTCGATCCCGACAACGCCGACGACCTGGTCGCACAGTTCCAGGAGGCGGAGTCCTATCTGGCCAACTACCCGCTCGACCTGCTGGCGACCGCCGTCCGGCTGGTCTACCCGGTGGCTTCGAATTGGAAGGCGATCGTCGAGAACTACAACGAGTGTTACCACTGCGGGCCAGTCCATCCCGAGTTGGTCGAGCTGGTTCCGGTATTCCGCAACCGAGGCGGGTCGGATCTCGACTGGGCGGAGGGCATACCCCACCGGGACGGTGCCTGGACCTTCACCGCCAGCGGGACCACAAACCGGCGGCCCTTCCCCGGTCTCACCGCAGAAGAGCAGGTGCGGCACAAGGGCCAGCTGATCTACCCGAACCTGATGTTGAGCCTCTCCGCCGACCACGTGGCGGCATTCACCGTCTGGCCGCACGGCCCGGGCTCGACCACGGTGGTTTGCGACTTCCTGTTCCACCCGGACGAGATCGGTCGCGCCGAGTTCGACCCATCCGATGCAGTCGACTTCTGGGACGTGGTCAACAGACAGGACTGGAAGATCTGCGAGTCGGTGCAGAAGGGGATGAGCTCGCGCCGGTTCACCACCGGGTTCTACGCCCCGATGGAGGACTACTCGATGGACATCCGTCGGTACCTCGACGGGCTGATGTGACCGACTACCGGCTCGCCATCCTCGGCCTCGGCGGGATCGGGAGTGCCGCCGCCTACTGGGCCTCTCGTCGGCTCGGCAACGAAGTGGTCGCCATCGAGCAGTTCGAGTTGGGTCACGCCCGCGGTGGGTCGGAGGACCACAGCCGGATCATCCGGCTCTCGTATCACACCCCGGAGTACGTCGACATGGCCAGAGACGCCTACCGCGCCTGGGAGCAGGTCGAGGTCGATTCCGGTGAGCCGCTCGTCCTGAGGACGGGAGGCCTGGATCTGGCGCCCATCGGGGCGTCGATCGGCCTGGACAGCTATCGCGCCTCGATGACTGCCACCGGGATCGAATTCGAGGAGTTAGAGGCGGACGAGGTGATGCGACGCTGGCCCGAGTGGCGCCTCGAGGACGGAGTCAGCGCCCTGTTCCAGCCGCAGTCAGGGATCGCAATGGCCTCCCGGGCCAACGCCGCGCATCGGCGGGTGGCCCGGGAGAACGGCGCCCAGCTGATGGAGGGCTTGGAGGTGTCGGGGATACGGGAGAACGATGGTGAGATCGTCTTCGAGGTCGACGGGCGCGTCCATAGGGCAGGTTCGCTCATCGTGGCGGCCGGCGCTTGGACCGGCACGGTCCTGCACCGGCTCGGGGTGCGATTCCCGCTGGAGGTGACTCTGGAACAGGTGGTCTACATGCGACCCCCCGTTCTCTCGGGCTTCCATCCGTCGCGGTTCCCGATCTGGATCTGGATGGACGAGCCGAACTTCTATGGGTTCCCCGTCTTTGGAGAGCCGGCCGTCAAGATCGCCTGGGACCGGTGCGAGATCGTGACCGACCCGGACAAACGCAGTTTCGTCCCCCGAGAGGACGTCACAGAGGCGGTGCGACGGTTCGCCGGAGCCCATCTTCCCGGGGCGATCGGCCCGGTGCATCTGGCCAAGACCTGCCTCTACACGCTGACCCCGGATCGTGACTTCATCGTCGATCGGGTCCCCGGAACCGAGCACATCTTCACCGCCGTAGGGGCGGGCCACGCCTTCAAGTTCGCCTCCCTGTTGGGAGAGCTGCTCGTCGAACTCGCCCTCGACGGTGTCGCCCACCGCGACATCTCGGCGTTCGAGGCGACCCGGCCCATCCTCCGCGAAGCGGACCCCGCCCGGTCATATATGGTCTGAGACCGGATCAAGTGGGTGTGATTCCACGCCGACATTTCTCTTGATGGACACACTCTCCGCCAAGCGCGGGCGGGTCGGCGCTGCCCGGGACGACGCCGAGCGACTGGCCGCGCTCAACGAGCTGAGCGCCTCCCTCTACGAGTTCGATTCTGGCGAGGCGATCGCAGTGGCCAACGAGGCCTTGGCCATCGCCGATGCGATGGGCGATGGGCTGGGCCGGGCGTGGGCACTCCACAACAGGGGCTGGGCCCTGAGCTCGATGGGCCGCTTGGACGAGGCCCTGGACGACCATCTCTCCGCCCGAGCCCAGTTCGAGATCGAAGGGGACATGCTCGGTGTCGCCAACAGCTTGATGGCCATCGGGGATCTCTATGGCGACGTGGGTGACAACGCGACGGCACTCGAGTACCTGGACCGGGCTCGGGCCCCGCTCAAGCTGTCCGATGACGAGCGCGCCTCGGGGCTCCTCCTGAATCTGACCGGCATCGCGGTGAGCCGAGAGGGCCGCCATGAGGAGGCGCTCGACCTGTTCGAGCAGGCAGAGGGGGTCTACGCCGGGATCGATGACGTCCTTCGTGTGGGGACGGCACGCATCAACCAGGGCTATGAGCTCCTGGAGCTGGCGAGTGCCAAATCGGACCAGGACCGCCAGGCGCTGGTCGATCGTGTCGGCGACCTTGCCTCCGAGATAATCGAGCGCGGCGACCGCCTGGGAGAAGAGGGGCGGCACACACGGGCCTACGGCCTGTCGCTGATGTCGCATGTCCACGCCTCCTCGGGGCGAATCGAGGAGGCGCTCATCGTGGGTGCGG
Organism: Acidimicrobiia bacterium; assembly: GCA_036556665.1. Classification (GTDB taxonomy): domain Bacteria; phylum Actinomycetota; class Acidimicrobiia; order Spongiisociales; family ZC4RG35; genus JARDZU01. The sequence continues at coordinate 40,478 of DATBIX010000052.1, forward strand.
CAGCTGAGGCGGAGGCGGAGGCAGGAGGCCTCGATCAGCTCGCCATCGAGACGGCACTGGACCGAGCGGAGTGGATGATCGATGCCGGTCGGATCGTCAGCGCCTCGGACCTGCTCGATCGTGTGATGACGACCGGCCAGGAGCTCGACCAGCGACGGCTGGTGGCGAGGGCCACGGCACTGCGCGCCGATGTGCTGGAGGCGGCGGGGGACTACGCCGGGGCACTCGCCTCCTACCGCGAGTTCCACCGGCTCGACGGGGCCCTTCACAGCGACCAGGCGGAGCGAAGGGCCCGTTTGATGGCGACCCGATTCCAGGTTGAACGGGCCCGACAGGAAGCCGAGATGGCCCGGATCCGGGTTCTCGAGCTGGAGGCGCTCGACAACGACAAGCGTGACTTCCTCGCCAGCATCAGCCATGAGCTACGGACGCCATTGGCAGCGGTCCTCGGTTTCGCGACCGAGTTGTCCGACTCCTGGGACGTGTTCGAGCCGGAGGAGGCCCGGGCCCTGGTCCGCCTCATCGCCGGCCAGTCGGCCGACATATCGAGCATCGTCGACGACCTGCTCACGGTGACCCGGTTGGAGGCGGGGACGATGAGCATCTACCCCACCGAGGTGGACGTGACCAGTCACCTCGCCGACATGGTCGAGACAACGGGTCGTGAGGCGGGCAAGGAGATCGGATGGAAGGGACACGGCACCGTCTGGGCCGACCCGACCCGTCTGCGTCAAATCGTGCGAAACCTGATCACCAACGCGATCCGGTATGGCGGGGAGCACGTTGAAGTGGCCGTCGCCCAGACCGGCGAGACGACAGTGATCGATGTCATGGATTCGGGCGGGCCGATCCACCCATCACGTGTCGAGACGATGTTCGAGCCCTTCGATCACACCGACCACGGAGGCCGAACCCCGAACTCGGTCGGGCTCGGCTTGGCGGTGGCGCGCAGCCTGGCCCGCGTGATGGGAGGGGATCTCACCTATGCGTACCGCGACGGTTCCGTCTTCCATCTGGAGTTGCCGGCGTCCCCCCGGGAGCAGACGTCTCAGGGCGTGAGCGCCGAGCCGACCGAATCCGGCGAGGACACGGCCCAGCAGGCCGCCCCCGAAGCGGCGCCGGCCGCCACCGGGCCGGGGTCGTCCGTGGGGCACCGGGTCGCGATCTCCTCGGGAAGGCTCCCCGACTGAAGCAGCGGGCATCTGGGGTGGAACCGGCATCCCGAAGGGATCCTGGCCGGATCGGGGATCTCACCGGTCAGGATCTGCTGTTCCATCTCCCTCGTCTCCGGCACGACCGAAAGGAGGGCCTTGGTGTAGGGATGGCGAGGGTCACCGAGGATCTGCTCGGTGGGGCCGGTCTCGACGATGCGGCCCAGGTACATCACCGCGACCCGGTCGGCGATGTTCCAGGCGAGGCCGAGATCATGGGTGACCACCAGGATGGAGAGACCGGTCTCATCCACCAGCCGGCGCATCAGGGCGAGGATCTCGCCCCGAATCGAGGCATCGAGGCTCGCAACCGGCTCGTCGGCCAGGAGCAGCCGGGGCTGCATGACCATCGCCCCGGCGATCACGACGCGCTGGCGCTGGCCGCCCGAGATCTCATGGGGAAAGAGGGGAAAGAACCGCTCGGGAGGGCGAAGACCCGCCCTGGACAGCGCGTCTGCGACTCTCTCGCTCTCCTGATCGCCCTGACCAATGATCCGCAACCCCTCGGACACGACGTCGTAGATGGTCTGGCGTGGGTTGAGCGCCCCGGTCGGATCCTGGAACACCATCTGCACGGTCGGATTGAAGATCGTCTGGATCTTGGGCCTGGTGGTGCGGTCGACCGGGTCTCCTTCGATGCGGATCGCCCCCGACGTCGGCCTCTGCAAACCCTGGATGGCTCGGATCAACGTCGTCTTGCCCGAGCCGGACTCCCCGACCAGAGCCAGCACCTCGCCGGGCAACACCATGAGCGAAGCCCCGTCGACCGCTCGCGCCTCACCGAAATGGACATGGAGGTCGTCCACCTCGACCAGAGGGGTCACACCAGGATGCATGCGGCGCTCCTTCCCGGACCCGACGGGCGAAGTCCCGGCTCGGCTACCTGGCACTCGGCACGGGCCAGCGGACAGCGCGGGTGGAAGGGGCACCCCACCGGCAGACTCCCCGGGGTGGGAGGGTCTCCTCCCAGACCCGAGGGCGCCATCCGCGAGCTGGTGTCGCCGATGGTGGGGAAGGCGGCGGCGAGCGCCCGGGTATAGGGGTGGGAGGCGTTTTCGAAGACGTCCCACGCCGGGCCCTCCTCGACGATCCTTCCCGCATACATCACCGCCAGGCGCTGACAGGCATAGGTGAGAACCGAGAGGTCGTGCGTGATGAACATCAGGGTCAGATCGCGCTCTTCCTTCAGATCGTCGAGCAAGGCGAGAACCTGGGCCTGGACCATGAGGTCGAGAGCCGTTGTCGGCTCGTCGGCGATGAGAAGATGGGGGTCGCAGGCGAGGGCCATCGCGATGAGAACCCGCTGGCGCTGCCCACCGGACAGCTCGTGGGGATACGAGTCGGCCCGGGCATCGCTCAGCCCGACCCGGCCCAGCAAGTCGACCACCCGCTGTCTGGCGGCCTTCTCCGAAGGCGCCGTCTTGTGAATCAGCATCGGCTCTGCGATCTGGTCCCCCACCGTCTGCACCGGGTTGAGGGCGTGGAGCGCCCCCTGGAAGATGATCGCCCCGGAGGTCCACCGTGCCGCCCTGAGACCCCCCGGGGAGAGTCCGAGCACGTCCTGACCGTCCAGGGTGATCTCACCGGTCACCTCGGTCCCGGCAGGTAGGAGACGCAGGAGTGAGTTGGCCAGTGTGGACTTGCCGCATCCCGACTCGCCGGCCAGGCCAAGCGAACCACCCTTCTCGATGTCGAAGCTGACCCCACGCACGGCTGGCACCTCCCCGCCGTGCCCGTGGTAGGTGATGTTGAGATCGCGCACCGAGAGCAGGGGCTCGCTCATCGCGCCCTGATCAGCCTTGGGTTGGCAATCTCCTCGAGTGTCCGGCCGATGAGGGTGAAGGCGAGGACCACGGCGAGGATGCCGAGGCCCGCCGGAAGGAAGTACCACCAGGCGTTGCGGACCATGGCGCCGTTGACGAACGCCTCTTCCAGCGTCTTCCCCCACGATGCCGCCGTGGGGTCGCCGAGACCGAGGAACGAGAGGGTGGTCTCGGTGAGGATCGAGATTGGCACTGCCAGCGTGGCGTTGGCCAGGATCAGCCCCATCACGTTGGGCAGGATGTGGCGGCCGACGATGTGGGAGCCGCTCGCCCCCAGCGAACGCGCCCTATCGACGAACAGCCTCTGTTTGACGGTGAGCACCTGGGCGCGCACCAGCCGCGCGGTCGAGGGCCATGAGGTGACTCCGATCACGAAGATGATGTTCCAGACCGACCGTCCGAGAACCGAGGCGAGGACGATGGCGAGCGGGAGGAAGGGGATGACGAGAAACCACTCGGTGACGCGCATCATGAAGGCGTCCACCCTTCCCCCGACGAAACCGGAGACGATCCCCACCACAGATCCGATGAGGATGGTCAGCACGGTCGCGGCGAGACCGACGAAAAGGCTGACCCGGGATCCCCAGACGAACTGCGCCCACACGGAGCGACGGATGTGGTCGGTGCCGAGAGGCGGAAAGTCCGACGGGGGCGCCCATTGTGGGTTGCCCGAGGCCCGGGCGAACACCGGGTTGAGCTCCCTGGCATCGGCGAGGAGCGGGGCAGCCAGCGCCATCAGGACGAAGAGGAGCAACACCCCCAAACCGATCATCCCCTGGCGCGATGACCGGAACTGCTTCCACACCCGGGATGCCGTTGCCCGGCGCCGCTGCATGGCGATGCTCGTCATGCCTGTTCCACCCGTGGGTCGAGCCAGCTGTAGGTGAGGTCGGCGATGAGGTTGAAGACGATCACCGCCGAGCTGAACAAGAGGAACAAACCTTGCAGCATTGGAAGGTCGGGGCCGCGGATCGCATCTGCCGTCGCCTTGCCCAGCCCCGGCCACGAGAACACGGCCTCGACCGCGATGGCGCCGGAGAGCACGAACCCGAAGTTGATCGCGGTCAGCGTGACCACCGGTAGCAGGGCATTGGGGACGGCATGCCGATTGCGCACGACCTTGTCCCGCAGCCCCTTGGCACGGGCCACGGTGAGATAGTCCTCACCCATGACGTCGAGCAACGAGCTGCGGGTGACGAGGGTGTACTCGCCCAGATAGGCGAGGGTGAGCGTCAGCGCCGGCAGGAACATGTGATAGAGCTGGTCGAGGAGCAGCTCCAGTCCGGTGGCGCTCGATCCGGCAGTGGAGATGCCCCCGACCGGGAACCACCCGAGCACCACGGCGAACCCGACCAAGAGGATCATCCCCAGCCAGAAGTCGGGCATCGAGTAGAAGACCATCGTCCCCGAGGTGATCGAGTGGTCCTTCCACGAGTTGCGGCGCCAGGCGGCGACGATTCCGCCAATGGTCCCGATCACAGCGGAGAGGACAGCGGAGACGCCGACCAGGGCGACGGTGGCGGGGATGGCGGTCACGATCTCGTCCCAGACCGGCTGCCGGGTCTGGTACGAGATCCCCAGGTTGAGCTGCGCCGTCTCTCTCAGGTAGAGCAGGAACTGGGTCCACAGTGGCTCGTCGAGCCCGAATGACTCGCGCAGGTTGGCGATGGTCTCCGCCGGCACGTTCCGCCCTCGGAACAGTGAGCCGATCGGGTCGGTCTGGACCACCCGGAACAGGAAGAAGTTGAAGACGAGGACGAAGACGAGGGTTATCGCCGATCCCATCACCTTGCGCGTGATCAGCGAGCCCCTGCCCGATCTCCTCCCTTCCGCCCGGGTGGTCAGTGGCTACTCCCGCTCGTCTTCGGTCGACCTGCTCCGCATCGCCAGGAATGCGCCCACGATGATGATCACGCCCGCGGCGATCCCGCCCCAAAGCAGCCAGTTGACCGAGCCCTCGCCTGCTCCTTCGCCGATCGGCGTCACTAGGGCATAGCTCGGTGAGGAGTTGGAGAACATGATCGGCCCTATGTCCGCCGGCTGTTTCACCCACCCCTCGAAGGTGTCGGTCCGATATGCCTGTAGGTCCGGGCCCAGATACATGGGTATGTAGACGGCGGCGTCGTGGAACAGAGTCAACATCTCGTGGACGATCTCCACCCGCCGGTCGGGGTCGAGCTCCTGGTTCTGCTCGGCGTACAGCTCGTCGTATCTGGGATCGCTCCAGTTGGCATCGTTGAAGTTCCCGATCTCGGCCGCTGTGAAGTATGAGAGCATCGGGTCCGGGTCGACGAAGGGAACCCAACCCCAGTAGAAGGTGTCGTAGGTGCCGTCGATGATCACCTGGAACAACGCGTCCTGGTCGTACGACTCGAGCGTCACACCAATGCCGATCTCTCCCATCCAACCGACCATCAGGTCCCCTATCGATCCGGCCAGGTCACCGTCGGTGTTCACCGCGTGTCTGATGAGGATCGGACTGCTGCCGTCGGGCATCTCCCTCACACCGTCTCCGTCGCTGTCCATGTACCCGCCCTCGTCGAGCATCTGGTTGGCGAGATCCGGGTCGTAGCTGAACTGGCTGTCGGACGATATCTCGGGGATCCATTTCCGCAGGGCCGATGGGCTCAGGGTCTCCAGCGGCTCGGCGTGACCGAACCAGAGGTCCTCGATGACTGCCGCCCGGTCGATGCCGTGGGCGATGGCCGCGCGCACGTTGACGTCTAAGAGCGCCGGATGGGGTTGTCCTTCCGCCGCTCCGCCATTGATGGCGATCTCGTCGAATCCTCCCTGGTGGCCTTCGAGCACCTCGATGTTTTCCTCGGCGTCCAGGGCATCCCACGAGCTGGCCGGGAAGCCGTGGGCGGCGTCGACCTCACCCTGCTGGATGGCGGCCACCATGGCGTCGGGGTTGTCGAAGAGCCGGAAGATGATCTGGTCGTAGGGTGGCTCCTCACCCTCCCAGCCCCAGTAGTTGGGGTTGGCGGTCATGACCACCGACTGGCCCTGAGTGAACTCGCTGACGACGAAGGGCCCGCTTCCCACACCATCCGCATCGGCCCCCTCGTACTGGGTGGCAGCGTCGTAGTCGGTGGCGATCGGCTCCCAGATGTGCCGTGGGACGAGATAGACGTCCATGGTTGGCAGCTTCGGGTCTGGCACCGAGGAGACGAGCTGGACGGTGCGCGCGTCGACCACGGTGGCCTCGATGTTCTGGACGGTCGAGATCATGTTGTCCCAGCCTTGATCCCTGGCCGTGTTGATGTTCCAGGCCACGTCGTCTGCAGTCAGAGGCTCCCCATCGGACCAGAGCAGTCCCTCGCGCAGGGTGTAGGTAACGGTGAGACCGTCATCCGATGTCTCCCACGACTCGGCCAATCCGGGCACCGGGGCGAAGTCGTCGGGCGCCTTGTCGGTGAGGGTGGCGTAGTGGAGGTTCCACACCTCGTAACTGGGCACCGAGAAACCAGCCGTCGGGTTGAGGGTGTCCCAGTCCTGGGTGAGCCCGACGCGAAGGGTGACCAGATCTCCGTCCTCCTGGGCGGAGGCAATGGGGGCGAGCAGGGCCGCTGCCAGGGCGACCGTCATCAGGACCACGAGGCGTCTCATCAGGATTGACTCTCCATTCAGCTTTGACCACAGGGAATGTATCCCCATCGACCGTCCCGTGAGGCAGATTCCGGGGTCGATGTCGGGGTCGTGCGCCAGATGGAGAAGGTAAACTGAACCATGATTCAGAAAACCCCGAGTCCCCCGGGCTGTGCCGAGAGACGCCGGGTTACAGTGAGCCGACCCGTCACGAGGTGCCGTTTTGATCCGTGAGACGCCGTTCCATCCCAGGACCAGTGCCGCCAACGAGACCGGTCTCTGGAGCCACTGGTCGGGCTATCTGGCCACCGACCGCTACCAAATGTCGGACAAGTTCGAGTACTTCGCCATCCGCAATGCGGCGGCCGTGATCGACACGTCGCCGCTCTACAAATACCGCATCGCCGGCCGCGACGCCGAGCGATTCCTCGCCGGAGTGCTCGCCCGTGACATCAGGAAGTGCCGTCCCGGCCAGGCCCACTACACGGTCTGGTGCGACGACGACGGCTGGGTGGTCGAGGACGGCGTCATCCTGCGCCATTCCGACGACGAGTTCCTCCTCACGGCCGCCGAGCCCAACCTGGCATATCTTCGGGACCTGCTCGGCCGTCTCGAGGTCACCATCGACGACGTCTCCGACGATTACGGCGCACTCGCCCTCCAGGGCCCTCACTCGCGTGAGATCCTCAGGCAGCTGTCCCCAGAGATGGAGGGAATCGGCTACTTCCACCTGACCCCGGCCAAGATCGGGCAGGCTGCGGTCACGATTTCCCGCACCGGCTACACCGGCGATCTGGGCTACGAGATCTGGGTGGGCCGTGACGATGCCCTATCGGTGTGGGACGCCCTGCTCGAGGTGGCGGCACCATATGGGACCATCCCCGCCGGCCAGACGGCCCTTCTCATCACCCGAATCGAGGCCGGTCTGGTCCTCATCGACGTCGACTTCTACTCGGCCCGTTACGCCTGGAACGACGAGCAGCGCACCACCCCCATCGAGCTGGGCCTGGGTTGGATGCTGCGCGACCTGGAGAGCGACGGTCGCCCCTTCATCGGTCGCAAGGCGATCGAGCGGGAGATGAAGCATGGGACCTCGCGCTGGAGGACGGTGGGGATCACGGTGGACTGGGAGGACTGGAACCGGGTCTACGGAGAGCGCGGTCTCATCCCTCCCAAGGACCACACCCCCGAGCACGGGGGGATGATGATCTACGACGACAACGTCGAGCGGATCGGATACACGCCCAGCTTCGTGTACTCACCGATGATGCAACGTCACATCGGCATCGCCCGGGTGCGCCCCGAGCATGCAGCACCCGGGTCCGAGGTGGGGTTGGAGCTGACCATCGATCACCGATACGACATGGTCAAGGCACAGGTCACCCGGCTCCCCTTCTACAACCCCCCGAGAAAGACATCCTGAGGTAGCGATGCCCGAGAAGAAGAAGTACGACGCCATCGTCATCGGCGGTGGCCACAACGGCTTGGTCAACGGCGCCTACCTGGCAAAAGCTGGGCTCAAGGTCCTGATCCTGGAGCGGCGTCATCTGGTGGGAGGGGCGGCGATCACCGAGGAGCTGTACCCGGGTTTCAGCTTCACCACCTTCTCCTATGCATTGAGCCTCCTCCGTCCCGAGATCATTCACGAGCTCGAGCTGACCAAGCACGGCTTCATGCCGATCTTGATGCCGTCGACCTTCGCCCCGACCGAGGATGGCGACTACCTCATCCTCGGCCAGGACAAGAACGAGAACCACCACGAGATCGCGCGACATTCGCCCCGTGACGCCGACGCCTACGACGCCTATGCCCACATGATGGAGCAGGTGGTGCACGCCATCAGGCCGCTGATGGACTCGATCCCACCGGACATCACCTCGAAGGAGCCCGAGGAGAGGGCTCGAATGGCTGCGATCGGCTCCTATCTCGCCGACCTTCCCCCGGGTGTGCTCCATGACATGATCCGACTCATGACGGGCAGCGCCGCCGACATCCTGGAGGATTACTTCGAGTCCGACATCATGCAGGGGCTGCACGCCTCTTCGGGGATCATCGGCACCAAGGTCGGGCCCCGGTCACAGGGATCTGGTCTGGTTCTCCTCTACCACTCATTCGGCGAGCACGACGGCGCCTATGGCGCCTGGGCATTCCACAAGGGAGGGAACGGCGGCTTCACCCAGGTTCTGGCACGCGCCGCCCAGGCGCTGGGAGCGGAGATCCGGCTCGAGTCTCCGGTCGACCACGTGGTGACCAAGAACGGGCGCGCCACCGGGGTGGCCCTCACCGACGGCTCCGAGATCGAGGCCAAGACCGTCGTCAGCGCGGTCGACCCGCGCCGCACCTTCATGGAGCTGGTCGACCCGAGAGAGTTGCCCACCGACCTGGTCGACAACATCCGGCGGTTCAAGTTCCAGGGAACGTCGGCCAAGGTCAACTTCGCCCTCGACGCCAACCCGACCTACCCCGGTCTCGAGGGTCGCTCCGATCAATATCGCGGCTTCATCAACATGGGCCCGTCCCTCGACTACCTGGAGCGGGCCTTCGACGACGCCAAGTACGGCTGGTACTCACAGAAGCCGTATATCGACGGCTGCATCCAGTCGAACGTCGATCCCGACATGGCGCCCCCGGGGAAGGCGGTGATGTCCTGTTTCATCCAGTATGCCCCCTATCACCTCCGCGAGAGCGATTGGGACAGTGAGCGCGACCGATTCGGCGACGTGGTGCAGCGGACGCTGGAAGGCTTCTTCCCCGGCTTCAGTGACTTGGTCCTCCACCGCGAGGTGGTCACACCGCTCGACATCGAACGGGTGGTCGGTTTGTCGGAGGGGAACATCTTCGCCGGCGAGTTCCTGGCCCCGCAGATGTTCTTCTTCCGTCCCGCCCCGGGATGGAACCAGTACCGCACCCCGATCGAGGGCTACTACCAGTGCGGCTCCGGGACCCACCCGGGTGGATGTGTCATGGGGGCCCCGGGCAGGTTCGCCTCCCAACAGATCCTCACCGACCTGGCCAGCAAGAAGAAGTAGGCCGTCTCTGGAACCGCCCCCGTGGCAATGGCGTTGTTAGCGTTGCATCGGGAGCCCGCCCATGGCGTCACGCCTGACAACCGTCCCCGTTGTCGCCCTCGCCGCGCTGCTGTTCGTCGCCTGCACCACACCCGACGCCGCTCCCACCCCCACGGCCCCACCCGACGTGTTCGGCCCCACCCCGAGCATTCATGACGAGTCGACACCTACAACCCGACCACGGCCCAGCACCGTCACGACTGCCGACCAGGATCGGGCCTTCATGTACCCCGTCGACCCGGTGACACTCGAGGCGCTCGGAGGATTCCAGCCGATGCGGATGGGCGATTGGGTCTGGGGCCAGGCCTCGCCCAATGGAAAGTATTTCGCCGCATCAGTCGGGAACGACAACTCCGGGAGCACGGAGATCCGGCTCATCGACGTCGAAGGTTGGACAGAGCTCGGGTCGTGGCAGGAAACCTCATCATCCGAGTTGTTCGTGAGCGACGAGGGCATCGTCTATTTCTTCTCGCCGAACAACCAACTCCGATCCTTGACACCAGGTGACGAGTCCTCGGTGACGCTGGCCGAAGTGCCGTTGGACTACTACGTCTGGGGGGGGCAGCTTTCCGGGGACGGTCTTCTGGCCAGTTATGGGGTACACACGCTCAACGGCATTGAAGAGAGCAGCGCGATCGTGGTCACAGTGATCGATACCGGGGCTTTGACGGTTATAGATCTGCCCCAGGCACGTCACGGAAGTCTTGAGCCCACGAGCAACGAGCCGTGGTCCGGCTATCTGTATGCCTTCCCGGGTTTCGTGCTCGATCCTGCCGGATCACGGGCACTGGTGGTCCACGCCCACCAGGACGTGGTTTCCGAGGTCGATTTGCTCACGGGTTCGGTAACGGATCACGAGGTGCCTGAACTCTCGGCGGTGACCGACCTGGCGCGGACTTCGTTGCAGCGCAGCGCAGCCCTGAGCCCGGATGGTGGGATGCTCTTTGTCGCCTCTACCCGAACCGAGGCGTTGGTCGACGGGCACGACTGGACGGTGACCAATACCCCGCTCGGAGTGCGGGCGATCGACACGACCAGTTGGACGACCTCATTCAGCCTGGATGAGCCCATCGGCGAGATCCGGATCTCGCCCGAAGGGGACCGTCTTCTCGCCACCGGATTCACATCGACCGAGTCCCAGAACCTGTATGAGGGAACCACGTCCGGCCTCTTCCTCTTGGAGGCGGCTCAGCTACGGGTGCTCGCCCATCACGAGCCGCCCAGCGCCGATACTGGGCTAGGAGGCTTCTCCTTCAACCAGGAGGCCGGGGTCGGGTATACGAGTATCTGGAACCCGATGCCCAGTGTGCTGGCGATCGACCTCCACTCGGGTCAGATCACTGCCGAAGCCACCGGCTCCAGCCATCTGGAGATGCTGGGCCCGATCGGGGTGATGAGCGAGTTGCGCTGACCGCTATCTTGCCGTCATGGTCGATCTCTCACCTGAGATAGCCGTCCGGCTCGACGAGGAATTGGTGGGATGGCTGACCACCGTCACCCAGACCGGCCAACCGCAGAGCTCGATCGTGTGGTTCCTGCGCAAGGACGGTGAACTGCTCATCTACAGCCAGAAAGGGGCCCGAAAGCTGTCCAACCTCCGGGCCCACCCCAAGGTCGCCTTCAACCTGCGTAGCGACGAGCACGGTGATGAGTACGTGACCATCGAGGCCACCGCCACGGTGGAGGATTCGGCGCCACCGGCACACGAAGTGCCCGCCTATCTGGCCAAGTACGAGGGCGAGATCGGTCGTCTCGGCTGGACACCACCCGAGTTCGCCGGGGAATACCCGGTACTGATCAGGCTGAAGGTCGATCGTCTCCGCTCGGAGTGAGCGGTCCCGCCTCGGTCAACGGGCGAACCGATCCGGCTCCAATCCGGTGACCCCCGGCTCTGCCACGAACACCGCACCCGCCTCTGGCTCCGCCACGGGGCCGAGCCCCTCGCGAGCCGTGGTGATGAAGAGCAGCGACAGGTCGGGGCCTCCGAAGGCGCACGAGCTCGGCTGGCTCACGGGGACGACGATCTCCTGGAGCACGCGTCCGTCGGTCGAGTAGCGACGGACGAGGCCGGCACCCCAAATCGCCACCCAAAGGCAACCGTCCGCGTCGGCACACATGCCATCGGGTCCGCCATTGGCGTCGACGTCGATGACACCGACCGGCTCACCGAGCGGCCGCCCCGGCTCGTAGCGGAACCCGACCACCTGTCGGGTCGGCGTGTCGATGTGCCACATGACGTCGTCGACCCAGGCGAGGCCGTTGGAGATGGTCAGCCCGGTGCGGAGGACTTCGACCCGGAGATCGGGATCGACCCGGTACAGCGACCCAGCCGGGCGATCCGGGGACCAGGCCATCGTCCCGACCAGGAAGTTGCCGAAGGGGTCGCACTTGGAATCATTGGCCCTGGTTCCCGGGTCGGGATCGATCTCGACGAGACGCTGCCATTGCGCGCCCTCCAGTCGATAGACACCATCCTCCAGAGCGGCGACCAAGCCGCCTGATCTGTCCAGCGCTACTGCCCCCACAGCCGAAGGCGTGGTCACGACACTGGTGAGACCGGTCGCGGGGTCGGTGCGACGAACTTCCCGATCGAGGATGTTGACCCAGAGCAGCGTCCCGGTGGCGGCGTCCCACACGGGACCTTCCCCGAGAATGGCTCCGGGCTCGGTGAGACGCTCGACTTGCATGACGATGAGTCTCGCGCAAGCTGTCGTATCACCGGCCCTGGCAGGCCCTCTCTTCCTGCGACGAGGACACGAGGTCCCCGTCAGGACAGGAGGAAAGAAATGTCGACGAGAGTTGCCCGTGAGGGCACCCCTCCCCAGCGTTCCGGCCGCATGGTCGGGATGGCAGCTGTCGGGCTGGCCGTCGTGATCGCGGCGGGCTTCGTCTTCGCACTCAACCGCGGCGACGAGGCAACCGTGTCAGGTGTGCAGCCGGTCGCCGGCAGCACCTTCTCGGTGATCGGTGGCGAGGCCAATCAGGTCCCGGCCGCCGCCCGAGTGCCCCAATCCGATGTCTCACTGAACATCGAGAAGATCAGGCTCGGCCTGGGAGCCGGCACGGCCGGCAGCACGTTCTCGGTGATCGGTGGCCAGACCAACCAGGTCCCGGCCGCCGCCCGCAAGCCGGCAGGCGACCCCACCCTCAACATCGAGAAGATCAAGCTCGAGTTGGCGGGATTGATCGGCGGTGCCGGGACGTTCTCGGTGATCGGTGGCGAGGCCAATCAGGTCCCTGTCGCCGCCCGGGTTCCGGCTTCCGATGTGAGTCTCAACATCGAGAAGTACAAGCTCGAGCTCCAGAATGCGGTTCGCTCCCTCGACATCGCGGCACAGCGTTACGAGGAGTACGCCAAGATGCTCGCCCGGCAGCACGCTGCCGAGCAGGCAAAGCACCAGGCGATGTGGGACCAGCGCTTCGACGACATGGTCGAGCGGTTCCAAAACCAGTACGACGGAGAAAGCGCGCTCACCCCACTCCAGGGTCGTTTCTGACAGGAATCCGAGGAGACAGGAGAAGGGCCGTCCCATGGGACGGCCCTTCTTTCGTGTAACGCTTCGATAGCGCGTATCACACCGAGGCCATCCCCCTCTTTCTCCTGACTCGGACACGAGGTCCGAGCCAAGACAGGAGGAACATCATGTCAACCAGTGTTGCCCATCCGGGTACCACACCCCGATCCGGTCGCACCGGTCGGATGGTCGGGATCGCCGCGGCCGCCCTGGCCGTTGTAATCGCCACCGGGTTCGTCGTTGCTGCCAACCAGAGCGGTGAGACCCCCGTGGCCGGCATCCAGAGGGCCCATCCTCAAGTGTCTGATGCCTTGCAGGCAAGACGTCAGTGGTTGAAGGAGCAGGCGGCTCTGAACGCCGAGCCAGCGGTCAACCCCGACATCCAGCGCGCCGAGCAGTACCAGGAGTTCCTGGAGAGCAGGGCGCAGCAGGCTGCGGCTGCCCGTACCTTCAGCCCGGAGATCAACCGGGTCCTGGGGAACACGGGGACCAGCTCGATCACGGTCAACCCCGAGATCGAGAAGGCCACCACCTACCTGGGCTTTCTGAACGACAGGGCGCGTCAGGCGATGTGGGAGCAGCGCTACGACGACATGGTCGAGCGATTCCAGCACCAGTACAACGGCGGAGGGCTCACCCCGCTTCAGGGTCGCTTCTGATCACGACTCAACCCAATCCAAGAAGGGTCGTCTCTCGAGACGACCCTTCTTCCTTGCCCAGTCGTATCTAGACGGGCAAAACGCTCTCTCCCTTGCATGCGAAGACCCCGCTCCGCGTGAACGGACAGAAGGAGCATGACCATGGCCACGAGTGCCACCTCCGACACGGTAGAACCCCGACCGGGACGTCTCCTGCTCGGCATCCTGGCGGTCGCTCTGGCCGCTGGAGTCATCGTCGGCGTCTTCTGGTCGCTGAGCCAGAACGAGGCGGGCCCGGACAACCTGTCGGTGATCAGCTGGCAGACCAGGACCGAGACCATGGAACGGGACTACGCATCGGTTCTCGAGGACCGTGTCGTCGTTCACCACAGGTCTCAGCAGGCCACAGACGAGCCGCGCGGACGGGTGTCCGCTCGAGGAACTCCTTAGGCCACCGGCGCACGGGCCGGATGGGAGAGGGCCGCTCCGGCGGCCCTCTTCGCGTCACAAGGCGGCCCCCCGCACCTGCGGGGGGCCGTTCACTCCGTTAGCGAGGCTGCGCCTCGTCGATCAGAGGGCGGGGCGGACAATGAGGCGTCGCGGGACCTGCGGCCGGTGCCTCTCCTGGACCCGGTTCTCTCGCGCCCGCCCCAACCACCGTTTCACCGGGTTGTCGGGATCGGTCGGCGACCGGTATGCCCAGGACCAGCTCCGAGCGCCGCCCGGATTCCGGAGTCGGGTCACGTTGACCATTCCTTGCCTTTCCTCGCTGACGGTCCGTCGGATGACGGATCAAACGAGAAGAGCGGGCCGGAGCCCGCTAGATACGAGGATGAGGCTCAGAGGACCGTCCACTCGGTCTTGATGACCTCGAGATTGCCCGGTGTGCGGAATACGAGGCTGATCGGGCCGGGGAGCACACCGTCGAAGTCGAATCTGCCCAGCTCGTCGGTCTGGGTGACGATGGTTCCGCCGGCGATGTGTAGCTCGACCTCGACCTGTCGGGCCGGTTCGATCTGGCCGATCAGCCTCTCGGAAACCGGGCTGTATTCGATGTCGATGCTCCAGTTTCCGGCTTCGAAGGAGAGCATCCGGGCGGTTGCGGTGCTGCGCACTCCGCTCGGGGTGGTCTCTTCGCTCGAGTCATAGGCGAGCTCGGCCAGCTCGGCGTCGATGTCACGCCACGAGAAAGCGGCCTTGGCGAACTCGGTCACGTCGCTTGGTGCCGGGTCGGCTTGTCCCAAGCCTTTTCGGAGAAGGGACATGAGTCTGTCCTCACTCTGACCTGTCATGTCGCTCATCTGTCATCTTCTCCCTGGTCCAAAGAGCCGGTGCCGGCTCCACTGATACGCGAAGACAAGGCGGCCTTTAGCCGCTCCAAACACCTGGATCGGGTGGGTCCGAGGCTTCCCACTGGTCTCCCCATGATCTCCGAGATCTCTTCGTAGCTGAGGGCCGGCTCGACGGCGAGAAGTCTGAGAAGCTGCTGGCAATCCTCACCGAGGGTTCGGAGGGCGACAATCACCTGTCTCGCCTCGTCGTCCTCGACCAGCATCGTCTCGAGCGACGGCGAGTCATCCACCAGGTCGTACTCGAAGTCGGTGGGGATCGTCCTCTCCCTCAGCCCTTTCACCCTGAGTGCCTCACGTCGGCAGGTCGTCGCCAGCCAGCCGGGAAGACGCTCCGGATCTGCGATCCGATGGCAGTTCTCGACCAGCTTCAACCAGACCGTCTGGCTGACGTCCTTGGCGGTGGCCTCGTCGAGGCGGAAGCTGCGGGCGATCGACCACACCATCTGGCCAAACCGGTCGACCAGCGTGTTCCACGCTTCCTGATCGCCGCCGGCGGCCATTGCGAGCAACTCGCCATGGGTGGCATGCGCAAGGGAGGCCATGTTCCTCATGCTACGGAGGAGAGGCCCGGCGAGCGCCCCCGATACGACGAATCTCAGCCGGCCCCGATGCAGATGAAGGAGCTCGCCGCGACGTACCCCTCGGGTGTTCCCGAGACTTCGATCTGGGCCTGATGCAATGCAACCGACGGGCTCAACCCAGCTACCAGCCCGCGATGGAGAGCGACCATGAGATCCTTGGTGGCGTGCGAGTCCGGGACCAGCCCCACGCTGGCGACTATCGACCTCGTCCCCATGCTGAGTAGGGCGGAGCTGAGACCCATCAACTCCTCCCCGGGATGGGTGTCGGTGAAGCCGGAGTCGCAGGCCGAGAGCACGACGAGGTCGGGGGCAGAGCCGAGACGCTCGATGTCGTACACATTGAGGTCCCCATCGGCGAGACGCAGCGATGAGAACATCGGATTCTCGAATTGAAAGAAGGCGTGACTGGCGATGTGCGCGACTCGAGCTCCTTCCAGCGCGGTGAGCACGAGGTCCACGGTCGAGCTGGTCGAGCTCATGGCGACGGCGTCGGGGTAGAGGCGAGCAAGCTCGCGAGCCTCGATGTCGGACAATTCGAGATCGGGACCGGCCGCGAGAAGCGTCTTCGTTCGTGGCCAGACCGGCTGTTGGCCACGAAGCCACAAGGCGGCGGATGGGCTGATCACGAAAGACCGGCGTTGGAGGCCGGGTAGGGCCCACCAGGGCAGGGCATGAAGTCCCGAGGTGGGCACGATGACCGCAGGCCGGTCACCAAGCTGAAGCGGGGCAAGAAGCAGGTGATCGAGTCTGTTGGCGATCTCTTGCGCCGTGTGCAAAGAGCCACGGCCCCGCGCCAACCGGCGCATCGAGAATCGGAGACTCTGAGCCTCCGATTCGATCGCGTCGGTTCCTGCCAGGTCGACCATGCGAAATCGGCCGGCTCGCACCGTGACAGCCCAGAGTCTTCCGTCTATCGACCCGAACTGGACCATGGCCTTGTCGCCCAACATCTTCACGATGCTCTCGAGTCCCGTCGGAGTGGTGCCGATTGCCTGGCCACCACGCACCAGACGACTGCGATCACGGAGCTTGTCCTGAAGCTGTCGTTGGCGTCGGAGGAGCATGGTTACCGCCTCACCCTCGGCCGTCCTCAACTCGTTGGAAACGAGCCGTAACTCGGTCAACAGGTCGCCGAGGC
>DATBIX010000053.1:0-30853 GCA_036556665.1 Acidimicrobiia bacterium
CATAGCCGGCCGAGGCCAGGGCGAGGAGGGCCTGCCTGGCTTGCTCGCCGTCGTCGATGACCGCGATCACCGTACCGGTCGGGTCGGGCATTGCCGTTCTCCTCTCTCGAGGGACGCAATGATTGCGTCGTGAAGGACACCTACCAGCGAGAAGTGCCTGCGAAACCGGTGGCCGACGATCAGGCGATCAGCAGCGGGATCTCCATCTCATCCGGCACCAGGCCTCCGTGGTAGGCACGCAGGCGCTTGTCGAAACCGGGAGGGAGGATCACCCTTCCTTCGGGCGCTATTAGCAACGAGTCACCGACCCTGCGACGCGTCTCGGGTGTCGGGTCGGGGCCGAGCAGGCTCAACGGGTCCACCAGTTCCCCTCCCGTCACCGCGGCGAGATGCTCGAGGAGGGACGGCGCTCCCCACACCTGGACCCCTCTCGGGTCTCCCGCGTATCGGAGGGAGGCGAATTCGGGCTGACGAACCAGGATCTTCGACTCCTCTGCGTACTCGATGAGCCCATGGTCGGCGGTCCCGATCAGGGTCACCCCTGGCGGCAGCCGTGAGGCGAGCTCCTCCCAGACTCTCGAAGCGAGCCCCATCGCGGCGCCGAACTCTGCGGACTCCAGACCCGAGACGTGCCCGGCGAAGTCGATCTGCCACACGTAGGTGAAGATGAATCGGTTTGGCCGACCCGCCAGCTGGACGGTGGCATCGATCAGGTCCTGTTCCCCCCAAGCGCTCTCGAACCGGGCTCCCCTGTACAGCAATCGCGAGAGCGGGCTGCCGGCAAAGGGGGCGGGTTGGACCGTTATCGGCTCGTTCCCTCTCCTGCGGAGACGCTCCCAGACGTTGGGGGCAGGGAGCAGTCCTGAGTAGTCGTAGGGCACCGGCTTGCCGGTGAGGTCGACCCATTTCAGGGTGTTCACCACCAACCCGGTCTCTTCCAGCCACATCAGGTGGGAGGTGAGACCGTGTTGGGACGGAGGCAGACCGGTGGCGAGGGATGCGAGGGAGACGCTGGTCGTCGTGGGGAAGGGCGCATCGAGCGTGGAACTCCACGTGTCGCGAAAGGAGCGAGCCGCTTCGTGGCCGAGCTGGGCTACGCCCAGCCCGTCGAACAACACGAGCACGTAGGTTCTGGCTTCGGGGATCGAGGCCGATGTGCCCGGCTGCAGGCCCTGGCCCACGGCCGTGCCCACCATCCGTGATTCGATCTCCTCGATCAGGTTGACCAACCCGTCGTTACGGTGAGAAGGGGGGTCGGCCATCGGGGGAGGCTAGGCAGGCGCGATGGAAGCGCGTTTGGCCCCACAGCCGGATGGGTAGCGAGGGTCTCGAGATCCCCAATGAGCCCTGGAACAGTCATGGACGCTGCCGGCGCGAGCAGTTCGACACTTCCACCCGGATCCGAACGGGACCCTCCCATCGGGGAGCGGGGCCCATTTTTGCCCATGACAGTTGATGTTTCCTGACTTCGACGACAAAGGGGCCATGCGTATACTCGCCAAGCGGTGACGTACCTCGACCCGGAGAGGCATGAGCCAGTACTTTGAGAGCTACCTGACAGTTGGCGCTTTTGCCGCTCTCGGCGTAGTTCTCGTCCTCGTCATGCTCGGCGTGGCCGCAGTCCTTCGGCCGACCAACCCGACGGCCACCAAGCTCCTCACCTACGAGTGCGGTGTCGACCCGGTCGGGTCCGGCTGGAGTCAGACCTACATCCGGTACTACGTGTACGGGATCTTGTTCGTGATCTTCGACGTCGAGGCAGTGTTCATCTTTCCCTGGGCGATCGTGCTCGAGCAACTGGGCACCTTCGGCCTCGTCGAGATGTTCATCTTCATCGGCATCTTGATCCTCGGGCTGGTCTACGCCGTCCGCAAGGGAGTGCTGAGGTGGGAGTAGTCCAGAAGTTCGGGGCCCCCAAGCCGGTCAGTTGGCTACTCAATTGGTCCCGCAAGTACTCGCTCTGGCTGTTTCAGTTCGGGCTCGCCTGTTGCGCCATCGAGCTGATGGCAGCATCGGGGCCGCGTTACGACTTCATGCGCTTCGGGATCATCCCACTTCCCGCCTCGCCACGGCAGGCCGACCTGATGGTGGTCGCCGGAACCGTGACCGACAAGATGGCCCCGGCAATACGCCGTCTCTACGATCAGATGCCTGACCCCAAGTACGTGATCTCGATGGGATCGTGCGCCAACTGCGGCGGTCCCTACTGGGACTCCTACTCCGTCACCAAAGGCGTCGACCAGGTGATCCCGGTGGACGTCTACGTGCCGGGCTGCCCCCCGCGGCCAGAGGCGCTCATGGATGGGATCGTCCTCCTGCAGAAGAAGATCCAGGGGGAGGACATCAGAGAGAAGTGGAACCGGCGTGACCTCGAGCCCGTCTGACACCGGCACCACCACCGATCCGCTTCAGCAGTTCGCTGACGGCGTGGCCGCCTCGGTGGGCGGTGAGGCAGTGATCGAATTCGGCACGGTCAAGGTGCGGGTGCCCGCCTCCGAGTGGGTGTCGGCGCTGACCAAGGCGCGCGACGAGCTGGGGCTGGTGTTCTTCTCGTGGCTCTCCGCGGTCGACTGGGCGTCGGAGGTGGAGGTGGGCGACCCCTATCCGGAGGCGGTCGAGGATAGGTACGAGCTGCTGGCCACCGTCGCCGATCTGAGCGAGGGGCGGCGGGTCGTCTTCTCGACCGACATCCACAAGTCAGCGCCTTCCATCGCCAGTCTGGTCGAGGTGTATGCAGGGGCCAACTGGCACGAGCGCGAGGCGCACGAGATGTTCGGCATCGAATTCGATGGCCACCCCAATCTGGCCCACCTCTATCTCCCCGACTCTTTCCTGGGCCACCCGCTCCGCAAGAGCTTCCCTCTCCTCAGCCGGGAGGTGAAGCCATGGCCGGGGACCGTCGACGTCGAGGCCATGCCCGGGGGCGAAGACGAGGAGGCGCCGGAAGGCCCCTCGGAAGAGAATCCGGAGGCCTGAGTTGGTGATCGATCAGGACCTCGTCCGCCATCTCTCCGAGTCTTCGGTCTCGGTGGAGCTGGAGACCGAGGAGATGACACTCAACATCGGGCCGCAGCACCCTTCCACCCACGGGGTGCTCCGTCTCGTGGCCAGGGTCGAGGGAGAGAGGGCCTTCGACGTCCAGCCGGTGATCGGGTACATGCACCGTGGCTACGAGAAGCTGTCCGAGGTCCGGACCTACCCCCAGGTGACCACCTTGGTCAACCGCATCGACTGGGTGTCGGGATACGCCAACGAGATCCCCTTCATCGTGGCGGCCGAGCGGATCCTCGGTCTCGAGGTCCCGGAGCGGGCCCAGTACATCCGGCTCATCCTCACCGAGATGGCCCGAATCTCCTCGCATCTGATCTTCATGGCCTCCTATCCGCTCGAGCTGGGAGCGGCCACTCCGCTGTTCTTCGCCTTGCGTGAGCGGGAGAGGGTGCTCGACCTGCTCGAAGGGGTCACCGGCGGCCGCTTTCACCCCAACTTCAACCGGATCGGAGGGGTCAAGCCCGCCTATGGCTCCGGGTCGAGCACCCGGAAGGTCATCCAGGACCTGCCCGAGGGCTTCCTCGCCGAGACCCGTGAGGCGATGGACAAGGTGTTGGAGGCGGCCGAAGAGATAGAGGCTCTGGTGGCCGGGAACGAGATCATCCTGGCTCGGACCAAGGGAGTCGGAGTGCTCCCCGCCGAGGTGGCCGCCTCCTACGGCGTATCCGGGCCGAATCTGCGCGCTTCCGGGGTCAGATTCGACCTGCGCAAGGTGGAGGATTACCTCCCTTATGACCGGTTCGACTTCGAAATCCCCATCGGCGAGAACGGGGACTGCTGGGATCGCTGGCATGTCCGGCTCCTCGAGATCAGGCAGTCGGTCCGGATCGTCCAGCAGGCGATCGACGGGATCCCGTCGGGGCCCCTCCAGGCCAAGGTGCCCAAGGTGATCAAGGTGCCGCAGGGTGAGACGTACGTTCGAGCCGAGAATCCCAAGGGGGAGATGGGCTACTACCTGATCTCCAATGGGAATCAGGGCCCCTACCGGCTCAAGATCCGCTCGGCCAGCTTCTCCAACATCTCGATCCTGCCCTGGATCCTGGAGGGGGTGCTGATCCCCGACATCATCGCCATCATGGGGAGTCTCGACTTCGTGCTGGGGGACGTGGACCGATGATCGAGTTCCTCACCGACCTATTCAGCAATTTCTGGGTGTCGCTGGCAGGGAAGCTCTTGATCGTGGCCCTGATGATCCCACTCGTCGGCATGGTGATCGGATTCGCCGAGATGAAGCTCTCCGCCAAGATGCAGGCCCGGGTCGGGCCCTACTTCGCCGGGGGGCGATGGGGTTGGGCCCAACTCATCGCCGACGGTGTCAAGTTCTTCCAGAAGGAGGACTTGATCCCGGAGCGGGCCGATCGCAACGTGTTCAAGGTGGCCCCGATCCTGGTGCTGATCAGCACCGTGGGTCTCCTCGTGGTGATCCCCTTCGGGCCCGACATCATCTTCCGCGACCTCTCGGTCGGGGTCTTCTACGCACTCGCCATCTCGTCATTGAGCACCGTCGGGATTCTCATGGCCGGGTGGTCCTCGGCGAACAAGTACTCGCTGATGGGTGGGCTGAGGGCCGCGGCCCAGTTGATCGCCTACGAGCTGCCCCTGGTCCTGGCCGTGATCGGCTCGGTCATCCTGGCCGGGACGATGAGCATGACCGGCATCGTCGAGGCCCAGATCGAGGCCGGATACCCCTACGTCATCCTCCAGTTCCTCGGGTTTGGCATATTCATCATCGCTGCGCTGGCCGAGTTGAGCCGGATCCCGTTCGACATGCCGATCGCCGAGTCGGAGCTGGTGATGGGATACCTGACGGAGTACTCCGGCTTCCGATTCCTCTTCTTCTTCCTGGCCGAGTTCGCCAACATGTTCTCGCTCTCGGCGATCGCGGTGACTCTCTTCCTCGGCGGCTACTGGCTCCCCGGGATCCCCGAGGACGTCCTGGCCTATGCCGGGCCGGTGATCGTGATCGGCAAGACCTTCCTCCTCGTCTTCATGATGATCTGGTTCCGCTGGACCTTCCCGAGATTCCGGGAGGACCAGTTGCAGAGCCTCGCCTGGAAGTGGCTGGTGCCGATCGCCCTGGTCAACATCCTCGTGACCGGCGCCTTCAAGGTGTTCCTGTGACCACGACGACGAATCGGCAGATACCGGGGACCGGGATGCTCAAGGGCCTCTGGGTGACCATCTACACCATGTTCCGCACCATCTTCCGGCCCAAGCGCTATCTGGCCACCGTCAATTACCCCAAGGTGAAGGAGCAACCGGTCCCCAGGGCCCGGGGTGTGATCGCGCTGGACCAGGAGGCGTGCACGGTCTGCATGCTCTGCGCCCGCAACTGCCCCGACTGGTGCATCTACATCGAGGGGCACAAGGAGGAGAAGCCACCGGACAAGCCCGGGGGGCGGATCAAGGTGCGCAACACCCTGGACCGCTTCGACATCGACTACGCCCTGTGCATGTACTGCGGGATCTGCGTCGAGGTGTGCCCGTTCGACGCCTTGTTCTGGTCGCCCGAGTACGAGTATTCAGAGACCCGGATGGGGGACATGATGCACGACATGGACCGTTTGCAGGACTGGCTGCTGACCGTCCCCGAGAACCCTGGGCTGGAGAAGTGACGGTCTCCGAGTGGGCCTCTGAACCCGTCAATTGGGTGTTCCTCGTCGTCGGGCTGCTGGTCCTCGTATCCGGGTTCAGGGTGGTGACGGCGAAGAACGTCGTGCATGCCGCCCTGTTCCTGGTGGCGACACTGGCCGGGACCGCAGTCCTCTTCCTCATGCTCTCCGCCGAGTTCGTCGCCTGGGTGCTGGTCCTGGTCTACATCGGGGCGGTGATCGTCCTCTTCCTGTTCGGGATCATGATCACCCGGGCCCCCACCGGGCGCGACCTCGGTCTGGATGCCGACCGCAAGGCCTGGCCGGCGTTCCTCTCCGTGGCCACCTTCGTGCTGCTCTCTTGGGCGTCGATCGACGCATTCGGCTCCGAGGTCGTCCAGGAAGTCGGTGACCCCACTTCCACCGAGACGCTCGGCCTCGCCCTGCTCGGCCGGTTCGTGATCCCGTTCGAGGTGGTCTCGTTCGTCCTCCTCGCCGCCCTGATCGGCGGGATCACCATCGCCCGGCGCGACCTCGACCCGGTCGAGGAAGAGCAGAGGAGGGCCGTCTGATGCCGGTGGCACAGTTCCTGATCCTGGCCGCTGCCCTCTTCTCCCTGGGCATCTACGGCCTGTTGGTGAGGCGGAACATCGTGCTGATCCTGCTCTCGCTCGAGCTCATGCTCAACGCGGTGAACATCAACCTGATCGCCTTCGAGTCGGTGATCCGATCCGCCGACGCCATCGGCCAGGTCTTCTCCGTGTTCGTGATCACCGTCGCCGCGGCCGAGGTGGGAATCGGTCTGGCCATAGTCCTGGTCATCTTCCGCAATCGGAAGTCGGCCAACGTCGACGACCTGAGCCTGATGAGGTGGTAGCTGCTTTGACTGCCGGCCGACTTCGCCTTGCGGCAACCCTCGGCACCCCGCTGGGAGGGGTCACCGGCGCGTCCACCCTTCGGAACGAGCCGACGCCGGTCGGCCGGGGCCACCGCAGCGTTGGAGGTGGGACGTGAGCTCCTGGATCCTCGCCACCGAAGCCGAGCACGCCGCGGAGGCCGGGATCACGGGCGGGTTCTGGGCCGACACCGCCGGGATCATGCTGATCCTCCCCTTGGTCGCCTTCCTCCTGATCCTCGCCTTCGGCAAGAGGATGAAGAACAAGGGAGGGGAGATCGCCGTCGCCGCCCTCGCCATCAACACCTTGTGGGCGACGGTGCTGTTCGTCCAGAACATGACCGAGGGCGTTCTGGCCGAGTACAGCTTCGAGATCGGCCGGATCGGCAGCGACCTCGTGTTCGAGCTCGGCTGGGTGGTCGACGGCCTCTCCATCATGATGTACTTCCTGGTCAGCGTGGTCGGGCTGCTCGTGTTCGTCTACGCCCTCGGCTACATGCACGGCGACGTGAGGGTCGACTGGTTCTTCGCTGCCTTCTCCCTGTTCGCCGCATCCATGCTGATCCTGGTCGGCGCCCCCAACCTCATCCAACTGATCATCGGTTGGGAGGGTGTGGGCCTCGCCTCCTATCTGCTCATCGGCTTCTACTGGGAGGACATGGAGAACGTGAAGGCGGGCAACAAGGCCTTCATGACCAACAAGGTGGCCGATGTGGGGCTCATCCTCGGGGCCATCATCCTCGGTTTGGCCGTGGGCACTTTCGACTTCCTCACTCTCGACGAGGCATCGGTGGCCCATCTCGAGCCACTTTCGGGGGTGGCCGTGGTGGGCGGGGCACTCCTCTTCTTCGGCGCCATGGGCAAGAGCGCCCAATTCCCACTCCACATCTGGCTGCCAGACGCCATGGCCGGCCCCACCCCTGTGTCGGCCCTGATGCATGCCGCCACCATGGTCACGGCAGGCGTGTATCTGATGGCCCGCGTCTTCCCCTTGTTCCAGAATCTGGCCCAAGAGGTGAGACCCTGGATGGTCGTGATCGGGGCGATAACTCTCTTCGCCCTGGGCTTCCTCGCCCTGGTCGCCAACGACATCAAAAAGGTGCTCGCCTACTCGACCGTGTCCCAACTCGGCTACATGATGACCGCCGTCGCCGCCGGCGGGTACACGGCTGGGCTGTTCCACCTCTTCACCCATGCCTTCTTCAAGGCGCTGCTCTTTCTGGGGGCCGGGGCCGTCATCCACGCCGTCCACTCCAACTACATGAGCGACATGGGCGGTCTGCGCAGGTTCATGCCCACCACATACTGGACCTTCATCGCCGGCGCACTCTCCCTGGCCGGGATCTTCCCCCTCGCCGGGTTCTGGTCCAAGGACGAGATCCTGGTCACGCTGGGCCACGAGGGCTATGTCGCCGTGATGTGGATCGCCATCGCCGGGGCATTCGTGACCGCCTTCTACATGACCAGGGCCGTGGCCCTCACCTTCTTCGGTGAATACAAGGGCCACGGTCATCCCCACGAGGCGCCGCGTGTGATGACCTGGCCACTGGTGGCCCTGGCCATCCCCTCCATCGCCTTCGGCCTGCTCAACATCCCCGGGGTCGAGTGGCCCGTGATCGGCAACTTCGGCGAATGGCTGGCGGTGCGGGCGGTGCCCATGGGCGACCACCACGCCGAGGCCATCGACTTCGCTCTGGCCGGGAGTGGCATCTTCGCCGCCCTTCTCGGCATCGCCCTCGGCTGGCGCATCTGGGGCAGGGACCGGGACACACAGGCCGAGCGCGATCGGTTCGAAGTCCCGGTCCTATATCCCCTCCTCCGTCGGAAGTACTACATGGATGACCTCGCCATGGGGGTGGTGGGGACGACCATGGGGCCCTTGGCCCGGATGGTGAACTGGGTCAACGACTACATCATCGATGCTCTGATCAACGGTGTCGCTTTCGCAGTGAGGGGGCTTGGCTCCTTCGTCTACGGGGTCATCGACCAGAGGGGCGTGGACGGGGTGGTTCACGGCCTGTCGGCGGCCGCCGACGGGTCGGGCTCTGCCATCCGAAAGTGGCAGACCGGGAAGGTCCAGCAGTACGCGGCTTCCTTCGTGGGAGGGGCGCTGCTCCTGATCGTGGTGTTCGTTTTCGTCGTATAGGAGAGGCTGAGCATGGATTGGTTCGAAACTTGGGGTCTGACACTGATCGTGTTCCTGCCCCTGGCGGGAGCCCTTCTCCTGGGCGTCATCCCCAAGGCGAACGAAGACGCATTGAAGCGCACCGCTCTCCTGGTAACGGTGGTCGCCTTCATCGCCTCATTGGTGGTGATCGGGCAGTTCGACTTCACCGGCCAGACTTACAACAGCTACCAGTTCGAGGTCAACGAGACCTGGATCGCCGCCATCAACGCCAACTACCACGTCGGGATCGACGGGATCAGCCTGCCGCTCCTCGTCTTGTCCACTTTCGTCATGGTCCTGGCGGTCATCTACAGCTGGAATCACTGGGAGGAGCCGAAGAACCCGAAGGCCTTCCTCATCCTGATGATGATCCTGGCGACGGGGCTCAATGGGACCTTCGTCGCCCTCGATCTCGTCCTCTTCTTCATCTTCTTCGAGATCGTGCTGCTCCCGATGTACTTCATGATCGGGATCTGGGGTGACCGTTCCATCCGCAAGATCCCCGGCTTCGCCCGGGAGGTGCAAACCCGGCTCTATGCGGCGATCAAGTTCTTCCTGTTCACCCTGTTCGGGTCGGCATTCATGCTGCTCGGGTTCCTCGCCCTCTACTTCGAGTCGGGCAACGCGGGTGGTGAGCGGACCTTCGACATCCCGCAACTGACCGAGCTGGGTGCGTCCGGAGCGTTCACCGGCACTTTCGCCTTCCTCGTCTTCGGGGCGATGTTCCTCGGATTCGCGGTCAAGGTCCCGATGTGGCCACTCCACACCTGGCTGCCCGACGCCCATACCGCGGCGCCCACCGTGGGCTCGGTGCTCCTCGCCGCGATCATGCTGAAGCTCGGCTCCTACGGGTTCATCCGCATCTCTCTCCCGGTCCTTCCCCAGGAGGCGGCCAGGTGGGCGCCGGCCATCGCCATCCTGGCCGTGATCGGGATCATCTACGGCTCGCTTGCCTGTCTGGCCCAGACCGACATGAAACGGCTCATCGCCTTCTCCTCTGTCGGGCACATGGGCTTCGTCATGCTGGGCATCGCCACCCTCACCGACGTGGGTATCAACGCCGCGGTCATCGGGATGGTGGCTCACGGTCTCATCACCGGCCTGCTGTTCTTCCTGGCCGGGTCGATGTCACACCGCTACCACACCCGGGAGATGTCGCGTCTCGGCGGCAACATCAAGCTGATGCCGGTGATGGGCGGCATCCTCGCCTTCACCGCCATGGCCTCGCTCGGGCTTCCCGGGCTCGCCGGCTTCTGGGGTGAGTTCATGTCTCTCATCGGCTCCTACAGCCCACTCGAGGGCCTCTCGCTCGGGGTGTTCCGCACCGCGATGGTGCTGGGTGCGATCGGGACGGTGCTCACCGCCGGCTACATGCTCTACCTGCTCCAGCAGGTGAATCTGGGGGAGCCGTCCGAGGAATGGCAGGGCCGCGAGTTCCACGACGTGGACCGATTCGAGCTGACCGCCTGGGTGCCCCTGATCATCCTGATCGTGGTGGTCGGCTTCTACCCCAAGATCATCTTCCACGCCACGACCGACAGCGTGGTCTCTCTGGTGGAGACGGTGTTCAACTCAGACGTGGTCGCCTCGTTGGGCTCCGGAGGATGACACCTTGACCTTCCAGATCGACTATCTGGCTCTGGCGCCGGAGCTGGTGGTGGCGGCGACCATGCTGGTCGTGTTCACCCTCGATCTGATCCTGCCCCGCGCCAAGAAGTTCTGGACTGCCACAGTCGCCGTCGCCGGCACGGCAGCGGCAGCGGTGCCTCTCATCATCCTCGCCTCCGAGGGGACCACGAGATCGATGTTCGACGGCTCATACGTCGTCGACGAGTTCGCCATCATCCTCAAGGGCTTGTTCATCGTCTCGGCCTACATCGTCCTGCTCATGTCCCACGACTACATCGAGTCCGATCGCTACTACCAGGGCGAGTACTACTTCCTCCTCCTGGCCTCGGTGCTCGGCTCATTGGTGATGTCCTCCTCGCGAGACCTGATCATCTTGTTCATCGGTCTGGAGCTGACCACCGGTCCTCTCTATCTCCTCACCGGCTGGCGCAAGGGCGATGTCAAGTCGAACGAGGCGTCGATGAAGTACTTCATCCTGGGCGTCCTCTCCACCGCCATCCTCCTCTACGGGATGTCTCTCCTCTACGGGATCACCGGTGAGGTCACCTTTGCCGGGTTGGCCGAGACGACAACCGGTCTCGGTGACGAGCCGATCATGGTGGTTGCCGTGTTCGGGCTCATCGCCGGATTCGGGTTCAAGATCTCGGCGGTGCCATTCCATCTCTGGGCACCGGACACCTACGAGGGCGCTCCTACTCCGATTACTGCCTATCTGTCGGTCAACTCCAAGGCGGCCGGGTTCGTCGCCATGCTGCTCGTGATGTACCTGGCGCTCCCGGATCTCTCGGATCTGTGGGCCCCCGCCCTCTGGCTGCTCGCCGCGGCCTCGATGACTGTCGGGAATCTCGGCGCCTTGCGTCAGAACAATGTCGTCCGCCTACTCGCCTACTCGTCGATCGCACAGGCCGGGTTCATGCTCGTCCCGTTCGCGGCGGCGGCAGTGGCGGGGGCCGATCTGGCCGAGGCGTTCTCGGCCACGCTGATCTACCTGGTGATCTATGCGGTGATGAACCTGGGGGCCTTCGCCGTGGTGATCGCTGGGGCGAGGAAGACCCGGTCGGGGGAGCTCGAAGCCTGGTCGGGGCTGGCCTCGGTCGACACCAGGCTCGGCGTGCTCGTGGCCGTGTTCTTCTTCAGCCTTGCCGGCATCCCGCCATTGGCCGGTTGGTTCGCCAAGTTCGCCATGTTCAGGTCGGTCATCATCGCCGGTGGGACTCTCACCGTCGTGCTCGCCGCCATCGCCGCGATCAACTCGGTGATCGCCCTCTACTACTACGCCCGTGTGGTCAAGTCCGTCTGGCTCGACGACCCCATCGGTGAGTTCGCCCCGGATGCGGAGGCCGCTCCGGCCGGCTCACTTCGACTCGCCCTGGGGGTCGCCCTGGTGGTGACGGTGGTGATCGGGTTCTTCCCGACCATCGCCACTTACGTTGGTGACGCCAGCAGGGTGCTCGCCAGCGGCGGCTGAGCGGGGATAGGCCCTCCCCATATCATGGGCCGATGCTGCATCTGCGTCTGATCGTCCCTCCCGAGCTGGTGGCGCAGGTCATGGAGACGCTCGATCGGGCTCCGGAGGTGACCAACCTGTGGCATCTGGCCGGGGTGGCCGTCAGGCCACCGGGCGACCTCGTCTCCTGTGACGTGGCCAAGGAGGATGCCACCACCCTCGTCGAAGAGCTGCGCAGGCTGGGCGTGGAGGAGCGAGGTTCGATCGCAGCCGAGCACGTGGACGCTTCGATCTCGCGCGTGGCCAGGGACGCGGAGCTGGCCGCCGAGGGCAGC
Organism: Acidimicrobiia bacterium; assembly: GCA_036556665.1. Classification (GTDB taxonomy): domain Bacteria; phylum Actinomycetota; class Acidimicrobiia; order Spongiisociales; family ZC4RG35; genus JARDZU01. The sequence continues at coordinate 12,116 of DATBIX010000053.1, forward strand.
CCGGCCGACGCTGTGATCTGGGAGGAGGTTGAGAGCCGCGTGGAGGAGAGCGCGACTCTCTCCATCTCCTTCCTGGTGCTGATGACGATCGCCACCATGATCGCCGCCGTCGGGCTGATCACCGACTCGGTGGTGCTCATCATCGGGGCGATGGTGGTGGGGCCGGAGTACGGCCCGCTGGCCGGCATCTGTGTCGCCCTGGTGGAGGGGCGCACCGATCTCGCCCGTCGCTCACTCCGTGCCATCTACGTCGGATTCCCCATCGGGATCGTCTCGGCCGCTCTGCTCACCGGGCTGCTCCGCCTGCTCGGGGTCGCTCCCGACATCCTGGTGGCGGCCGAGCACGAGCTGGCCCTGCTGGTATCGGATCCCAACTGGTTCTCGGTCATCGTCGCGGTCCTCGCCGGGACGGTGGGGATGCTCGCATTGGTCGGCGCCAAGTCCGGCGTGCTCGTGGGTGTCCTCATCTCCGTGACGACCATCCCCGCTGCGGCCAACGTGGGAGTCGCCACCGTCTACGGGAGTTGGGAGAGCGCCCTGGGAGCAGCAGCCCAGCTGGCGATCAACCTCCTGGCCATTGTCGTCAGCGGGGTCCTCGTCCTGTGGATCATCAAGCGGGCGCGATTGAGGCGCTCGCTGAGACACAATTCTCATACCCCAGGAACCGGCTGACCGGTCGCCAGGGCCTCATTCGCGCGGGTCGTGCAGACCGAGGTCGGCCACGAGCCTCTGCACCACCGCCCACGACCCGCGATCCTGGTTGCAGAGGACGACGATCGTGAGCCCGGGCTCGACGAAGTGTGAGACCATCGTCGAAACCCCTGGATCGGCCCCTCCGTGCCCGTAGATGGTGACCGCTCCCCCCTCCACGACGAGTTCCATCCCGTACCCGTAGGCCTCCGGGCTGTCCTCCTCGTTGCCGTGCGGGGTCAGCATCAGCGAGACGGTCTCGGGCGTCAGGATCGACCCGGCGCGGAGCGAGTCGAGGAAGGTGCAGAGATCAGAGGCGGTCGTGGCCATCCCTCCGTCGGGCATGCCGCCGGCCGGAACGCTGTAGATGTTCGACCTCCACGCGCTTCGTGGCTCATCGGTGGCGAGATATGCGGTGGCGAAGTCGTCGGGCTCGAGATCGATCTGGAAGAAGCCGGACCGGGTCATCCCGGCCGGGACCAGAACCTCCTCGGTGGCGACCTGGGCGAAGGGCTTGCCTGCCACCCACTCGATCAGGGCGCCGACCACTATGAAGTTGGCGTCGGCATAGATGAACTCCCCAGGGTCTGCCACCGCGGGCAGGTCGGCGAACAAGGGGAGGATGTCGGTGGGCCCTCGGGCGTGATACACCGGCACCCGATCCCAAGCCGCGGTGAACGACGCCCATGTCTCGTCTTCGTCATCGTGGTAGTTGGGGAAGCCCGATGTGTGGGAGAGAAGGTGATGAAGGGTGTGACGATCGTCGAGGGCCGCAGGCCTCAGATCGGGCGGGAGGAACCCGGTGAGGGGCCGTTCCAGGCTGAGAGCTCCCCGCTCGACGAGGCGAAGCGCTGTCGCCGCCGTGATCATCTTGGTCACCGACGCCACCTGGAAGCGGGTGTCGGGCCCGATCGGGGCCCGATGCCCGTAGTGAGCGAGACCGGACGCATGCTGGAACACGTTGGCGTTGCCCGATCGGACCAGGGCCACACCGCTGAACTCGCCCTTCTCGGTGAGGTCGTCGAGCCAGTTGCGCAGCGCCTGCTGGTCGAGGTCGCTCATCGGGTCCCGCGCATCTCACCCCGGCGGATGGCCCGGAACTCACGGTCGAGCAGCGACCAGAGCGAGTGATCCACCCAGTTGCCCCTGATGAGCAGCTCCTCTCTGAGCACGCCCTCCCTGGTGAAGCCGAGCTTCTCCGCCACCCGGTCGGAGGCGATGTTCCCGACGGCGATGCGCAGGGTCACCTTGTGGTAGCCGAGTGATTCGAAGACCTCCTCGAGGAGCCGATTGACCGCTTCGGTGCACACTCCCTTGGAGTGCTCATCGGTTCGCACCCAATAACCGAACTCGGCGATCTTGCCCAGCTTCGACACGGTCCAGAACGAAACGCTGCCGATGTGACGGTCGGGGTCTCCCTTGTACCTGACCGAGTAATCCCAGGCACGATCCTCTTTCCACGCCTGCATCGACTCGCGCACGAAGGCCGTGGTGTCGGCATGCTCATAGTCCAGGCGCGCCCAGGGGAGCCACTGATTCAACTCGGGCAACGAAGCGCGAGCCGCCTCGTCGTAGGTGGCGTGATCACGGCGGCTGAACCGTTGCAGGATGAGGCGCTCTGTCTCGAGAACGGGCTTGGGCACCGAACCAGGTTATCGGCGGGCTTAACCTGCTGATTGAATGTGGGACCGGCTCCATGTCATCGATGAGCTCCCGGTCGACCAGGGAGGACCTCAGGCCGCCGTGCTCGCCGCCCTGTTCGAGGACGAGGCCGGGGAGGTGAGGATCGTCCTCACCAAGCGGCCGGACACGATGCCCACCCATGCCGGCCACATCTCCTTCCCGGGTGGGCGCGCCCATCCCGAGGATTCGGGCCCGGTGGACACCGCCCTGCGTGAGGCGCAGGAGGAAGTTGGGATCGACCCGGACCGCGTCGAGATATTGGGGTTCCTCCCCCCGATCGACACTGTCGAGTTCAAGCCGTGGGTGGTCCCGGTAGTGGGACGGGTGGAGAGCCCCTTCGAGTTGGTGCCCAGCGAGCGAGAGGTGGCACGAATCCACACTCCCCGGCTCCTCGACCTGGCCGACCAGGAGAGGTGGTGGCACGTCCCGTGGGATGGCCACCAGGTGTGGTACTACGACCTGGACGGGGACACCCTGTGGGGGGCGACGGCTCGAATGGTGCGAACCCTTCTCGGCCTGCCGGCAGTCGTCTGATTACAGATTCGAGCGGCACGCTGCCGATGTTCTCGGCATGAGCGCGCGGGCTCCCATGCAGGCACAGCAGCGTTCTCATCGCTACGTCGCGGTCCTGCTCGCCGTCACCTTCCCGGCCCTTGCCATCCTCGAGATCAGCAACGCCGACATGACGTCGCCGCTGTCCCCGGTGCGATGGGCCAGTTACCTGATCCTGGCCATCTGGGCCATCTGGCTCGCCCAGCGCGAGGACGCCAACACGATGATCCTGGTTCTCTCCACCACCTGGTTCTTCGGCACTCTCGCCATCATCGAGGCCCTGTTCGAGGTCGACGTATCCGCCTTCGATTTCGCCACCACCTTCGGGCTGATCATGCTGCTCGGAGTCCTCGCCGGGACTCTCAGCTCGGGGAGCCGTATCGTCTGGTCGGTCGCAGCCGGCGTCTCGGCCGGGGTGTGGAGCGTCACGATGGGCTTGCTGCGCGACGACCCGGCCGAGGTGATCGCGGTCCGCGCCCTGATCTCAGTGGCCGGAGTGGTGTTCACCATCGCCCTCGTCTCCCGTCTCTACGACCAGCTCTCCGAGTCCATCAGCCGGTACGACAGGGCGACACGGCTACAGAACGCCATCGCCACCTCATCCGAGGCACTGCTCGTCCAAACGGACGCCTTCGCCATCTATGAGGCGCTGCGGGCACTCCTCGATGCGACAGACGCCGACTACGCCTATGTCGACCGCAACACCGACGTCGACGGTGCGATCCAGTGGGAGATCATCGCCGATGCCACCAGGAAGGCTGCGCTCCCATCCGGTGGGTGGAGGAGCGGTGTGTACCTCGAGTCCTCGGTTGCCTACCGGGCGCTGCGCGACCGCCGGGCGGTGACCATGAGGACCAAGGACCTGAAGGGGGAGGAGAGGGCAGGCTACGAGAAGGATGGGATCGTCACGGAGGCCTCCGTGCCCATCTTCGTGGGCGAGGTGTTTCGGGGGTCGATCGGCTTCGTCCAGTACACGGGCGACCGGCTCTGGACCGAGGACGAGATCGCCACTCTGTGGAGGGCAGCCCACATGATCGGCGCCTACTGGCGCCGTCAGGACGACCAGGCGCAGTTGAGGGCATCCAACGAGTCCAAGGATCGCCTGCTCGCCTCTGTCAGCCACGAGATCAGGACTCCGCTCACTGCCATCGTGGGCCTCTCCGAGGAGATCGCCTCGAGTCGGACCAGCCTCGGCACTGAGGAGCTCGACGAGTTGAACGCCATCATCGCCGTTCAGAGCCGGGAGCTGGCGGAGTTGGTCGAAGACCTCTTGGTGGCTTCCAGAGCCGAGTTCGGAAACCTCTCGATCAAACCGGGCACGATCGACCTGCGCGAGGAAGTCGACAGCGTGGTGCGCGGGATCAACGAGTCTCATCCCACCCACAAGAGGATCGCTGTAGCCGGGTCGGAGGTCTTCGCCTGGGCAGACCCGCTCCGTTGCCGTCAGATCATTCGCAATCTGCTCACCAACGCCATCAAATACGGGGGTGACAGGATCGCCGTGATCGTGCAGCCGCAAGGCGACCGGGCCCAGGTCCTCGTGGCCGACGACGGTGACGGGGTGAGACCGGCCGAGGCGGAGCTCATATTCGAGAGGTACTACCGCAGCCAGCAGTCGCCGACCCAGCCGGGCTCGGTCGGGATCGGTCTGGCGGTGTCGAGGCAGCTCGCCGAGATGATGAGTGGGACCCTTCGCTACGTGGGCAACGTCGACGAGTCCCGGTTCGAGTTGAGCCTCCCCCTGAGCGCCGTCGTTGCCTCCGAGGGTGATCTGGTGGCCAGCGGGCCTGGCCCCGTTGCCTGACGGCCTTCTACGTGTCTCGAGAGCCCCGGCCGATTATCGACCTCGTCGTGTCGCGTACAATCAGAAGCCCGGGGCATCGATAGGGCGGACCTTTGAAGAAGCGTGTCTTGATCATCGGCGTAGCTGCCGTCATCCTGCTCCTGGCCACAGGGGCAGTCTTCGCCTTGTCCACCTGGGGGGACGTGACCAGGGTGAGCATCGACCGCACCGCGCTCCCCGCCGTCGATCGGGGTGATGGCGGTGATGCCTCCGATAATGACGAGCCGTCCGACGAGGGGCCGGTGGCGGCCTCGAACGATGGCGACGGCCTCGACGTGTTCCTTCTCGTCGGCTCAGACGCCAGAGACACCCTGGATGACACGGAGGGCTTCGGTGAGTTCGCCGGACATCGGGCCGACGTCGTGATGGTCCTGATGCGGCCGTCGGACGGCTCCCGGGCGGCACTCCTCTCTCTCCCCCGGGATCTGCTGGTCGAGAGCGTGTGCGAGACCGGTCGGGAGCACAAGCTCAACGACGCCCTCGAGGGCTGCGGTGCCATGATGAATGGGGCCACTTCGATCACGTTCACAGTCGAGTCTCTGATCGGCCACACCGTGGACCATTTCGCCCTGGTCGACCTGGCCGGGTTCCAAGAAGCGGTGGACGCCGTCGGCGGGTACGAGATCTGCCTCCAGCGGGCGGTGCGCGACCAGAAGGCGAACCTCGAGCTTCCGGCGGGCTGCACCCTGGCCACCGGCGCCCAGACCCTGGCCTGGCTGCGCTCGCGTTACACCCAGGAGCTGACCGAGGACGGGTGGCAAACGATGCCCGGGGTGAGCGACCTGACCCGCAATGAGAGACAACGCGATTTTCTCATGTCGATGATGGGGAGGTTGTCGGACTTCTCCAGCCCAGGCGACATCGCAGACGTGGCCCAGTCGATAGCGCCGTTCGTGACAGTCGACTCCGAATTGTCCCTACTCGACGCGGTCGACCTCGGGTGGACGATGAGGGGCCTGAGCCGCGGCACCATCGATGAGCTCGACGTCCCGGTCTCCGACGCCACCACTTCGGCCGGTGCGGCCGTTCTCGTCGCCAACGTCGACATCGGCGAGATGGTCGACGAGTACCTGGCTCCCGAGCTGGCCGGGGACCTGACCGGAGCCCAGGCCGGCTGAAGCCCGGCCGGCTTCAGACCGGGCCCCCCTATCCTGTGCCGCCAGCCGACCCACCGAGAGAGCGTGTGATTTGACCAGCCAGAAGAGAGTGTTCTCGGGTATCCAGCCCACCGGGGACTTCCACGTGGGGAGCTACACCGGGGCATTGAGGAACTGGGTGGTTATGCAGGACCATTACGAGACGATCTACTGCGTGGTCGACCTGCATGCGATGACCATCCCCTACGAGGTCGAGGACATGCGAGCGGCCCGCATCGAGACGGCGAGGATGCTCCTCGCCGTCGGTGTCGACCCCGACCGCTCGTTGCTCTACTACCAGTCGGAGGTGCCCCAACACGTGGAGCTGGCCTGGATCCTGGGCACCATGACCGGACTGGGACAACTGGAGCGAATGACCCAGTTCAAGGAGAAGGCCGATCGGGCTCGCCAGAATCTCGGGATCTTCGCCTACCCGGTGCTCCAGGCCGCCGACATACTGGTGCACAAGGCGCACGCGGTCCCTGTCGGTGACGACCAGGCCCAGCACCTTGAGCTGACCCGCGACCTCGCTCAGCGGTTCAACGCTCGCTTCGGAGAGGAGTTCCCGCTCCCGGAGACGATCACACCGGAGATCGGGGCCAGGGTCATGTCCCTGACCGATCCGACCTCGAAGATGTCCAAGTCCGACCCGAGCCCAAAGTCACGGATCCTGCTCAAAGACGAGCCCGACGAGATCACGAGGAAGATCAAGAGCGCGGTCACCGACACCGGCACGGACGTGCTCTACGACTGGGACTCCAAACCCGGGATCTCCAACCTGCTGGAGCTTTTCAGCGTCTTTTCCGGCCGCCCCATCGCCGAGCTGGTCGCCGAGTACGGGGCGGCCGGCTACGGGGCTTTCAAGATGGCTGCGGCCGATGCGATCGGGCAGGGCCTGGCTCCGATCCGGGCCCGGTATGAGGCTCTCGACCGATCGGAGGTCGAAAAGGTGATGGCGCGCGGGGCGGAGCACGCCCGAACGCGTGCCGAGGCCGAGATGGAGTCGGTCCGCGAGAAGGTCGGGATCGGTTGAGGCTCGGCTAGCCCACGGACTCGAGGAGGTCCGAAGGCAGGAGCAGCACCACCGCAGCGAGCAGATTGAACCCCGAGTGGAGGAAGATCGCCGGGCCGAGGCGGTTGTTGTGGAGAGTCAGCCACGCCAGGAGCAGCCCCACGACGAAGAGTTGGGGGAGGACCACAACCGAGGCCCGCAGCATGTTGGCCGGGTCGAGGCCGAGCAGATGGAAGGCCGAGAAGACCAAGGCGGTGACCACCATCACGAATCGTCGGCCCCTCGTCTCGAGGCTCTTGAGCAACACCCCGCGAAAGGTCAGCTCCTCGGTGACCGGGGCGATGACGACGGCGGTGACGATGGCGGTCACCTTGGCCGCGGTGGTCTCGAGCCCTGACAAGGCCGAGCTGATCTGCTGGGCCGGCTCCCCGTCGGGAAAGAGGAGCGAGGTGAGCGGGAGGAAGAGAACCGCCATAGCCAGCTGCAGGAACAGCCCGGCGCCCAGGTAGAGCACGTCCCGCCCCTCGATGGTGAACCCGAGGTCGGGACCGCCCTTGCGCCGGTAGAGAGCCCAGAGCACGAGGAGATGCCCCAGGTACTGCCCGGCGAGGGCGAGCACGAGCACGACTTCGCTGTCATCGAGCAGCGCGGCGGCTCCTACGGCGAGACCGGAGCCGACCAGGCCTCCCACCACCACCAGGATGAAGTCGAGCAGCGTCCATGGGCGGGGCACGGGGCGGCAGCCTACTGATGGCTCGTGATCATCCACTGTTACGCTGCCATGGAGCGTCGCCGGAGGTGGATCGCAAGTGGAAATCGACATCGGGATCGGCAAGTCGGGTCGTCAGGCGTTCGGGTTCGACGACATCGCGATCGTCCCCTCACGGCGAACCCGCGACCCCGACGACGTAGACATCTCCTGGCAGCTCGACGCCTTCCGCTTCCCTCTCCCGATGATGGGCTCGGCCATGGACTCGGCGATCAGCCCGGCCACCGCGGTGAGGATCGGGGAGCTGGGAGGGCTGGCGGTCCTCAACCTCGAGGGCCTTTGGACCAGATACGAGGACCCCGAGCCCTATTTCGAGGAGATCGCGGAGCTGCCGGCGGAGAAGGCCACCCTGCGCATGCAGGAGATCTACCTCGAGCCGGTCAAGCCGGACCTGATCGGCAGGCGAGTGGCAGAGATCAAAGGGGAAGGGATCGTCACCGCAGCCAGCCTCACCCCACAGCGTGTCGAGAGCTGGGCTCCGCTCGCCCTCGGCGCCGGGCTCGACGTCCTGGTGATCCAGGGGACCGTCGTCTCGGCCGAGCACGTCTCCAGCCGTGAGGAGCCTCTCAATCTGAAGGAGTACATCGCCAACTGCGAGGTGCCCGTCATAGTCGGCGGTTGCGCCAGCTACTCCACTGCGCTCCATCTGATGCGGACCGGTGCGGTCGGGATCCTGGTCGGGGTGGGCCCGGGAGCGGCGTGCACCACTCGCGGGGTGCTCGGAGTCGGGGTGCCCCAGGCCACCGCCATCGCCGATGCCGCCGGGGCCCGGATCCGATACCTGGACGAGACGGGCCGGTACGTGCACATCATCGCCGACGGTGGGATGCGCACGGGCGGGGACGTGGCGAAGGCGATCGCGTGCGGCGCCGACGCCGTGATGATCGGCTCGCCCCTCGCCTCGGCGACCGAGGCACCGGGGCGCGGGTTTCACTGGGGCATGGCTACCTTCCACCCCACCCTTCCCCGAGGGGCAAGGGTGCAGGTGGGCGATCGGGGCACGTTGGAGCAGATCCTGGTCGGCCCGGCCCACGAGAACGACGGCCGGCTCAACCTGTTCGGGGCGCTACAGATGTCGATGGCGACCACCGGCTACTCGGACGTCAAGGAGTTCCAGAAAGCCGAGGTCATGATCGCCCCCTCGTTGCAGACCGAGGGCAAATCGCTGCAGCGGAGTCAAAGGGTGGGTATGGGTTGAGCCCGGAGGGACCGGAAGCTTCGGTTCTCGTCCTCGACTTCGGCGCCCAGTACGCCCAGTTGATCGCCCGCCGGGTCCGCGAGGCCCACGTCCACTCCGAGATCGTCTCACGGCAGATAACGCCCGAGGAGGTGAGACGCAGAAATCCGGCCGGGCTCATCCTCTCCGGCGGCCCCGCCTCGGTATACGCCGAGGACGCCTATCTCGTCGACCCTGCGCTCCTCGACCTGGGGATTCCCGTCCTTGGCATCTGTTACGGCCACCAGCTGATCGCCAGCGTCGCCGGGGGCACGGTGGCCAACACCGGCACCGCCGAATTCGGGAACACGACCCTTCGTGCCGTCGGTGACTCGGTTCTGCTCAGGGAGATGCCCGCCGAGGATCAGGTCTGGATGTCACATCGTGACCAGGTGACGGTGCCTCCCCCCGGGTTCACCACCGTCGCCACCTCCGACGGCGCCCCGGTGGCTGCGATGGAGGACCGGGAGCGGGGTCTCTACGGCGTGCAATTCCACCCTGAGGTGGTGCACACCCGGGGCGGGGAGCAGGTGCTCAAGCGGTTCCTGTACGACGTCTGCGACGCCATCCCTTCCTGGACCTCACACTCGATCATCGAGTCGCAGGTCGAGGCGATTCGGGACCGGGTAGGAGATGACAAGGTGCTCTGTGGCCTGTCCGGTGGAGTCGATTCGGCGGTCGCCGCCGCGCTCGTCCGCGAGGCGATCGGAGACCAACTCACCTGCATCTTCGTCGACCACGGCCTGCTCCGGGCCGGGGAGGCCGAGCAGGTCGAGGATACCTTCAGGTCTCATTTCGACGTCGACCTGATCCATGTGAAGGCCGCCGACCGCTTCCTGGAGTTGCTGGTCGGAGTCACCGACCCGGAGCGGAAACGGAAGATCATCGGTGAGACCTTCATCAGGGTCTTCGAGGAGGCGGCGAGCACGGTGGGCGATGCGAGGTTCCTGGTCCAGGGGACCCTCTACCCCGACGTCATCGAGTCAGGCTCGGCCAGCGCCGCCACGATCAAGACCCATCACAACGTCGGCGGCCTTCCCGAGGACATGGAGCTCGAGCTGATCGAGCCGTTGCGAGACCTGTTCAAGGACGAGGTGCGGGCGATCGGGGAGGAGCTCGGCCTTCCCGAGGAGATCGTCTGGCGTCAGCCGTTCCCCGGCCCGGGGCTGGCGGTGAGGGTCATCGGGGAGGTGACCATGGAGCGTCTCGAGTTGCTCCGCGCCGCCGATCTGATCGTCAACGAGGAGATCCGCCGGGCCGGCCTCCACGGGGAGGTGTGGCAGGCTTTCGGCGTCCTCCCCGTCGTGAAGACGGTCGGGGTGCAGGGTGATGGTCGGACCTACGCCTATCCGCTGGTGGTGAGGGCGGTCACCTCCGAGGACGCCATGACCGCCGACTGGGCCCGGCTTCCCCATGCAGTGCTGGAAAAGATCTCGACCCGGGTTATCAACGAGGTTCCCGGGATAAACAGAGTGGCATATGACATCTCGAGCAAGCCACCTGCCACCATCGAGTGGGAGTGAAGCCGCCGCGAGGCTCATTCAGGGGGTCAGGTTCCCTGCCGATAGAAAGTCAGTTGGCTAGGGAATTTCACAGGTGGATCTCAACACTCCTGAACTGACGCGCATATTCAGGGACGAGTTGGAGGAGCGCTCCAACCGTCTGGTCGACGGCGCACGCTCCCTCCAGGAGGGCGATCTCGAATCGGACGTCGTCCAGGACCTGGTCAGGGACGCGCACACGGTCAAGGGCTCGGCCGGTCTCCTCGGGTACGAGCCAATCAAGGAGATCGCGACGAGGCTCGAGCAACTCTGGCGGAGCGTGTCAGAGGGAGCTCCGCCTCCGAGGGAGGTGGTGGTGGCGATGGAAGCGGCCGCCGGCCGCCTCGTCCCCGCCTTCGACTCGGGTGAGCTGGACGAGCTGTCCGAGCTCCACGCCCGGCTCGCCACCGACGAAGTCGAGATGGAAATCGGTCCCAAGGCCGAGATCCTGCCGCTGCGCCGTCCCGACCCGGGGAATCTGGGAGGGCTCCTCTCGTCGGTCTCCGAGTCTCTGCTCGGGGGCGCCACCAGGGTCGACACCGGTGAGCTGTACCGGTTGATCAACCGAATCGTCGAGGTCTCGCTCGACTCCGAGGCCCTGGCCGACCTCTCCCTCGTCTCGATCGAAGGATCCGATCCCGCCCTGTTCCGCAAGTCCTGGCGACACCAGCTGGAGCGACTGTCCGGTTCGATCGCCGACATCCAGGATCTGGCGGTCTCCCTGGCCAACATCTCCTTCCGCGAGGCGACGGCGACCTTCCCCCAGTTCGTCAGATACCTGGGACGGCGGATGGGCAAGGACGTCCGGTTCGAGCTGACCGGTGAGGACGTGCAGCTGGATCGCCAGATCGTCGATCTGCTCCGCGAGCCGCTCCGTCACCTCTTGGTCAACGCCGTCGACCACGGCATCGAGCCCTCCTCCGAGCGTGTGGCCGCCGGGAAGCGAGCCACCGGCACGGTGAGCGTCGGCGCGGAGATCGTCGACGAGCGCGTCGAGGTGTCGGTCTCCGATGACGGGGCCGGCATCGACTGGGACAAGGTGGCCGACATCGCTACGAGACAGGGCATCCCATTCGTCCTCTCCGATCTCAGTCCTCTGCTGTTCCAGAACGGATTCACCACCACTGAAGACGTCACCGACTTCTCCGGGGCCGGCGACGGGCTGGCCGCGGTCAGCGACATCCTGGAGAAGGTCAACGGCGTCGTCCATGTCGAGTCGCCCCAAGGCCAGGGGACCACCGTCACGATGACCCTGCCCATGTCGATGGTGCTCCAGAACGTGGTCGTGGTCGCCACCGGGAATCAGTTCTGGGGCCTTCCCGAGGCTTCGATCGAGGCCGCCATGCCCTTGTCCCATGCCGAGATCCGGCCCACCGAGAGCGGCCGGGAAGTCAGCTTCCAGAGTCGGGAGATCCCCTGCGTCTCGCTGTCCAGGGCGATCGGCGTCACCGACCCCGGCGACGAGTCCGAGCTGTTGGTGATCAACACCAGGTCCGGTCTGGTGGCGGTCACGGTCAGCGAGCTGATCGACCGCCGGCGGGTGGCGGTGAAGAACCTGGGGCCGATCCTGGAGGGCTCGAGCCATGTGACCGGGGCGGCGCTGCTCGGCGGCGGCCAGGTGCTCGTGGTGCTCGACCCGAACTTCCTCGGCGTCCTCGCCCGGCGACGGCCCCGGCTTGCCGGGCATCGGCCCCGGATCCTGGTCGTCGACGACTCGGCCGGGGTGCGCCAGTTGCTGTCGGCGACATTGAACGGGGCAGGCTTCGACGTCGAGGTGGCTGCCGGGGCCCGTGAGGCGATGCTGGCCATGGGCGATGGCGGGTTCGAGGCGTTGGTGATCGACTACTCGATGCCCAGATCCAATGGAGTCGAGCTGGTCCGAACCATGCGTGCCTCGGACGTCAAAGTCCCCATCGTGATGGTCTCCGGCGTTGCAACCCAGGAGGAGAAGCAAGCGGCATGGGAGGTGGGAGTCGACGCCTATCTCGACAAGTTCGACCTGCGCCAGGGAGTGCTCACCTCGACCCTGCGCCGTCTCATCGGGATCGAAGAGAGCGTCGACGCCGGTTGAGCGGGGCGCTTTCCCCACTTCTTCAGCCACCTTCGGTATCTTCCGATATAGGTGATGCATGCCTGAGTTGCCGGATTCGCTGAGCTGGCTCTCCGTCGGGCTGGCGATCGTGGGTGTCGTGGGGGTGGTCTGGGCCCTGGCCATCACCCGGCACGGGCGTCAGCGCGAGCGGGAGGTCATGCGCCTCTCCGAGGAAGCCCACCGGATCAAGAACGATTTCGTGGCGATGGTGTCCCACGAGCTGAGGACCCCGCTGACCTCGATCGCCGGTTTCGCCGACACCCTGGTCGAATCCTGGAAGGACCTCCCAGAGGAGGAGGTCGACGAGTTCCTCGGCATCATCAACCGCCAGTCGGTCTACCTGGGCGACCTGGTCGAGGACGTGCTGGTGATCCCGCGTTTGGAGGCCGACCGCCTCCGCTTCCACCCCGAGCTGTTCGACCTCGGCGACCTGATCGAGGACGTTGCCCGGATGGTGTTCCCAACCGGTGGGAAGAAGAGCTCGCTGGTGTCGCTGCCGGACGGGGTCCGGGTCAAGGCAGACCGGAGACGCGTCCAGCAGGTGATTCGCAACCTCATGGAGAACGCCCGAAAGTACGGAGGCGACCAGGTGATGGTCGAGGGCTTCGTCATGGGGGACCAGTATCTGATCGTCATCTCCGACAACGGCCCGGGCGTCCCCGACGAGGAGACCCAGCGCGTCTTCGACAACTTCGAGCAGGTGTCGAAGGGCGACGCCCGGGAGGCCACCGGGATCGGGCTCGGCCTTCCCATCGCGCGCCGGCTGGCCCGTGCCATGGGCGGCGAGGTCTGGTACGAGCGCCGCTTCCCCACGGGGGCCCGGTTCTGTTACTCGCTGCCCCTCCGACGCCGCGTCCTGGTGGAGGAAGGCGATTCGCTCGAACCGGTCGATGTCGACGCCACCGCAGCCGTCGAGCTCGACGACCAGATCGCCCTCAGCAGCTGATCACAACGTTGTGATTCGGTCCCGGCGCGCCGGTACCATGGCCCCAGATGCAGGCTGAGTGGTTCTACGACGACGTTCCGGCCGATTCCCAGCTGTTCGCCGATCTCAACCCGACCCAACGTGAGGCAGTGGCCGCCACCGAGGGCCCGGTGCTGGTCGTCGCCGGGGCCGGCTCGGGCAAGACGCGGGTGCTCACCTATCGGATCGCGCACCTGCTGCGCGATCTCCAGGTCCCCTCCCAGTCGATCCTGGCCATCACCTTCACCAACAAGGCGGCCAACGAGATGAAGAGCCGGGTGGGTGCCCTGGTCGGCGGGGCGGTCCGGGCGATGTGGGTCTCCACCTTCCACTCGGCATGTGTCCGCATCCTGCGCCGCGAGGCGTCACGTCTCGGCTATCGGTCCGGGTTCTCGATCTACGACGATGCCGATTCGCTCCGTCTCCTCAACCTGGTCCTACGCGACCTCGACCTGGATGTGAAGCGGTTCCCCCCGAAGGCGATGAAGGCCGTCATCTCCAAGGCCAAGAACGAGCTGGTCGACTACGAGTCGTTCGCGGGCCAGGACGACGGTTTCTTTCACGAGCAGGTCGCCGATGTCTACCGGCTCTACCAGCAGCGTCTCCTCGCGGCCTCGGCCATGGACTTCGACGACCTGTTGATGGTGACCGTGGAGTTGTTCGGCGCCTTCCCCGACGTCCTGGCCGCCTACCAGGAGCGGTTCCGATATGTGCTCGTCGACGAGTACCAGGACACCAACCGGGCCCAGTACATGCTGGTCAGGCAGTTGACCGCCACCCATCGCAACCTCTGCGTCGTGGGGGACTCGGACCAGTCGATCTACAAGTTCCGCGGCGCCGACATCAGGAACATCCGAGACTTCGAACTGGACTATCCCGACGCCCGAATCGTCATCCTCGACCAGAACTACCGGTCGACCGAGATCATCCTCGACGCCGCCAACTCGGTCATCTCCAACAACACGAGGCGCACGCCGAAGAACCTCTGGTCGGATCGGGGGCGAGGCCTGCCCATCATGCGCTACGAGGCCGAGGACGAGCATGACGAAGCCGGATACGTGGTCGACGAGATCGAGCGGCTCCAGGCGGACGGGTTCAACCTCTCCGACATGGCCGTCTTCTACCGCACCAATGCCATGTCACGTGTGATCGAGGACGTGTTCGTTCGCAGAGGAATCCCCTACACGGTGGTCGGCTCCGTGAGGTTCTACGAGCGCAAGGAGATCAAAGACGCAATCGCCTACCTGCGCGCCGTGATCAACCCGTCCGACGAGGTCTCGGTGAAGCGGATCATCAACGAGCCGCGCCGTGGGATCGGTGACACCACGATCGCCCACGTCGACCGGTTCAGCCAGACCCACGGGGTGCCCTTCTGGGAAGGTCTGCGCCGGGCGCCCGAGATAGTCCAGCTCAATTCGAGGGCGAGAACGGCGATAGGTGAGTTCGTCGCCGTGATGGACCACCTGCGGGAAGTCGCCGACGAGGGAGGGGTCAGCGCCGCCGTCGAAGCGGTCCTCGCCGATACCGGGATGGTGGCCGGGCTGGAGGCAGAGCAGACGATCGAGGCGATGGGCCGGGTCGAGAACCTGCGCGAGTTGGTCGGGGTCGCCAAGGAGTTCGAGTCCGCCAACGAGGGGGCGGTCATCGGCGACCAGGAGTTCGACACACTCGACAACCCCCGTCGTCTGGAGGTATTCCTCGAGACGACCGCCCTCGTGGCCGACATCGACGAGTGGGACGACGGGGCGGGGGCGGCGACCCTGATGACGTTGCACACCGCAAAGGGCCTCGAGTTCCCTGCCGTATTCATCGTGGGGCTCGAGGACGGGGTGTTTCCTCACATGAGGTCCCTGGGCGATCCGGCGGAGCTGGAAGAGGAGAGGCGTCTCGCCTACGTTGGGATCACCAGGGCCCAGGATCGGCTCTATCTCACCTCTGCCTGGAGCCGGATGCTCTTCGGCGGGTCCAACTACAACCCACCCTCGCGATTCCTGAACGAGATCGGGCCGGAGCTGATGGAGAAGGCCGGGAAGAGGGAGCGCCGCACCGCCTCGGAGCGTGCCGCAGCAACCGGGCCGCGCATGACCGTCGATGCGGGTGAGATCGGCCCCGGCGACCGGGTGCGGCACGACAAGTGGGGATTGGGCACGGTGCGGGAGGTGGTGGGCACCGGGGATCGGGCCGAAGCCGAAGTCATGTTCGACACCCAGGGGAAGAAGCGCCTTCTCCTCGCCTGGGCCCCCTTGGAGCGGGCTTGAACCGGTTCGAAGCCACGATCGAAGAGGCGCCCCGGGGCGGCGCCTTCGTGGCGGTCCCGCCCGATGTGGTCGAGAGCCTCGGTGGCGGGGGCCGCATCCCCGTGGTGGCGAGTTTCGACGGCATCGACTACCGAGGGAGCATCGTCCGCATGGGGGGCGAGACGATCCTCGGGATCCTCAAGGCGATTCGCCAAGAACTGGGGAAAGAGCCGGGAGATCAGGTGGTGGTGGTCGTCGCCGCCGACCATTCCGAGCGTGAGGTCGAGATGCCCGAGGAACTGGACGCAGCATTGGCTGCGAGCCCTGCCGCTCGTGCTGCCTTCGACGCACTCAGCTACAGCCACCGGCGTGAGCACGCAGGGTACGTGGCGGAGGCAAAGCAGTCCGAGACGAGGCAGCGTCGCGCCGGGCGAACCGTGGAGCGTCTGCTCGGTTGATGCCACGGCTCGGGCGGTTCCCGTCCTAATTTGAGACAGTGTTCCGCGAGTTCTTCAGGACGGTCAGGTACCTCTGGATGGGCCCGAGAGGGCGGAATCTCATCTATGGGGTGTCGACCGTCTTCGCCATCGGCACCGTCTTCTACAAGTTCGTCGAAGACTGGTCGTGGGTCGACGCCCTCTACTACACGACCGTGACTCTGACCACGGTTGGCTACGGCGACTTCGTGCCGACCAAGGACATCTCGAAGATCTTCACCATCGCCTTCCTCATCGCCGGAGTCGGCTACATCCTGGCCTTCCTCAACTTCCTCGTCACGATGACAGTGGAGAGACGGCAGCAGAAGAATCAGCCCGAGGAGCCGGGCCCGAACTCCGATTGAGGCCGCGATTGCCTCAGACGGTGAGGTGCTCGCCCACCGCCGGGTCCTCGATTGTGATCGACTCGTCGACCACGGTGCGGCACATGCGCATGTAGACCGGTCGTCCCGCTCCGCTGAGGATGGCGTCGTGGATCGGGATCATCCGCGCGGGCCTCACCGCGTTGGCGAAGTCGATGGTCATGCCGACCCGGGCCCAAGGGGCGGTCAGGGGTAGGGCGAGGATGTCGATCCCGGAGGGGACCGTGGCGTAGGAGTCACCCGGGTGGAAGAGGCCCGGCCCATCCTTCTCACGGATGACGAGACCGACGTTGCCGATCCGGGGGATCCTGTCATGGATGACGGCATGCTCTCCACCCACGATCTCGATCCTGAGGTCTCCGATCTGGTGGACGTCACCAACCGAAGCTGGCTCCGCAGGATGATCACCCAGCATGGGCACCACGGCCGGCTCGACCAGCACCCTGGCCTCCCGATTGGACTCGATGAGGTCCCCGACGTTCTCGACGTCGACGTGGTCGGCGTGCTGATGGGTGATCAGCAGCGCATCGAGACCGGTCAGACCATGCCAGTTGCTCGAGAAATGGCCCGGATCGATCAAGAGCCGGGCCTGTGCGGTTTCGACCAGGACGGCAGCATGGCCGAGGCGGGTGAGGATCATGCCCCAAGTATGTCAGCGATTGACGATCCAGGCTCCGTCGGCCCCGCAGGTGTTGCCGTCGACGAAATCGACCCCGACGAACCCTCCTCCGAGCTCGATGCTCTCGCCTTCCGTGACCACCGGGTTGCCGTCGTAGTCGTACACGGTCATCGGCGAGCTGGTGGCGGAGTACCCGAATGGCCACACCGGGACGGTCCGCCCGGTGTCTCCAGTCTCCGACCCGGCGAAGTAGACACAATCGAGGTCGGGGTCGTAACCCAGCTCGAAGTTGCCGAGAGCGTCCATGCCGCCGCCCGCCCTGATCCGACTGGTCAGTATCTCCACGTCACCATCCACAGCCGGGACCGGCTCGGGCAGTTGGGAGAGAGGGGCATCGGTCATCTCGATGAACGGGTAGAGGGTCACACGATCGCCGACCAGCTCGGCCAGCGCTGCTCGAGTCTCGGTATCGATCTCTTCCAGGGACAGGTCGATCCGGTTGCTGAGCCCTCCGACGCCATAGCCGGCGGTGGCGATCGGCATTCCCCGACTGTCGGTGAAGCTGTTGAGCAGGTCGGCGGCCTCGATCAGCTCGGCCTCCGAGTACTCGGCGCCTCCCACGACACAGACCGGCTCGTCCCCGGCCAAGTCCTCGATCGCAGCCACATGTGCCGACACGTCCTCTCCCTTGAACCACACTGTGGTCACAGCCCTCTCCCGGTCCCACCACAAGGCGGCATAGTCGGGCTGGCTGGTCGCATAGCTGCTCACTGCCCCGGTGAGAGTCTCGTCGGGGTTGATCGAGGGAGTCCCATGGAGGTCGGGGCACAACGAGTCGAAGTCCTGCTCGTCGGCCGGGGGGAATTCGACCGGTACCGGGTCTGAGGTGGGGACAACCGCCCGCCCGTCATACCGGCCCGAGACCTGGACGAAGGTTGTGTCGTCCTCTGAGGCGATCAGCTCGGGATCGATGTCACCGGCGAGGATGATGCCGGGACAGGCGCCGGTCGTCCCGGGAGGGCACAACTCGATCGAGCCGTCGGGTTGCTCGACTGGAGTGGCGGTGATGACGACGTTCACTCCCATATCCCCTTCGGTTGGTGTCGACGAGGTGACGAGCGTGGTGGTGGGCTGGGGCGAGAGGGTGCCCGCGCCGGGCGTCGGCTCCCCGCAGGCGGCAACGACCAGGGCGAGGAGCGCCAGGGCTGGTGCCGGCCTCATGGGGTGTTGGACGCTGGACCGAGTGTGTTGGTTCCCAGGCGGAATCAGCTCAGACCGGGGGCCCCCGGTCTGGCCTCCGAAACCGGATGCGGCCGTGGCCGGGCTCGCGGTAGATCTGAAAGCCGCATTGGTGGATCACCACCTGATGATGGAACCAGCAGAGAGCGATCAGGTTGTCGGGGTTGGTGGCTCCGCCTTGGCTCCAGGGTTGGATGTGGTGGATTTGGAGCCGATGCCTCGAGTCGCATCCATCGGCGCTACAGCGGTTCCCGTCACGGTGGAGGATGGCTCGGCGTAGGGCGGG
>DATBIX010000054.1:0-84522 GCA_036556665.1 Acidimicrobiia bacterium
GCCCAAGCCGGTCAACGGGAAGATGCGCATCCTCATCGGGAGCCGGCGCCCCCGCATGCTCGGTCTCCTCGCCCAGTACGGTGACCTATGGGACTCGGCGGGGTCGGCGGACAAGGTCGCCTCCGATGGGGTGGTGCTCGACGCCGTCTGCGTCGAACTGGGGCGGGACCGCGACGAGATCGTCTGGATGCACGAGGAGATCGCCCGGGGCGAACACGCCACTGTCGAGGGTCTGAAGGCGAGAGTCAAGAAGCTGACCCCGCTCGGGGTCAGCTTCTTCCTGGTCAACGTTTGGCCCCGCTCCGACCCCTCGGTGATCGAGGAGCTGGGGCATGCTTTGACCGGGCTTCGCCGGGAGTGGGAGGGGGGAACCCCCACACCCTCAGGGTGAGGGTTGTGTGCAAGCAGCCACCCTCAACGTGGGTGGCCGCACACGAAATCAGAGTGGGGTGGGCCGTGTGCAACCGCCCACCCCCACGGTGGGTAGATGCACACGCCGCAGTCCCGAGCGGGTTCGAACCGCCGTTTCCGGCTTGAGAGGCCGGCGTCCTAGACCACTAGACGACGGGACCAAGTTGGAGCCGGTACGCCGGCCCTCGCTCGGGGGGAAGGACTCGAACCCTCAATAACAGGGCCAGAACCTGTCGTGTTACCTATTACACCACCCCCGAACGCGCACGCCCGGAGGCGATGCGGGGTAGGAGACAAGGATAATCGACGGCAGGTCGAGTGCGAACTTCCGGTCAGGGCACCAGAACCGGTATCGCCGTTGCCGTCGCCCTGACCCGAAGCGGCTCGGTCTCGTCAACGAACAACCCGAGCAGACCTAGCTCCATCGTCCCTTCGACGAGAACCGACACACTCGTGCCATCGGGGGCCGTGGTCACATGCACCACATCGAGGTCGACGTCCTGGAAGCCGGCATAGGAGGAACCGAGGCTCTCCGCCCGTCCCGGGTCGACGACGACCGCTCCCGTGGCCCGATACAACTCTTCGTCGATGCCCGAAGCGGCGGCCACAGCCATCGAGTCGGCTACCGCGGCCAGCTCACGCTGGAGAGCCAATGCTCTCCAGAAGTCGACGGCCAAACCTCCCATGGCAAGGAGCATGATCGAGAGCCCGAGCACCCAGAGCGTGACCGAACCGCGGTCGGATCTCATCCCAGGCTCCGATACAGGTCGATCGGCTCGGCGTGGACTGCCCCGAGCCAGAGCCCCCCAATCTCGCCCCAGGGAGTCTCGATCAGCGGTGTCCAGATCCGGACCTCGGCGACGACATGGGTTCCACGGGCGAAGCTGCAGGCCGATGCTCCACCCGGGAGGGTCTCCGGCTCGCCTCCACACCACCCCAATCTCACGAGGCTCGGGTCGAGCCCATGGTTGCCCGCCATGTCGGAAACGATCTCCGAGCCCGCCGCGGCGTCCAACTCGATCACGGCGGAGCGCGCCGCCTCCGCAGCCGCCGCTTCGGCGAGCACCCGCCTTTCCGACCAGGGCCCAAAAGCCAGGACGATCAAGGCGACCGGAAGGAGCAGCAACCCCACCGCCAGCCCCAACTCGACGGCGGCATGCCCCTGATCGTTCAAGGAGGAACCTCTCGAGTGGCCTGGGCGACGAGATCGACGCTGAAGTCCGGAGTGAGCGAAGTCCAAGAGGCGAAGACCGCTCTCGCTCGAGCGGCGACGACACTAGGCCCCACCACGCACGAGACGACGACGGCGTCACCCATCCGACCACCCAACAGCTGGCCGAGCACGTCCTCGATGCGCCGCTCACATTCTGCGGCGGAGGAGGAGACGGCCCCGACCCGAGCTCCCTGGTCCAGAGCCGACCGAATCGCCCCCCGCCCGTACTGGACAACGACCAGGTTGGCCAGGGTCAGGAACAGGAGCAAGGCCAGACCGCTGGCGAGCACGAATTGGACCGAAGTGACTCCCCGGTCGATCAGCCCCCGATCAGCTGGGCTCGGATCCACCCGACGATGTCCACTCCGAGCGCTTGGAGCGCACCCCAGATCACAACCAGGGCAGCGATCGCAAGTGCTGCGTTTCCCATCAGTTCGGCGGTGTTCAGCCCCCGATCGTCCTCCCAGATAGCGCGGAATCGCTGCAGGGTCGGCAGCATCTCAGCCTCCTTTCATCTCCAGCCTGTGATCAAGTACGGAAGTGGTGCCGCTACGAAAAGAATCAGGACGGGAGCGAGGATCGCAATGGTCGGTATCAGCATCGCGGCCCGCCGTTTGGTGGCCGATCGTCGTATCGACTCGCGCCGGGTCTCCCGCACGTCCTCGGCTAGATCCAGGAGGGCGGGGGCGAGATCCGCTCCTCGCTCCTCGGCACTTGCCAGCAGTCGATAGGTGCGGCCGCAGAACGGTTCCGGGGTTAGCTCGGCGATCCGCCGGAACGCGTCGGATGCTCTCCACCCAGATCGATGGAGCCTGAGGGCATCGGACAACTCGGCAATCACCTCGCCCTCGCCGCGGGCGACGACCTGTTGGACGGCACTCACGACTCCGCCCCCGGCCCGAACCCGCATCGCCAGGAGCTGATTGATGGTGTAGATCTCGATTCGCATCGTCTCCCTGCGGCGCTCGATTGCAGAGTCGAGTGATGACCTCTGCCGAGTCGCCCCAATTACCAGCCCGAGCAGCATCAGAAGGACACGCTGCAAACCGGAGAGGCCGAGCACCTGACCTGCAACAAGGCCCAGGCTCGAGAAGATCGCGATCGACCGCAACTGGGCGACCCGATAGGCGGAGAGGCTCTCCTCCTCGGACACCGCCCGATACCAGCCGGCTTGCCTCAACTTGAGCAATGAGACTTGCTCACCGGACCGATCCAAGAGTCGCCCCGACCACTCGGCAAGCGACCGGATGATCGGGCCGAACACTGCCGATACAGGTCCGCCCGCCACTCTCCGCACCGGGGCCCGGGTAGGGGCCAGATATGGCTCCAACCGGGATGCGAGCGATCGTGCCGGTGGGACGACGATCCGCATGAGCAGGGCCGCAGCCAGCGCAGTCATACCGGCCGCCAGGAGGCTGAGAGACAACGGCGTCACGGAGCGCCTCGGGACGCGACGAACACTCTCGGCTCAGTGGGTTGACTTCCCAGTCTGGAAGCGATGAGCACTCCGAGCAGGCTCATGACGCCACCGATGACCGCGACCAGGATCCCTGCAGAGGACGAATAGAACTCCCGAAAGGCGCCGGATCGGGCGGTCATGGCGACCAGCACGAGCCACGGCAGCACGAAGACGACCCGAGAGTTGATCTTCTGCTCGAGCGCTTCCGTGCGGATCTCTTCGAGGGTCCACTGGTCACGGGTGGTGGCGTCGGCCAGGTCGGAGAGAATGTCGGGCACCACCGAGCCGCCGCGCTCATAGGCGAGGATCAGGACTTCGATGACTCGATCTGATGTCGGGTCAGCCAGATCCGACTTGATCAGCTCCAGCGCCGGAACTACGCCGAGGCTGCGCGAGTAGACGGGGAAGGCGTGAAAGGCGTTTCGAAGGGGGACCGGTCCGAATCCTGCCAGGTGCTCGATCGCGGTAGGAAGGGAGGCACCGGAGCGAACGGTCGACAGGAGGTCGCGCAGCCCATCGGGCCATGCTCGCTGGACTTCGTCGAGTCGCTGCGCCCTCTTGCGGGCGAAGTACGCCTTGGGGAGGGTCGCTACGACGATCGCGGGCATCACCGAGACCACCGGCAACGAAGTGACTGCCAGGACGACCAGATAGGTCAGGGCGCCGGCTCCGAGGGAGATCAGACGGAACTGGGTCGGCGTCACGTCCAGCCCGGAGTCTCTGAGCCAAGAGCTCTTGGCCGACGGGCGCCGGCCCGGCGCCCTGCGCCCGGCCAGAACGAGTCTCACGACCAGCCCGATGACAACGGCGGTGGCCGACGCGGCAAAGAGGCTCACCATGAGGACACCGGGCCATCGAGCAAGTCGGACAACGAGGAATGATCTGGGATCGATCGCTCGATCCGACGGGCCAGGGAACCGTGTGGCATAGCCCCGGTCCACTCCAAGGGCGCACCCATGTGCTCTCGCGCAAACAGCACCTCGGTCGAGAAATCGTCATGCAACGACGGGACGAGAGAGCGAATCTCGACCGTCCGCCTCCTTATCCCGCCTCGGGGATCCGGATCGCGATCGAGGTGAACTACGAGATCGATGGAGGAGGCGAAGACCTTCCGCACGACCCGCTCATGAACGTTCTCACCTGCCATCAACGCCGCGTTGATCAGCGCGTCGAGTGCATCCGAAGCCGAGTTCGCGTGAATGGTGCAGACGAGACCACATCCGGCATTGACGGCACGCGTCAACTCGAAGGCTTCCGCCCCGCGAACCTCCCCGACGACGATCAGATCGGGCCTCATCGCTAGCGTCACCTTGACCAGGTCGCGCAGGCTGATCTCGCCCGAACCGTCCAGCGCAGGGGGGCGAGCTTCGTAGTAAGAGCCATGGACCAAGGGGACATGGAGCTCCCGCACCTCCTCGCAAGCCCGTACACAGAGCTCGACAGGCAGCGCCGTGATCAGGGCCGAAAGGAACGAGGTCTTGCCGGCACCGGGCGGACCACTGACGATGATCGATGCCGAGGCTCTCATCGCCGCTGCCAGGAACCCGGACGCTTCTTCCGACAGCGAGCCGAGCTCAACCAGGGACTCGAGCGATTCCCTGCGCAGGGCGTAGCGGCGGATAGTGGCCGACAGATGATCGGCCACCGGCGGAATCACCGCGGTGAGTCGGGCGGTTCCATCGAGGATTCGGGCCTGCGAGACCGGGTTGGCAACGTCGAGTCGGCGGTCTGTCCCCGCGATCAGTCGCTCGATCACCTGCCGGTTCTCATGCTCTGAGCTCGGTGCCTCGTGGCCCCGGAGCATGCCGCCTGCTTCCAGGTAGGTGACCCGATCGCCCTCGATGAAGATCTCCTCCACGTCCTCCCGATCGAGCAGCTCGCCAAGTGGCCCATAGGCAGACACCGACTGGAGCAGCCGACGCACGGTGGCCTCGGGATCTGCGAGCGATCGGCCATCTCCGAGGTGAGCGCTTCGCTGATAGTCGTCGACAGCAGCTCGGACCAGCTCGACGAGTTGGGCTGTGTCGCGCTCCGGGTCCACACCCGAACCGTCGATCCTCTCCAGAGCCTTGCGACGGATCTCCTGATAGGCGTCGACGCTCACGGCGCGACTGCCTCGATCAAGGACGCGATCCGCTCCACCGATCGCGCAAATGGCCCTCGCTCTGGTCGGACACCGTCCCAGGCCGCCCGCTCCAAACGTCGATCGTCCGGGAGCATGACCACAGGGACGTCCGGTATCAGACGTGCCAGCTCGGATCTGATCTCCAGGCGCCGGTGGCCTGCCCCTGTCCTGTTGACCACTGTGACGATGTCGGGGGGGCTGTCGATGGAAGGGAGGGCCCGAACGGCTCGAACCAGTCGCGCCATTCCGACCGGACTTCCCAGCCCGACGAAGATGAGCAAGTCGAACCACAGCTCTGGCAGTCGGTCGGTTCGGACCGCCCCGAGGTCCGCGACGATGATCTCGTGTCCTGACCGCCCAACCTCGTCGAGCAGGCTCTCGATCTCGATCATCGAAAGGTCGGCGCGACTGCCTTGGGAGAGTCCCCCGATGACAGCGAGCCGATCGACTTCGAGTATCGCATCGTCGACGTCGCCAGAGTGATGAGCCGCGTCGATGGCGGTCATCAGATTGGGGTGGAGGGGCAGATCGAGGCGCTGAGCCACAGAAGGGTGATGCAGATCGAGATCGACGAGGACCGTCGACCGGGTGCTCGAGAGGCCTGCGGCGACCCCGATCGCCACCTCGGTCACTCCTACCCCACCGATGGGGCCGAGCACGCCGACACGAAAAGACCTCCGGATGCTCCGCGCAGGTGCCGAATCGGGTCGGTGATGGAGGAGCGTCGTGTCGATGACAGAGACGAATTCCTCGGCCGGAGCCTCCGATTCGATCACATCGGTGATGCCGCATTCGAGGAGACGACGCTTCGCATCGGGCCCATCGATCGGGTTATAGACACCGATGATCTCGCGTCCGGACTCCCTCAAGCTTCGCACCAGTCGAGGTGTGAGGAAGGAACAGACGTCATCGATGAGCAGAACGGCATACTGGTCGGCGAGCGCCTGCTCGGGGCCCATGACCCTGGAGCGCACCCGACCTCCTCCGTGGTCGAGCAGGAATCGATGCAGGCGGTCGGGCCAGTCCCGCGCCGATGCGGCCAGCGCGATCTCAGGTCCCGCGATCAACCGGTGCCCGCTTCCCTTGGAGAGGCACCTGTCGATCGGACCAGCTCGACCGAGCCTTGGGCGATTGCCCCGGCCACTTCCAGCGCCTCGTCGGCGGTGACGGCGACCACGATGTGATAGGGCTCGGCTCCCGACAGACCACCAGATGCCGGGTCGGCGACGCTGACGACCTCGAGATCGGTTGCAACGAACAACGACTCGCCGTCGACGATGGAGATCACATCCACCCGATCACCGGCTACGACAGTCGCCCCCGCAGCGTGCTCGACACCAACCGGGATCGACATGGTGCGTCGCCCCCCTGTGGCCCCGGGGTGGACGACGATCGCTCGATCCACCAGCTCTCCGTCGGACAGTGACCGGGTGAGGATCCAGCCCTCGAAGCGCTTCAAGTCGCTTTCGAGAATCAGGTGGGGCACACCCTCGAAGGAAGATGGCAGAGCGGAGAGCCGGACCAGATCGGCCGAGAACGCAGTCCCCTCACCAATGTCGCCGTCGGCCACCGCGACCAGCACCGTCGCATCTCGACTCTGCAACGCCAGGTAGTTGAGCCCGAATGCGAGAAGAGCGGCGACAACGATGAGGATGTGCGCCGTCGATGGTCGCCTGACCGATCGTCGGGTCGGCTTCGAGGTGCCCGCTTCCCTCGTTAGGACGGAGGGACTCGTCACGTCTGAGAACCTATCGTCGGAGCTTCATCGGATGTCGAGAGCGCGAAAAGGGAGTCTTGATTGTCGGACAGGGAGATCGAAGCGCACCTTCGCCAAGGGGCCGGGAGGGAATGGAACGAGGAGGCGGCCGAGGACGAGAGTCTCACCGAGCTGTTGCGGAGACGGAGAATGAGCCTCGCCGACCGGGCCCTCGAGCTCGTCCACCGTGGGGAGCGGGTCCGGGCCGAGACCGCCTCGCAAACCTTCACCGGCCGGCTGGTCTATGCCGGATCGGACTTCGCCACCGTCGATCGCGGCGACGACCTGGTCGAAGTGGTCCTCGAGTCGGCGACATGGGTGGTGGAGCCGAGCACGACTGGCGGGCAGGAGCAGAGCGGGGAGCCACTCAGCTTCAAAGCGCGTCTGGCCGAGATGGCGGCAAGCCAGGAGTCGTTGCGCATCTTGGTGGGTGACGGACGGGCTCTCATCGGCTCGATCGAGGTGGTTGCCACCGACCACGCCGAGATCCGTCAGGACGGCAACACCGTGATCATCCCGATCCGACAGATCGTTGCTGTGATCCGGTCTAGCGCTCACTCTTGACATCGTCGCTCTCCGTGGTGACCGGGTGGGAGCGGACGAAGTCGTAGATCTCGTCTCGGAAGAACTTGAAAGTGCGGCCGCCGGGGAGCTTGTAGGCGGGCAATCGCCCCTCCCTGGCGTAGCGCCGAACCATCTGCACGTTCATGCCCAACAGCTCCGCCACCTGTGCCGCGTCGAGGATCGGGGGGTAATCCTCAGCCAATCGTCGTCCTCATGATTACTCATGAGGAGCGTACGGCATTCCGCGATCGGTTTGAACCGGTCCGTAGCGCGTGGCCCATATACGGATATCTCCCGATGTAGGCCGCTACCCCTTAGCCGTACGTTCCCGGGGAGGAACACACCCTCACCATGGGAGATCATCCGATGAACGGCAACAACCACTCGGGCAAGAACGGTGACTGGAGCCGGGCCCCGCTTTCAGTCGCATCGGCGAAGTTCACCGCGATGGAGCAGATGGCGAGCCTGGTCTCTCGACCCCGGAGGCGATGGGTTCGTCGTGTCGGCAGGGCTCTGGGGTTGCTGACCACGCCGCGCTGAGGTTGGTTCGGTGCTGGTCAACGCCCTGGGCGTGCTCGCAACCGCGCTGGCCGCACTCTTCCTGATCCCGCAGATCCTCCGATTGTCCGCCGCCCGGGACGTCCGCGGCGTCTCGTTGACCTGGACGGTCTTCGGCCTGATGACCAACGTCGCCTGGATCGTGTACTTCACCGGGCGGAACCTCTGGGTCCCGGCAATTGCACCGGCCCTCGCGGTCGGCACATATGGCTGCCTGGTCTGGCTCATTCGTCGCATCGAGACCCGGCATGCCTGGGGATGGGGCGCCCTGTACGGGGGGGCGTTGGTCACCACCATGAGTCTCGGCGGCCAGGAAGCACTGGGCTCATTGCTGGCTCTCACCCCCGCCCTGCAACTCGCTCCCGCAGTGTTCACCGCGTTCAGCCATCCACACCCTGCCGGGATCTCCCCGGCCACCTGGGGCCTGGCCTCGGCAGAAGCCATCTCGTGGGCGATCTATGGCCATCTGGTCGGTGACGCTGCCCTGGTGGGCTACGGTGCCGTGACGACCTTCGGCTCGGCACTCGTCCTGTCTCGCTGCTGGGGCACCTCGGGCCGAGGTCGAATCGGTCAGGGCCCACGTGAGAGCTCGGTCATGTCGACCAGCCCGTCCTTGATGGCCGTTGCGGCCGCCTCACCCCGGTTGGCAGCGGCCAGCTTCCGCAGGATGTTCGAGACGTGAACACTGGCGGTCTTCTCACTGATGAAGAGCGCCTCCCCTATCTGGCGATTGGTGGCTCCCCGCGTTAGCTGGGTCAACACCTCGCGCTCCCGCTCCGTGAGGCCATACGGGTCCCGGCCGTACCTGTCGCCGACGTCGATGCGTGCCCTCCGCGCCAGAGCTCTGACTTCGTCTTCCAGAAGCCTGGCACCTAGATTCGCCAGGAAGTCGAACAGCCGCCGAAGCTCGATTTCGACCACCTTTCGATCCGCTCCCGAGGCGAGCGCATCCTCCGCCCAACGAAACCTGCAGTAGGCGGCGCGAACGGGCATCGAGAGCGCCGACCATCGCTCCGCCGCCGTGAGCCAGGCCTCGGGGTCGGGGCGGCCATGCAGACGGGACCACTCGGCTTCACATTGGGCGAAGAGACTGCCGACCTCCCGCCGCCATCCGTCTTCGGGCCCGGGCAGCGCCATCTCATCGGCCATCCGCTGGTGGAGTCGCTCGCCGATCTCGATCGATTTCTCCAGTGACCGGTCATCACCTCCGTTTCGCGCCGTGCGTGCCAGGTCGGCCGCGGCGCGCAGGGCGATGGCAACGCCGTGGCAGATATAGGTCGGCTTGTCCAGGTGGGGATAGCGAGCCAGGGCCTGGTCGATCAGCTCGATCGCCCGCTCCGGTCTCCCGTCGGCCAGCTCGACGTCAGCCTGGTTGACCAGGTTCCACACGCGGCCGGTGACGTCGGGGCCGACGTATCCGACCAAGAGCTCGGTTTGCTCGTCGACCAGAGCGCGTGCCTCATCCAATCGTCGCCGAGCAACGAGAAGCTCCCGTATCCCTATCCGACTCGCCACGGTCGGATACAGGTGCCGGGCCTCGGCGAGAGTGGCGTCTGCCTCCCCCCACCGACCGAGCATCTGAAGTGCATCGGCGGTGTCCACCATGTGGTCGACGATCCAATGGGGCTGGGTGGTGCGGAGGGTGGCGATTGTCGATTCGGCATTCTCGACGAACTCGACGAGACGGCCGCCAAAGAACCGGTTGGCCTGGATGTTCCACAACGCCCGGGCTTGTTCGTGCCCATTCTCGGTTCGTCGGGCGAGATCGAGCGCCTCGCCGATCATCGCCAGACCACGGTCCAGATCCTCGAGGATGCAGACGGTCTCCCCGAGAGTGTTCCTCGCCCGGATCTCCGCTTCGATCGCACCCGTCTCGACGGCGACCTCGATCGCCTTCGTGCTCAGCTCGCGGGCCTCGTGGTAGCGATTCTCGTATTGATGGATGAGGGCCAGTCCCGAGAGGACCTCTGCCCCTTCCCGCGAGGGAGGCTCGGGTGGGATCAGCTCGACAGCCCGCTCTTGGAACGCCAGGGCCTCGCCGAAGTCGTCGGTGTTGCGGAGGTAACGGGCCAGGCGGTCGTACATCAACCCTGCCACCACTGGCTCCTCGTCAGGGTCGACCTCGTCGAGGGCACCGCTGATCGTGTTCCGGGCGACCTCGGGGTCACCAGCCAGGAACGCTGCTTCGGCGAGGCGGCGCAGGAGGTCGACGCGGGTGAGCCCGGCCGCGCCAGACGGATCATCGACAAGATCCCAGAGGTCGGCAGCCGACATGTAGCCGTCGCGAGCCTCGGCAAAGGCGAGTTGGGCCTCTGCCGCCTCGCCGGCCGCCACGAAGGCTGCCAGGGCCTCATCGATCCTGCCGGCTTCGGCCAGGTGTGAGGCGAGCTCGGCGGGCGGCACCGGGCCCGGCAGGGCCAGGAGACCGTCGGCATAGGCGGCGTGGTACTCCCGCCGCTCGGCCGGCAACAGATCGTCGTGCAAGGCTTCGGCCAGTAGAGCGTGGCGAAATCTGCAGCCGTGGTCGTCGAGAGTGAGCAGTTGCACCTCGATCGCTCGTCGCAACAGCTCCCTCGTCCTCTCGATGTCCAACCCCGCTACGTGGCTCAGGAGGTCCTCATCGATCGTGGT
This sequence comes from Acidimicrobiia bacterium, assembly GCA_036556665.1. GTDB lineage: Bacteria > Actinomycetota > Acidimicrobiia > Spongiisociales > ZC4RG35 > JARDZU01. The sequence continues at coordinate 10,718 of DATBIX010000054.1, forward strand.
CCCACCGACCGAGGCAATGCGGAGCAGGCGCAGCAGATCCGGCGACAGATCGTGGGTACGTCGCAGAAGTAGGTCCCGCATCGGGCCCGGGGCGCTGGTCATGTCAGGCCCGGCGGCAGCGAGCACCTCCAGGTAGAAGGGGTTGCCGTCGGCTCTCTCGACGAGACGCCGCGCCTGCTCCTCGGTGGCGCCCGAATCGGCGAGCAAGGGGGCTATGAGACGAAGGCCGTCTTCAGGGGACAGCGGCGTCAGGTCGAGCCTCACCACAGACGGTCTTCGGAGCCACTCCGCCAGCTGAAGCCGGAGCGGATGGTCAGTTGGCAGATCATCGGTGCGGAAGGAGACCACGAGCAAGATCCGTTGGTCCCTCAGCAGCCCAATCAGAAAGTCGAGCAAGTCCCGAGTCGAACGATCGGCCCAGTGCAGGTCTTCCACCACTGCGATCAAAGGTTCCTCTGAGGCCAGGTCTTCCAAGAAGCTCAAGACCGACTGGAAGAGGTGAGCCCGGCTCACCGTCGGCTTCGTCGTGACCTTCCGTCCTTTCGGGGCGAGCAGCTCCAGTGTGGGCGGAAGCAAGACCCTGTCGGCCTCGTCGAGGGCCCTCAGCATCTCGATCACGGCGAGATAGGGAACGCCTCTCTCTCCGAGAGGCAGGCACCCGCCCCATAGCACCCGCGCGGCAGATCGATGAACCAACTCGGTGAGAAGCCGGGTCTTGCCGATCCCGGCATCCCCGCCAACGAGGACGGTCGACGGATGTCCCTCTCGCGCCGCTTCGACTGCCCCCAACAGGACTGCCATCTCCTGGTCGCGACCCAAGAGGCCGCCCGCAGGCGACTTCGGCGATGTGACCATGCACCGCGGAGCCTACGTGGAGGACCAGACGGTCGACCAGTCCCGGCTCTCACACAGCCAATGGGGAATCTTCCCGATGGATGAGACGACCCCTTACCCGTACCTTGGCAGGCGGGGGTGCTCGGGATCGAGCAGCCGGAGCCAACCATCTGCGAAGGGGGTCGCATGAACCGGACAACCATCCAATGCCCGCGCTGTCTCGAAGACGACAGCGACCTGCTGGCACTCATTCGGGAGGACGAGACCGGATTCGTGATCGGGCACAGACTCCATTGCCACCATTGCGAGCACCTCTGGATCGACATCGAGACCGCTTGCGATCAGACGACTTCTGTCACGCCGGGACATCTGCACTGGCGTCCGACAGATCGGCGACGAACGTGAGATTGGTCCACCCTTGACGGCGCGGTCTGAACCAGTCTGAAACCCCAACGACGAGAGGCACAGGCTCCGTAGGCTGGTGCGATGGCGGCACCAACAATTGTCGACGAGCGCGAGGTGGTGACCGCCGAGCCCAACCCGAGCCGGCTCGATTGGGGGATGGGCATCCTTTCGGTGCTGCTGGTCGGCGGGTTCTTCATCGACCTGTGGGCCCACTCTCACGGCCGAGTCGACGAGTCCTTCTTCACCCCCTGGCACGCCATCCTCTATGCAGCGGCGGGTCTGTTCGGCGGGATACTGCTCGCCATCTGGCTGCGCAACCGGCGCAGCGGCGCAGCGTTTGCGGAGGCGCTGCCCGCCGGCTACGGCCTCTCCCTGATCGGGGCCGGCGTGTTCCTCGCCGCCGGGGTCGGCGATCTGATCTGGCACGAGGTGTTCGGCATCGAGCAGAGCGTCGACGCCCTGCTCAGCCCCACCCATCTCGCCCTCGCCACCAGCGGGATGATGATGGTCTTCGGCCCGGTGCGGTCGGCCTGGTGGAAGGGCCCACCGCTCTCGTTTCCCCTCTGGCTGCCCTGGGTTCTGGGCATGACGATGGGGCTCGGCATCCTCGGTGCATTCACCGAGTACGCCCATCCGGCCATCGACACCTGGCCCGAGCAGGTGGCCAGTTTCGACGCGGGGCGTTCCGAGCTGCTCATGGCCAGCGCCGACGGCAACGCCCAGATCAGGATTCCCATCGACGGCGCCGACCAGGTGTGGCTCCCCGACTTCGCCGAAGACGGGCGGATCGTGATGAGCGTGGTTACAGGGGACACCGGCCGGCTCGTCATCATGAACGGCGATGGGAGTGACCAGCAGGTGCTTCACGAAGGCCCCGAGCGGTTCCATCACCCGGAATGGTCGCCCGACCTCTCGATGATCGCCTACAACGCCGAAATCGACGGTCAGGCCGAGATCTTCGTGATCCCCTCGGAAGGTGGCGACCCGATCAGGCTCACCGACGACCCGGCGACCGACTGGGGGCCGACCTGGTCCCCGGACGGAGCCCACATCGTCTTCGGTTCCGATCGAGAGGGGACGCCTGGTTTGTACAGAATCTCGGCACACGGGGGTGAGGTCGAGACCCTTTATCTGGACGAAGGCGGGGCGGTCAGCCCCTCCTACTCGCCCGACGGCGAATGGATCGTCTTCGAGACCAATCGTGAAGGCAACTCCGACATCGCCCGGATCGAGCCCGACGGTGACGGCCTCACCATGCTCACCTCCGACTCCGGGAACGACCTGGCGCCCTCGTGGTCACCGAAGGGCGACCTGGTCGCATTCGCCAGCGACCGCGGTGGGGAGTTCGATGTCTACCTCATGGCGGGAGATGGAACGGACGTGCGCAACATCACCCGGCATCCCGGCGCCGATGAGGGATGGGGGGGCACCAGTTGGTCCTCGAATCTGGCCTTGATCGCCACCAACCAATCTGGTCACACCCCGTTCTGGGGTGAGCCTTTCGCCCGGGAGGCGCTGGGGGTGGCTGCCCTATTGGTCCAGGGCGCCCTGATCGCCGGCTTCGCCCTCCTCGCCCTACGTCACGGAGGGTTGCCGCTGGGATCGCTCACTGTGATGGTCGGGTTGAGCGGTGCCCTGATGACCGCGATCAGTGACAACTACTGGTACATCGTCGTCGCCTTGGTGGCCGGGATGGCGGGAGATCTCGTCGTCAGATTGGCGCGACCGTCGACGGAGCGGTCCTGGGCGATCCGACTCGTCGCCTTTCTGCTCCCGGCGGTTTGGTACGCCCTGTACCTGGTCGCAATCGGGGTGTGGGGCGAGGGCATCGGCTGGTCGGTGCATATGACCATCGGTGGGCCGATCCTGGCCGGGATCGTGGGGCTCTTGCTCAGCTTCCTCGTCTTCCCTGGTACGGCCGTATCGGCGGATCGGACCGCCGCCTCCGCTTGAGCGGCGGGCGCCGATTGCCGATAAACGCTCCGTGATCGAGTACTTCCTCGGATACACCATGGGTCAGAGCGCCGCCACCCGGGCCGCCTCCTTGGCCCGTAGTGCCGCCGTGGCCGATGGCTCCCGTCACACCAACCGCATCGAGGACATCGACGAGCGGGTCGACCGGCTTTTGATGATCGTGCGGGCGATGTGGGCGCTGATGGAGGAGCAAGGGATGACCCCCGAGCAGCTCATGGCCAAGATCGACGAGCTCGACCTCCAGGACGGCGTCGACGACGACCGGGTGCGCTCCCAAGTGGTCGAGTGCCCGTCCTGCCAATCGAAGGTGGCGCCCGGGCTCCGGGCCTGCCAGCTGTGCGGGACCGAGGTCCGTCCCGACACCGGGCATCCGCTCAGCCAGGTCTGACCCGCAGCCGTCGATCCGGGGGCGCTGTCGCCTCCCCAATACACTTCGCCGATGGGCGGGTTCGACGAGGTCTACGACCAAGGGGCGATCAGGCCCCATTACCGCATGCTCATGGACCGGCTCGCCGCCATCGGCAACGACGAGCTCGCCGAGCGGTTCGGGCTGCTCGACTCCTTCTTCCGCACCCTTGGCATCACCTTCGCCGTCAGCGGCCATGAGAGCGGATTGGAGCGAACCTGGCCGATGGACCTGGTGCCGAGGATCATCCCCGCCGACGAATGGCAACTGATCGAGGCCGGGCTGGTACAGCGGGTGTCAGTCCTCAACATGTTCCTCGACGACCTCTACCTGGGCGGGCAGGAGGCGATCAACGACGGGATCATCCCTCGCTGGCTGATCGAGTCCGCCGACGGGTACATGCGCGAGGCGCATGGGATCCCCGCCCCGCGCGGCTCGCGCTGCGTGGTGGCCGGCATCGACATCGTGCGCGACGACGAAGGGACCTATCGGGTGCTGGAGGACAACCTTCGTGTCCCCAGCGGGATCTCATACGTCCTGGAGAACCGGGTGGCGATGACCCGTGTCCTCCCGGTCGGCTTCGCCAGCCATGCGATCAGACCGGTCGACCACTACGGCTCGATGCTGCATCGGGCCCTCGACGCCATCGCCCCTCCCCCGGTCGACGACCCGACCGTGGTGGTGCTGACCCCGGGCGTGGCCAACTCCGCCTACTTCGAGCACTCGTTCCTCGCCAGGCAGATGGGAGTGGAGTTGGTCGAGGGGCGTGACCTCCTCGTCGACGACTGGCACGTCTATATGCGCACCACCCGCGGTCTGAAGAGGGTCGACGTGATCTACCGCCGGGTCGAAGACGAGTTCCTCGACCCGGTGGTGTTCCGCCCGGACAGCCTGCTCGGAGTCCCCGGTCTGCTCGGGGCGGCGCGCGCCGGGACAGTGACCATCGCCAACGCCATCGGCAACGGGGCCGCCGACGACAAGGGGGTGTATACCTATGTGCCCGACCTGATCCGCTTCTACCTGGGCGAGGACCCGATCCTGCCCAATGTGACCACCTATCTTCCCTGGGAGCCCGACCAGCTCACCTCGATACTCGAGCGGATCGACCGGTTGGTGGTCAAGCCGGTGGCCGAGTCGGGGGGATATGGGATCGTGATCGGGACCCAGGCCGATGACGCCACCCTGGCGGCCACGGCAGCCGCCATCCAGGCCAACCCGCGCAGTTACGTCGCCCAGGAGGTCGTTCAGCTCTCTACCCATCCCACCTTCGTCGATGGCCACCTCGCCCCCCGTCACATCGACCTCCGCCCCTTCGTCCTCAGCGGGGACGGAATCGAGGTGGTGCCCGGAGGGCTGACCCGGGTGGCCTTGCCCGAAGGCTCGCTGATCGTCAACTCCTCACAAGGGGGCGGGTCGAAGGACACCTGGGTGTTGAACGAGGGGACTATGGATGCTGTCCCGACACGCTGAGGACCTGTTCTGGCTGGGCCGGTACGTGGAGCGGGCCGAGGACACCGCCCGCATGCTCGACGTCACCTATCACAACCTGCTGGAGTCGCCGACCACCCCCGAGGCGACCGCATGGTCCGAGTTGCTCGAGGTGCTCTATCTCGACAAGACCTACTCGGGCCCGTTGCAGGGAAGGGCGGTGAGCGCCTATCTCGTGGCCGACCGCGGCAATGCCGGCTCGATCGTCTCGGCGGTGGGACGGGCCCGGGACAATGCCCGGGGCCTACGCGACCGGATCTCCACCGAGCTGTGGGAGGCGATCAACGTCTTCTATCTGGATTTGGCCCGGACCGAGTTCGTGATCGCGGTGGAGAAACAGGCCTACGAGGTCTTCCGCACCATCAAGAGCCGCTGCCAGCTGATCAGCGGGGTGGCGGCACAGACCATGCCGCGGGACGAGGGTTACCGGTTCATGCTCCTCGGCTGGCTCCTGGAACGAGCCGAGATGACCTGTCGCCTCCTCGCCGTCCGCTACGCCCGGCTCGCTGCCCGCGAGGAGAAGATGGGATTTCACGCCTGGGTGTCGGTGCTCAAGTCGGTCTCGGCATACGAGGCCTACCTCAAGACGCACGACGCCTCGCTCGACCCCACCGACGTGCTCGAGTTCCTTCTCCTCGATCAGGAGTTCCCCCGCAGCGTCCTCTACTGCCTGCAGCACGTCGAGCGCCTCTACGACCAGCTGGAAGGGCCCGATGAGCACAGCAGCGCCGAGCGCGCCATCGGCCGGGTCAGGGCCAGGGCCCAGTACTGCGACATCGAGGCCATCGTCAACGAAGGGCTCGACGAGTTCCTCGAGGATCTGCAAAAGGAGATCTACGAGGTCTCCAACGAGATCGAAGAGCAGTACTTTCGAGCCGGGACCGATCTCCAGCTCCATTCCTATCGGTGGGCATGAGACTCGAGATCCGCTACCTCAACCAGTTCACCTATGGGAATCCTGCCTGGGAGTCGCACAACCTGCTCCGGGCCTGCCCGGCCGAGGACGAGCACCAGCGTCTCCTTGCCTACAGGGTCGAGGTGGCCCCCGCCGCCCGCGTCAACTCGTACATCGACTTCTGGGGCACCAGGGTGGACGAGTTCGGGGTGAGGGATCCGCATTGGAACCTCCGCATCAGCGCCGAGTCGGATGTGGAGACCAGCCCTCGCCCCGGGCCAAGGGACGATTTCCCGTTGCAGTCGATGGCGTCACTGGGTGAAGAGCTGTCGACCTACCTGCGCCGCTCGCCTCATGCCAGCTGGAACGACGCCATCGAGGAGGCGGCGGTCGAGGCGACAAGGAATGCGGACACGGTGGTGGCTGCGATCACATCGGTCCACGACACCGTGGCCTCCACCCTCGACTATGCCCCGGGCACTACGTACGTCGGGGTCGACGTCGCCGATGTGCTCGCCCAAGGCAAGGGTGTGTGCCAGGACTACTCCCATCTCGCCATCGCCATGTGCCGGAGCGTGGGGATCCCGGCCCGCTATGTCTCGGGCTATCTCTACGCCGCCGACCAGACGGTGGCGGTGGCGCCCGAGGAGCCCGAACTGAGTGTGCAGACCCATGCCTGGATCGAAACGTACGTCCCGGGTCATGGCTGGTGGGCGCTCGACCCGACCAACGCATCGACGGTGGGTGAGTTGCATGTCAAGATCGGTCACGGCCGCGACTACGAGGACGTGATGCCGTTGCGTGGGGTCTATCACGGCGGAGCCGAGCACGACCTCGGCGTCCACGTCCAGATCTCACGCGAGCGCCTCTCCGAGCAGGTGATCGATCAGTAACCGACCTCGGAGCCGCGCGGCACCAGCGCCAGGTACACCCGCCCTTGGGGAAGACCGAACGCCTCACCGTTCCCGTCGAAGAACTGGTACCCATCCTCCAATGCGCCGCGTAGCCAGGTCCCCTCGACCACCTGGCCCTGATGGAACACGAGCAGATCACCGACGCCGATCACGTCGAAGGTGGTGACCGGCACCCCGTTCACATCGGTGTACCCGGCCGAGCGCTCGGCGACGAAGAGGACCACCAGGGTGTCGTGGGCGAGTGCTACCGGGCTCCCCCCGATGGCGTCGAGCACCTCGAACGGTGCGGCCCCGTCGTAACGGACGTAGGCATCGTCTTCGAATCGATACGAAGCCGACTCGAAGGGAAGGGTTACCTCGCCCGCCTCCTCGCCTCCGGGGAAGACGCCGGCAGGGAGCCCATCGCCTATCGGTGGCGTGTCACCGACGGTGAGGAACAGTTCCTCGAGCAGGAGGAACAGGTTGTGCAGCGGCTCAGGATTGTCACCCAAGGTGAACAGCTCGAACAGCTCGGGATCGATCATCGTGACCCCGCTCGCCTCCACCTCTTGGAGCACGAACGGCCGGCCACCGGTCGACACCACATATGGAGCCAGTTCTGGTAACAGGTCGGCGTCCACGGAGCGCAGGGATCGGACCGGGCCCAGCTCTCCGGTCACATCCCGATTGACCACAGCGGCGAATCGGGTGATCCCCCCCTCCACCGGGTACTCGACCAGGAGTGGCACTCCGGCCAACCCGACCTGCGGTCGAGCCTCGGGGGCGTTGTCCACTTTGACCGACACGTAGGCAGAGCCCAGTCCCTCGACCGGTGCGTCCGGGTCGAGGCCGAGGGAGCCTTCCGGATCGGTGGGGGCGGACGTCGACGCCGACTCGGGCGGGGCCATGGTGGTCGTGGTGCCACCGACCGCCTCAGGCTCCCGGGTCCGCCCCACCAGCAGGACCGTGATGGCGGCGGCGAGCCCGAGTCCGAGGACGATCGCGGCGATCCGCCAGGGGTTGGACTTGATCCAGTCGAGCACGGCGGCAGGCTAGGGAGTCGGCCGGATCGGCTGCAGATCTAGCGCCCGACTCAGGAACACGGCCATCTCTCCTCGTCTCACATTGGCGACCGGACAGAAGTGGTTGTTCTGCGGCGGATTGCACCCTGTAGTGATCTTCTCGGTTCCGATTTTGTCGATTGCCGACTCGAAGATGGAGTCGTCGTCATCGTCGAACAAGTCCGCTCCCACGCCGTCGGTAAGGCGGAAGGCACGAGCCAGGAAAGCAGCCATCTGCCCTCTTGTCACCGGATCATTCGGGCAATACCGGGTGTTGCTGGGCGGATTGCACCCGACCGTGATTTCAGCCACGGCCAGTTTGTTGATTGCCTGCTCGAAAATCGAGTCATCGTCGTCATCGAAGAAGTCGATGTTGGTGACCGGCAGGCCGAGAGCTCGGGCCAGGAATGCCGCCATCTGACCGCGGGTCACCTCGTCGTCGGGGCAATAACGGTCGTTGATCGGCGGGTTACAGCCCTTGGTGATTCCTTCCACCGCTATCGCCTCGATCGCCCCCTCGGCGAAGTGGCCGTTGTCATCAACGAAGGTGCCTCCGGAGCGAAGGATTGCCTCGAAGGTGACCGTGGCCGAATCGGTGAGCCCGTCGTCGTCGATAACAGTGAGCGTCGCCTTGTAAGTGCCAGGTCTGCTCGGGCTCCACGACGCGTTGACCGAGTTGACCGATGAGCCGTCGGGAAGCTTCCACGACCGGGAGACGATCGAGCCGACCGGATCGAAGGATTGTGAGCCGTTCAATTGCACCGTGTATGGAAGGGTGCCGGTCTGTGGCGTTGCGAACGCGACTGCCACCGGTGCAGTGGCCACCTCGACTGCCGTGCCGGCATTGAGTCTCCCCCCTGAGACCACACGGCCGGAGAAAGCGGGAAATCGGTCGACCGACTGGAGAATGAGGTCGGCGACCTCCGGCGGGTCCAGGTCGGGCCGCATGGCTCTCACCAGCGCAGCCGCTCCGGCTACATGTGGAGCTGCAAAGGAGGTCCCCGACCCCATCGCAAAGGCGTCTGGCGGAACCCCCCCTAGGACATCCTGGCCGGGAGCCACGAGGTCGACAGATGTGGCGCCGTAGTTCGAGAACGGGGCCATTAGATCGTTGTGGTCAGATGCGGCCACTGCGATCAATCCATCGATGTCGAAGCTGGCTGGATAGACGGGAATCAGGTCGTTGTCACGGCTCTCGTTGCCCGCCGCGGCAACCACTACAACTCCGGCCTCGATATTCGCCTCCACAGCGGTCTCGAGACCGTTCGACAACCCGAAGCTCCCACCCAACGAAAGGTTCACCACATCTGCGCCGTTTGTCATCGCATAGGCCAGTCCGGCAATAATCGCCGAGAGTGGACAACCGAAGTTGTCGCATACCCGGACCGGCATCACCGCAGAATTCGGTGCCACACCGGCCATGCCCGTGTCGTTGAGGGCTGCTACGGCCGTGGTGGCGACGAAAGTACCGTGCCCGTGGGTGTCGGTGGGATCCGGGTCGTTGTCTATGGCGTCCCACCCCCGAATATCGTCGACGCGACCATTTGCGTCGTCGTCTACACCGTTGCCCCCGATCTCGTCGACATTGACCCACAAATTGGCGACCAGATCCGAGTGCGCCGTGTCGACGCCCGTGTCCAGTACAGCCACGACAACGCCAGGGCTGCCAGTCGTCCAATCCCAGGCCGCCAGTACGTCGATATCGGCGTCGGGCGTGCCACCGGTTTGGCCTGAGTTCTCCAAGGACCACTGATCGGGGAACAGCGGCTCCTCTGCCAACTGATAGCGGTGATTGGGTTCGGTTTCGAACCCGGTGCGCCGAGAGATCTCGTCGGCTCTGGTCTTGGCCGAGAGGTCCGCACCTGAGGGGTCCTCGACCAGAATCCAGCCGAACCCGAGATCCGCGACGACCTCGAGGCCCGCCGACATAGCGGTCGTCGGAGAGGCGGCCACCACGAACTCGCCCGGCACAGCTTGCCAAAGTGCTTCATCCTGGGCTGGCCATTCACCCGTGTCGGGAATGGTGAAAGCAACGGCGATCAGCAACGTAAGAGACAGCGTCCTGGCGCGCTTGAAGGTCAGAGCCTCACCCTTCACTCGCGACGATGAATCGGCCAAACCACTCATTCCCTGAACGCGCGTCTCCGCAGTCTGGCCCCATGGATGCATGTATCCACGGGACGGACCAGGGTGAGATGCCCTCTGGACTGCCCCGGACTAAAACGTCACTCTCCCAAGCGAGCCGCGCTCAGCTCCTCCAGTTTCTCCTCAGGCGTGACACCACTGGACTCGGAAGCGATCGTGCCGACTTGAGTCGTCTCGACCCACTCGACTGTCAGCGCCCCCTGGCCGAACGCCACCGTCCCGTTCTCGGTGATCGCGCACAAATCGATTCTGTGGGCGCCGGCGCTCACGGCATCAGTGGTGCTGACCCCGACGAATGCGAACTGCTCGGTCACGAAGTCGTGGAGAGCCGCAGTTCGTGGCAAACCGGCGACGGCGCATCCACCTGTTCCGTCGACTTCCAGCCAAACGAGTACCCCTCCCGGGGCCCCGGCTCCCATGCTGACATCGGCGGTTACGGCGAGGGCCCCACCATTCTGCGGAACCATGAAGCCGTTGATGGTCGAAATGGCCGTCCGAACGCTGGCGGCTGGCGTCACGGCGGCTATCAGCGATCCAGCCACGCTGCCCTGATAATGGCTGCTGTCGTTGCCCTCCAAGGTCGCCGCATCCACGACCTGGTTCTCGGCGAGACGCTTCATGAACGCCGCCATCTGCCCCCGATCGACTGGATCATCCGGGCAGTAGCGGTTGTTGGTCGGCGGGTTACACCCGACCGTGATGTTGTTGTCCTTCATCCAATCGATGGCGTTGTGGAAAGTGTGGCTGTCCGGCACATCGACGAACTGATGTGAAGCGAACACCCCCAGCGGTACGAGCAAGGCTCCCACCACCAGCAACGCGACAAGCGCTGATCGGCGCATTCTTGACCTCCTCGGGTCTCTGTAGCCCTCTCCCAGGCCCGCCCTCGGCACCCTAGTGGCTCGCCGCCGAGCGCGGGTGGCGGGAGGTCTCACCCACTGACCAATCCCACCGCCGAGAACTGGGCGACCAGGCTGGCGCTCAGCCGGACAAACGGGTTCGACCCCGTGTTGGCTGCACACAGATAGAGGCGGTGACCCCCGGCTGAGGCATCGAGGCCCACAATGGCGCTGAGCTGGCGGAACCTGTCGGTGAGGTTGGTCTCTGCCTCGAACGGGTATGCCGACCCATCGACGTGATCGTTCATGAGATGACAGGTGTTGTCGTCGAACTGGAGCCAGACCCAGCCTGCGTATGGCATCTCCCCACTGAAGCCGACCGAGTAGTCCACCTCGAGGATCCCGTCCGCTGCGGGCGAGACGGGCAGTGTGAGGACGATGTTGCCCGCGATCTCCGATCCGGTGATGCCGGCGGCGCCGGCGGCGAACACGTCGATGCTGGTACCCCAGATCGGTGATTGATAGGCGGCCGTGCCCTGCCCGCGCAGGGTGGCCGCATCGACCACCTGGTTCTCGGCGAGGCGTTTCATGAACGCCGCCATCTGGCCCCGCGTGACGTTGTCGTCGGGGCAATACCGGTTGTTGGTCGGCGGGTTGCAGCCAACCGTGATGTTGTTGTCCTTCATCCAGTCGATGGCGTTGTGGAAGGTGTGGCTGTCCGGCACGTCGGTGAACTGATGTGAGGCGAACACCGCGAGTGGTACGAGCAACGTTCCCACCACCAGGATCGCGACAAGAGCTGATCGGCGCATTCTTGACCTCCTGGGTCTCGTTTGGCCCTCTCCCGGGCCCGCCTTCGGCACCCTAAACGGGGTCATAGAGGGCACGCCGAGCTGGCTCTGGCTCAAGAGGGCCCGGCTGAAGGCCGATTCCCTTACCTAACCCCTCGAGGACATGATCATGGACATTGCTCGCGCCAGGCAGCACCGGTTTCGCACCATCGCCTCGGTGGGCGCGGCGGCGGTGTGCGCGCTCGGCGTGTTGGTGTTCGTCGCAGGGTGGGGTCTGGGAGCAGAGTGGTTGACCAGACCGGTCCCTTTTGGCGAGACGATGAAGGCCAACACTGCCCTTTGTCTGTCGCTGCTCGGCCTCTCGCTGCTCCTTCGGATCGATCGCGACGTGTCCGACCGAAGGAGGTGGATTGGTAAGGGAGCGGCGCTGCTCGTCATGCTGGTCGCACTGGCGACACTGATCGAGTACCTCGGAAGCACCGATCTGGGCATCGACCGGCTCTTCTTCTCCGAGTCGGGGGCGACGGTCTCCAATTTTCGTCCCGCCCCCAACACGGCGCTCACCCTGGCACTGCTCGGGCTCGGGCTTCTCTGCATCGATGGAAGACGCTGGCTGACGGTGACTCCCACCGTGCTTGCCCTGCTCATCGGTTTCATTTCCACCGCCGGCTACGTATTGGGGATCGAGGGGCTGTATGGCATCAGCCAGTACAACGCAATGTCGGCCCACACCGCCGTCGCCCTCATGATCATCGCCGGTGCGGCGCTCCTGGCCCGGCCCGATCAGGATCCGGCGGTGCGTCTCTCCTGGGCCGACTCGGGGGGGACCGTGGCCCGACTGCTTCTTCCCCTGTTCGGCGTCCTGTTCGTGGCGACCACCTGGGTGATCGAAGTCATCGTGGACAGGACCGACGGAGTCATCCCTCCCGAGGCGGTGCTGATCGAGAACGTGCTCACCACCTCGATGCTGCTCGTCCTCACCTGGCTCCTCGCCGGCGCCTTCCACCGCTCCGAGGAGAGGAAGAGGGAGATCGTCGATCAGGACATTCGGAATCGCGACCGCTTCGTTGCGTCGGTCGGACACGAGTTGCGCACCCCCCTCACCGCGGTGGTCGGATTCGCCGATCTCCTGGCGGAGATGGAGGGTGAGCTCCCAAGCGAAGAGCGGAAGCGGATCTTCGAGCTCATGGCCCAAGAAGGCGCCGACCTGGTGGCGATGCTGGAGGACGTCCTGGTCGCGGCGAGGACTGACATCGGCGCTCTCTCGGTGGCACGGGTGCGTGTCAATCTGCGCGCCCAGGTGGCGCAGGCAGTGGAAGGCCTGACCGGGAGCGGTTCCGCCGTCGAGAAGGTCGTCGGGGACGAGGTCTTTGTGGAGGGTGATCCTCTCCGGGTTCGGCAGATCCTCCGGAATCTGCTCACCAACGCTCAGCGCTACGGTGGGGAGAGGGTCCGGGTCGAGATAGGCAGGATTGGCTCGACCGGGGTGGTTCAGGTGTTGGACGACGGAGCCGGGATCGCCTCGGAGGACGAGGCCGGGATATTCGAGCCCTATGTGACGATGCACGGACAGGCCGGGCGCCCTGGATCGGTCGGCCTCGGCCTGCCTGTCGCCCGCGGGCTCGCCACGAGAATGGGTGGTGACCTCGTCTACAAACGTGTCGAGGGTTGGACCGCCTTCGAGTTGTCATTGCCGCTGTACCAAGAGGCTGCGCACCGCCTGGAGCCTTCGGACTCCGATGTGCTGGAGCAGACGGCCCTGATGGAGTCGGAGCCGACCGGAGTCAGGTAGGAGAGTCCGGCTCGGCGGTCCGCGAAGCCAGGATGGCCGCGAGCACGACCACCCCGAGTGCGGCGCCGATGGCGTTCGCCACCAGGTCGAGGGCGTTGTTGCCGTAGTCGCCGACGTTGACCATCCCGCCCCCCACCGTCGAGCCGACGAACTCGGCGATCTCGACCACGGCCCCGCCGCCCAGGGCCACCAGGAAGGTGAGGAGGATCAGCCCGGGTCGGTACGGACGCTCCCCGGCGAACCGGGTCACCGCCGCCCAGGCCACGAAGAACATGACGAACGAAGCGGCGGCGTGGAAGAACTTGTCGTACGGGATCGAACCGAGGAACGGAGCGACATAGAGGGGCTGGCCGTCGACGAGGACGACACCCCCGATCATGTTGCCGAGGCCGACCAGTGAGATCCCCCAGAGCACCGGCAGCGAGAACCTGGCCCACCGGTGGATCAGCCCGAAAAGGACGAGCAGGAGCAGATTGATGCCCGTGTAGAGGCCGGTGAGGGGGCTTTCCACCGCCTGCCCGTAGGCGAACAACGTGATCGTGTAGCCCGCGGTGAAGACGAGGACCCAAACCATGGGTCAAGGCTGCCAGGCTGATCGTGGCGCGGGCAACCCGATTGCCCCGGCAAGGCAATATGCTGCGGCCCCGCCTTAACACCTCTTTTAGGGGTGGTCTAAGAACCATGCATCGTTTCAGTCCGGAATCAGAAGGAGTTCGATCCAAAGTGGCCCCGAAGAAACATTTGGCGGCGGCTCTTGCTCTGCTCGCGATCATGTCGCTGGCGCCTGCCGCCGCTGCGCAAACCGATGAGGGAACCACCACGACGGTCAACACCCTGACCGTCACCACACCGTATCCCTCAGTGGCTGTCGAGCCCGGCGACCAGGTGTCTTTCGATCTCACCGTCGCCGCCCCGTCGATCACCTCGGTCAGCCTGAGTGCCGCAGGCGTCCCCGAAGGGTGGACCGGAGCGTTCAGCGGTGGTGGATTCGAGGTCGACTCGGTGACCGCAGGGCCGGGTCTCACGCCTGAGGTCGGCTTCAACGTCACCGTGCCTGCCAGTGCCAGCGAGGGGACCTACGACATGACGCTCACCGCCAGCGGTGGTGGCAGCACCGTCGAGCTACCCGTTCAGGTCCGGATCTCTGCAGACGCCGGTGGCGAGGTCACCCTCACCCCCAACTTCCCCGGCCTGCGTAGCCCTGCCGGCGAGGCGGTCACGTTCGACGTGGAACTGGCCAACGGCACGCCTGCCGACCTCGAGTTCGAGGTCACCGCGGTCGGCCCGGCGGGATGGGACGTCTCCGCCACCCTCGCCGGCGAAGCAGGCGCTTCGATCATCCAGGTGGAGGCCGGCGGCACCGAGACGATCAACGTGGAGGTCATCCCCCCGGTCACGGCAGAGGCCGCCCAGTACCCGATCACCATGCAGGCCGTTGCCGCCTCCACCCAGGTCGAGACGGAGATGATCGTCGAGGTCACCGGCTCCTACAGCCTGGAGCTGAACACCTCGGACGAGCGACTCAACGCCGAGGTGACCGTCGGCAGCTCGTCGGACTTCCAGCTCCTGGTGACCAACACGGGAACGGCGCCGCTCGAATCCGTGGTCGTCGGCGCCACCCCACCCAGCGGGTGGGAGGTGGCCTTCGACACCCAGGAGGTGGCGGTGGCCGCCGGGGAATCGGTCCCGGTGACGGCCACCATCACCCCGTCGGAAGAGGCGGTGGCGGGTGACTACGTCATCACCTTCACGGCGACTCACGAGCAGGCGGACGATCAGATCGAGGTCCGCACCACGGTGAATCCGTCAGCGATCTGGGGCTTCGTCGGCATCGCGGTGATCGCCTTGACCCTGGCCGGGCTCGCCTGGGTGTTCCGGCGCTTCGGTCGGCGCTGAAACATGAGCACCACCATCCGGAGCAAGTCCCTGACCAAGACCTACGGGGAGAACACCGTGGTCAATCGGCTCAGCCTCGACATAGCCGCCGGCGAGGTGTTCGGCCTGCTCGGGCCGAACGGAGCCGGCAAGACCACGACGATCCTCATGCTCCTCGGCCTGGTCGAGCCGACCAGGGGCTCGATCGAGGTGCTCGGGCTCGACCCACGCTGGAATCCTCTGGAGGTCAAGCGCAAGGTCGGCTACCTGCCCGACTCGGTCGGGTTCTACGACACCATGACCGGGCGGGAGAACCTGGCATTCACGGCCCGGCTCAACGGGTTGGAGGACTTCGACGACCTGATCGACTCGCTTCTGGGCACAGTCGGCCTCACCGATGCGGCCGACCAGCGTGCCGGTGAGTACTCACGCGGTATGAAGCAGAGGCTTGGAGTGGCCGACGCCCTGGTGAAGGGCCCCTCGGTCCTGATCCTCGACGAACCGACCACCGCGATCGACCCCGAGGGCGTCGTCGAGATGCTCGACCTGATCCGCAAGCTGGCCGTCGAGGACGGGGTGACGGTGCTCCTGGCCAGCCACCTCCTCCACCAGGTGCAGGCCGTGTGCGATCGGGTGGCCATCTTCGTCAAGGGCAAGGTCGTCGCCCAGGGCACTCCACACGAGCTGGCTGCGGTGGAGCAGGGAGGCAGGATCCACGTCGAGTTCCGGCTCGGCGGTGAGCCATCGGCGGCGAGGGCCAAGCTGGAGGGTCTCGGCACCGTCTCCAACATCAGTCCCGGGCGGATCCCCGGGTCATGGGTTGGAGAGCTGGAGGCGAAGAATCTGGCTCCGTCCGTCAGTGGCTTGGTCTCCGCAGGCGCCGATGTGCTCGGGGTGCACCGGGTCGACGAGGATCTCGAGACGATCTACCGCAGCTACTTCGAGACGAGAGAGGAGGTGCCGGCGTGACCACGGCCACGAGCGAGCCCGAAGTCGTCGAGTACTCCAAACCTGGAGGCTGGCGGATCGTCGCCCGCAAAGAGGTGGCCGACCATCTCCTCTCGGGCCGGTTCGTCGTCCTCATGGGGGTGCTCGGCATCGCCACTGCGGCTGCTGTGTTCGCCGCCTCGGGAGGCATCCGGGACGTGGCCCCGAACGCGCAGGGCATCACTGCCCTCTTCCTCAAACTGTTCACTGTCACCGCAGACCCGGTGCCGTTCCCGTTGATCGTGTTCGTGGGATTCCTCGCACCGCTGCTGGGAATCATGTTCGGGTTCGACGCGGTCAGCGGCGAGAGGTCGCAGGGGACCCTGCCCCGTCTTCTCTCCCAACCGATCCACCGCGACGAGGTGATCCTGGGCAAGTTCGTCGCAGGGCTCATCGTGATCTCGATCATGCTGACCTCCCTGGTGCTATTCGTCTCCGGGATCGGCATCTTCAGGCTCGGTGTGGTCCCCCAGCCCAGCGAGATCTCCCGGCTGGCGGTCTGGCTGATCTTCACGATCATCTACGTCGCCTTCTGGCAGGCGCTGGCCACGCTCGCCTCGGTCCTGGCCAAGCGCGCCTCCACCGCGGCGATGATCCCGATCGGTGTCTGGCTGGTGCTCACCCTGTTCGGGTCGTTCATCTTCGGCGCCATCGCCGGACTGATCTCACCCAGGGATGGCTCCGAGGCCGCCGAGGTCGCCTACCTGCAGACCTCGCAGACAGTCTCCCAGTTGTCCCCGGTCACCCTCTTTCAGGAGGGCTCGAGCGTGCTGCTCGACCCCGAAGTGCGCACTGTCGGGTTGGTCACCGTCGAGCAGGTCGACCGCGCCATCGTGTCCGAGCTCAATCTCACTCAGAGCCTCGCCATCGTCTGGCCCCAGATCGCCATCCTCGTCGCCGAGACCGCGGTCATGTTCGCCCTCGCCTACGTCGCCTTCATGCGAGACGAGGTCCGGGCCTGACCCGTCCCTCCGCGCCGGAACGGAATGGCTGGGGGGAACCGATAGGCTGGGTCCCATGGAAGAAACGGTGAAGCCGGACCAGGTCGAGGAGGGGGGTCGGCAGTCGGAGGGGGAGGTCGAGTCACCGGTCTCGGAGCCCACCAAGCTGATTCGCATCGCCTCGATGACACGGGCCATGCTCGACGAGGTCCGCCACGCGCCGCTCGACGACGGGGGTCGGAAGAGGCTCGCTGATGTCCACGCCCGATCGCTCGACGAATTACGCGAAGTGCTGTCCCAGGACCTGCTCGACGAGTTCAACGAGGTCATGGTCCCACTCGACAACACCAACGCCACCGAGGCCGAGCTCAGGATCGCCCAGGCCCAGCTCATCGGATGGCTGGAAGGGTTGTTCCACGGGATTCAGGCCTCGCTGTGGAGTCAACAGATGGCCGCTCAGACCCAACTCGCCGAGGTGCAGCGGCGGGCGCTTGGCCCGGCCAACCCGGCCAAGCCGGGCGAGGACCAGACCGGGCTCTATCTCTGAGTCAACCGACCTTGCGCTCGCGCACCGAGCGCTCACGGCGGACCCGACGCCGCTCCCGTTCGCTGAGACCACCCCAGATGCCGAATTTCTCGCCCATGTCGACCGCGTAGTCGAGACATTCGACCCGCACCTCACAGGCGGCGCAGATCGCCTTCGCCTTCCGGGTGGAAGCCCCCCGCTCGGGGAAGAACAGATCGGCGTCGGCGCCACGGCAGTTGGCGTAGTCCTGCCAGGACAGCTCACCTATGGCCAGGGCTTGGATGAGCTTGCTCTGCATCAGGGACTCCTCACAACCGTGTAATTACACGTTTGAGATTAAGGGTCGGCGCGCGCGCCGTCAACCCCGATGCGCCCTTTTTCCCTTGTCGCGTCTTGCGTCTCCACTCGCCAGGTGGTGGCACAGGCGGATGGCGCGCGAGTTGCCATAATGAGAACCGGTGTCAACGACGATCGAAGAGAGAAGGGCCCCCTGGCCGGTCAGCTTCTACCGATCGGCGGTCGGGAAGAAGTGGGTGATGGCCCTCACCGGTCTCGCCATCATCGGGTTCGTCGTGCTCCACATGATCGGGAACTGGAAGATCTTCCTCCCGGACGTCGACGGCGTCCCCGACATCGACATCTACGCCCACGCCTTGCGTGAGCTCCTGGTCCCGTTCCTACCCGAGCACGTGGCGTTGTGGATCCTACGTACGGGGCTGATCGTGGCCTTCCTCCTTCACGTCCACGCCGCCTATTCGCTGACGATCATGAACCGGAGAGCGCGCCCCGTGGACTACAACAGCCCGCGCAGCTACGTCGCTGCCAACTACGCCAGCCGCACCATGCGCTGGAGCGGGGTGATCTTCCTCGCCTTCCTCCTCTTCCACCTCGCCGACCTCACCTGGGGGATCCAGCCCGCCGCCCCGGAGACCTGGGAGAGGGGCGCCGTCTACGCCAACTTCGTCGCTTCGTTCTCCCGCGCCCCGGTCACGATCTTCTATGTGGTGGCCATGGCCCTGCTCGGGCTGCACCTCTACCACGGCGCCTGGTCGATGTTCCAGAGCATGGGGATCAACCATCCCCGATTCAACGTGGCCCGTCGCTATTTCGCCATCGGCCTCGCCATCCTGGTGACGGTGGGCAACTCGATAATGCCCCTGGCCGTCCTGTTCGGGTTCGTGGAGTAGCGATGGCGCTCGAGCTCCAGGCCAAGGTCCCGGACGGGACCATCGACGAGAAGTGGGACAACCACAAGTTCTCGATCAAGCTGGTCAACCCGGCCAACAAGCGTAAGTTCAAGATCATCGTCGTCGGCAGCGGCCTCGCCGGGGCCTCGAGTGCGGCCACGCTCGCCGAGCTCGGCTACGACGTGGAGATGTTCACATTCCACGACTCACCGAGACGGGCCCACTCGATCGCCGCCCAGGGCGGAATCAACGCGGCCAAGAACTACAAGAACGACGGTGACTCGATCCATCGTCTCTTCTACGACACGGTGAAGGGCGGCGACTACCGCAGCCGGGAGGCCAACGTCTACCGCCTGGCCCAGGAGTCGGTCAACATCATCGATCAGGCCACCGCACAGGGGGTTCCCTTCGCCCGCGAGTACGGGGGCCTGCTCGACAACCGCTCTTTCGGCGGGGCCCAGGTGGCAAGGACGTTCTACGCCAGGGGGCAGACCGGTCAGCAGTTGCTGCTCGGGGCCTACCAGGCGATGGCGCGTCAGGTCGCGCTGGGCAAGGTGAAGCTGCGCAACCGCACCGAGATGCTCGACGTGGTCGTGAAGGAGGGTCGGGCCGTCGGGATCGTGATCCGCGACCTCGTCACCGGCGAGATATCCGCACATTCCGGTCACGCCGTCGTCCTCGCCACCGGTGGCTACAGCAACGTCTTCTACCTGTCCACCAACGCCATGGCCAGCAACGTCACCGCCATCTGGCGGGCCCACCGCCGGGGAGCCGGATTCGCCAATCCCTGTTTCACCCAGATCCACCCGACCTGCATCCCGGCATCGGACGAGTTCCAGTCGAAGCTCACCCTCATGTCCGAGTCGCTGCGCAACGATGGCCGGATCTGGGTGCCTGCCGAACCGGGAGACAAGCGGGCGCCCGGGGAGATCCCATCGGGTGAGCGGGACTACTTCCTGGAGCGGCGCTACCCGGCCTTCGGCAACCTTGTGCCACGTGACGTCGCCTCACGTGCGGTCAAGCGGATCGTCGACGGGGGCAAGGGCGTCGGGCCCCTGAAGAACGGTGTCTATCTCGACTTCGCCGACGCCAGCGCCCGTGACGGCCGGGGGGCCATCGAAGAGCGATACGGCA
Source organism: Acidimicrobiia bacterium (assembly GCA_036556665.1). Classification (GTDB taxonomy): domain Bacteria; phylum Actinomycetota; class Acidimicrobiia; order Spongiisociales; family ZC4RG35; genus JARDZU01. The sequence goes on from DATBIX010000054.1 coordinate 30,891, forward strand.
ACCTGTTCGAGATGTACGAGCGGATCACCGACGAGGACCCCTATCAGGTGCCGATGCGGATCTACCCGGCGCCTCACTACACGATGGGGGGGTTGTGGGTCGACTACAACCTCATGACCACCATCCCCGGGCTGTATTCCATCGGCGAGGCCAACTTCTCCGATCACGGGGCCAACCGGCTGGGGGCCTCGGCCCTGATGCAGGGGTTGGCCGACGGGTACTTCGTCCTTCCCTACACGATCGGCGACTACCTGGCCGACTTCCTCAATCAGCCCCCGGTGCCCGCCGACGATCCTGTGTTCGCCGAGACCACCCGAGAGGTGAAGGATCGGGTGGGGCGCTTCCTCTCGCTTCGAGGCACCCGCACTGTCGATTGGTTCCACAAGGAGCTGGGCAAGATCATGTTCGACTACTGCGGCATGTCACGCAGCGAGACCGGTCTGCAGAAGGCGCTATCGGAGATTCCGGCCCTCTACGAGGAGTTCAAGAGCGACGCCCGGGTCCTGGGAACCGAAGACAGCTTCAACCAGAGCCTGGAACGGGCGGGCCGGGTCGAGGACTTCTTCGAGTTGGCGCAAGTGATGTGTCTCGACGCCCTCCATCGCGAGGAGTCGTGCGGTGGTCACTTCCGCGAGGAGTACCAAACCGAGGAAGGCGAGGCCCTGCGCCGGGACGACGAGTTCGCCCACGTCGCAACATGGGAGTGGACCGGAGACCCGGCCAAACCAGAGCTGACCATGGAGCCGCTCGAGTTCGAGAGCGTCACCCTGGCCACCCGGAGTTACAAGTGAACATAACCCTCCAGGTATGGCGCCAGGCAGGCCCGGATCAGCCCGGTGCGTTCAAGACCTACGACGTGTCCGCCATCTCGCCGGACATGTCGTTTCTCGAGATGCTCGACGTGCTCAACGAGAGGCTGGTCAACCAGGGCGAGGACCCGGTCGCCTTCGACCACGACTGCCGTGAGGGGATCTGCGGATCATGCGGTGTGATGATCAACGGGCAGGCCCACGGGCCCCAGTTGGGCACGGCCACGTGCCAGCTCCACATGCGCAAGTTCCGGGACGGGGTGACCATCACCGTGGAGCCCTGGCGTGCCGCTGGTTTCCCCCTGATCCGCGATCTGGTGGTCGACCGGAGCGCCTTCGACCGGATCATCGAAGCCGGCGGCTTCATCACCGTCGAGACCGGGTCCGCTCCCGACGCCAACATCGTCCCGGTCCCCAAGGCTGTAGCCGATGCGGCGTTCGATGCGGCGGCGTGCATCGGTTGTGGCGCATGCGTCGCCGCCTGCCCCAACGGGGCGGCCAACCTCTTCACCGGGGCCAAGATCAGCCATCTCAACCTCCTCCCTCAAGGGCAAGCGGAGCGCTGGGCACGGACCGAGAACATGGTGGAGGTGATGGAGGAGTACTTCGGTTCGTGCACCAATCACGGCGAGTGCGAGAAGGCGTGCCCGAAGCAGATCTCGATCGATTTCATCGCCATGATGAACGCCGACTACCTCAAGGCGAAGCTCAAGAACCGTCGTCTCGTCGCCCAATAGCCTGATCCCCCGGATCTCCATTTTTCCCTTGCCAACACGGTCGATCGACCTAACCTGACCCACGCTGTAACCACTGTGGGTAGGCTTTCCTCACATAGAGTGAGGTCGGGGGCTCAACCGAATAGAGATGGGATGAACAGACCCGAGAGTGGAGAGCGCGGCGCCACGATGGTCGAGGCGGCGCTCGTTTACGCCCTCTTGTTCCTGGCGTTGTTCGCCATCGTCGAGTTCGGGCTGGCCTTCAAAGACTGGCTCTCGGTCAGTCACGCGGCGAGGGAGGGAGCGCGGGCCGGGGCAACCTACGGCGACGACCCCAGGGCCGACATCCAGGTGCTGCGAGACATCGAGCGAACCCTGGCGCCGGCCGGGATTGCCAACGGTATGACCGTCCGGGTGTTCGAGGCCTCGATTGGCGGCGAGTCACAGCTCTACTCCTACACCCCCGGGTCCGACTGCAGCGACAACTCGCCGGGGAACATCCTCGTCGGTTGCTGTGACTGGACTCCCTGCCCCGAGCCTTTCCGGGACACCTACACGGTGCCCAACTGGGACCCGGCCGACCGTGACGTCGAGGCGCCCAACCTCGACCGGATAGGTGTCGAGGTCCAGTTCACCCATGAATGGCTCACCAACTACTTCTTCGATTCCACCGACTTCACCACTGCAACCGACTTCCAGATCGAGCCCCAGGTGTTCGAGTCATGAGACGCCGTCTCGAGCGGGGGGCCTCACTGGTTGAGGTCGGGATCGTCCTCCCGATGCTCATCCTGGTCGGGATCGGGCTCTCCGAGATCGGGTTCCTGGTGGTCGACTATCTGACGGTGACCAACGCCGCCCGTGAAGGAGCGCGCACCGGCGCCGCCGCCGCCGACTTCAACCAGGGTGGCGTCGATGCCGACGACCTGATCCTCGAGGCGGTCGAGGAGGCCTCCTGCAACCTCCGATTCGGCGACCTCCAAACAGTGAGGATCTTCATGGCCGACGGATTGGGAGAGCCGGTGGTGGGTGCGATCAATGAGTACTCCCCCGTCGGCAGCCTCGACTGCGATTCGCCACTCAACTCCCTCTCATGTGACAACGGCTGCCCCTGGGCCGCTTCGGGGCGCGACCGGGTGCCCCCGACACTCGATGTCCTCGGAGTCGAGGTCACCTTCTCCCACTCCAGTGTCACCGGCATATTCCCATTCCCCACAGTCGACTGGACCGAGACCGCGGTGATGCAAATAGAGCCCGACACCAGGGGCACCCAATGAGGAAGCTGATCAAGAGGGCGCGCGAGGAGGATCGGGGTGCCGCACTCGCCCTGGTCGCCGCCTCGATGGTCGTTCTCATGGGGATGGCGGCGTTCGGCTCCGACCTCGCCTGGTTCTATCTGAACGCGAGCCGGGTCCAGCGAGCCGCCGATGCCGCCGCCCTCGGCGGGGTGATCTGGCTGCCGGCCCAGGTGGGGACGGCCGACGCGACGGCCATCGACATCGCCCTCCGTAACGGCTACGACGACTCGGAGCTGGACGTGACCGTGATCCCGAGCACCGACTCGACCGAGCCGAACCACCTCCAAGTGACGGTCACCGACGTGGTCCCGACCTTCTTCGCCAGGATCCTCGGCTTCGACACGATGACCATCTCCCGGACCGCGACTGCGGAGTACATACCACCGCTCAAGCTGGGCAGCCCCGACAACCAGTTCGGGAACAGCTGCGATCCCGAGGTGTTCACCGGTTGCGGCTCCAACTTCTGGGCCAACATCCACGGTAAGTGGACCAGCACCATCATGGGCGACGCCTATTCGTCCTGGTGCGCCTCGGCCAACGACAATCCGTCGTGCGCCCAGAACCCGATCGCCCGGACCGGGGGATATCTCTACGGCATCGAGTCCGGATCCGGCTTCACGGTCCAGTTCAACGACCTCGCCTTCCACAACATCTCCGGGGGAAACCCGACCGGTGACGACATCCGCACCGGTGACCGCGGGTGCGAGGACTGGGGAAACAACACCGCGGCGTGCGGACCGACCATGCACGTCGCCCTCTACGCCCCCGACCCGACGCCGCTCGACATCTCCGACAACGCATTGCTCTGCCAGGCCACGATCCCGCCCCAGCCCCAGGTTCCGGTGGGCAACGGATACAGCTTCGTGCCACCGGACGGGCAAGGATGCTGGACCCAATCAGGGGCGGGGATCTTCGTGCTCGAAGTGCGCCACGTCGATCCGGGGGCCACGGCCGACCGGGCCGGCCTCAACCGCTACTCGGTGCGGTCGACCAGCGGCAACCTGTTCGCCCTGGGCGACTTCTCGATCTACAACAACGCCGACGGCTCGACCACCTCGTTCTTCCTGGCCGAGGTGCCCACCTACTACCACGGCAAGACATTCGTGGTGGAGCTCTACGACCCGGGCGAGTCCGCCGCCACCGGCACCCTCCAGGTGATGGGGCCGGATGGGGCGGTGTTCAACGACGGCGAGTGCCGGATCTACGACAGGACCAACCCCACCCAGCCCTGGGCCCTGCAACAGACGATCGGGGCGGGGAGCAATTGCCAGGAGACGGTCACCCCGCAGGAATACAACGGCCGCTGGCTCAAATTCGAGATGGACCTCCCTCCGGAATACGCCTGCACCACCTGCTGGTGGAAGATGAATTACTCCTATCCGTCCGGGGTCAACGACACCACGACCTGGCGGGCCTACATGATCGGGAACCCGATCCATCTCATCCCCTAGCGCATTCCCACCGCGCGGGTGACTAGCGCTCATTGCCACATCGCAGGGTGCCCCATTTACGGAGTGCACCAACTCCACTAATTTGTGGTCGATCCCCGGGTCGCGGAGGCACCTTTGACCGGGGACGACAAGGGGATGGGCGACTTTGAGGAAGTGGGGCAATACATCTGGGCGGGGGAGGGCTCGCTCGCGCGTACGGCAAGAGCGCGGCGCGGCCCTGGCCGAAATGGCCCTGCTCATGCCGATCCTGCTCATGCTCATCATCGGGGTCTTCGAGTTGGGCGGGGCGTTCAAGAGCTATCTGACCGTATCCAACGCGGTCCGTGACGGAACCCGGATCCTGAGCGCCCGAGGGACCGACGAGACCGGGGATTGCATAGCCGTGGCCAAGGCGGTCCAGGCATTGGAGTTGGGCAACAGCCTCAACCGGCTCGATCGCATCGAGATCTTCGAGGCAAGCCCCGGTACGGGGGACCCCCTCGCCGGCACGATCAACACCTACTGGAACCCGTCGGGCGACCCCACGATATGCGACTCCACTCCACCCAACTGTGGCAACTGGATGTGCACCATCAGCCAGGACCACACCGAGCGAAATGCCCTGGTGGGCAACGGGGTCTCACCCGACTTGATCGGGATGAAGATGGTGTACACCCATGACTGGTTCACCGGATTCCCGCCGTTCAACGGCTTCATCACCATCGACGAGCAAACCATCTCCCGTCTCGAGCCGGAAGGATTCGCAGGGCCATGATCAAGAGGTTCCGTCGCAGCAAGGACGATCGTGGGGCAGCCCTGGTCTGGATCGCCGGCACCTTGGTCGTCCTACTCAGCATGGCCGCCTTCGCCACCGATCTGGGTTGGATCCTGCTCTGGAACGCGCGGCTCCAGGCGGCCGCCGACGCCGCCGCCCTCGCCGGCGTGGTCAACCTTCCCGGATTCGAAGACGAGGCGAGGGATGACGCCGAGCTCGCCGCCGCCGCCAACCGCTTCCCCATCGGCGGTCTCACCACCATGGACGACGAAGTGATCGCTGAGAACGAATACCGGGTCACCCTCGACACCAGCGTCGACACCTTCTTCCTCCGTCTCATCGGGTTCGACACCTTCACCCTCTCCCAGACCGCCCATGCCCAGTACGTGAAGCCGGTTCGCCTCGGCAGCCCGGACAACCACTTCGGCGGGCCCGACGTCGACTTCTGGGCGGCGATCAACGGGCAATACACCGAGATCCAGCAGGGCGATCCCTATGCCTCCCGCTGCACCTCGATGAACAACGAGGCCTCGTCACCGGGATGCAACGGCCCCGAGAACGGCGACTATCGAGCAGGTGGCTACTACTACGGGATCGAGGTGGGCCCCGACTCGGACAACCTGAATCTCGAGTTCTTCGACGGCGGGCACTACATCGAGGTGGGCGGCTCGCCGACCGGCGACCTCTCCTGGACGTGGGACGACTGGCCCGTCGGCCAGCGCGGGGTCTATCTCGAGTACAACCTCTTCCGACCTGACACCACCCCGACCGATCCCACCGACAACACCAGCCTCGCCTGCTCAGGGATCTTCCCGGTCGACGACGATCTCAACTTCGGCCATCAGAACACCTGGAACGGGCCCAACAACTGCTTCGTCGGCGGCGACCTCACCGAGGGAGTCTGGGTGTTGCAACTCCCGGCGCCACTGTGGGAGGGGTCGACCAAATTCGGCATCCAGGCCTCGGTGGCCGGTCCCACCCAGCCCAAGGTGTTCGGCATTCTCGACATGTCGATCTACGTCAACTTCGATGGGGGCGAGGCACTCCCTTGGTTGGCCGAGATTCGCCCCGAGCACGAAGGAAAGCTATTCGAGCTCGACATCTGGGACCTTGGGGACAACGACGGCTCCGCCTCGATCCAGATCCTGCCTCCGAGCGGCACCTGGTCCTGCCAATTCTCCACCCCGGGCGGCTCGGTGCAGACCAGTCCTGATTGCGACATCGACATCTCCAACCAGAAATACAACGCCCGCTGGCTCAACATCGACATCCAATTGGATGGATACAGCTGCGTCCTCGCCGGCAACGGGTGCTGGTGGAAGGCCCATATCGAGACGAGCGGGCAGGCGCATGACCGCACCACCTGGACCGCCCGTGTCTCCGGCGACCCGGTGAGCTTGGTGGACTGAGATGCGCAGGCGAGGCGACGACTCAGGGGCGGTGGCCATCGAGACGGCTCTGATAGCGGGGCTGCTCCTCCTCATCGTCATGGGCGCCTTCGAATACGGCATGGCATTTCGCAGCTGGTTCGGCCTGGCCGCCTCTTCACGTGAGGGTGCCCGCGTCGGCGCCTCGGTCGGGCCGGTGGACGGAGCCGACTGCGCCATCCTCGAGGCAGCAGCCGCATCCCTGTCCTCGACGTCGAGCAACAGCGTGCTCCGGATCAAGATCTTCGACCACAACCCGGCAGCAGGCACCGACGGGGCGTTCTCGGCCTATCGCCCCCTGAGCGGAGGACCTGTAGATCCCGACGAAGGCGAGATCCTCCGTTGCACCAGTTGGGTGCTGACACCGTCCACTCCGTGGGTGGAGACGTCGCGCGACAACACCGGAACCGACCGGGATTGGCTGGGAGTCGAGGTCACCTACCAACACAACTGGATCACCGGTTTCCTCTGGTGGAGAGGCGCAGTGGAGTGGTCCAATCGCTCCATCATGCGGCTCGAACCGGTCAACTACGGCTCGGCGCCGCCTCCCTGATCAACCGCCACACGGCTAACTGAGCATTTCGACCTATTCACCGCGGCCAACCCGCGCCTTATCCTCCCCATTGTCAAGGGTTGGCAGGCGCGGTCACAACAGGGTCTTGACGCTGCCGCCCGGCACCGGGGGTGCGCCCTGAAAATCACCAGGTGATTCGGCGCGTATTGCCCTAAAGGCAAAGGCACTGTTCCGCCGATAAATCCGGGATGCGAGGTTGTCTGTGTTGAGAGGAACCAAGGAGCGTGGGGCCACACTGGTCGAGGCCGCGCTCGTCTTTCCCATCCTGGTCCTGATCATCATGGGCACCCTGGAGATCGGTCTGGCCTTCAAGGACTATCTCACCGTCTCCTACATCTCCCGTGAGGGGGCTCGTCTCGGAGCACTGGCCGGGGACGACCCGGCCGCCGACTGCGCCATCTTGCGCGGCCTCGGCGGTCTCGCCACCGACGGGGATCTATCGCGCATCGACGAGATCCAGATCTTCAAGGCCGACGAGGGGACCGGCAACCAGGGTCTCACCAACGTCGCCACCTACATCCCGGGCAAGGACCCAACCGTGTGCAACGTGCCTTCGACGACGGCCGACGGCTGGGACATCAACCCGATCAACTGGGCCCCGACCGACCGCCAGACCACAGTCGGGACCGACCCGCTCGACATCATCGGGGTGCGGGTGATCATGACCCGCGACTGGGTCACCGGCTTCCCACCCTTCCGCGGGACCTTCCAGATCGATGAGACGACCCTGACCCGCCTCGAACCAAAGGCCTTCGAATGAAACGACTGATCGAGTTCTCCAGGCGCCTCGCCAGCAACGATGACGACGAGAAGGGAGCGGCGCTGCCGTTCGTCGCCGCCATCCTCGTCTTGCTGATCGGGATCTCCGCCTTTGCCGTCGACCTTGGCTGGCTCTATCTGAATGGCGCTCGTCTCCAGCGTGCCGCCGACTCGTCGGCGCTGGCCGGTGTCGTCTTCCTCCCCGGTGACATCCCCGAGGTGGTGGACCAGGCAGTCGATGGGGCCAACGCCAACGGCTGGGACATCGGCGAGGTGAACGGGGCTCCGCTGGCCGGTGGCGGCGCCGACGAGCTCAACTGGCAAGCATTGGCCGACAACAAGCTCGAGGTCTCGCTGTCGACCACGGTGCCGACTTTCTTCCTCAAGGTGCTCGGCATCGACACCTTCGATGTGACCAGGCGAGCCACCGCCGAATACGTGAAGCCGGTGCCGATCGGGAGCCCCGATCCCTGCTTCGGGATCGGTATCACCAGCATCGAAAGCGGCGACTGCGATCCAGCGACAGCCCAGAGATTCTGGGCGGCCGTTTCCGGGCCCTATACCAACAAGTGGAACGGCGATGCCCACTCCACCCTGTACTGGGACAACGACAGCACCTGGAACCAGGAGTCGACCAACACCGAGTATCGATCCAACGGCTACTACCTCGCCATCGACGTTCCCTAAGGAGTCACCGGGCTAACCGTCTCGGTCTACGACGCCGGGTTCTACAACCGGACCAGTTTCGATGTCGAGACGGGCGACCGGGAACAGGACACCAACGGCGGGGCAGACACGCATTTCCAGATGTACCGGTTCGACTCGACCCCGCTCGACCCGACCGACAACGCGGTCATCACCGGGTGCTCCAGCGGCACCGGGGCGTTCAACATCAGCTCGGGGGCCAGTTCGAGCACCTATAAGAACCAATGGCGCACCCTGTGCACCCTGTCCGGCTCCGTTGCCCCCGGGATCTACGTGGTCCGGGTTTGGACCGACGGGAATGACGGTGGGACCAACCAGTTCGCGGTCCGGGCCAACACCAGCAGTAGCGCCAACGCCCGGGTCTACGGCATCAACGACATCTCCATCTTCACCAACCAGTCGGGCATCTCGACCCTGAACGTGGCCGAAGTGGCCCAAGTCCATGCCGGCAAGACCCTCCAACTCGAGTTCTACGACCCGGGCGAGGACGACGAAGACGCCTACATGACGGTGAAGAACCCGGCGGGGAACACGGCTACTTGCGACTGGGTGGCCAAGAACGAGGCCGGGACCACAGTGGACTCCGGTTCGGGTAGCTGCAGCATCCAGACCTCAGACGGCGCCTCCTTCTTCAACGGGCTCTGGGTAACCGCCCAAGTCGCCATCCCCGACAACTACACCTGCACCACCAACTGCTGGTGGAAGATGGAGATCGACAACTCCCAACCTCACGACCGCACCACCTGGGCGGCGAAGATAATCGGCAACCCGGTCCATCTGGTCCCCAACGAGTGAGACGACTCAGACTCCCCCGACGAGATGGCTCCGACCAGGGGGCCACCCTGGTCGAGTTCGCCCTGGTCTTCGGGTTCCTGGTCATGCTCGCTCTCGGTGCGTTCGAATACGGCATGGCCTTCCGTGACTGGCTGTCAGTGACCATTTCCTCCCGGGAGGGGGGTCGCGTCGCCGCCTCCGCCGCCAACTACGGCGACGCCGACTGCGTCATCCTGGAGGCCGCCTCCGGCGCCCTCCAGTCACTCACCTCGGGTCAGGTCGAGGAGGTCCAAATCTACCGCTCTGACGCCACCGGGAGCTACCCCGGGTCGACCTCCTCGCTGACACGGCGCTACTCGCCGTACACGCCGGGCGATCCGAGCCTGGTGGTATGCAACGGCTCGTCCTGGAACGCCGAGCATCTCGGCTCCGGCTGGGACCCGGCCGATCGGGTCTCCGCCGCCGGCGTGCACTGGACCGGAGTCCGGGTCACGTTCGAGCACGAGTGGTTCACCGACTTCCTGTGGTGGACCGGGACCGTCGACTTCACCGACGACGCCGTGTTCCGGATGGAACCACCCGCCCCTGCCTAGGACCACCCGGGCCTCCTCCTAACCTGGGCGGATGCTCCCGCCCCCCGACTACATGCCCGCCCTCATCACCCCTTTCACCAGGATGGGTGAGCTAGACGTCGAGGCCCACACCACCAACCTCAGGGTCCTCGCGGAGGCCGGGATCGAAGGGTTCGTCATCGGCGGCTCGAACGGGGAAGGCCCCTACCTGGAGCCGGGTGAGCGCCAGCGTCTGGTTCGCGCCGGGCGTCGGCGAAAGACCCATTTCATGGTGGGCATCGCCGCCGAGTCGACCCGACTGGCGCTGAGCCAGGTGAGGGAAGCGGTCGATGGAGGCGCCGACAGTGTCCTCGTGATGACCCCCACCACGCTGAGCCGGGGTCGTGACGATGCGGTGCTCCGACATTACCGCGCCATCGCCGACGCCTCACCGTTGCCGGTCTTTCTCTACTCGGTGCCGGCGGTCACGGCGTACAGCCTCCCGGTCGATCTCGTCTCGAAGCTGGCGCGGCACGACAACATCGTGGGAATGAAGGACTCGAGCGGGGACGTGGTCCGGCTCCAGTCGATCATCCATGCCACACCCGCCGAGTTCATCCTCTACAGCGGGTCGAGCAGTGCCCTCACCGCCGCCATCGCAGTCGGCTGTTATGGGGCCATCACCGGGTCGGGCAACTACGTCCCTGACCTGGTGCTCAGGACCATGGCGGCGGCCAAGGAGAGCCCGGCCAAGGCGCGTCGGCTGCAGAGGCAACTCAGTGAGATCAGCTCGGCGGTCGAGGCGCACGGAGTGCCCGGGGTGAAGGCAGCGTCGAAGGCGGCGGGTCTCGATTCGGGTCACCCCCGCGCCCCGCTCGTTCGTCTCTCCCAGGGGGCCGAGACCTCCATCGCCCGCCTGATCTGAACCGCTTTTGATCGTTCACTCAAAGTTCAGTCGCCGAGTACCATCACGGCCAGTCATCAGCAAGGAGCCGATACGTGTCGAAGTTTCTCAGCGAACAATGGGCGTCTGACGTCACCTCCGCCCTCAATGCCCACGAGGGCTTCCGCAACGCCATCGGCACCGCCGATCTCACCATCCAGTTCAATGTGGCCGATGCCCCCGAGGGGGAGGTCGACTATTTCCTGAGGGCTTCAGGGGGCAACGCCGAGATGGGCGTCGGATCTCTCGATGAGGCCGACGTCACTGTGAAGCAGACCTATGACACTGCGAGCGCGGTCTCCAAGGGCGAACTCAACACCCAGACCGCCTTCATGACCGGGAAGCTGAAAGTATCGGGCAATCTGGCCAAGCTCATGATGCATCAAGGAGCGATCCAGCAGTGGGGCGCCGCAGTAGCCGATCTCGACGTCGAATACTGACGAAGACCATCGAGGCCGGCGTCGTCTTCGCAGGCTGAGAGCCTCAGATCAGCCCCAGCTCCCGGACCGCTTCACGCTCTTCGATCAGCTCGGCGACCGATGCGTCGATCTTCGACCGCGAGTACTCGTCGATCTCCAGACCCTTGACGATCTCCCATCTGCCCCCCCGGGCAATACAGGGAAACGACGACATCAACCCTTCGGGGACTCCATAGGAGCCGTCCGAGCGCCGACCGACCGAGACCCAGTCTCCCTCCGGGGTCCCATGCCACCAATCACGGACGTGTGCGATGGCGGCGTTGGCCGCCGATGCGGCGGATGAGGCCCCTCTGGCCTGAATGATCGCCGTGCCACGCTTCGCCACCGTCGGTATGAAGACCTGTTCGACCCATTCGTGGTCGTTCACCAGCTGGTAGGCCGGCTCCCCGTCCACCTCACAGTGGAACAGATCGGGGTATTGGGTGGTGGAGTGGTTGCCCCAGACAGTCATCCTCTTCACCGAGGTGACCGGGCGCCCCACTCGAGCGGCCAGTTGTGTCACCGCCCGATTGTGATCGAGGCGGGTCATGGCGGTGAACCCGGCCGGGTCGAGACCCCCGGCATTGTTCATGGCGATCAGGGCGTTGGTGTTGGCCGGGTTACCCACCACGAGCACTTTCACCTCCGGGCTCGCCGCCGCCGCCAGGGCGCGCCCATGAGCGGTGAAGATGGCGCCGTTGGCCTCGAGCAGGTCGGAGCGTTCCATGTCCGCCTTGCGGGGCATGGCCCCGACCAGGAGGGCCACCTCCGCCCCGGAAAAGGCGGATTCGGCGTCGTCGGTCATCGTCATACCCGAGACCAGTGGGAAGGCGCAATCGTCGATCTCCATGGTCACCCCCTCCAGGGCCGGCAGCGCCGGGGTGATCTCCAACATGTTGAGGATGACTGGCTGGTCGGTGCCCAGCATCTCGCCGGCGGCGATGCGAAACAACAGGCTGTAGCCGATCTGACCGGCCGCCCCGGTCACTGCCACCCGTACAGGTTGCTTGTCCATATGAATGGGAAATTACGCCTCTGCGCTCGAGGACAGGAAATCCAGGGCGATGTCGAGTTGGGGAGCCGAATGGGTGATCCAACCGACCGAGATGAGGTCGACACCGGTTTCGGCAACCCTCCTCACATTGTCGGCAGTGATCCCGCCTGAGGCTTCGGTGACGAGACGCCCGTCGACCAACGCCACCGCCCTACCGAGCAGGTCGGGGCTCATGTTGTCCAGCAACACCCGATCGGCGTCGGTTGCGACAGCCTCAGCAAGCTGCTCCAGGTCGACCACCTCCACCACGATCATGACGTCGGGCCCGACCTCGGCTCGCGCCGCCACCACCGCTTCCGAGATGCTGCCCACGGCGACGAGGTGGTTGTCCTTGATCATCACCGCGTCGTACAGGCCGTATCGGTGGTTGACTCCTCCACCCATCCGCACGGCGTACTTGTCCAGGGCGCGCAGCCCCGGCATCGTCTTCCGGGTGTCGGTGATCCTCGCCCCGGTCCCGTCTACTGCGGCCACCAGACGGGCGGTCGCCGTGGCCACCCCCGACATCCGGCCCAGCAGGTTGAGGGCAGTGCGCTCTCCGGCCAGGATGGACCGGGAAGAGCCCTCGACCCTGGCGATCACCTCAGCCTCGAGCACCCAATCACCGTCTTCGACGAGGCGGTCGAGGCGCACCGTCGGATCGATTGTCTCGAACACGTAGGCAGCCACCTCCAGCCCCGCGATCACGCCGGGGGCTCGAGCCACGAGCTCGGCCTCGCTCTTCATCGTCTCGGGGACACACGCCGAGGAAGTGATGTCACCCCGATCCCCCAGGTCCTCGGACAGGGCCCGGGCCACGAGGTCCGCGTAGTCGGACCGGTCCATCACCCGATGACGGTCATCTCGGCCCGGGTTGGGTCGATCAAGGTGCGATGCTCCTGCATCGGATCGGGCTCGGGGTAGTCGGCCCGGTAGTGGCCACCCCTCGATTCCGAGCGGCGGAGGGCTGCCAGCACCACCATCAGGGACAATTCGAAGGCGACACGCCCGGCGATCGTGCGGCGGAGCACCGTCTCCATCTCGAGGATGTTGCTCCGCGCCTCCCACAGGCCGTCCCCGGTGCGCACCAGGCCAACCCGCTCCCACATGATCCGGCGCAGGTCCTCCAGGGCGGGCCCGGCCACGAGGGGGAGATCGAACGCCTCCTTGGGCGCGGTCGGCTCCCCGGCCGGTTCGAGAAGATTGGCGGCGACATCGGCCGAGACCCGCGCCCCGAACACCAGCCCCTCGAGCAGGGAGTTGGAGGCGAGCCGGTTGGCCCCGTGCACCCCGGTAGAGCTGCACTCCCCCACCGCCCACAAACCGGGCACCGAGGTCCTCCCGTTCACGTCGGCGTCGATGCCTCCCATGTAGTAGTGGGCGGCGGGCGAGACCGGGAGCAGGTGCTCGGAGGGGTCGAGCCCGACCGATATGGCGTGGGCGTACACCGTCGGGTAGCGATCGGCGAAGTTCATGATGGAACTGGCGTCGAGATAGGCGCCGGAGCCCTTGTCGTACTGCCAGAAGATGGCCCGGGCCACGATGTCGCGAGGAGCCAGCTCGGCCATCGGGTGGTACTGATCCATGAACCGCCGCCCATGGGCATCCACCAGGATCGCCCCGTCACCACGCAGGGCCTCGGTGATCAGTGGCATCGGGTCCTTCCCGGCGTGGAGGGCGGTGGGGTGGAACTGGACGAACTCGAGGTCGGCCAGGCGGGCGCCCACACGACCGGCCATGGCGATCCCATCTCCGGTGACCCCGGGTGGGTTGGTGGTGCGCGAATAGAGGCGGCCCGCACCACCTGTGGCGAGGACAACGGCGGGGGCGAGCAGAACGGTCCGCTCCTTGCCGTCGGCAGTGACCACACCAGCCACTCGGTCGTCGACCATCACCAGGTCGACCACCCGCCCCTCGATGGTGTCGATCCGGTCTGAAGCCTCCACCGCCACGTTGAGGGCCCGCATCACCTCCGCCCCGGTGGCATCACCATCGGCGTGGATCACCCGCCGGATCTGATGCCCCCCCTCCCGGCCCAGCATCAGCTCGCCGGCATCGTCCCGGTCGAACTCGGCCCCGAGGGCGATGAGACGCTCCACCGCGGCCGGACCGCTGCCGGTGAGCAGGTCCACCACACGCTTGACCCCCAGCCCCCCGCTCACACTCAGGGTGTCGTCAGAATGCCGCCGCGGCGAATCCTCATCGGAGATGGCGACGGCGATCCCTCCCTGGGCCCACCAGGTCGAGCCCATCTCGGGCGCGGTGATCACGTGAGCCCGGGGCAGCCCGAGGGCGACGGTCAGACCGGCCACGCCGGCCCCGACCACGAGCGGGGCGTCGAGACGGGTGACTTCGGGCATGTAGGTGCCTCAGTCCTGCCGACCGACTTCGAGCATCCGCATGACGGCACGACGGGCCCGCTCTGCGATGGCGGCGGGGATCTCCACCTGGTGAGTGAGGGTGGCCAGCGAGGTCCGGATGTTCTCCAGGGTGATCCGCTTCATGTGCGGGCAGAAGTTGCAGGGGCGCACGTATTCGGTGTTGGGGGTCTCCAGGGCCACGTTGTCGGCCATCGAGCACTCGGTGATCATCATCACCCGATCGGGCTGGTGGGTCGTCACCCAGTTGATCATCCCGTGGGTCGATCCGACGTAATTGGCCTCGGCGAGGACGTCGGGTGGGCACTCGGGATGGGCGATCACCTGGATCGGGCCCATGTCCCTCCGGTACTCGGCGATCTCAGCCCCGGTGAACCGCTCATGAACCATGCACGACCCTTCCCACAGGATTACGTCGACATCTGTCTGCGAGGCGACCCAACGCCCCAGGTACTGGTCGGGGGTGAAGATGACCCGGTCGACCCCAAGTGACTCCACCACCTTGACCGCGTTGCCCGAGGTGCAGGTGATGTCCGACTCCGCCTTGACCTCGGCCGACGTGTTGACGTAGGAGACCACCGGCACTCCTGGGTGCTCCGTCTTGAGCCTGCGCACGTCGGCCCCGGTGATCCCGTCGGCCAGCGAGCATCCGGCCCGCAGGTCGGGGATGAGCACCATCTTCCCCGGGTTGATCAGCTTGGCTGTCTCGGCCATGAAGTGGACCCCGGCCAGAACGATGACGTCGGCCTCGGTCTCCAACGCCAGCTGGGCCAGGGCAAGTGAGTCACCGGTGATATCGGCGGCGAGGTGGTAGATGTCCGGCGTCATGTAGTTGTGGGCGGCGACGATGGCGTTCCGCTCCACCTTGAGCCGATCGATGTCGTCGATCACCGGCTGAACCGCGGCGATCTCCTCCTCGGGGAGGACGTCGATAGCACGGGTGATTTGGATGGTGGTCATGGGGTCCCGCTGATGATGACGCGAGTGTAGGAACGGGAAGGAGGGAGCGTTCCTGGAGCGACACCAGAGCCACGATCTCGCGCCGGGGGTGACCAACCGTGTCAGCTCAAACCGGGTGGCCCGTGGTTGTGCCAGGTGAGTCGTTTTCGGTGGGGTGGGCTGGTGGGGTCGAGGTTCATGCCCATCATGTGGATGGCGACATGATGGTGGTACCAACAGAGGGTGATCAGATTGTCCAGGTGGTGGTGACGACCCTCTGAGCGTGGTTGGATGTGGTGGGGTTGGAGCCGGTAGCGGGCATGGCATCCGTCGATCTGGCATCGCCCCTGATCCCGGTGGAGGACGGAGAGCCGGACGGCTGGCGGGATGGCTTCTCCCCGGTCGGACACGCCGATCGGTTTGCCGTCCTCGCCTTGCACGATCACTCTCACCTTCCCGGTGCAGAGGATCTCGGCCAGGGTGTTGGGTCCGACTCGGGGGCCTGAGGACAGGGTCACCCCGGCCTCACCGTGGCTTTGTGCGGCGAGGGCGGCGTCGACGAACACTTCGGCCACCATCACCGCCCGGTTCTCCTCTCCGCTGCTTCTGGTCCCGGTGAGTGAGTCGAGACAGATCGAGGCGAGAGCGTCGACCCGCCGCTGACCGACACTCTGAGTGGGCAATACCGGCAGACTGCTCTCCCGGGTGTCGACCGCCCGGCTGATGCTCTCCCAGTCGGCCCCCTGGGTCTGCCCCCAGAACCGGCCACCCGAACATTCCAGACTGGACTGCAACACCAGATACCGCTCCTCGAAAGTCGACTGCTCGTCGGCCCGGCTGATCCGGCGGAGCTTCTCGATCAACCCGTACAGGTGACCGAGACTGTATTGGTGTTGGTCGGTGATGACCTGTTCGGGACTATCCAGCTCACGAAGCTGACAGAGAAACACCGCCCGGTCCAACCCGTAGACACCGGCGGTCATCCCAGCTTCGATGTCGGCCTGATGGGAGCGGGCGATCCGCATCATCCGGTGGGCGGTCTGCGGGGACACGTCCAGTTCCGCCACCACCCAGTCCGTCATCGACCTGGAACCATCGGCCGTGTCCAACTGGAGCCGATCCGCCCCGCGGAGAAGCTCGACCTGCTCCGCCCGCAACCGGGCAATCTCAGCCTCACGAGCCCACAGCTCCGACCTGATCCGGTCGGCCTCAACAGCCTCGGACGACCCGAACCCCAACCCATCCCAAACCGATATCCCAGAATCGATCCGCATGTCGAACATATGTTCGACCCTACAACACCGGGAGGACAGAAACCACCCCCACGATCCGGTCGAAGTCGAACCGGCGCGGCAACCCGCTACATATGGGCGATGATGGCGTCGCCGAACTCAGAGGTCTTCACCTCGGTGGCGTCATCGGTGAGACGAGCGAAGTCATACGTGACCGTCTTCGCCTTGATCGCACCCTCCAGGCCACGGGTGATCAGGTCGGCGACCTCGGTCCAGCCCAGGTAGCGAAACATCATCTCACCGGAGAGGATCACCGAGCCCGGATTGACCTTGTCCTGACCTGCGTATTTCGGGGCGGTGCCGTGGGTGGCCTCGAAGACGGCCACACCAGTGTCGTAGTTGATGTTCCCCCCGGGTGCGATCCCGATCCCACCCACCTGGGCGGCGAGAGCGTCGGACAAATAGTCCCCGTTCAGGTTGGTGGTGGCGATGACGTCGTAATTCGCCGGGCGGGTCAGCACCTGCTGGAGCATGGCGTCGGCGATCACGTCCTGGACCAGGATCTTGCCACCTGGATCTCCACCGCTGTCCTCCCACGACACAGCCACGTCGGAGAACTCCTCCTTGACCAGTTCGTAGCCCCAGCCGCGGAAGGCGCCCTCGGTGAACTTCATGATGTTGCCCTTGTGGACCAGGGTGACAGACCTGCGTCCGTTGGCGACGGCGTAGCGGATGGCGGCCCGAATCAACCGCTTCGACCCGGTGATGGAAACCGGCTTCAGCCCGACACCGGAGTCTGGCCGCACCTCCCAGCCATACTCGCTCCTGACGAAGTCGATCAGCTTTGCCGCGTCCTCACTGTTGGCCTCCAACTCGAGACCGGCATAGACGTCTTCGGTGTTCTCCCGGAAGATCACCATGTCCACCTGGCCGGGGTCCTTGACCGGTGACGGCACACCCTCGAACCAGCGCACCGGGCGAACGCAGGCGTAGAGGTCCATCATCTGACGCAGGGCGACGTTGAGCGATCGGATCCCTCCGCCGACCGGGGTGGTGAGCGGGCCCTTGATCCCGACCAGGTGCTCACGGAAGGCTGCGACCGTCTCGTCAGGGAGCCATGACCCGGTCTCGTTGTGAGCCTTCTCCCCGGCAAGGACCTCCTTCCAGGCAACGGCCCGGGCATCGCCATGGGACTTCTTCACCGCCGCGTCGAAGACCCGGACCGAGGCGGCCCATATGTCGGGGCCAATCCCGTCACCTTCGATGAAGGGGATGATCGGGTGGTCGGGTACGACCAGGCCCGCGGCGCCCATCGTGATCGATTCAGCCATGTCGGAGACTCCTGGGGACGTGTCGAAGGGAACGGACACTAGCCCGAGTGCAGACCTTCACCCTGCGGGTTGGAGTCGACTAGTCGGTGAGGCCGGCGCGGACCAGGAACGCCGCCATCTGCCCCCGGGTGACGTCGTTGTTGGGGCAGAACCGGTTGTTGGACGGTGGATTGCACCCCACTGTGATGCCCGCATGGGCCAGCCGGGAAATGGCGTTCTCGAACAGGTGGCCCCTGGTGTCGGTGAAGATGATCGGGCTGGACGGAGCCGGCAGCTCCAGCGCCCGGACGAGGAAGGCCGCCATCTGGCCCCTGGTCACTGCATCGTCAGGGCAGAACCGGCGTGGGCCACAACCCTGGGTGATCCCGGTGGCGCTGAGCCAGCGAATGGCATCGGCGAATATCGACGCCGTGGTGTCGTCGAAGGGGAAGGCCGAGTTACGGGCGGCCGCCCACGAGTCGACCTGGGAAGAGAACAACCAGTCGACCCCGCCCTCGTGGGCAGCCTGTGATGCGGTGGCGAAGCCGGATTGAAGCCCCGAGCTGGTGCTGACCCTGAGATCGAGGCCACCGGCGACCATGTCGTCCCACTGCACGCCGACCACCTGCCCGTGCTTGGCGGCGAGATCGACCAGCGCCTGCACATAGGCGATCTGAGCCGCCTCGCTGGGTGAGTTCGGGGCGCCACCCGCGGCGACGAAGAGGGGAATCCCGGGCCCGGCTGCGTTGGACATCTCGTTTAGAGTGGTCTCGTAGAAGCGGGCATCCGACCCGGCTGTCGTCGGGGACCCGTTCACCCCGGCGAGGTCCACGTAGGAGGCCCCAGGCCAGAAGAGACGATGGCCCCCGGTGCCCCATTCACCGGGCGAGTAGCGGTCCGAGCTCATCGCCTGATTGGCGGTGAAGGCGATCCGGACGCCATTGCCCAGGACGGACCTCGCCTTGTTGGCGATGTCCCGGAAGGCGGTCTTGAATCGTGTCGCGTCATCCCCCCACTCGTTGCTCTTCCGGTTGGCGTTGGGGAGGATGTCGAGAATGACCCTCCGCCCACCACCGAGAGCGGTGAACTTCTTGAACGTCGCCAGCATGTTGTTGAGACGCTTGTTGTGGGCGCCCGAGACCAGTGCCTTCAGGTCGTGGACGACGATGCGGATGTACGGGGTGGCGCCGGCATCCCAGATCCTGCCCAGCTGGATCGGGACCCAGTAGTTGGGATCGCCCCCGCCGTTGGCCGCCAGCCAGTCCCGGTCACCGGTGGTGTCGTCGATCCAGTAGCTGACCCCGAAGGTGTCGAAGGGGGCGCCACCGTTGGCGTAGACCGCAAGCGCCGTCTTGTAGTCGAGATGCGATCGCCCTCCAAAGAAGTCGGGTGGTGATGCTGGAGGGGTGGGAAGGCTCACCGGATAGCGATCTCCCAGGGCCCGTTTGAGGAATGCCGCCATCTGACCCCTCGTCACCGAGTCATCGGGGCAGAAGCGGTCGTTGACAGGAGGGTTGCAGCCCTGAGTGATCCCCGAGGCGGCGAGCCGCTCGATGGCGTTCTCGAACACCGAGTCGTCGTCGTCCCAGAACGTGCCGGAGGGCTCCGGTTGGTCATTGCACCCGATGCGGGTGGGCCCGGCCGCCATCGAGTCGAAGTAGATCGAGTTGGTCTTGGGAGAGGTCCCGTCACCTCCGTAGTAGACGTCGAACCAGAGCGATTTGACCTTGAGCTGCGCTTCTGACGACCGGCGGAATATCAGGTTGGTCGCCTTGTAGGCCTGGCTGCCGTCGACATAGGCCTCGAGGATCCCATTCTGCTGGCCGAGACCGTTCATCTTCACCCTGGCCTCGATGCAGTACCACTTCCCGTGCTTGAGAGTGGACAGGTTTGCGTTCCACTGGAGATTCCTCCCGTCCTGACCGATCCCGCTGGAGTTGAGCAGGTAGGCGTACCAGGAGACCCGGGTGACGCCGTTGGGATCGTACGGGATGGTGGGGAGACCGTCGCTGGCGTAGATCGGCGAGAACGACATGCGCGCCGACCAACACGGAGCCCCGGACGTCGACGGCCGATTTCCGAGACAGTTGTAGGTGTAGAGCCCCCCGAACCCGGGCAGTTTGCCGCGATAGGGAGGGTCGACCCGGAACCCGGTGGGGAACTTGAGCCAGTAGCGGAGCCACATCTCTTCAGGCTCTGAGCCGAGATGGGTCTTCGTGTTCCAGTGCCCGGTCGAGCCCCAGTGCTCGCCGGTGGGGATCGTGGAGACCAGGCCCTTGCCCTGATGCCCCGATGAGGTCGGGTGGAGCCCGAACGACCCCTCGAACACGCCACCCACCCCGTCCTCGAAGTCCTCGTCCAGCCACGGGTCCGCAGCGCGGGCCTGCTCCGCGGGCAGGATCGGCGTCAGGGTGAATAGCAGCAGGGCCGCGAGCAAGGTGAGGATCCGGGGGTGTGCTCTCATGGATTGGGCGAAGTGCTCAGCGTGGGACGATACGGCTACAGGGTTGGTATCGGTTCACCGATCTACCCGCTGAAGCGATGCCCCAAACGGAGCTGGACGTCATCGGCTCCGACGGGCCTGCGCCGCCTCGAGGGTGTTGGCCAACAGCATGGCCCTGGTCATCGGTCCCACCCCGCCAGGGACGGGAGTGATCCAGCCGGCGACCTCCCTCACCGACTCGAAGTCGACGTCCCCGGTGAGTCCCTGCTCGGTCCGGGTGATGCCCACGTCCACCACCGCGGCACCCGGTTTGACGTAATCGGCTGTGACCAGCCCGGCAACTCCCACCGCCGCGACGAGGATGTCCGCCGATCGGGCCACCTCGGCGAGATCGGCGGTACGGGAGTGAGCCATGGTCACCGTGGCGTCCACGCCCTTGTCGGCGAGCATCAACGCCAATGGTCGGCCGACCAGCATCGACCTCCCGACCACGACGGCGCTCTTCCCTGCGATCGGCACACCCTCTTGGCGCAGCATTCGCATCACTCCGCTCGGTGTGCAGGGGCGGAGACCGGGCCTCCCCAGCACCAGCAGCCCGAGATTGTGGGGATGGAGACCATCGACGTCCTTGGCCGGGTCGATCCGCTGCACCACCCGCTCGGAGTCGAGACCGGAGGGAAGGGGGAGTTGGACCAGGATGCCATCCACCTCCTCGTCGTGGTTGAGCTCGGCGAGGAGATCCTCGATCTCGCTCTGCGAAGTGGTGGTCGCGAGCTCGTGATGGATGGACCGAATCCCTACCTCGCCTGCGTCCTTGCGTTTGCCAGCGACGTAGGTGTGTGACGCCGGATCGTCCCCGACCAGGACCGTGGCCAGCCCGGGCTGGTAGGCAAGACCGGCCACCGAGGCGGCGACCTCCGCTTTGACCTGCCCGGCCAGGGCCTTGCCGTCGAGGATGCGAGCGCCCATCAGTGCCTGAAATGCCTCCTGCCGGTGAAGACCAGCACCATGCCGTGTTCGTTGGCGGCCTCTATGAGCTGGTCGTCGTTCCTCGATCCGCCCGGCTCGGCGACCATGGTCACCCCGGCGGCAGCGAGGACATCGAGACCGTCCCGGAACGGGAAGAAGGCATCTGAGGCTGCCACCGCCCCCGCAGCCCGCTCGCCCGCCCGTGCCACCGCCCGCTCCGCCGCACCGACCCGAGACTGGTCCCCTGCCCCCACCCCCACCGCCGCCCCGTCCTTGACGATCACCACTGCGTTCGACTTGGTGTGCATGGCCACCTTGTTGGCGAAGGCGAGGTCCGCCAGCTCGTCCTCACCGGGTTGCCGAACTGACACGACCTGCCACGTCTCGTCCTCATCCGAGTCACGACTCTGCCAGAGAATGCCTCCCTCGACCCGGCGCAGGTCGGCGTCCTCGCTGCCCGGTGCCCGTGCTTCGAGCACCCTCAGACTCTCCTTCGGCGCCAGGGCCTCCAACGCTGCCTCCTCTACTCCGGTACAGACCACGACTTCGACGAACTTGGCCGCGATCGACCTGGCCGTTTCCACATCGAGGGTCCCATTGATGGCGACCACACCGCCAAAGGCCGAGATGGGATCACAGGCCCAGGCTCGCTCGAAGGCGTCGGCCACTCCCTTGCCATGAGCGGCGCCGCAAGGGTTGGTGTGCTTGACGATCGCAACGCCCCCGGACTGTGCAGTCGCCAGCCTCCATGCCGCCTCCGCATCTGCGTAGTTGTTGAACGACATCTCCTTGCCCTGATGCTGGATCGCGTCCAGCCACCAGGGCCGGGCCCTGTCTTCGACGTATAGCGAGGCGTCCTGATGCGGGTTCTCGCCGTAGCGGAGCTCGGTGACCTTTCGCAGTGGGAGGACCCGGTCGTCACCGATCCAGCCCACGATGGCCGCGTCGTATGCGGCGGTGTGGAAGAAGGCCTCGGCGGCGAGGCTCCTCCGCAACTCGGAGTCGAGACCCCCCGACTCGACTGCCTCCGCCACCTGTTCGTATTGGTCGGGAGATGTCACCACCCCGACGTGAGCGTGGTTCTTGGCGGCAGCCCGGATCATCGCCGGCCCCCCGATGTCGATGTTCTCGATGACCTCCGCCTCGCCAACGCCGGGATTGTCGAGTGTCTCACGGAACGGGTAGAGGCTGACTACAACCAGATGGAAGGGCTCGATCCCGTTTTCCGCCAGTTCGCGGGTGTCGTCCTCGTTGTCGGCACGGGCCAGGATCCCGCCGTGGATCCTGGGGTGGAGGGTCTTGACTCGGCCGCCCAGGATCTCGGGGGCCCCGGTCACCTCACTGACCTTGGTGACGGTGATGCCGGCGACGGTGAGGGCCAGCGCCGTCCCTCCGGAGGAGACGATCTCGACTCCCGCCTCGGCCAGTCTTCGTGCGAAGGGCTCGAGACCGGTCTTGTCGTGGACGCTGATCAGGGCGCGCCTGACTGCCACCAGGGTCATGCCCAGACCACCTTCCCGCCGACCAGCGAGATCCGGCCCTGGGCGAAGGCCCGCACCACCGCCGGGTACAGATCATGCTCCTCCACCTGGATCCGGGCGTGGAGACTCGCCACGTCGTCATCCGGTAGCACCGGCACGGCGCGTTGGGCGATGATCGGCCCGTGGTCAACTTGCTCGTCCACGAAATGGACGGTAACGCCGGTCACCTTCACGCCGTGCTCCAGCGCCTGATCTACGGCATGGGATCCCGGAAAGGCAGGAAGCAACGAGGGGTGGATGTTGAGGATGTGCTGTGGGAACCGGGCGATCAGACCCGGGGCGAGGACACGCATGAACCCGGCGAGAACGAGCGTCTCAGCCCCGGCCTCTGCCGCCGCCGCCCCGATCGCATCCGAGAACTCCTGGCGTGACGCGAAGTCACCCCACGGGAGGATGGTGGTGGGGATGCGTGCCCGTTGCGCTCGATCGAGTGCCTCGATGCCATCGCGATCGGTGATGACCCGCGTGATGACTGCCCCGAGGTCGGGTGCGTCGATCAATGCCTGGAGATTGGTCCCGGAGCCGGAGGCGAGTACTGCGATTCTGATGGTCGACCTCCACAGTGCCTCCGATGGCGGCGCAGTGTAGGAGTTTGGGGGCCTCGCTCCGGTGCGGCGACTACCGCTCGCATCCTGGCAACATTGTCGGCCGTGGACCAGGAGAGGCCGATGATCGAGACCGTCCCAGCCCAGGAGTGGGAGAGCTGGGTGGACGAGGCCGGGGCCCTGGTGTTGGACATCCGCGAGCCATTCGAATGGGCCCAAGGGACTCTGCCTGGGGCAACGTTGATCTCGATGAACGAGATCCCGGCCCGCATGGGAGAGCTCGACGTCGACCAGGCGATGCTCGTGGTGTGCCGCTCGGGAGGGCGAAGCCACCAGGTTGCGATGTACCTGTCCATGAATGGGTACAGAAGGGTGGCCAACATGGCCGGTGGGATGAAAGCGCTCGGGCTCCAGTACTGAGCCCCCACGAATCCCATCACCGCGGCATCATGCACTTGGAGCGGGCCCCTGTCCTGCGACAATGATCGAATGGAAGAGGGGCGAAGACTCCCGGGCTGGATCCTCCCCACGGTGGCGGTGGTGGTCGTGATCGCCTTGGTCGCCGTGGGCCTGTCGCGCGAGCCGGCCGAGCTCGACCCCGACTCCCCGGAAGGCGCAGTCCAGGCCTACATCCAAGCCCTTTCCGCCGGGGATTTCGACGAAGCCGCCACCTATTGGGCCACAGACGGCTGCCTGCCGCCGTCGAACGTCCCGACCGCGGGCGCTCCCGACGTCTCAGCGTCCCTGGTCAGCGTCGATGACAACGACCGCCAGGCCACCGTGGTGGTGCGGCTCACCGAGAACTCGACCGACCCCCTCAGCGGCCTCTACGAGTACGAGGAGTGGTTCATGCTCGTCAACGAGGACGGTGCCTGGAAGATAAGCCAACCCTCCTGGCCCTATTACGACCAGGTGTGCGAGGAGACGGCATGACCGCTGCTCTGAGCCTGGTGGTGTTCTTGGTCGTGGTCGTCGGCCTGATCGCCCTGGGAAGTCGATTCTGGCGCCGGCGCGAAGACGAGGTGGAGGGTGGGCTCGACCTGATCCCCTATCTCCTCCTCGCCCTGGCAGTGGGAGTCGCCGGCTTCTCTGCGGCCGGACTGGCCCGGGCCAGCCTCACCTCCAACCAGTTCGCCGGCACCCCCACCGGGGAGCTCTCGGCAGCTCTGGCCGGCCTCGTCGTCGCCGCACCGATCTCCTACTTCTTGTGGAGACGCCAGGCGAGACGGCGGAAGGTCTTTCCCGAGACTGCGGGGTGGCCGGTCTACCTGGCTGTGATCGAGGCCGTCTTCCTCACCGCCTTTCTGGTCAGCGTCGGCCAGCTCGCCGACGCCTTCACCGACCGCGCCGTCACCGCCAGGTGGACCGACCTGATCGTCTACGGAGGCTTGGTCGGCTTCCACTGGTGGGCGGAGCGAAGAGAGCAGCCGCATGGCGATGCCGGCGAGCTTCCCCGGATCGTCGGCTCTGGTGTGGCGTTGATCGCATTGACCGTCGGGACCATCGGGACGCTCGCCTGGCTCCTCGCCGAGGCGTACCAGGCGATCGGCGGCGCGATCGACGTCCCCGAACCGCAGATCCCGTTGGCCCTGACGGTGGTCGCCGTCCCGATCTGGGCCTGGCGTTGGATGCCTCCGTGGCGGGAGGAGTCCACCGTCTTCCGCAATCTCTACCTGTCGGTGGTGACCTCGATCGCGTTGACCATCGCATTCGGGGCGGGGGTGACCATCGCGACGGTGCTGATCGCCTTCCTGCTCGGCGAGGGAGGGCCGGCTGCGACCCATTTCGACGTCTACCCCGCCGCCATCTCCTTCGCCCTGGTGGGATCCGCCATCTGGCTCCATCACCGCCGCAGGCTCGGCTCGGGCCGAACCGGGGCGCTTCGCGGGTACGAGTACGCCATGGCGGCGGTAGGGCTGGCCACCCTCATCGCCTCCGTGGTCGGCTTGATCAACGCCGTCCTCGAGCCGCAGCTCGCGGGAAGCAACACCGGAGAGGTCCTGATCGCCCTCGGCTGCACCGTGATCGCATCCGGCGCCGTCTGGCTCTGGTTCTGGCGGAAGGCCCAGGCGGCCCCTCGGGAAGAAGAGATCCACGTCTTCCAGCGTCGCCTCTACCTGATCGGCATGTCAGTGGCCACCGGGCTCACCGCGGCCGGGGCGCTGATCGGGTCACTGGTCGTGGTGTTCCGGGCCTTGCTCGGCGAGGGGGGTGAGATCTCCGATTCGCTTCCGCTGCCACTCAGCCTGGCAGTGGTCTCCGGGCTCGCCTTCTGGCATCTGTTCGACCAGTTGAGGAGAGACGGCGCCGGATTGAAACGGCTCGAGGTCAAGCCCTTCACTGTGACTGTCATCTGCTCTCACCCGGGAGGCCTGACCGCCATGTTCCCGAAGGAGGCGCGGACCCGCGTCATATATCGAGCCGACGGTGCCGGTGTGATCGACGACGAGATGGCCTCCGCCATCGTGTCCACCGTCGCCAACACCTCGTCGATCGTATGGGTGGACGACACGGGATTCGAGGTGGCACCGGCGAGGGAACCCTGATCGACACCAACCCCACACCCGACGGTGGGCGATCTCGATGACCTGGCTCGCCGAGAAATGGCTGAAATGGCGTGGCTGGGAGTTCGTCGGCGAGATGCCCGATCTGGCCAAGCTGATCATCGTCGGGGCCCCACACTCGACCAATTGGGACTTCATCCTGTTCCTCGGCGCCATCCATCATTGGCGCATCTCACCCCGGTTCATCGGCAAGCACACCCTGTTTCGCTGGCCGTTTGGCGGGTTCTTCAGACGGCTCGGCGGGATCCCGGTCGATCGCGATCGGCCGGGCGGTCTGGTCGAGCAGGTGGCCGCCGAGTTCGAGCGTGCCGAGCGTCTCATCCTGGTGGTGGCTCCCGAAGGGACGCGGAAGGAAGCCCCTCATTGGAAGTCGGGTTTTCTCAAGATCGCCTCCGCCGCGCGGGTGCCGGTGCTCCCGGCGCGTGTCGAGTACCCCCGGAAGAGACTGGTCCTGGGCACTCCGATCGGTTTCGACGGGGACGAGCGGGCGTTCATGGACCAGCTCAGGGTGTTCTACCAGCCAGGGGCGGGCAAGAACAACCGGGGCAAAGGCCCGGTCAAGCTCAAGCACGAGACTTCAGTCTGACTGCTCCGCCAGCCGGCGGAACCCGTCCGGGGTGAGACCCCTCTTCGGCGCCGTTCCCAGGTCGAGCAGCTCCCGGCCGAATCTCTCACGTACCTGATCGATCGATTGGTCGAGGGACCGCCTCTTGAGATCGAGGGCGCTGCCCGCCCTGAGCACACCACCGGCGTCGAGGTCGAGCTCCAGTTGGAGGAACTGGTCGGTGGTCAGGTTGGAGACCGACATCCCGACCAAGGTCACCGGCTCGTCCTGTCCCGCGATTGCCCGTCTCAGCAGCATCGCCCCTAGTTCTGCCAGCGCCGCCGTGGAGGAGGTCGGGGCCGGCATCGTGTGGCTCCGGGAGATGAGACGCGGCCCTGGGAAGCGTGCTCGGAGTGAGAGTGTCGACCCCGATCTCGACTTCTTGCGCAATCGCCGGCCGATCCGGTCGGCGAGGCCGAGGACCACGACCGTCAGCTCGTCGAGGTCGGTCAGGCCTCGCCCCAGAGCCTGCTGGCTGCCCACACTGCCGGCACGCCTGCCCCCGCGCACCTGACGCGGGTCCCGGTTCCAGGACAGGGCATGGAGGGCGCCGGCCGCTCCCGGCCCCAACGAGGCCGCCAGCCCCCGCGCCGGCACAGCCGCCAGCTCGCCGATGGTACAGATCCCCATACGGTGGAGGGCGGCCGCGGTCACCCGCCCAACGCCCCACATCGCCTCCACCGGAAGCGGGTGGAGGAAGTCCAGCTCGAAACCAGGCTCGACCACGACCAGACCGTCCGGCTTGGCGCGTGCCGAGGCCACCTTGGCCAGGAACTTGGTCGAGGCCACTCCGATCGAGATGGGGAGCCCCACTTCCTCTCTAACCCTCGCCCTCACCACCCGGGCGATCGCCGACGGTTTTCCGAGGAGGTGGGTCGAGCCACGCACGTCGAGGAATGCCTCGTCGATGGAGATCTGCTCGATCACCGGTGTCGCCTCCTCGAGGATGGTCATCACCCGTGCCGAGAGGTCGAGGTACTGCTCGAAGTGCCCGTCCACCACGACGAGATCGGGACAGAGCCGTCTCGCCTCTCGGCCCGGCATCGGCGCTGTGATCCCGTAGGACCTGGCTTCGTAGGAGGCAGCCAGGACCACACCGCCCCCCACTACCACAGGCCGGCCTCTCAGCTTCGGGTCCAGCATCTGCTCGACCGAGGCGTAGAAGGCGTCGAGGTCGGCGTGGAGGATGGTGGGCTCCATCATCTGACTCTGACGGCTCGCTGTGACAGAAGCGGAGATCGGCCTCATCCGGCCATCCGCTTCAGCGCGCCCCGATCCACCTTGCCCAGGTGGGTCTTGGGCAGGTCGTCCACGAAGTGGACCCGTCTCGGGTGCTTGTACGCCTCGAGCCGCTGCAACACCCAGTCGGTTAGCTCGGCCTCGGTCGCCCCGCTGGCGATGACGAACGCCACCGGCACCGTCAGCCCGGCCTCATCGGCGATGGCCACAACGGCGCAGTCGGAGACGGCCGGATGATCGAGCAGAACCGACTCCACCTCCTGGGGCCGAAACCACTTCCCTCGCACCTTGAGCGCATCGTCGGCGCGGCCCCGATGGGTCACGTAACCCTCCTCGTCGATCGAGACCAGATCGCCGCCGGCGAACCATTCGCCGCGAAAGGCGGCCGCGGTCGCCTCAGGGCTCTCCCAGTATCCGAGACCCAGCGAGTCACCTCGCACCCAGAGCCGCCCCACCCCTCCGGGGGGGACCTCTGCACCCTCGTCGTCGCATGCCTTGATCTCGAATCCGGGGACGACCCGGCCCAGGGTCCCGGGTCGGACCTCACCGATTCGGTTGGAGACGAAGATGTGCCACATCTCGGCGGTGCCGAGACCGTCGAGCAACTCAACCCCGAACTTGTCCATCCACCGGTGGTACAGGGTGTCGGGGAGCGCCTCTCCGGCCGAGGTCACCACCCTGAGCGAGGTCAGGTCGGGCTTGGCTGTGGAGGCCAGCATCTGGTTGATTGCCGAAG
Source organism: Acidimicrobiia bacterium (assembly GCA_036556665.1). Classification (GTDB taxonomy): domain Bacteria; phylum Actinomycetota; class Acidimicrobiia; order Spongiisociales; family ZC4RG35; genus JARDZU01. The sequence goes on from DATBIX010000054.1 coordinate 59,640, forward strand.
GGACGTTGACCAGGACGGTCGCCCCGTGCCGGGCTATCCGCTCGAAGACGGCCTCCGGGGTGGGATGCTCCTCAAAGAGGACGGCCGACGCCCCTACCGAGAACGGGAAGAACAGGTTGGAGCCCATGGCATAACCGAAGTAGAGCTTGGGCACGGCGATGGTGACGTCGTCCTCGGTCAGGGCAAGCGTGCCCTTCCCGTAGAGCTCGGTGGTGTTGGCGAAAGAGCGGTGGGTTTGGACCACGGGCTTGGGAAGGCCCGTCGTGCCACCCGAGAAGATCCACATGGCCGGGTCCAGGGCCATCGTGTCCTGGGTGGGGACGTCCTCATCGGGCAACGACATGCCGTCGGAAGCGACGATTCGCGCCGGACCGGTGACGCCGGCCTCGTCGAGCGCCCGCTCCAGCGCCCCGACGTGAGTCTCGTGGACGATGACGGCGCCGGCTCGGGCCAGGCCGGCGATGCCCCCCAAGGTCGATGGGCTCAACCCAGGATTGAGCATCAGGGCCACTCCACCGATGCGGAGCACGCCGAACAGGGCCCCAACGCATTCCAGCCCATCCGGCATCAGGATCAGCACCCGGTCCTTTGGTGACGCCTCTCGCTCGAACAGCATCGAGGCGAACCCGGAAGCTGCCCGGTCCACCTCGGCATAGCTGACGTCACCGTCATCGAGACGGAGGGCGACACGGTCGCCCCTCCCTTCCGCCAGCCGCTGCCTGAGCAGGTGCCGGTCGATGTTGAGACGCTCCGGCCAATCAGTCACCGGCTGAAACTACATGGGGGGATCCATCCATCCCCCTGTAAGCGGAAGTGTTAAGCCGGACACATAACATCCCGGGAAGACCGCAGTGGAAACCGAATCCGTCGCCAAACAGCACTCCGATCCCGGACATCGTTTCGACCCCCTGTTCCAGGCCCACTACGACGCCATCTACCGCTACTGCGCGCGACGCCTCGGTGTCTCCGAAGCCGAAGATGCGGCGGCCGATGTGTTCGCCGTCGCCTGGAGGAGACTCGACGACATCCCGGACGGCTCCGACCGTGCCTGGCTCTTCGGTGTCGCCTATCGGTTGATCGGCAACCGCTACCGGAGTCGACGCCGCCAGATCGGCCTCGCCGCCCGACTGCGAGCCGTTCCCGGCGGGGCCGTCGCCAGTGGGCCTGATCCCGACCAGACCCGAGACGAGGAGGTCGATCTCCTCCTTCGGGCCCTGGATCAGCTCAGCCCCGTCGATCGCGAGCTTCTTCGTCTCTCGGCCTGGGACGGGCTCGACCGAGGCGAGATCGCCCTCGTGCTCGGTATCTCGGAGAACGCTGTCGACCAGCGGCTCCACCGGGCAAGGTCGCGATTGAAGACGCGTTTCTCACGGCTCCAGAGCGCCCTCTCGTCCATCGAGCCGAAGGAGGCCTCGACATGATCGATCTGCTCGAACGCGCCGACCCGGCCCGTGATCTCCAAGCCGACTCAGTGCGCCTCAGGGCCAAGGTCGAAGAGCGCATAGGTGTCTCCGCCCCGCTGCGCCCTGGCTCGATCGCTATCCGCCGTCCATGGCTGGTCGCTGCTGCCGCCTTCGTCGCGGTTCTGGCTTTCGGCCTGCCCGTCCTGCTCCGCGACCAGCCTCCATCCGTGTTCGCCCCCGACCTCGACGGCATCGCCGCACACCCCGGGGTCGAAGAGGCGGTGGCCCTCGCCTCCGGTGGCCTGCAGGTGATGGACACCGACGGCGGGACCATATGGGTGATGACGACACTGCAGAACCTGCTCCAGCGAATCTCCGCCGAATCCGGAGAGGTGGAGGCGACCTATCCCATCGACGCCCGAGTAGAAGGCGTAGTCGCCGGAGGCGGCTCGATCTGGCTGATCAGCCCCGACCACGGCGGGGAGGTGCTCCGATTCGATCCGAACCTCGGCGTGGTCGATTCGACCATTCCCCTCGGCGGGGCACCGGGATGGAGCCACTGGCTCGGTGATGCCCTATGGGTGGGCACAGATCAGACCGAAGTGGTCCAGATCTCGAGCGACGGTGAGATCGTCTCAACGGTTCCGGGCGATCTCAAGGGAGGCGAAGGTCTCGGCTATCTGTGGGTCAACGATCCCGGGACGGATCTGATCTCGAGTCTCTCGGAGAGTGGGGAGATCGGGGAGATCGTGATCCCAACCGAGCGCGGGCTGGACACGATGAGCGGATCAGGGATTCGTCAGGTCTCGGAAGCGGATGGGCGTCTGTTTCTCCTCGACGGGGACCATCCCTGGGGGACGAACCTGAACGTGTTCGATCCCGACTCCGGCGATTTCGGCGCCTTCACCGGCCTCACCTTCGGGCTTCTCGACTTGGTCCAGTTCGACGGCTACCTGTGGGTGACCTCCAGCACCGATCATCTCATCATCCGAATCGATCCGGTCACGGGAGAGCAGCGCAGATATCCGATGCCGGGCAAGACGGGCGGGCTGGTGGTCGCGGACGGTTCCTTGTGGGTGACCCTGTTTCAGACTGGCGCTCTCCTTCGCCTCGACACCGGCGCCGATCTGATCGAGTCGAGCCCCATCGTCGCCGACGACTGGAACCGGTTCCCCCACCGGCTGCTCTGCACCGGGACCGGGGAAGCAACCGGTCCGACCGTCATTCTGCAGCCCTCGGACTGGATCGACTACGGATCGATGTCCGTGATACAGGCGAAGCTCTCCGATGAGGGACACCTGGCATGCACCAACGGCTACGTGCAAGGTGAGACGACGCCGGAGCAACAGGCCGCCGATCTCGATGAGGCGCTGGGTGAAGCGGGGATCGCCGGTCCGTACCTGCTGGTTGCCGCCGTCGACGGTGTCCATGCGGTCCGGCTCTTCGCCGACGGTCGGGACGACATCGCCGGCGTGGTCCTGATCGACCCGATGCCAGTCGGATTCCAGGACTTCTACGACGAGCTGCTCCCCGACTACTCCGGGCACCCACCCTGGCTCGACCTGGACGCTGACGTCTCTGCCTCTCTCGACACGTTTGGAAGCGTGCCGCTGGTGGTCATCGAGCAGGATCCCCAGGCCGTGTTCCTGTCGCCCAACTTCCTCGAGTCCCCCGGTGGAGAAGCGGCTGAGGCCGTCAACCAGTACTGGCAGGACGGGCTGGCTTTCTACTCGGGGCTCTCGTCCGATGCTCGCTCGCTCGTCGCCGATGACTCCGGCCTCGACATGATCATCTGGGACCAGCCGGACTTGGTCGTCGAGCAGGTGCTGGAACTGGCCGACCCGTCCTAGCCCGACCACTCCGGTTCGATTCGCCGGTCAGGCCAGGGTGGCGACCAACAGCGCCTTGATCGTGTGGAGCCGGTTCTCTGCCTGCTGGAAGACGACGCTGTTGGCGGACTCGAAGACCTCGTTCGTCACCTCGAGCCCGTCGGGCATCCCGGTCGATTCCATGACCTCGCGCCCGACCACTGTGTTCGTATCGTGGAAGGCGGGCAGGCAGTGCATGAATCGAGTCGCCGGGTTGCCGGTCGCCTTCATCATGTCGCCGTTGACCTGGTAGGCCTTGAACTCATCGACGCGGCTGGCCCAGACCTCTTTCGGCTCACCCATCGAGACCCACACGTCGGTGTGGATGAAATCGACGCCTTCGACACCCGTGACCGGGTCGTCGGTCACCGTGATCGTCGCCCCGGTTCGCTCCGCTATCTCATTGGCCACTTTGAGCACGTCTGCCGGCGGGGCGTAGTGCTTGGGTCCCACCAGACGCAGGTCGGCGCCCATGAGGGCAGCCATCACCGTGTGCGACCGGCCCATGTTGAAGCGAAGGTCCCCGACGAACGCATAGGAGAGCTCGTCATACGGCTTACCGCTGGTCTCGTGCATGGTGAGGAAGTCGGCGAGCATCTGGGTGGGGTGCCATTCGTCGGTGAGCCCGTTGTAGACGGGCACCCCGGCGAACTCGGCGAGCGCCTCCACGTCGACTTGGGCTCGTCCCCGGTATTCGATCCCGTCGTACATTCGGCCGAGGACGCGGGCGGTGTCGGCTATCGACTCCTTGTGCCCGATTTGTGAGCCCGATGGGGCGAAGTAGGTGACATGGGCCCCCTGGTCGTAGGCGGCGACCTCGAACCCGGCCATGGTCCTCGTCGAGGTCTTCTCGAAGATGAGGGCGATCTCCTTGCCCGCGAGCTGCTTGCCTTCGGTGCCCGCGTACTTGGCGATCTTCAGCGCCTTCGCCAGGTCGAGGAAGTACCTCATCTCGTGCGGCTCGAAGTCGATCTCCTTGAGAAAGCTTCGACCCTTCAGGTTGTATGACATGGCCTGCTCCTTTCACAAACCTGCAGTCACCGAATCGTCGCCGACATCGTCGGCATCGACCCGGCTGGGTCCCTGTTCCATCCAATCGGGCCGCCTCACCGTCGGCATCACCTCACACGGGTGAAACGCGTCGACTGTCCTTCCGGCCCTCGCCATCTTCCGCTCCGACTCACGCCAGGAGGGCGCCCGCTCCCAAGACGACCACCGTCAGGACCCCGAGTAGGAGCAACAGTGGCCACACCCAACGCAAGAATCGCCCGAAGGGGACGCGGGCGATGGCGAGACCTCCCATCACCACCGCCGAGGTGGGGATGAAGAGGTTCATCAGACCCGAGGCGCTCTGATATGCGGTGACCACCAGGCTGGCCGGCACTCCCACGAAATCCGCCAGGGGCACCATGATCGGCATTGCCACCGTGGCCAGACCGGAGGACGACGGGATCAGGAAGGAGAGGGGGAGGAACAGGAAGTACATCACGATGGCGAAGAGCGCTTCTCCAACGTCTCCCAAAGCCACCTCGGCCCAATGGAGCACCGTGTCGGTGATCTGGCCGTTGTTCATGATGACGGTGATGCCGCGTGCGATCCCGATGATCAGCGCCACCCCGAGCAGATCTCCAGCGCCAGAGACGAAGGTCGAGGTCAGCTCTCCTTCGCGCATCCGCCCGACGAGCCCGATGATGACGGCGAAGAGCAGGAAGGAGCCGGTCATCTCGGGGAACCACCACCACAGCGTGGGGATGCCAACTCCGAGGTCCTCCCACGGGATGACCCCATACATCATGACCACGAAGGCGAGACCGAACAGGATCAGGATCGCCTTGTGTTGACCGCTCAAGGCAACGGCCTGCTCTCTCTCCTCCCCGTGGAAGCGGGCCTCGTTCTCCTCCTTCATGTCCGCCACGATCGACGCCGACGGGTCTCTCTTCACCCTCGCCGCGTATCGCATCACGAACCAGATCCCGATGGCCAGGCCGACGATCAGAATCACGAGACGGCCCACGATGCCGTCACTGATCGGGATGTCGGCGAAGCCTGAGGCGATGCCGGTGGCGAAGGGGTTGATGGTCGAGCCGAGGGTCCCGATCCCGCAGCCGATCAGGAGGATCATTGCTCCGGTCATGGCGTCGTACCCGGCGGCAATCAAGACCGTTATCACCAGGGCGTAGAAGGCGAGGCTCTCCTCCGCCATCCCATAGGTCGTTCCCCCGATGGCGAACACGGTCATCAGGATGGGGATCATCCATTTCTCCCGGCCGCGCAGGCGAAGCACCAGATTGCCGATCCCGGCCTGGATCGCCCCCGTCTTCATAGTCACGCCGAGGAACCCGCCGATCACGATGATGAACAGAGCCACGTCGATGGCCCCGAACAACGTCCCGCTGTTGTAGTAGTTGATGTTCCCGGTCTCGTCCTCGATCCCGTAGAGCCCATTGAGCGGTGCCGTTATCGAGTCCACCAGGATCCGTTGCGGATTGGCCTCCACCTCGTGGTACGAGCCAGGGATGGGTGACCCTTCCTCATCGAGGTCATAGGTGCCGGCAGGCACCAGCCAGGTGGCGATCGCCGCCAGCACGATCAGAGCAAAGAGGATCGTGTAGGCCGAGGGCAGGGTGAACCTGCTCTTCTTGGCGGTCGGGCCCTCCGGCTCGAGCGCTGTCTCCGTGCTCATTCGCCTCCCTCCTTGCCGGTCACAGGCCAGACGGCTGGATCGCCAGGGTCGACGTGGCCATGGATGTGGTCTCGGCGCCCCGCTCCTCGCCACCCCGGGCAAAGGCGATCATCGCCACCACCAGGAGCGCGAAGACCACCACCAGAACCCATCTCATCGTGTCGCTCACCTCACTGCACCTCCGCTCAGATCGGGTCGCGCACCAGCGGGCAGGTCATGCAATGCCCGCCCCCACGGCCCTTGCCCAGTTCGAATCCCTCGATGGTCACCACCTCCACCCCCGCCTTGCGCATCTCGGCGATGGTGTAGGTGTTGCGCTCGTAGGCCACCACCACCCCGGGCTCGAGGGCAACGACGTTGTTCCCGTCGTCCCATTGCTCACGTTCCTGCTGGTAGGAGTCGCCGCCGGTCTCGATCACCTGCACCTTGGCCACCCCGAGGGCGTCGGCGACTGCAGGCAGGAAACCCTCCTCCTCGGTCACGTGGAACTTGCCCTCGGAGGAGCCGGGGCGAAGGCTGATCGCCCGGACCTGATCCATGACCTTCGGGTACAGGGTCACCTTGTCGCGGTCGAGCATGGTGAACACCGTGTCGAGGTGCATGTGGGCGCGGTCCTTGGTCATGACCACGGCAATCACCCGTTCCGCCGCCCCTTTGTCGAACAACGACCTGGCGATCTGCTCGATCATCCTGGCTTGGGTGCGCTCGCTCAGCCCGATCAGGACCGTCCCGTTGCCGATCGGCTGCACGTCGCCACCTTCGAGCGAGGCCCGCCCGAAGTCGGCCGCCTGGAACCTCCCGTCGTCGCCGAGGTGCGGGTACCAATACTCGAACTCGGCATCGGCGAACATCGGGTGGAACCGGTAGATGGTGGCGACGTTGTACGCCTCCAGCCTTCTGGCCGGCCAGTACATCGGGTTGATCGAGACACCGCCGTAGATCCAGCAGGACGAGTCACGCGTGAACAGCGTGTTGGGAAGCGGGGGCAGGATGAAGGCGCTGGTGTCGTCCAAGGCAGCCGCCCCAAGCGAGAACTCCCGGAACTTGTCCAGATCGATCCCTGCCTCTGCCACAGTGAGCCCTCCGATGAGATGCTTGGCCAACACGTCCGGTTTCAGGTTCCAGAGCATCGCCCTCACCTCGTCGACGAGGGACACGCCCACTGTGTACTCCGAGACGGCCAACTCGATGAGACGCTTGCGTCCATCGTCGCTAGCGGCCAGCGCCTCGCCGAGCAGATCGACCAGGTGGAACACCTCGACACCGCGCTCCCGCATCTTGGCCACGAACTGGTCGTGCTCGTACTGGGCCCGTTCCACCCAGAGCACGTCGTCGAACAACAGATCGTCGTGATTCGAGGGGGTCAGGCGCTGCAGGCTGAGATCCGGTCGATGGACCATCACCTTGTGCAGCTTCCCCACCTCGGAATGGACTCCGAACCCGTTCATCTCTCGCTCCTTCTCTCTGTCAGCCAGGAACCACCTGGGTCCCGGCCGATCCATCAACGATTTTTTCGATCTCCTCGAGACCACCGATCGCGGCCCGCATCCCGCTCAGCTCCACGAACCGGGCGGCCGCCTCGACCTTCGGCCCCATCGACCCGGCGGCAAAGTCGTGAGCACGGAGCTCGGCCGGTGTGGCCCGGTCCAGCTTGCGCTGATCCGGCGTCCCCCAGTCGACGTAGACACCGTCGACGTCGGTCACCATCACGAACAGGTCCGCTCCCACCTCACGGGCCAGCAGCTCGCTGGCCAGGTCCTTGTCGATCACGGCTTCGACGCCGATCAGGGTTCGCTCAGCATTCGGGTCGTACATGGTGGGGACACCACCGCCGCCGGCACAGATCACCACCACGTTCTTGTCCAGCAGCCACCTGATGGGTCGGATCTCGAAGATTCGCTTCGGCTGAGGCGACGGCACCACCCGGCGCCAGTGGTCGCCATCCTGCTTGAAGACCCATGACTTGTCGGCAGCCAGCCGATCGGCCTCCCCCTTTTCGTACACCGGCCCCACGAACTTGGTCGGGTTCTGAAACGCAGGGTCCGAAGGATCTACCTCGACCATGGTGAGCACGGTGGCGAACGGCACCTCGAAGGGGAGGAGGTTGCCCAACTCCTGTTCGAGGACGTATCCAATCATTCCCTCGGTTTGGGCGCCGAGGACGTCGAGCGGGTAGGCCTCCACGTCCTCGTATGCGGCCGCCTGCAAGGCGAGAAGGCCCACCTGTGGCCCGTTGCCATGGGAGAGCACGAGCTGATGACTCCGAGCCACCGTGGCCAGTGCAGGAGCTGCCTTACGGACGTTGGCACGCTGCACCTCCGCCGTCATCGGTTCCCCCCGCTTGAGCAAGGCGTTTCCGCCCAGGGCAACCACGATTCTCATCGCCCACCCGCTCCGGGGCTCGACGGTTTCCAGGTGTGAACCATGGGCAGCCCCTTCAGACCGCCATTGCCGGCTCCACCGGGGCCGGCTCCATCACCGACTGGCGGCGCCTCAGGAACAACTTGATCACCTCGTCGACCAGGATCAGCGCGAGGCTGAGACCGATCACGATCAGCCACTGATTCCCGCTCAACCCGGTCAGGCCCAGGATGCGCTCCATGAAGTCCAGCTGGGTGGGAAGGATCGTCATCAGTAGCGCCAGCCCCATCAGGGCGAGCTGACGACGGTCGGAGATGATGTCGCGGTCGAACACGGTCCCGGTCTCGCTGTGAGAGGTGAGCCCGAGGGCGATGTTGAACAGTGAGAAAAGCACGAAGCCCATGGTCGCGGCGACCGTCGTGTCGTCATACGCCGCCTCGACCAGGATCGTCGCCACTGCCATGAGCAAACCGATGAATGTCACCCGCACCCATTGGCCCCGCGACAGGATCGGCTGTCGCAACGGTCGCGGCTTGTGCTCCATCAGCCCTCGTGCCGGCTTGTCGAACCCGAGCGCGACTGCGATCGGGACCTGCACCAGGAAGTTGATCCAGAGCACCACCATCGGCGTGAACGGCACGCCTCCCAAGATCAGGAACACCGCGGCAAGCAGATAGGAGGCAATGAAGGCGACCAGCGCCGACATCTGAAAGCGGATGTAGTTGAACAGGTTGTTGTAGATCGCCCGCCCGTACTCGACCGCCTTGACGATGGTGGCGAAGTTGTCGTCGGTGAGGATCATCACCGCTGCGTTCTTCGAGACCTCGGTACCGGTGATTCCCATCGCCACCCCGATGTCCGCCTTCTTCAGTGCCGGGGCATCGTTCACGCCATCACCGGTCATGGCCACGATGTTCTCTTTCTCCTGCAGCATCGAGACGAGCCGGATCTTGTCCTCCGGCGCCACCCTGGCGACGACGCCGATGTCGTCCAGTTGCCTCCTCAGCTCGTCGTCGCTCAGTGCGGCGAACTCGGCGCCGGTGAGGGCGGTCCCCTCGATGCCCAGTTGGTGGCCGATCGCGGCCGCGGTGACCGCGTGGTCGCCGGTGATCATCCGCACCTGGATGCCGGCGCTGTGGCATTCGGCGATGGCGTCTCTCGCCTCGGCGCGTGGCGGATCGACTATGCCGATCATGGCGAGCAGGGTCAGGTCGTCGACCAACCCGATCAGGTCGCCCTTGGGATCGAAGGTCGCAGGATCGAAGTCCCGCCGGGCGACCACCATCACCCGCTCGCCGGCCTGCGCCATGCGCTCGTTCTCTTCCAAGGCGAGCGCCCGGTTCTCCTCCGTGATCGGCATCACGGCACCACCCGGCTGCCAGTAGTGGCCGCCGAGCGAGATGAGCACATCGGGTGCCCCTTTGACGAAGCACCGCACCACCGTTTCGCCCTGGTCGTTCTTCATCTCATGGAAGGTGGCCATGAACTTGTATTCGGAGTCGAACGGCACCTCGGCCACTCGTGGATACATCTCACGAGCGCTGTCGATGTGGATCCCGCCCTTCTCGGCCAGCACGATGAGGGCTCCCTCGGTGGGATCGCCGATCAGGTTCTCACCGTCGAGTCGTGCATCTGCGCAGAGCGCCATGGGCAGCATGACGTCATCGAGTGGGAGGACCGCGCCGCCGGCGTGCAGGATCTCCCCCTTGGTGCTGTAACCCTCTCCCTTCACCGTGTACCGGTTCTGCCCGGGGACGGAGAACTCGACCGCGGTCATCTTGTTCAGCGTCAGCGTGCCGGTCTTGTCCGAGCAGATGGCCGACACCGATCCCAGAGTCTCCACAGACGGCAGACGCTTGACGATTGCGTTGATAGCCGCCAGGGTGCGGGTCCCCATCGAGTACATGGTGGTGACCACCGCGGGCAGGCCGGTCGGGATGGCCGAGATGGCCAGTGCGATGCCGGAGACGAACACGGCCTCCATCTCGAGGTCGTTGACTATCCCCAGGATGACCATCGCCAGGAAAGCGAGGCCGGCCAGGCCTGCGATGACGATGGTGAGCCGATCGAGCTGTTTCTGCAGAGGGGTCTTGTCGGCTTCGGTCTTGTTGAGCAGATCGGCGATCCGACCGATCTCGGTGCTCATCCCGGTTGCTGTCACGATCATCTCACCCCGGCCCCTGGTCACCGAGGTGTTCATGAACGCCATGTTGATCCGGTCACCGAGACCCACATCGGGCTTCTCGATCGCATCGGTCATCTTCAGGGTCGGGGCGCTCTCCCCGGTGAGCGCTGCCTCCTCGATCTCGACGGTGGCAGCGACGAAAAGCCTCCCGTCGGCGGGGACGACGTTGCCCGCCTCCATCAAGACGATGTCACCCGGCACCAAGTCGTCGGCATCGACCTCGATCGCGGTCCCGTCGCGCCGGACCCGTGCGATCCGCTTCATCTTCCCGGCCAGCGCCGCCAGGCTGGCCTCGGCCTTCGACTCCTGACGGAGGCCGAGCACGGCGTTGAAGACGGTGAGCCCGACCAGGACCAGGGTGGTCGACAGCTCTTCGGTGAAGATGACGTTGATCACTGCCGCGCTCAGCAGGATGATCTGCATGAAATCCCGGTACTGGCGCACGAACGCCTGCAGCCCGGACTCCTTCTTCGCCTCGGCGAGCCGGTTCGGCCCGTATTCGTTGCGGCGTCGGTCCACCTCGGCGGCGGCGAGCCCCGTCTCGGGGTCGACCCCCAGGGTCCGGGCCACAGCCTCGGCATCGGACGCATACCACTGGTCCTGTCGAACCGTGTCCACCGTCACCATGTGCACCTCGCTCTCGGTCGGCAGACGCTGTGACCGGTTGCTCACTCCAGACCACGTTTTCGCGGGCTCGACGAGGGGTCAAAGCCGTCTGCTTGATCAGCCAATCAAGGGTACGCCGGCCAGGCATCACCCCGAGTGGGCGAAATGCCCGGGATCGCCGGGATCAGGATGCGATCACAACTGTAGAGCCTGCGCCGGCGCCTTCTTCTGCGGGTCGACAAAGGGCACTCCAGCCACCACCGCCCCCAGCCCGACACCGTCCTCGGTGAGCACCTCGAGACGGGTTCCTGGGGCCGACAGTTCGATGGGGACCCACACGTACCCAATGTTCTTCTCGAGACCCGGCGACCACACGGCATCGGTGACGCGACCCACTTCGCGGCCATCGGAGAAGGCCGGCCAGTACTCGGACAGCTCGGCCCTCAACTGATCACCTTCGAGGAACATCCCCACCAGTTTCCTATCGACGCCCGTCTCCCGAATCCGTTCCAGCGCCGCCTTGCCCAGATAGTCCTGATCCTGCTGCTCGACCAGGCGTTCCATGCCGCTGACATGGAACGGGGTGTCATCGAGGGTCATGTCGGAGCCGTAATTGAAGATGCCGGCCTCGATCCGCCGAGCCTCACAGGGGGCGATGGGGCGAATGTCGAACTCCTCGCCGGCTGCGGCCACGGCATCCCACAGTTCGGCCCCGTTGTCACGATCGAGGATGTTGACCTCGAACCCCGGGATTGCGGTCCACCCGGTGCGGCTGATCACAACCGGGATGCCTTGGATCTCGAAGTGGGCCAGCCAGTAGTACTTGATGTCGTAGATGGCGGGCCCGACCAGCTTTTCCAGTGTCTTGGCGGCCAGAGGCCCCTGGACCTGCATCGGGAAGACGTCAGGCAGGCTGACGTCGACATCGAACCGGCCGGCGGCCACCCCGAGCGCATAGAGGCCGGCGTCGGAGTCGGCCAACTGCATCCACCAGCGGTTCTCATCGACGTGGAGCAGCACAGGGTCGTTGACGATCCCGCCGTCGGGGGCGATGACCGGCATGTACTTGCCCTGGCCCACCGCACAGCGAGTCAGATCACGGCACGTGATGTAGTCGATCAGGCGGTCGGCGTCCCGCCCGCTGACCTCGACGGTCCGCTCCACCCCGACATCCCACATGGTCACCCCGTTGACCAGGGCCCAGTACTCGACGTCGGGATCGTCGAAGTAGGCAGGCAGGTAGGTGTGGTTGTAGATGTCATAGGCCGAGCACCCGGCGGCCAGCGTCGACTTGAAGAACGGGGACTGTCGGTACCAGGGGCCGAAATAGAGCGTCGTGCTCTTCTCCAGCATCTCAGTGCGTTCGTTGGCCACCTGATCCTCCTCGTTTACTGAACGGCCGTTCAGACTCTAGGTGAGTTCACCGATCGCCCGGGTTGGACGGACTCTCGGCACTTCTAGCCTGGATCGGACGCTCTGATTGCAGCGGAGATGAGCCGGAGTGCCTGGTCGGGGTCGATTCCCCGCACGAACACGCGCTTTCGTCGCGAGGTCTTCCCGGCCACCAGCGACACAGTGCCGCTGCTGACGTTCAAAAGGCTCGCGACCGCCTCGACCGCCGCCTCGTTGGCCCTCCCATCCTTCGCTGGTTCGACCACGCCGATCTTCAAGCGCTGGTCGTGGACGCCGCGCACACCCGGGCGACGAGCCTTGGGCTGGACCTGTATGTCGATATAGACGCCGTCTTGGCTGGGGATGATCACCCCTGCTACCTCCCGATGGACTGGGCTTCCCGACCCTCTCGGCGAGCATGCTGGTGAGATCCGCATCAGCAAGGGACTGGAGGGCGGTCCTCGTGGCGCCCGGATGAGAGTCGGTCAACATGTTGCCAAGCTCCTCGGCCAGCCGCATGTCCGAGCCTTCGGGGAGGAGAGATTCGGTCAAGGCCGGTGCCCACTGCTCCGCCGGCAACCCTGAGTTGCGCCGCGTCAGCCGAGCCGCGCCTCGGTCTCCTCGGGCGGAACGGCTACCCCTCCTGAAGCGAGAGGTAGAGCTCCTCCTCCTGATCGAAATGGAGACGGAGGATGGCGTGGAGGCCATAGAGGGTACGACGCAGATCGGTGATGTCGGCAGGCTCTGGGCCGCCGGACGGGAGATCGGCGGTCTGACGCTTCAGGACCTCGACGAGATGGAAGATCTCTCGATGGGTCCGGCTCATGGTCGCCATCGGATCGTCGCCGGGGAGGATCTCGGACATGCGCGGGTAGATCTCGTTCTCGTCCGCAGCCTCATGGGGGAGGATCTCGTCGAGGAGAAACGATTGGGTCTCCGCCAAGACCCGGAGGGCCTCTGACGGCGTGACCGTGTCGAGGGAATCTGCCGCGGCGCGGATGCTGTCGAGTCTGGGTATCAGCCGGTCGTGCTCGGCGCGCAGCCGCGAGGAGAGCTCGGGAGGCAGCTTCGGTCCCGCCTGACTCGGGGTCTTGCCGCCCAAGGCACGAAGGGAGTTGAGGATGGCGATCACGTCGATTCCCTCCTGGATGAGCGCACCCGCAAGTGGGACGAGAAGCCCGAAGGCGGCAAAGCCCATCGCCATCAACGACAGACCCATTCCGATGACGACACTTTCCACGGCGATGCGGCGAGATCTCTGGGCAATGCCGATCGCGTCGACGAGCCGCTGCAGCCGATCGACCACCAGGACGATGTCCGCCGCCTCCGATGACGCAGTCGCTCCCCGGGCGCCCATGGCAACCCCCACGTCGGCGGCGGCGAGAGCGGGTGCGTCATTGATCCCGTCCCCGACCATGGTGGTCACCCCCTGGTGCTGGAGCTCCTCGAGCGCCTCGACCTTCTCCCGGGGGGTGGCCTCGGCAATCACCTCATCGACTCCGATCGCGGTTGCCACCGCCCGGGCCACCACCGGATGATCCCCTGTCGCCATCACGACCTTGTCGACGCCGATGCGACGCAAAGCCCGGATGGTGTGGGCCGCGTCGGGTCTGGTCTGATCATCGAACACCATTGCGGCTGCGATCCGGCTATCGATGGCCACGTAGACGGCAGTGGGTGCCACCCGCTCGATCCGTCTCCGGAATCCGGCGATCTCCACCGGCTCGGGCCGGTCCTCGAGGAGCCATCGCAGCTTGCCGACCGCCACTTCGCGACCTTCCACCTTGGCCGACACTCCCGACCCGGCGATCTCGGTGACTTCGGCGGGCATGTCGAGAATCAGACTGCGGTGGTGGGCGGCATCGACGATGGCGCGGGCGAGGATGTGGGTCGAGGTCTGATCGACGGAGGCGCTGAGTCGGAGGATCTCATCGTCGTCCCACTCCCCGCCGAACACGTGGATGGAGCGGAGTGCCGGCTGCCCGACGGTGACCGTGCCGGTCTTGTCGATGAGCACATTCTTGGTCTGGGCGAGTCTCTCGAGTGGGCCACCGCCCCGGAAGACGATGCCGTGCTTGGCGCCGCGTGAGATCCCCGACACCACTGCGATCGGCACGGCCAAGAGAAGCGGGCAGGGGGTGGCCACGACCAGGACGGCAAGCGCCCGGACCGGATCTCCCGAGACCGCCCAAGCCAGCACCGCCACCACGAGAGTGAGCGGGACGAACCACCCCGCCCACCGATCGGCGAGCCGTGCCGAGGGCGCGCGCGACTGCCGAGCCTCTTCGACGAGACGCACTATCCCGGCATAGGTGCTCTCGGCAGCTCCCGAGGTTGCCTGGATCTCGAACACGTCGGCGGCATTCACCGAGCCGCTGCTCACCAGATCACCCGGCTGCTTTTCGACCGGCAGCGGCTCTCCGGTGAGGGCCGATTCGTCGAGGAGGGCGGAAGAGGAGACGACGACTCCGTCCACGGGGATCACTTCTCCGGCCTTGACCATCAGGCGATCGCCGCGAACGACCTCCCCGATGTCGACGGTCTCGACCTTGCCGTCGTGGACGCGATGGGCGGTCCGAGGGGCACGGCCCACGAGGGCGGTCAGCTCTCTCTGCGCTCTCCCAGCGGCGTACTCCTCGAGGTACCGGCCGGTGGCCAGCATCAGACCGATGATCGCCGCGGTGAGGTACTCCCCCAGCACCAGTGCTGCACCGATCGCGATGAGGGCAATCACATCCACACCCGGCTGACGACGCTTCAGCCTCTCGACCATCTCACGGATCAGCGGCAACACGGGAACCAGCGAAGCGACCACGAGCGAGATGGACGTCGCCGTCTCATAACCAAGGAGGTACGAGACCCCGCCCGCGACCAGAGCCCCTGACGTGACGAGCAGAGTCCATCGCGTGGCGCGCTCAGTGGCCATCGATTCGATTCAAACGCCGTAGTAGCCCGCCTATCAGTGGGCAGGGGCCGTTTTCGCCGGGACAAAGGTCACATTGGCGACAGCGATGCCCTTCTCATGGCATGGGCTTTGTGAGGGTTCTCTCGGCCAACGGCCGCGTCGTGTTCGCCGATCGTCGATCGCTCATACGCAGCCCGAGCAGTATCGAGACGATGAGAGCTGAGCCGAGGTAGAGGCCAAGCATGATGGGAGCGCGGGTGTCGGTGCCGGCGGTTATGCCATGGAGAAGCGCGGAGAGGAACACCCCGAAGGATGCGAAGTGCAGGGATCTCCATACCCGCTGGCCGATCCACCTCTTGACGTAGAAGCTGACCGTCACCAACCCCAGGCCGTAGAGGGCGGCAATGCCGAGGGCCACCGAAAACGGGCCCCAGTCGGACTTTCCCGGGATCAAGATCTCGGCCCACGAGAAATCGAGATAGTCGTGCACCGACAGGACACCCACGTGGACGGTGGTGGCGATCAGTGCGCCGATCGCCAGTGACTCATGAAACCAGCTGAGCGGTTTCGCCTTCACCAATCTCCCCAGCAGCTTGGTGCTCACCAGCAATCCCCAGGTGGTCGCCGCGCTGAGCATCGCGAAGGCGGCTATCCCGGACCCACGAATGACGAGCCACTCGAGGCTCAAGCGGCCAGCTCCAATCCCGAGGTGGCGAAGACCGACCGGTCGTGCCAAACGGTCAACGCCCCTCGAATCCAGGACTGCTCATCTGCCCAGGCCAACCCATCCGCTCCGAGGAGGACGACAGCCTTCGCCGCGGCTTCGGCCTCCACTGCAGTCCCGGCCACCACCGTCGCACTCAGGATCGGCGTCTCGACGGGCGTCATGGTTCGGGGGTCCATGAGGTGGCTGGCCTCCCTGCCACCTACTTTCCAGCGTCGTCGGGTCACCGAGCTGGTGGCAAGCGCCCCCAGCCCGAGCCTGACATGAGCGGCCACCGAGCCCCAGGGGTCGAGGACAGTCACCGTGGTGTCGGGATGTGCGCTGCGCATGTCGCCCCCCGCCGACGCCACAACACAGATGCCTCCCTCCACAGATCGATCACATGACCATCCTTTCGCAATGCCACCGAGGTCGAGCTTTGTCCCCGCAGCCACCTGGAGGAACCCCCCTTGCAACGTCCATCCAGGCTGGGCCTGCGGGGCGGGAAGCGTCGCCCGGTCGGAAACCTCAGCAAAGGACCGGTCGTATCCCCAGGCAGTCACGGCAGACCCCACGCCGATGTCGACCAGCCCCCCCGTGAGCGAGCGAGCTACGTCCGCCGCCCGGATCACCTCCGCGAGAAGAGGTGAGAGGCGGTGGCGCACCTGACTTCCACGGTTGATGAGGCTCAGCTCACTGTTTGGCAGAAAGCGGCTACAGACCCCTTCCACCTGGGTGAAGACGGCTCGCGCCGCAGCCTCGCCCGCCGCGTCACGACACCACACATCGATCGTGGTCCCCATCCCTGGAAAGCTGGTCTTTCTCACGACCCGCTGCTCGTAGGAGCCGGCGCCGAAGACGCCGCAGGAGCGCCGGCCGAAGAGCCCCCCGATGGGGTCTGCCGCACGTAGACGGTCCGGACCTCGGGTGCGGGGGTCTCCGATGGCGTGTATCGGATGATCGCCAGCCCCCTCGCCGGCATCGTGGGCAGCGCCGGGAGGCTGGAGGATGCCGCGACGTCGGCGGGCGGAGGCTGCTCGGGGCGATCCGTCTGCGCACGGAGCGGCTCCAATGCCGCCGCCGTGGTGGCGCCCGCCCACGCCAGAGCAGCCCCGGTCCAGACGACGATCCGTCCCCACCTGCCTCCATTGAATCGACTCATCGAACCGCGGCCCCAAGTGCCGGCGCAACCGGCATCGTCAACGTCGCCCCGTACTCGGCCAGTACCGCCAACACCTCAGGAGGAATGGAGGTGAGCTGGTCGAGGGGGACCGTCTCCGCCCTTCCTCGGAGGTAGAGGATTCGTTGGACCGGCGCGGGCACTCCCTGCATGTCGGGAAGGCTTCCCTGATCGGCGCCGAGGCGCGAGACAGCTGTCGGTACCGGAGCGACAACTGTCGGGACCGGAGCGGTCGGCGTGGCGACGGGAGCTTTCCCCGGCGGTGGCGTTCGGTCAATGGCCAGCGAAGACAGCGCCAGGATGCCGAAGAGGAGAACCGCCAAGCCGGTGAAGACGCCATTGGATGGCGACGACATCAGTCGTGCTCCTCTTCCGCCTGGTGCCCATCGTCCTCGTCTCCGTGGTCCTCCTGGTCCTCCTGGTCTTCGTCATCCTCGTGGTCTTCCTCGTCCTCGTGGTCGTCGTCCTCGAATCCCGGAACCGTGCTCGGCGGAGCAGTCGAGGATCCAGACGAGTCGTCCGCCACGAGAACCGTCTCGGTCACCGGCTCCGGGGCCGGCCTACCCGGGAGCGGAATTCCCTCCTGCTCACAGATCTCGCGCAAGGCATCGAGTGCCGCCTGCTGCACCGCGGTGATCCCCCCCGATTGCTCGAGAGCGACCAGTCCCATGCCTTCCGGCCCGCAGGCCGCCTTCAGGTCCCCGCCCCCGTCTTCCGTCGTCCCGGTGGCGTCCTGTGGCGGGACCGCCGAGGCAACAGACGATGTCGTGGACACTGCAGCTGCGTCCGTGGCGGGAGAGCCGGTCAGGAGCAGGGCCGCCACCGCGCTCAGTGGCACGAGGATCGTTCCGGCAACGACGGAGAGCGACACGGTGCGCCGGACGCCGGAGGTGTGCTGTTCGGTGTCTCTCACGTCAGACCTCCACGAAGATGCACTCGCCGGGGCACTCCTCGGCAGCCTCGACCACGAGGTCGAGTAGGCCGTCGGGAATCCTCGCCCGACCCGCGAAGCCGTCGGGACCGTGACCGGGGCCATTGGCGCCGTCGAAGACAGTGGTTTCCGGGAAGTGCGGCATCTCCTCCTTCACCGCCCAAGTGCCGTCATTGCGCTGATGGAAGACTGCGGGCGCTATCTGCGAGCAGGTGCCGGCGCCCATGCAGGCGTCGGAATCGATCCAAACTGTGGCCATGCCACTCCTTTCTCGTTCAAGGGAAAGGCTGCCGGGCCAGGCCCTAACGACGCGCTAAGTGAGTCTCAAGGATTGGCAAAGCAGGTCTCAGTCCTCGGAGGACTCGGACACCTCGACATCGAGGTCACCGTCACGCCACGCCGCGTGAACCTCGATCTTCAGGCTCTCGCTCTCGAACTCCACTTCGACTTCCGGGGGGCCCTGCTTGCCAACCTCGACCTGAAAGCCGGGCGCCGGGGTGACCGTCTGGTATGTGACCTCGTCGGGTCTGTACCTCAGCAGCAGGGTGCCACCTTCCGTCTCCACCGACCTCGTCTGCCACTCCGCCGCCGGAGTATCCGTGGTTCCCGAGGATTCAGTCGAGGGGACCGTCTGGTCTGAGGTGCCGGCCACAGGTAGGGACGTCGGGGAGGTGACCGAAGAGGACGAAGAGGAAATGGCGGAGGTCGAAGTCGCCAAACCGGCCTCGGTGATGACCGGGGCGGCGACGTTGAGGGGGGCAATGGGCCGGTCGCTGACCTGATCGTCGGCCGCACTCACGATTTGCCAGGTCAGCGTGGTGGCCAGGACGAGGACCAGCAACCACCCGGCGAGGAGACTCCACTTCTTCACGTGATGATTGTCCCAAACCGACGAACCAACCTCATCAAAGGCTGCTCAAGGTTCTGTTAAGCGTGTCTTCTCTGAATCTGTTCGGGAATAACCTCGCCTCATGGCTCACATTGTCCTGGTGGAGGACGACCTCGAGATAAGGCGGCTGGTGGCCGAGACGCTGGCGCGAGGCGGGCACCACGTCGAGAGTGCGGCCGCCGCACTCGAGGGTCTCGAGCTGACGGTCAAGGGACATCCTGACCTGGTGCTTCTCGACCTCGGGCTCCCCGACCTCGACGGCATCGAGCTCCTTCGCATGGTCCGCGCCGTCAGCCAGGTTCGGGTGATAGTGATCACTGCGCGGGGAGCCGACGATGTCGTCGTCCGGACACTGGATGCCGGCGCCGACGACTTCCTGGTGAAGCCGTTCTCGGTGGCACAACTGGAAGCGCGAGTGAGGGCAGTGCTTCGACGCGGTTCCACGCCCGCCGAGGCGCCGATAAGGGTCGGCGGGATCGAGATCGACGCCGCGGCCCGAGAGGCGAAGCTCGACGGTGAGCTGCTCGAGCTCAGCCCCAAGGAGTTCGACCTTCTTCGTGTTCTCGCCGAGAGCCAAGGCCAGGTCGTGAGCAAGCGAGAGCTGATGGCCGAGGTGTGGAGGGAGCCGTATGGAGGGTCGGAACGGACCATCGACGTCCACATCTCATGGCTCCGCAGCAAGCTGGGTGAGAGCGCACAGCAGCCCCGCTATCTCCATACCGTCCACGGCGTCGGGCTGAAGTTGGTCGATCCGACGGGGTGAGACGGAGACTCGCCCTATTGAGTCTCGCCACGACTGCCTTGGTCGTGGTCTCACTCCTCGTCCCGCTGGGGCTGCTGGTGAGGCGCCAGGCCGCCGACCGAGCGAGGGTACAGGCCGAGCGGGAGGCGCAGTCGACCGCGGGCCTGATCGGTCTCGCGGTGACCTTCGACGCCACGAGCGACACCATCGAGTCGGCTGTGGGGACACTCGAGCAGGGCCACATCGTGGTCTTGTCGGATGGCACCGTCCTCGGTGATCCCCACCAGGGCCAGGGATCGCTGGTCCCTTCCGCCTTCGATGATCAAGCGACGATCACCCAACTGGTCGATGGTGGCTGGGAAGTGGCGCTCCCGGTCATCGGTCGAGAGGGAACGGCCGTCGTCGACGTGTTCGTGACCGACGACGAACTGACCCAGGGAGTGGCAGAGGCCTGGGCCCTTCTCGCCCTGCTCGGCGTCGTCCTGATAGGTGCCGCCGTCTGGGTGGCCGACCGTCTCGGAGCAAGCCTCGTCCTCCCCATCCGCGGCCTGGCCGAGGCGGCTCACCGTATGAGTGGTGGCGATCTCGAGGCGAGGGCAGAGCCCAAGGAGCCTGCCGAAGTGAGGGAGGTCGCCGAGGCATTCAACCAGCTGGCAGAACGGCTCGACCAGCTGCTGATCGACGAGCGAGAGGCCGTCGCCGATCTCTCCCATCGTCTCCGGACTCCACTCACCTCGCTGCGACTACAGGTCGAGAAGATCGAGGACCCGGGCGACCGGGCCGAGGTGTTGGTTCAGGTCGATCGTCTGGAGCAGTCGATAGACCAGCTCATCGTTGCCACCCGCGCCGGTTCACCTGGTGCAGGGAAATGCGCCCTCGATGTCGTGGTGAAGGAGCGGACCGCGTTCTGGAGGGTCCTGGCCGAGGAGCAAGGCCGACAGCTCACGGTGGGGCCCGACGCCAGCGGAGTCGAGCTGGGAATGGCGCAGGAGTCGCTGGAGGCAGTCGTCGACACCCTGATCGGAAACGTCTTCGCCCACACGCCAGCCGGGACGGCCTTCGCGGTCGGGACCGGAGAGACCGACCACCGTCCCTGGCTCGAGGTCTCAGATCGAGGCCCGGGCTTTCACGATGGCTCAGTGGTTGGGCGGGGAATGAGCGGAGGCGGGTCCACCGGGTTGGGTCTGGACATCGTGCGACGGACCGCCGAGCTCACCGGGGGACAGTTGGAGGTGTGGAACCAGGCCGGAGGGGGTGCCGTGGTTCGTGTGTGGTTCGGCTGAGCGACGACTAGACCAGGTCGTGGCGGCTGGAGAAGCGAGCGGCAGCATCGATCACCAGCTCGGCGATGGCATCGGCCCTGCTCTCGGCCGGGAACCGATAGGCGGGACCGTGGACGTGGATGGCGCCCAGGACCCGATCACCCTCGGCGCGCACCGGCGCCGCCACCGAGTTGATCCCCTCGGCGAACTCCTCGTAGATCCAGCAGTGCCCGGCCTCTCTCACCTCGCCGAGGCGGGCGCGGATCCCGCCCGGGTCGATCAGCGTGTTGGGGGTGTAGGCCTCCAGAGGACGACCCAGATACCGATCGACCTCCTCCGCCGGCCAGCTCGCCATGACGCACAAACCCGACGGCCCGATGTGCATCGGGACGGTCAGACCCGTGTAGTCGCGCACCTGGACCGGATTGGGGCTCTCCACCTGCACCATGTATTGGATGGTGTAGCCCGTGGGGACGCTGAACCCGGCCGCCTCACCGAGTTGATCCGACAGCCAGACCAGATGGGGTCGAACCGCTGTGGCGAGGGCGGCGGTGGCGTCGATCGCCCCGGCCAGCTCGACCAGGCCCATCCCTATCGAGTACAGGCTCCCATCGGCACCCTTGGTGACCGCCCCTTGCTCCTCGAGGCTCGACAGCATGCGGGCGACCGTGGATTTGGGCAGTCCCACTCGCTGAGCCAGGTCGGTCACACCTGAAGGCTCCACTGCCAGCGCCTTGAGCACCTGAAAGGCCCGGTCGATCGACTGCACCGACATCAGCCGAGCCGCTCCAAGGCTCGACCATGCCACCTCACCGTCGACTCGACCTGGTTGAAGGTGAACAGATGGATCCCGTCCAGCCCCAAACCCTCCCCTGTCCTCCCGAGGGATTCGATCAGCCGGTCCGGGCGATACGGCCCTGGTCGCAGGAAACGGAGCAAGGTGCGCCGGTTCTTGGCGAGGAACCGGATCGAATCGCCCACACCGATCTTCGCCGCCACCCTGAGCAAACGAGTCGGTTCGACCGCACCGGGCACGCCGACCTTCACGGGAAGCACTACATCATCGGCCCTGACGCTCTCGACCCATTCCACGATCGACCTCGGGTTGAAGCACATCTGGGTGACGATGTAGGTGGCGTACTGCTGCTTGTCGAACAGCGCCTGGCGAAGCCGATCGGACGGTATCGACGGGTGCCCCTCCGGATAGCCGGTGATGCCGACGTCGAGGAAAGGATGGCCGGCATCGGCCATGTCACGGAGCAGCGACAGCGCATCCTCGTACCTGCCGAGTATGGGCCCGTCTCCCCCGGCGATGAAGACCCGGCCCACCCCGCCATCGTCGAGCCGCTTGATGATCGCCGAGAGGTGGTGCCGGTCCTCGATCAACCTCGCCGAGAGATGGGGCACCGCCTGATAGCCCAGCTCCTGGAGTCGGACGGCCAGGTCGAGGGTGACGGCCATACCCCGGGAGGGGGACGCGGTGACCGAGACAGTCGTCCCGGGGGCGATCAGTGAGGCCTTCTCGACCGTCCCCTGGAGCGGGATCACCTCGAAGTCGGCGTCGGCGAGGAGTGAGCGGGTCAACCCGTTGCTCATCTCATACGTCTGAGTCGGGGAACGATGCCTTGCGTCGGGTGATCCACTCGGTGAGCTCGGCTTCGATGGCTTCGTCGAGAGGCGGCGGCTCGTACTCCGTCAGCATCCGGCGCCAGACGTCGTGCGCCCGCGCCGGCGCCTCATGCGACCCGGACTCCATCCACTGTTCGAAGCTGTTGTTGTCGGCGATGGCGCTGCGCCAGAAGGCTGTCTCGAAATTCGCCAGGGTGTGGGCGTTGCCGAGGAAGTGCTGTCCGGGTGGATTGTCGAGGAGGGCGTCGAGGGCCTGGCCGTTGTCGGACAGGTCCACTCCCCCGATGATCGCCCCGGCCATCGCAGCCTGATCGGCGTCCAGGACGAACTTCTCATATCCCATCACCAGTCCGCCCTCGAGCCAGCCGGCGGTGTGGAGCACGAAGTTGACCCCGGCGAGGATGGTGGGGAGGAAGGTCGCAGCCGACTCGTATGCGGCCTGGTAATCGGGGGTCTTGGAGGCGGTGAGATTGCCGCCGCTCCGGAAGGGGACACCGAGCCGCCGGGCCAGTGCGGCCATCACCAGGAGCATCATCGCCGGCTCCGGGGTGCCGAAAGTCGGGGCGCCCGACTGCATCGAGATCGACGAGGCGAACGACCCGAACACGACAGGAGCTCCGGGTCTGACCGCCTGGCAGAAGGCCATCCCGGCCATCGCCTCGGCCAGGGTCTGGGTTGCGGTCCCGGCCACGGTGACCGGCGCCATCGCCCCGGCGAGGATGAAAGGCGTGATCAGACAGGCCTGATTGTTCTCGGCGTAGACCTTGGCGGATCCCAGCATGTTGAGATCCCAGCTCATCGGGCTGTTGGCATTGCACAGTGACAGCAGCACCGTCCTGTCGCCCAGATCACCACCGAACAGGATGCGGGCCATGTCCACCGTGTCCTGGGCGCGCTCCGGGGCGGTCACCGAGCCCATGAACGCCTTGTCGTGATTCTTGATATGGGCGAACGCCATGTCGAAGTGGCGCTTGTTGACCGGAAGGTCGACCGGCTCGCAGAGCGTCCCTCCTCCGTGGTGCAACGCCGGGGTCATGTGGGTGAGCCGGGCGAAGTTCTCGAAGTCGGCGATGGTGGCGTAGCGACGCCCTCCCTCCAGATCGCGTACGAACGGGGATCCGTAGGCCGGGGCGAACACGAGGTGCGGGTCGCCGATCACGACGTCGTGCTCGGGGTTGCGGGCATGCTGGGTGAATCGGGCCGGGGCCGTGGCGAGGAGACTCCGCGCCAGCCCCGACGGGAAGCGCACCCGGGTGTCGGTGACCTCACATCCTGCATTGGCGAAGATGGCCAGGGCCTCCGGGTAGTTGAGCACCTCCACCCCGACCCGCTCCAGGAGCATCTCGGCGTTGGCCTCGATCAGGGAGAGACCTTCTTCGCCGATCACCTCGACCGGCGCCAGCTTCCTGGTCAGGAAGGGAACCGAGTCGATGGCCCGGGCGGTTCGGGCCGCCTGGCGGGCGGCGCGTCCGCCACCCCGACGTCCACTGGTCTGTTCCATGATGTGGTACCAGACTACATCATGGAACAGAGCCTGTCAGTGGTCGACCCGAGGCGAGACCCCCTGGAGCGGGTGTACCTTCCAGATGTGATCACCTTCGAATCGATGCCCGTCGGCGGTGTCCCATGACCCGTCCCGGTGTCCGGGTGCTGACCGATGAGCTGATCGACCGGATCCTCGAAGAGGCGAAACGGGTGCTCGCCGAGACCGGTATGGAGGCGAGAGGGGAGGGGTTGCGCGACCGACTGCTGGCTCACGGGCTGAAGCAACGGGATGGGCGGATCCTCTTCCCGCCCGACGTTGTCGACGGCGCGATCGGTTCGGCGCCAAGCTCCTTCGTGCTCTTCGACCGGAACGGAGATCCTCACGCCGACCTCGGTGGGGATCGGGTCCATTTCGTCCCCGGGTCGAGCGGGCTCAAGATCTCCGACCATCGGACCGGGGTGACCAGGCTGGCCGGCACCGCGGACTTCGTCGACTACGTCCGGGTCGCCGACGGGTTGGAGCACATCGCCTACCTCGCCACCGCCTTCTCCACCAACGACGACATCGAGCCAGGCGTGGCCGACGCCTGGCGTCTCTACCTCTGTCTCACCAACAGCACCAGACCGGTCGTGTCGGGGGCTTTCACCGAACATGGCGT
>DATBIX010000055.1:0-9327 GCA_036556665.1 Acidimicrobiia bacterium
CGATCCGGCGACGGGAGGAGAAGGGCCTCCGGCTTGGCCCCTTGATCCAGCATGAAGCGGAGGCAGTCGACTGCGATCTGACGATCCCCGGCGAGGGCATAGCGGATCATGAGCCGGTGAAGTACTCCACTGTCGCCTGGCCCTCCTGGGTGACACCGGTACGGCGCAATGCCCTCGGCACGGTCAGAGCCATGATCTTGAGGTCCAGCCAGAGCGTTCGGTTCTCGACATACCAAACGTCCATCTCGAGACGTTCCGGCCAGGGCGTGGCGTTGCGCCCGTTGATCTGGGCCCACCCGGTGATGCCTGGTCGCACTTCGTGGCGGCGGGCCTGCCGCGGTGAGTAGAGGGGGAGGTACTGCAGCAGGAGGGGTCGCGGGCCGACCAGGCTCATATCGCCCTTGAGGACGTTCCACAGCTCGGGCAGCTCGTCGAGGCTGGTGCTGCGGAGTCGAGCGCCGAACGGGGTGAGCCGCATCTCGTCACCGGAACCGTCGGCAGCCTCGTCCGAGGCAGGGCTCATGGTGCGGAATTTGAACAGGGTGAACGGCTCGCCGTGTAGGCCGGGCCGAACCTGGGTGAACAGGACCGGGCTCCCCAGCTTCCATCGCACCAGGGCGGCGATGAGGAGCAGGAGTGGTGAGAGCACAACCAGGGCCAGGGTCGAGATCGTGACGTCGAGCGCCCGCTTCACCGATTCAGTGCCATCCCAACGGGCTCGGCCTCTTTGATGAGCAGCTCGGCCTGCTCGCGCGCCAGTCTCGCCCGCTTGCTCTCCTCCCATCCCAGCCCAACCACGACCGCCAGGAAGAAGGCGAGCACCTGGCCCCGCTGACGGGAGATGATCCCCAGGTTTCTCACCACACTGAACGTCACCGCAAAGGCGATGGTGTACAGGGTGCAATAGACCACATAGGCGTTGCGCCTCCACTGTCGCCAATTGCGCAGCATCGCGGGCAGCTTCCAGACGGCGAGGAGGAGAAGGAGGGTCGTTTCGGCCGCAGCCAGGAGGTGCTGGATCTCGGATGCCTCGAAGACGAAGGGCCGGAACAAGACGAGGACTATCGCCCCGGGCACGTCCACGATCGACTGCACCGGGTTGCCCGCCGCCACCGTCCCGTCCTCCGACGTCCGTCGCGAGATCTCCTCGGTGAAGGGGATGATGTCGTCGGGGTCGTTCAACTCGAGACCGACGATGTCGGGGATCAGGGTTATGGCGAATACGACTGCCACCACCGAAACACCCAGAGTGAGGAACTTGCGTGCCCGGGTCGACATCCCGGCGCCGATGCGGAGCTTGGACACGATCACCGTGCCGAGCAGGGACACCGCCACCAAGGCGGCGATGTGGATCCGAATCAACCCCAGGGCGACCAGGCAGATGCCAACCGGCAGCACCCAGCGAAACTCGAAGCTCTCCAGGAGACGGGAGATGAAGTAGGCGCCCACCCCGAGGAACAGGATCACCAGGGCGTCCTTGCCGATGCTGGAGGGCCAGAACGCATAGGTGGGGAGGAAGAGGATGAGGAAGGCGTAGGGCTTGAGCTGATGGGGCTGGGCCCAGCGTCGGAAGGCGGCATAGAAGCCGAGTTGGCCCAGATACGAGATCATGGCGAACAGGACGAATCCGCCCAGCAGGGAGGGGGTGGCGATGGCGAACAGACCGCCGGTGGCCGCCTCGACCACCTGGGTTCCCAACGAGCCGCTGCCGGATAGGCCCGGGATGTCGCCGTTGCGCCATTGTCGGGCGAAGTCGACGGCGACCGAGTAGTAGCGGAGAGAGTCACCGGCTCCATACAGGAAGAGGACCATGTAGTAGCGAGCGAAGGTGCCGGCAATCTTGGCCAGGAAGCCAAGGGTCACCCAGGTCGCCAGCCACGAGGCGTCCGCCTCCCGCCGCATGGTCCGGCCCAGGGCGGAGGTGAGCAGGGTCCCGATGGCGATCATGAGCACTATCGCCGCCCCGGATGCCCCGAACGCGACCAGGAGGCCGAAGCCCACCCCGATGGCGCCCACGAGCACCCAGAACCATGTCTCGCCGTTCACAACAACTCCAGATCGCTGGTCGCGATGTCCCAGCAGCCTAGGTCGAACACGTCGATGTCGATATCGGTGAGGGGCAGGGCGACCAGCTGCAGCGCCTTGATCCCGGGAACCGGGATCATCCCTCCCATCAGAGCGGTCCGTCGCTCGGGTGACCCATGTGCGAAGAAGCCGGCCATGTACCTGGAGCGGTTGGCCCTACCGGCGAGCCGCACATCGGCGGGCACGGCCTCGCCGAGGAGATCGGAGATGACCAGCTCGGGCCGGTTGTTGCGGACTCCTGCCCGCAGCACCGGTGTGCCCGGGCCGGGCCCGATGGTGCCATAGCGCACCGTTGGATGGCCGCAGAAGCGCCAGTCCTGGTATTGGCGTGACCTCACGGTGCGCAGCCCGCGTGGGGGGCGATCGGGATGGGCGATGGGGGAGAACGACCGCGAACCAGGGGCGATCTCGGCAAGCTGCGGCGCCGATCCATGGGTGCTCCCGGTGACCCGGCCGACCCGCACCCGCACCATGGCGCCAATCGGTCCGACCTCCTTCCATCCCATGCTGAGGTATCCGGCTCCAGAACGGGCATTCGGGGTGTTGAACACCAGCTGAACCCCTTGCTCCCGGGCCAGCTCCAGTGACTCCATGGTGAGCCTGCGAAAGATCCCTTGCCGCTCGAAGTCGGGATGGGTGGCGGTGTCCACGGGTCTCACGCACGACACCTCCTGCAGGCCGGGTGCACTCAACCGCCACCGCATCAGGGCGCGCACCCCGGCGATGCGCCCCCCCGACGTTGCGACGAGGACGATCGACGATCCGAACGGGTTCTGCTCGTGCTTCCAGGACCATTGCTCACGGGTGCGCTTGAGGAGGGGGGTCTCGCCGAGGGCGGCCCTGAGCACGGCGAGGATCTGGTCCAGATCGTCGGCCGTCGCCTCTCGGGTCTGGATCTCAGGCACCGAGCACCTCTTCGTACACCTTCTCGTACTGGCGGATCATCTGCTCGATCCCGTGGTCTCTTGACACCAACTCAGCTCCGGCTGCCCCCCACTCCGTTGCGACGGGAGACGACAATGCCTCGATGACACCCCGGGCGAGGGCCTCGGGATCTCCTGGTGGGACGAGACGCCCGGTGACTCCATCGACGACGACGCTGGGCACTCCGCCGACCGCGGTGGCGACGACCGGCTTGTGCAGCGAAAGGGCCTCCAGCACCGCAAGCGGGAGACCCTCGTAGTCGGCCGGGTTGACCACCACGTCGGCAGCGGCGAGAAAGGCCCGTGCATCCTCGCGACGACCGACGAATCGAATGTAGTCCGAGACACCTTCGGCCTCGGCCGCGGCCCTGACCCTGGCCAGATCGCCCTCGTGCTTCTCGGCGCCGACCGACACCACGAGCACGTCATCGGCCCGGGAGACGATTCGCCTCGTAGCGGCGATCAGGTTCTGATGCCCCTTGTGGGGCCGGATGTTCCCGACGTGCACCACCAGCCTGGTCTCTTCTCCCACGCCGAGCTCGCCCCTCACTGCGTCCACCTGCCCCGGTTCGACTTCGAAGGTGATCCCGTTCGGGATCACTCTCGGCTCGGGGCCCGGGTAACCGCTCAGACTCTCGGCCACGGCATCCGACACCGCGACTACGACCCGGTTCAGCCGGTAGGTCAGCTCGTTCAGGGACCGGGTCGGCTGACGGTAGGACGTGGCAATGTTGTGCTCGGTGTAGACCACCGGCACCGATCCCGAGAGCCGGGCCAGGATCCCGGCCGAGGGAAGGTGGGCATGGATCAGGGCGGGGCCCCAGTCTCTGATCAGCCGTCTCAGGCCGAGCCAGGCAACCGGGCCGATTCCCCGTTTCGAGCCGATGCAATCGACCTCGATGCCGGATGCCGCGATCGACGCGACCAGGTGGTCTTTCCAGGGGAGGATGTAGGCGACCCGAAAGTGGAATCTCTGCTGATCCCACAGAGGGGCTGCGTCGGCGATGAGACGCTCGGCGCCACCGATCCCCAGCCCCTTGATGAGGACGAGGATGCGCGGCCGATCACCCGGCTGCGACGACACCGGCGATCAACTCGTCGAGGCCCCGGTCGAACGGCATCTCCGCCTTCCAACCGAGGACCTGCTCCGCTCGCTCGGCGGAGACGAGGGCAGGCGGCACGTCCCCCGGTCTCGGCTCGCCGAAGGTGAGTGTGGTGGGGAACCGCTCCACCACCATCTCCGCCAGCTCACGCACCGTCACGGTCTCCGGTGCCACCACGTTCAAGGCGACACCCGACACGTCGGATCGGGAAGCGAGAAGGAACGCATTGGCTATGTCGGATGCGTGGGTGAACTGGCGACCCTGTGAGCCGTCACCCTGGATGGTGATCGGCTCCTCCTTGCGGGCGCGGTCGATGAAGATGCGGAACACCGAGTTGGACCGGAGCCCGGACCCGAAGGCGGTCCCCAGCCTCAGTGCAATCGCCGACAAGGAGCGAAGCTGGGCGGCGCTGAGCAACAGCGACTCGCCGCCGAGCTTGGTGATGCTGTAAGGATGGTCCGGCATGGTGGGATGGTCCTCGTCCAGGGGCTGATAGCGCGGGTGCCCGTAGACCTCCCAGGTCGATGCGTAAACCACACGGAGACCGTGGCGCACCGCCACCTCGGCGACGTTGGCGGAGCCGAGGACGTTGACCTCGGCGGCGAGACTGGGTTGGTCGCCGGCCAGGTAGACGTCGCCGATAGCCCCGACGTGGGCGACCACGTCCTTCCCGGCAAGTGCCTGTTCGACCGAGTTGGCGTCGGTGAGATCGCCCTGGACGAAGCCGATCCCATCTTCTTGCACCGGGGCGACGTCGAACCCGGTCACCTCCCACCCCTCGTCACGAAAACGCCGTGCGATATGCCGCCCGAGAAAGCCGGCTGCCCCTGTGACCACAACCTTCATTGGAATCCCTCCTGAAACCCCAAGGCTCGCGCCGCGTCGATGCTATCGCTGCGGCTGGGCGAGCCTCCCTGGGGCGACATACTCCCACGACCACGAGGAGCGTTCAATTCCCACTTTCGGCGAAGCCGGTTTTGTGATAGCTTTCCGGGCCTGGGAGGCTCCGCCATGTCCTTGGGCGGCGCCGTTGGAGGCATCAAGTGTTGGGTAACTCGAGGGGCGGGGCAGCTGTTTCGACTTGGCGGGAGTCGGTTGCCGTGTCGGCAGCAAGAGTCAGGGCGGACATAGCGTTCGCAGCCGTCGACGTGCTCATCGTCGTGGCGGCGTACACGTTTGGCATGGCGGTGAGGATGCTCGACCCCCTGGTCGACACGGGCCAGGCCTATTGGGCGGATCTCGCCCTTGCCATGCCGGTGATCGTGCTGGTTCACATCCTGGCCAATGTCGTCGCCGGGGCCTACGGTCACGTCTGGGAGCACGCCAGCACGGACGAGGCCGTTCAAGTGGTCCTGGCCAACGTGGTCTCGGCCGGGGTGCTGCTCACCTTGGGCTGGTTCGCCCGCCCCGGCGTCCTCATCCCGTACGCTGTGCTCGTAGTCGGCGCCGGTCTCACGCTGGCCATGATGGGTCTGGTCCGGTTCCGCTCGCGGATGTTCTCACTCCGGCGAATGGGTAACGGTGAGCGCCTGCTCATCGTCGGCACCAGCCGGGATGCGGCCGTCTTCGCCCGGCAGGCGCCCCTGCTCAACGGAGGACGTCGTGTCATCGGATTCCTGGCCGATGCACCGGATCCGGAGAGCAAGGCCCGGCGTCTCGCCGGTCTCCCCATCCTGGGGAGTGTCGCCGACATCGCCTCCGTGATCACCGACAACGACATCTCCGAAGTGGTGCTGGTGGGCGCCGACGCGGTCCGGACCCGCGAGGTGGTCGACCGCTGTCTCCAGGTGGATGCCCGTCTTCGCATTCTCCCCGCCGCCGAAGACGTGATGTCCGATCGCCTCGGGGCACTGGACGTCCGTGACGTCAAGGTGGAAGACCTCCTGGTGCGGCCCCAGGTCGCCACCGATCTGACCGAGGTGGCGGAGCTGCTCCACGACCGGAGGGTGTTGGTCACCGGCGCCGGCGGCTCGATCGGATCCGAGATCGTGACCCAGGTGCTCGGCTTCTCCCCGGCCCAGGTGTTCGCCCTCGACCGGGACGAGACCTTGCTTCACGACGCCGAGCTCAAGTGGGACGGCAAGGTCGAGACGGTGCTATGCGACCTGCGCGAGCCGGTCAAGATCCTGCGCACTTTCGAGGAGATCAAGCCCGAGGTGATCTTCCACGCCGCCGCCCTCAAACACGTGCCCGTGCTCGAGGCCTACCCGGAGGAGGCGGTGCTGACCAACGTCATCGGCACCCGTAACGTCATCGAGGCGGGCTCGAGGGTCGGGATGAGCCATTTCGTCCTCATCTCCACCGACAAGGCGGTCGATCCTTCCTCGGTGATGGGTGCCACCAAGCGCATCGCCGAGCTGATGGTGCAACTGGGTTCGGAGCGCAAGGACGGGTGTGTCTACACCGCGGTGAGATTCGGGAACGTACTGGGCAGCCGGGGAAGTGTCATCCCAACGTTCGTCGATCAGATCAAGGCAGGTGGCCCGGTCACCGTCACCGACGCCGACATGACCAGGTATTTCATGACCACCGCCGAGGCGGTGGAGCTGGTGCTCCAGGCGGCCGCCCTATCCGATGGCTCCGAGGTGTTCGTGCTGGACATGGGGGAGCCGGTGCGTATCGTCGAACTTGCCCGGCGGCTCATCCGTCTCGCCGGCCTCACCCCCGAGGCAGGGATACCGATCGTGTACACCGGGATCAGACCAGGTGAGAAACTCAATGAAAGACTCTCGATCCAGCCAATGACACCGACTCGTCATCCGCAGATCTCCGAGGCGAAGCTCGATTACCCGAGCCCGGCCGTGCTCATGGAGACCGTCGACGACCTCGAGCAGGCGGCCCAGGCGGTCGACCGCTATCAGGTGCGCAGCCTGCTCAGCAACCTGATCGCACATGACGTCCTCTGGGCCAATGGCCATGTCATCGACACCGGTTCGGAGGAAACGGCCGAGGAGGGATCGTGGAACTGAGCCGTTTGAAGCGGATTCTCCGCGACAGATGGATAGTGGTGCTGGTCATCGGCCTCCTCGGCGCCATCGGTGCCTGGGCCTTCACCAGTCTGGCCAATC
Source organism: Acidimicrobiia bacterium (assembly GCA_036556665.1). Lineage (GTDB taxonomy): Bacteria > Actinomycetota > Acidimicrobiia > Spongiisociales > ZC4RG35 > JARDZU01. Next base: position 7,180 of record DATBIX010000055.1, read on the forward strand.
AGAACCGTGAGGCTCGCTACCAGGCGGAGATCGCCCTCGCCTTCCAACCGGTCGAGGGACAGAGCGCCTCAGACTTCGAGGACGCGATCAGCAACAACCTCACAGTCGCGTTGATCGCGGCACAAGAGCTGCTCGCCGAGGACCCGACCTCGGGGATCACCGCCGACACGGAGGGGGCCCGTCTCCTCTTCTCCGCCCTGGGAGAGAGCAGAGCCGAGGCCACGGCCAAAGCCGATGCCCTGCTCCAGGCGTTCCTGCTGGTCGACCCACTCCTCGCCGGCGCCGAGGTCACCGACCGGTTGGAACAGGTTCAGGCAGCCGCCCTCGATGTCGAGGCTCGGCTCGATGCCTTGAACGAGGAGATCAACCCCACCATCCCACCCGATCAGCTGGCCCAGATAAATGCCCTCGACCTCCAGATCGAGGCGTTCAGCTCGGCGCTGGTCGAGTTGGTGGTGGCCGAGGCCACCGCGCTCGCCGCCGACCGCCCCGCCATCACCCAGCAGAAGGAGAGCGTCGAGGCGACCCTTGAAGCCCTCCGTCAGCAACGGGCCGTTCTCCCCTCGCTCGAGCCTGACCTACCGACTGCCCAACAGCAGCTCGAGCTGGCCGCACTACAGGCGCAGCTCGCCGAGCTCCAGGCCGATTATCAGCGTCTCTATCTCCGCCAGGCCGGGTATACGGACGATGCAAGTCGAGAACCGCCGGAAGTTTCCGATCTGAGCGCCACGCCTGGCAGTGGGCTGGTCAACGCCGGGATCGGGTTCATCGGCGGGCTGGCCGTTGCCCTCTTCGGTCTCATCTTCCTCAACAACAGCCGGAAGACGATCTGGCTGCCTGAGGACCTCGCCGTCCCCCTCCTCGCCGACGTCCCGGGGCGGAGGACCGTGGGCGGGGTTGGTCATTCATGGTACGACAACACCGGGGGCAGCCCGCGCAAGACTGCGATCCAGGGTCTTCGCTCCGGGGTCGAGGCCAGGCTGGCGGGCACTGGTGGTGTGCTCGCCATTGCCGGTCATCGAACCGGGGTTCATGCCGTGCACGCCTTGATCACCGACCTGGCAGTGTCGATGGCGAGCGCCGGGGCATCAGTCCTGCTGGTCGACGCCGACCTGGAGAGCGATGCGGCACTCGCCGAGTATCAGATCGGGGGGCCCTCGCTCTCCGCCATCCTCAAGCTCAGCCCGGACTCGCTCCTCCTCGACCGCGAGGTGGGCAACGTCATCGCCGCCGCATACACCATACGCCCGAACCTCGACGTCCTGCCCTCGGGTCCGCCGCCGCCAACCCCTGCCGATGCGCTTTCCGGGCGACAGTTCCGCGCCTTCGTGCAGGAGGCGTCGAAGCGCTACGACTACGTGGTGATGGCCGTGGGCGACGTCAGGTCGACCGCCGCTCAGGTCGCCATGCAGCGAATCGGCCGGGCAGCCGTGGTCCTCACGCCGGGGCGCTCGACGGAGCCGCAGGTGACCAAGCTGATATCGGACATCTCGGCCCGGCAGGTGGCGACTCTGGGCGCCATCTTCGTGCAGCGCTCCGAGGGGCCGGTGAAGGGCCAGGCTGAGCCGGTGCCGGAGACCGCCAGGTCGTCCCGCGCTCAAGAGACCCAGGTCCCAGCGTCCTCGCCACTGACACGGCTGAGTCATTACCCGTTCTCGGTGGAGCGCTCGGCGACGGGTGCTGCGCCGACCTCGCTCCGATCCCTGGCCGACCGGGTGGGCTCACCCGTGCCGGCCGATGGGTTCGAGGCGATCACGGAGGACCAGGGTGACGACCATCTCGGGTCCGATCTGCTCACCGTCCTGGCCGACGTGTCTCCGGCCGAGGCCTATGACGCGGTCGCCGACTACGTGGTCTCCAGGGTGGAGGACATGATGATGGCAGTCCCCGGTCAAGGGGACTTTTCCGAAGCACTCACCGGGGAGCTCCACGACAACGGCTTTCTCCCGCTGCGCACCACCGGTGAGCATCACTCGGTGGGCACGTGGCTGGTGGACGAGCTCCAGGACGAGGCGCCCGGGTCGACATCGGAGGGCATTGTCCGCGAGATGGAGCGAATCCTCGGGTTCGCCACCGGCGTGGACTCGATACCGTTCGACGATTGGCTCGCCAGCGAGTTCTTCGGGCTGCACCTCCGCCGCACCAATG
>DATBIX010000056.1:0-8248 GCA_036556665.1 Acidimicrobiia bacterium
GGTCTAGCGCCTTAGGAGCCGAATCAGCCGGTCTGCTGAGGACCGAGGACCCGGATGGTCTCGATCTCGTTCTCGACCTCCACCCGCCACTCGTTGCCTTCGAACATCCAACTGGTGGCGTAGCCGTCCTCCGGCAGTTCCTCATCGGGCTCGCCGTAGAGACCGCTCTCGTCGATGTAGGTGTCGAAGCACTCCTGTGTGCCGGGATAGAGCAGATAGCAGAGATGGACGAACATGTTGGAGCGGGACTCGTGGCCGATCCCGGTCTTCGCCATGAAGGCGTAGACGTAGCCGTCGGACGGGTTGTAGGCACCGGCCAGGAGGGCAGCCTCGTCGAAGCGGTACATGAAGCTGTCGAGGACCCCCGCCTCCGGGGTGGTGGTGATCCCCTTGAGGATGAAGGGCGGGTCGGGCAGGGCGTTCCAACCCTCCGACAACGCGCTCAGCTCCACCCCCAGCGAGCCGACCGGGATCTCCTCGGGATCTTCGGGACCGCCGGCCGCGGCGGGAAGGGGCTGGGCGGTGACACTGCCCGGGGTCGCCGAGGTGAACAACCCGATCATGGAGAAGAGGACTCCCACCGCCAGACCCGACCATGCCATCCATCGCATCTGCTCGTCCTTGACCCTGACCAGGGCCACGGCAGCGACGGCCACGGTTGCCCAGGCGATCGGGGTGAACAGGCCGGCGAAGAACACGGCGAGAAGAGCCGCCCCGAGCGAGGCCCAGTAGAGCGGGGGGATCTGCTTGGCGAAGGCAAGCCAGTCCGGATCGTGTTTCTCCTCCGCCTCGTCGGCGGGCTGGTCGTCCCCAGGATCGTCGTGATCCTTGTGGCCGTTGGAGTGGACCGGGATGCCGACCGGGACGAAATCGTCTTCGACCGGGATCGCCTCGACCTCGGAAAGGGGGGCGGAGTCTCCCCACTCTTCGGCGGGAGCCTCGAGGAGCTCGGTCTTGACGACCTCGTACTCTTTCTGTGTGATCTTCCCCTCGTTCAGCATCTGGGCCAGTTCGAGGAGATCTTGGACTCGACTGCTCACACGTCTCGTTCCTGGTCGGGGTCACGAGGCGCACCCAAAGGTGCATCAGCTACATCGGCAGTCGAGCGCCGAATCAGTAGCCACAAATCGGCTGCCGATCGGACTAGTCCGTTTCGGGCAAGGGTGATTTAGCGCGCCGTTTTGCCGGCGCGCCTCGGTCCGACTTTGCTATCCCTTCGGGTGGCGATTCCGATGAGAGTGGCGATACTTGGGCTGGCGGTTTGGTTTGCATTGATCCTGTACGTGTCGATGCTGGGTGCCACCACACTGGAAGGGTGTGACCTTCTCGCCAAGCAGATCGTGTGCGAGCCGGGCACGGTCATCGAGTTCTTCCCGGTCTGAGCCAGGCTCAGGCCGGCGGGTCGTAGGTGAGGATCTCGAGGATGTTCCCGCTCGGGTCATGGAAGTAGACCGAGTCGGTGGCACCGTGGACTCCAGAGGAACGCCCCGGCCCTTTCATGTTGGTCGAGCGTGAAGGACCGTCACCGAAGGTGATGCCGGCCGATCGAATTCGGTCAAAAGTCGACTCGAACGTCACTCGATCCATGGCGAAGGCCAGGTGCCGCGACGCAGGCGCCCCGTCATCGGCGTACAAGTCCAGCGCCAGGTCAGGCGTGATCAACATCACCTCGAAGGGCCCGCTCCGCCCCCGGTGCTGCAGACCGACAACGTCCCGGTAGAAGCTGACCGACTCCGCCAGGTCCCCGACCTCGAGGATGGTGTGATCGAGTCGAACCGTCATGACCACCCCAAAGCTAGGCCGGTCGAGACGTGGGCGACGGCTACCGATGCCCCCTTCGATGCCTCGCCCGAGATGTCGGAAGCTCCGTTCAGTTCCCCGTCACGACGAACACCTGCCGTTTCCCGTTCGATCCCTTTGAGCGGCCTCCTGGTTGGACAGGGCGATCTCCGGGTTGTCCCACTCGGCATCCATCGAACCGAAGGAGGCGCTGGTGGTGATGACCTCGATCTTTCCTTCACCCAGCACCTGATAGACGATCCGGGACGAGCCATACCTGGCGTAGAGGGTGTCCGGCTCGCACATGGCGAGATCCCATGGTCGCCCTCGCGTCAGGGTCGGGTTCGCTCTCGGTCGGTAGAATCGCCAACAACGCACCGATCGACCGAGCTCGGAGGAGATCCTGGTACTGGAACTGCCGCCCAGCGGGACCCGAGGCGTCGAGATGCCGAGACTCCTACGCCCCGTGATAAAGGCGATGAGCGGGATGGGCAATGTGATCTTCCGCCGGGGCATGAAGGTGCAGGGGCGACCGCTGTTGAGGCTCACCACCGTCGGGGCCAGATCGGGGAAGCGACGTCAGGCGATCCTCGCGTGGTTCGAAGATGATGCCCGACCCGATGCCTGGATCGTGGTGGGCTCGGCGGGGGGGTCGGCGCGTCACCCCGGATGGGCCTACAACCTGGCCAACGACCCGACAGGAGCAACCGTCGAAGTGGCCGATCGCACCGTGCCCGTCACCGCGGAGCTGATAGCTGGTCCCGAGCGCCAGCAGGTCTGGGAGCGGATCACCATGCTCGCCCCCGGTTACGGCAGGTACACCACCAAGACCGACCGTGAGATACCACTGTTCCGGCTGACGGCCCAGGCTCCCTGACCCGGGCCGCCGGACTCGGGGGCGGTGCACCCGACTCGCCCGACATCCGGCTATTTTCCGGGCTCATGTCGACAGGCGGGAACAAAGCCACCGGCCCAGTGACGCCGTGACGGCCGATGTCGTTGTCCCCTCGGAGGCAAGGTTGTCCCAGTGGGTCAAGGTGCTCGATCAGACCCTCTGCATCGGCTGTCACGCCTGCACCACGGCATGCCGGTCGGAGAACGAAGTCCCGCTCGGGGTGACCCGCACCTACGTCAAGTCGGTCGATGTGGGGCGATTCCCCCAGGCGCGGCGCAGCTTCCAGGTGACCCGGTGCAACCAGTGCGAGGACGCTCCCTGCGTGACGGCGTGCCCCACCTCGGCCATGTACCGGCGGGACGACGGGATCGTCGATTTCGACAAGAAGGCCTGCATCGGGTGCAAGGCCTGCATGGCGGCCTGTCCCTACGACGCCATCTTCATCAATCCGGAGGATCACTCGGCAGAGAAGTGCAACTTCTGCGCCCACCGGCTCGACATCGGGTTGGAGCCGGCGTGTGTGGTGGTGTGCCCGACCCAGGCGATCCTGGTTGGCGACGTCAACGACCCGGCCTCGGCCGTGGCCGGAATCGTGCAACGTCAACCGGTGGCGGTACGGCGCCCCGAGAAGGAGACCCGACCAAAGGTGTTCTACAAGGGGGCGCATCAGACCACCCTGGATCCGATCGCGGCCCGCCGTCCCGACGCCGGGCTCTACATGTGGAGTGAGCAGGGGCCGGGGATCGGGAGCGGACATCCCGGAGCCTGGCCGAACTCGTCTGCGGCCGCCCTGCTCTCCTATGACGTGCCCCACCGGGCTCCGTGGGATTGGCGGGTCAGCCTCTACACCTGGGCCAAGTCGATCGCGGCCGGGGTTTACCTGGTCGCTCTCCTCCTGGTCCTGACCGGTCAACTCGGGTGGTCCTCGAGTCTCTTCGTCTGGGCAGCGCCCATCACCGGGTTGGTCTTCCTCGCCATCACCGGTGCCGTCCTCATCGGCGACCTCGAGCATCCGGAGCGGTTCTACTACCTGTTCACCCGGCCGCAGTGGCGCAGCTGGCTGGTAAGAGGAGCCGTGATCATCCTCGGCTACGGTGCCGCTCTCTCTTTTCAGGTCCTCGCCGGGATTCTCGACTCGGAGGGGCTGCGTCAGGCTGTGGCCATCCCTGGTCTGCCGCTGTCGGTGATGGCCTCGGTCTACACCGCCTACCTGTTCGCGCAATCCAAGGGTCGTGATCTGTGGCAGTCGCCATTGCTGCCTCCTCACATCGCGGTTCAGGCGTTGATGGCGGGGGCGGCAACTCTCCTCGTCGTCGACACCGTCACCGACTCCAACGCAGTCGAGGCGTTGGGCTGGGTACTCGCCGGTGCCGGGCTCATCCATCTGTTGATGGTCTGGGGCGAAGTGAGTCTCCCCCACGGGACGGCCCATGCCCATCTGGCGAAATGGGAGATGACGTCAGGGCGCTACGGCCGGCTCTTCGCCGCCTCGGTGGTCCTCGTCCTGATCGCCCTGACCGCCCCCTGGGTCGGCGCCTGGGCCGCCCCGTTTGCCCTGGCCGGCCTGCTCGGCTACGAGCACGCCTATGTCCAGTCGGCGCAGATGGTCCCACTGGCATGAGAGGTGGAGATGACCGAACCAATCGATGAGCTGGGGCGTCGGGTGTCGGCGGCGAGAGCCGAGGCCGAGTCCCGCGGTGAGACCTTCTATCCCGGGCCGAGCCGGATCCATCTCGCCGCGTTCCCGCCGAAGGAGCGGTGGGACGAGTGGATCGAGTTGGACTCGCGGTCCTGGCCGGAGAGGGTGGAGAAGCGATACGCCCTGGTGCCCACCACCTGTTTCAACTGTGAGTCGGCCTGCGGCCTACTCGCCTACGTCGATCGGGACACGCTCCAGGTTCGCAAGTTCGAAGGCAACCCCGAGCATCCCGGGTCACGGGGGCGCAACTGTGCCAAAGGACCGGCCACGATCAACCAGGTCACCGATCCCGACCGGATCCTCTACCCCTTGAAGCGGGCCGGGGAGAGGGGAGAGGGGAAGTGGGTGCAGGTCGGATGGGATGCTGCTCTCGACGACATCGCCACCAGGATCCGCAAGGCCCTCCTCGAGGGTCGCCCCAACCAGGTCATGTATCACGTCGGCCGCCCCGGGGAGGACGGCTTCACCGAGCGGGTAATGGCCTCGTGGGGCGTGGACGGGCACAACTCACACACCAACGTCTGCTCCTCCGGAGCCCGGGTCGGGTACCAACTGTGGATGGGGATCGACCGGCCCAGCCCCGATCACGCCAACGCCGACGTGATCTACCTGATCTCGTCGCATCTCGAGGCCGGGCACTACTTCAACCCCCACGCCCAGCGGATCACCGAGGCTCGCCAGCGCGGAGCAAGGCTGATCGTGCTCGATACCCGGCTCTCCAACACGGCAACCCACGCCGACCACTGGATGTCCCCCTATCCCGGTTCCGAGGCCGCGATAAACCTGGCCATCGCCAACCACATCATCCAAACCGGGCGCTATCACCGGGACTTCGTCCGACGTTGGTGGAACTGGGACCGGTACCTGGCGGCGGTGCACCCCGACCGCTCCAGGACCTTCGAGAGCTTCGAGGAGGTCCTGCGCGAGCTGTACGCCGAGTTCACCTTCGAGTTCGCCGCCGCCGAGTCGGGGGTCCCGCCCGACGTCCTGGCGGAGGTGGCCGAGGTGGTGGCCGGCGCCGGCACCCGGCTCTCCACCCACACCTGGCGATCTGCGGCCGCCGGCAATCTCGGTGGCTGGCAGGTGGCGCGCACCTTGTTCCTGCTCAATGCCCTGCTCGGCGCGGTGGCCACGCTCGGCGGCACCCATCCCAATGCGTGGAACAAGTTCGTCCCCAAGCCGATCCACACCCCGCCCCATCCCCCGGTGTGGAACGAGCTCACCTGGCCGCTCGAGTATCCGCTGGCGATGCACGAGCTCTCCTACCTCCTCCCCCACTTCGTCGCCGATGGGCGGGGAACGATCGACGTCTACTTCACCAGGGTGTACAACCCGGTGTGGACCAACCCCGACGGGTTCTCCTGGATAGAGATGCTCACCGACCCGGCCCGGATCGGGCTCCACGTGGCTCTCACCCCCACCTGGAGCGAGACCGCCTACTTCGCCGACTACATCCTCCCCATGGGCCTGGGCCCGGAGCGCCACGACGTCCATTCCTATGAGCAGTACGACGGGCAGTGGGTCGCCTTTCGCCAGCCCGTGTTGCGTGCGGCACGTGAGCGGGCAGGTGAGCAGATCACCGACACCCGGCAGGTGAACCCGGGTGAGGTATGGGAGGAGAACGAGTTCTGGATCGAGTTGAGCTGGCGGATCGACCCCGACGGCAGTCTGGGCATCCGACAGTTCCACGAATCCCGGTCCAGACCCGGAGAGAAGCTCGGAGTCGACGAGTACTACGGGTGGATGTTCGAGCACTCGGTTCCGGGTCTACCCGAGGCGGCCTCCGCCGAGGGCCTCGAACCACTCGGATACATGAGGCGCTATGGCGCCTTCGAGGTGCGCAATGGGGTGGGCCAGGTCCACGAGCAGCCGGTATTTGAAGAGGGCCTGGTCGACATCGGTGAGGACGCATTCGGACGGGTCTACACCCGCACCCCCAAGCCGGCCGATCCCAACGTCGTCCCCCTCTCCAGCCCCGATCCCGACGGGCAGGGGCGCCGCCCTGCCGGGGTGCGGGTGGATGGGGAGATCCTGAGCGGGTTCCCTACCCCGTCGGGAAAGCTCGAGTTCTACTCGACCACTCTGGCCGCCTGGGGCTGGGGGGAGCATGCCCTGCCCGGCTATATCAAGAGCCACATCCACCCCGAGAACCTGGCCGAGGGGCAAATGCCCCTGATCTCGACCTTCCGCCTGCCCGTCCAAATCCACACTCGATCGGCCAACGCCAAATGGCTCGATGAGATCGCTCACACCAACCCGCTCTGGATCCATCCGTCTGACGCCCGGCGTCTCCGGGTGTCGACCGGGGACCTGGTCCGGGTGGAGACCGAGATCGGCCATTTCGTGGTCAAGGCCTGGGTCACCGAGGGGATCCGACCAGGAGTGGTCGCCTGCTCGCACCACATGGGCCGCTGGAAGCTGGCCGTTCAGGGCCAACGTCAGGCCATGGCCACGGTCGAGCTCGAGCACGAGACCAGCAGATGGGGACTGAGCCGGAAGCGCGGTGGAGGGCCATTCGAGTCGAAAGACCCCGACAGCGCCCGGATCTGGTGGACCGATGTCGGGGTCCACCAGAACCTCACCTTCCCGGTCCAGCCCGACCCGATCTCCGGTCAGCATTGTTGGCACCAGGCGGTCAGGGTGAGGAAGGCCGAGCCAGGAGATGACTACGGTGACATCTCGGTCGACACCGCCCGATCCCGAGCGGCATACCTGCGCTGGCTGAGCTCGACCCGCTCGGCTGACCGGGTCTCGCCCGACGGGACGCGCCGCCCCTACTGGTTCCTCCGTCCTCTCAAACCTTCCCGTGACGTCTACACCCTCCCCGGTCGCTGACCAGGCGGATTTGATCCGTGCCCTCGGCGTGCTCTGTGAGCAGCCGGGGCACGTGAGCGACGGGATCGCTTCGCTGCTCGGGCTCGGTCCGCCCGATCCGGTTGATCACACCGAGCTCTTCGTCCATCAGCTCCCGCCCTACGCCTCGATCTACCTGGGCTCGCAAGGAAAGATCGGGGGTGACGCCCGAGAACGCATTGCCGGGTTCTGGCGCGCGCTGGGGATGACACCGCCCGTCGAGCCCGACCATCTGGCCGCGCTCCTCGGCCTGTGGGCCACTTTGATCGACGTCGCCTCCGACCAGACCGAGCCGGCACGACGCCTTCTCGTCGACCACTCCCTGGTTGCGCTGATCTGGGAGCATCTCGCCAGCTGGCTCTACCCCTATCTGGCTCGAGTCGCCGACATCGGAGTGGAGCCGTACCCGTCCTGGGCGGGAATGCTCCAGACCCTGATCACTCGCGCTCCGGGGCCGGAGCCCGCCGACCGCGCCCTTCCCCGCCATTTCGACACGGAGCCAGAGCCCGGGTCCGACGATCTCGTCGACCTCGTGCTCACCCCGGTAAAGAGCGGAATCATCCTGACCAGGGCCGACTTGAAACGGGCGGCGACAGACCTGGGGCTCGGGCTCCGGATCGGAGAGAGGGTCTTCGCCCTGAGATCCCTGCTCGACCAAGATCACCAACCCGTCGTCGAATGGCTGGCCAGGGAGGCAAGACGCCAGGCCGACACGCTCGACGGGATGCCAGGACCCAATGTGCTCACCTCCCACTGGGCCTCTCGGGCCCGGATCACCGCCTCCAGTCTGGAGGGCTTGCTCGCGGAACGACAGCCCGCCAACCTGCCATGGATTTGAATCGGAGCAGCGGAGGGCCGCTCCGCGCCAGAGCGATGCTTGAAAGATCGGGCGGCCAAGGCAGCAGCCTGGTTGTGCCCGTGACATGCAAGTTCTGGAAGTGCAGAGAGGAGCACGATGAGCAACGAACAGGCGACACCTGAGACGAAAGGTGTTGCGGTGAAGCTCCTTGCAACGGTCGAAC
>DATBIX010000057.1:0-5846 GCA_036556665.1 Acidimicrobiia bacterium
GTCCGGTGCGGCGAGGCCGTCGTCGTGGTCGGCCTCACGACGAGGCGCACGCGGCTTGCGCCCACGAACTATGGACCGGATCGCAGAGCGACGGTGGTCGGGGGGGCCGCTCATGGCCTCCAGGCCCAATCCCGCCGACGAAACGCCGTTGACGCCGTCGAGCCGATCGTCTCACCCCTTCCTCGATTGCGGGCTCTCATGGCGTCGTAGAAGGTAGTCCCGAAGAGGGTGAATCGAGACCTCTCGCTGGACCGCCAGTGTGGTCCTACGACCGGCGCAAGACTTCTCGTGAAGGTGATTCTGGATCGGCGCAGGTAGTGATGCCATTCCAAGAGTGATCGGTAGGGTCGGCGGCACTGGTGCTCCAACTGTCACGTCAGCAGATCCTGACCCACCGGAGGAGGGCGTCGGCTCTGGATCAGAGGCTCGAGCCTTCACCGCCTTCCCTGGAACAGGCTGCGAGCGCCGGGCTCCAAGACAGTATGCCGAGGGCGGCGCTGTTGTCGATCCATGCCCGCGTTGCGGGGACCGGTCCTGGGACATGGGAGGACCCGCCGCTGGTCCAGGTCTGGGGACCTCGTTACAGCGCGTTCGTGATCGCCGAGCGCGATCTAGCCGTGTTCACGCTTGGTCGTCTACCTGACGAGCCGAAGGGCCGCCGGCGTGCCGAACATGTCGCCGAACGGTTGGAGGCCGCCCTCGGAGAGGAGCGGATGGATTGTCGTGATGCTGCTCGTATCGTCGGTCTCCACCCCAACGCATTGCGGTATGCGGCGCCTACGGGCAGGTTCCTCATCTACTGGGATGGCGCCAGACAGCCGCTGGTATGGAGGGTGCCGGCACCGGCGGCTGATCCCCTCGATGCTCGACTCGAACTGGCGCGGCGCTATCTGCATGTCTTCGGTCCTGCCACACCCGACTCCTTCGCTGCCTGGGCCGGGATCCGTCCCAAAGCGGCCGGAGCCACCTTCGAGTCCCTGAGCGGGGAACTGATCGGAGTCGGTACACCTACCGGTGAAGCCTGGATCCTGGCCTCTGACGAGTCGGCCTTCCTTTCGTCGGAACGCTCCACCCCGACCCGCCTGCTCCCCAGCGGTGACACCTACTTCCTGCTTCAGGGTGAGAGCCGCCAACTGCTCGTCTCCGATTCGGCTCACAGGAGCCAACTCTGGAGTTCCCGTGTCTGGCCCGGTGCCCTCCTTGTCGACGGCGAGGTCGTGGGGACCTGGCGGCGCTCGCAACACAAGGTGACGGCCCACACCTGGCAGGCCCTCACCCGGGCGGGCCGGGACGCAATCGAGGCCGAGGCTGCCTCGCTTCCGTTGCCGGGCCTCACACGCCCGATCACGGTCAGGTGGGAGGAATGAATTGCCTGCGACCGACCTGGATGACACGAGCACCCGCGCCTGAGCCCGGACAGTCGCGACGGCGACCATCGCCCCTCTTGTAGCCACGTCAGGTTGGAGTCAGCAAGCGGGAGTCATAGTGAGGGTGTGAGCGCCCGCCCGATGACCGAGACGTATGCGCCGAAGGCCTCACCACTGGCGACACGAGCGATGAGGAGACCCAAATGATGAGGTCAGTGCGACTCCAGGCTTTGGCAATCGCAGTCGGCTTTTCGGTCGTCGCCTGTGGCACGACGGCGGCAGACCAGACCCTGTCAGGCTCGAGCGTCCCATCGGAGTCGGCTCTGCCCCAGGGCAGCGAGCCTGTCGATCTCGATCCCGCCGATTTCACCGTTGAAATCGACAACCCGTACTGGCCGATGACGCCGGGGTCGCAGTGGACCTATCGCGAAGTCGACGAGGAGGGCAACGAACTGCTGGTCGTGGTCACGGTCACCACCGCGACCAGGGACATCGCCAACGGGATCACCGCTCGAGTCGTGCGGGACACGGTCACCGAGGCCGGCGAGGTCATCGAGGACACCTTTGACTGGTACGCCCAGGACGGAGAAGGGACTATCTGGTACCTCGGTGAAGACACCGCCGAGTTGGAGGACGGTGAGATCGCCAGCACCGACGGTTCATTCGAGGCCGGCGTCGATGGAGCACTACCCGGGATCATCATGCCTGCCAATCCTGCCGACGGCATGAGGTATCGACAGGAGTACTACCAGGGAGAGGCCGAGGACAACGGCGAGATCCTCAGCACAGAGGAGCAGGTCGAGGTGCCAGCCGGCCGCTACGACGATGCGGTCCTCACCAAGGACACGATCACCATCCAGCCCGAAGTGCTCGAGTACAAGCTGTATGCGCGAGGTGTGGGCCCGGTCTTGGTTTTCGGCGTCTCGGGCGGTGGCGGGCGCGAGGAGCTGGTCGAATTCGGCCAGGTCGACCTGTCCATCGCCGAGGCTGCCGGCACCGTCTCGCTCGGTGAGACATACCTTCCCGACTGACCGCTCGACTCGAGCTTGGTTGGAGTCATTGGCTACGCCCCGGCGCCACCGAGGAAGGTGTTTCAGATCTTCAGCTCGGCCACCGAACGCACTCGCACCACATCGGCCGGGCCCAGCTCGAACGGATCCACCAACACCGCCTTGGCGATCGATGCGGAACGAGCTCCGTTGATGTCGTGGAAGACGGAGTCGCCCACGTGCCACACCTGCGACGGTTCCAGCGCCAGACGCTCCAACGCGACACGGAAGATCTCAGGGCTCGGCTTGGAGAAGCCGACCTCCTGTGAGTCGATGACCAGCTCGATGAGATCCCCGAGACCTGCCTTCGCCAAGGAGTCCCGGACCGATCCGTCCGAGTTCGAGACGACGGCGATGCGAACCCCCTGTGCCCGTAGTCGCTCCAAGGCTTCGCCTATCCCATCCAGCGGGTGATCCCAGAAGCCGAAGCCACGCTCGATCCTGCTCCCGACGAGATGCGGCTCCGGCACGCCAAGGAGCGAGAAATAGCGCTCCAGCCACCAGTCGAAGGTGACCCTCCCCCCACTCGATAACAGGTCGGAGAACTCGGCCATCGCCACGTAGTGAGCCCGGTGAGCAGCAACAGGATCGATCTCACGGCTCAGGACGTCGCTGAGGCGGACGGGATTCTGCAGCACCAGCGTGCCACCGGCATCGAAGAGGATCGCTGACGGCTTCTCACCCGAGGCCATTGGATCAGGCTAAATCGGCGCCGTCGACCGGGTGACGCCGCGAGCACACTGTCGCGATCCGGTCAGGCCGCCGGTTCGGGTGTGAGTGAAGGCTCGGGGATCAGGTCGAGGAGTCGAGTGTTCAACCGATAGAACAAGTCGGTCGGGATCGAACCCTGCCCGTGTCTCCGGTTGACCTCCTTGAGAAGCTTCAGCCATCGGGCGAACACCTCTGCGGGAGACACCGCATCGGATGTGAGGGCCTCCTCGAGCTCGGCGATACGGGTGTCCACGTCTTCTACCCATCGCTCATTGACCCTGGCCCCATCGAGCTGCCCGTTGGGCCCAATCATCCCACTTATCCGTTGCGAGCCGTTCCGATGCGTGTCGACTTTGCCGGTCGGGCCGACGGCCCGCTGTGCCGCCTTGCCTGCGGCCAAGCCCAGCTCCTTGGCGAACCTGGCCGAATCCGTGACATTGAGGACGAGCTCTTCACTGTCGATCCTCAGGTGAAAGCCATCCGAATTGGATACGACCTCCACGTCCTCCAACAGCCAGCCTCCGACTCTGCGATCGCCGGCAGTCAAGGTGATCCGCTCGTGGGAGATGTCGACGATCACCCCGAGTGGGAGCTTGGTGTGCCCAGGTAGGCGCAGCCTTGCATCAAACGACGACATATGCCCTCCATCGAGTTCGCAGCCGGACCTGTTTTCGTGCCACCACTCTGTGTAATCGCCAGGCGACCTCATATGGATACAGTCCCTTCACCGCCCTGACACGGTTCGGGCCGAGAAGGCCAGGGATACATCACGGTCAACCTGATGGATCGCTACGCACCACTGCCGACTATCGACCAATTGGGGGCACTTGCCGAGGATCTCGGGCAGCCGATCGGTTTCGACCATCGCGTCCCCGGCGGTCTTGGCGGCACCATCGATGTCCTTGGGGTCGGCGACGGCACGGACAAGATCGTGCTGCGACGCTATTGGCTCCCCGAGGAGAACGAGCGCAACCCGGCGGAAGGGGAATTCCGTGCTCTGGCCCTGGCCGCGGAACACGGGATACCGGCTCCGGCACCGCTCTGGATCGATCGGGTCGGGTTGTTCCCCGAGCGGGCAATCGTCATCTCGTATATCGAGGGAAAGCCGCTTCTCGGACCCGACGACCAAGAGTCGTGGGCGGAGCAGCTCGCCCGGGTGCTGGTGATGATCCACGGCATCCGGCTCGATCCCGCTGACTCAGACCTCTTCCCTGAGATCGGATACGACGACCATCACCATTCCGGCGAGGAGACACTGGAAGCACTGCGGCTGCACCCCCTCGGGCCCGAGCTCTGGGCCAAACGCAATGAGGCCGCCGAATCGTTCGAGCTGAGCGACCCTGTTTACCTGCATCACGACTTCTGGCCGGGCAACACGCTCTGGGTCGACCAGGAGTTGCTGGCAGTCGTCGACTGGGAGGGCGGCTGTGTCGGAGACCCGGCCCTCGACGTTGCCTACTGCGCCCTGGACATGCGGTTGATCGACCTCCACGACGCCGCCGACTGGTTCGTCGACTCCTACCGGCGTCAGTCGGGCCGGGAGCTGCGCAATCTCGGCTATTGGGAGCTGGCGGCTCTGTGCCGGCCGATGGGGGACCTCGACCTGTGGGTAGAGAGCTGGGGGACGATGGGAGTCGAGATCACGGTCGACGAGGCCCGGCGCAGACACACCTCCCTCATCTCATCCGCACTCGGAAACGGCTGAGACACGGAGAGGAGAGGCCTCAGCGGCCTCTCCTCTTCGCGATGCGATCGGCTCAGGCGGCGAAGGCCTGTTCGAAGGCTGCGCGGAACTCGGGGGTGCTCGGTCCGCTGAACCCGCAGTAGTTGACCGTCCCGTCGTAGGCGGTGATCAAGTACTGCTGACCCTCCTCGAACGGGATACCTCCGATCAGGGCTTCCATCCCGGCCGGGGCGTGGAGCTCCACCACGGCGGCGTCGCCACCCTTGAACCACTCGTCGACCGTCAGCGTGACCGTCTCATCCTCGGACGAGGAGACAGTGCCTTCGAAGGCGAGTGGCGCCTTCGCCAACTCCTCGACGCTGAACATGATGCACGAAGCCATCGCGTCGTCGACCCCGGCGTTGAGAACGAGCGCCGGCTCGGTGGCGACCGGGTCGCCTCCGTCGCCCCCGGTGAGGGCGATGGCGCCGCCCACTACAACCACCAGGGCGGCGGCCGCGGCGATCGCCAACATCCACGTGTTCCGTTTCGGGGCGGGCTGGGTCGTCTGCTCCTGCGTTGGTGTACTCATGATGTCCTCCAATATCTGTCGTGACGACCTGGTCGTCACCGACTCGGTGGGCACCTCCGGACGCATTGGATCGAGACGAGCCAGGCGCTCTCGGAGTTCGTCTGTCATCTCTGATGCTCCTCGGTGTGTCTATCCGATATGTGTCCGGCAGCGGGGGGATCCTGTCGGGACAGGGCATCGGCCAGCTTCTTGCGGGCTCGCCCGAGTCGAAGGCTGACTGCGTTGGGGGTGCTGCCCAGTGCCTGGGCGATCTCCCGGGGCTCGAGCTGCTCCCAGGCCCAGAGTCTGAGGATCTCCTGGTCGGCGGGAGGGAGCTCGACGAGGGCGGCCGCCAGTGCCGGGTCGCTCAGGACCTCGGCAGGGTCGAGAACCACGTGCGGGGCCGGCTCGGCCTCGAGCCTCCCGATCAGCCGGATTCGACGTTGGGCGCTCCTGCGATGATTGGAGACGACGCGGCGCGCCAC
>DATBIX010000058.1:0-38700 GCA_036556665.1 Acidimicrobiia bacterium
CTGGACCAGACCGTTGGTCTCGAGACGATGTGCGTGGGCGGCGGTCAGGGGATGGCCATGATCGTGGAGCGGCTCGCCTAGCCACCTGCATCCCTGGTGACCTTCGGCCCTACCCGCCGGCGGTGATCGGCGTCACCATCGCGGCGGAGGTGCACATGACCGTAGAAGCTGCGGTGGCAGCCATACCGAGGCCGATCACACCGGGCTGGGAGCACACTGCCCTCAGGAGATTTCACCGTGACGGGACCTGGGAGGGGCTGATCCACGCCGGCGGGATGGGCCCGGGCACACCGGTGCAGAAGGCGATCGGGACCGCCACGCATCATTGGATTCAGGACGGGCGATGGGTGGTCGGCGACTACGCCCAGGACCAGTTTCTCGAGGACGGGACCTTCGTCCTCAAGTGGGAATTGCACTGGGTGTGCGGGTGGGACCCGATGGCGGGCGAGTATCGGGCCACGATCGCCGACAACTACGGGCGGGCCGACGTGTTGAGCGGGAGGATCGACGGCGATGTGCTCGTGTTCGAGTCGGCTCCCGGCCGTTTTCCCAGGATCCGGCTGACCTGGGAGGCGACTGATCCGGAAGTGGTCCTCTGAAGGAACGAGATGACCTTCGACGGGGAGAGTTGGTTCCTGGTCGAGGATTACCGGATCCTCCCTTCTGATTGAGCCCGACGACTACCACCTAGCCTGGGCCGGTGCGCGTCAACGTCGTCACGATGTTCCCCGGGTACTTCTCAGGCCCGCTTTCGGTCTCCATCGTGTCCAGGGGGATCGAATCCGGTGCACTGGCCGTGGATCTGATCGATCTCCGTGAGCACGGGATCGGTAGACACCGTCAGCTCGATGACGCCCCCTTTGGCGGTGGTCCGGGGATGGTGATGATGATCGAGCCGCTGGCCGCCGCCCTCGACCCGCTGGCCGACAGCCATCGGGTGCTTTTCAGCCCGGCGGGAGCGCCGCTGACACAATCGGTCCTCGACCGTTGGTCGAAGCTGCCCGAGCTGACCCTGGTCTGCGGGCGATTCGAGGGCGTCGACGAGCGGGTGGCGGAGCATCTCGTGGACGAGGAGATCTCGATCGGCGACTACGTCCTGGCGGGTGGCGAGGTGGCGGCCGCCGTTGCCATCGAGGGGATAGCCCGTCTCCTCCCCGGTGTGGTCGGCAACCCCGAGTCGACGGAGCGAGAGTCGTTTCGCGCCGGTTTGCTCGAGGAGCCGGTCTACACGCGCCCGGCCGATTTCCGGGGTTGGCAGGTGCCCGAGGTCCTCCTTTCCGGCAACCATGGCCTGATCGAGGACTGGCGTAAGGGGCAACGAGAGCGACGGACACGGGAGCGCCGTCCCGATCTGCTCTCGGATGGCGATCGATCCGAGACCTGATACAATCTCCCCGGGTCGGGCCAAGAAGGCTTCTCCCGACCGCTCTAGGAGTCCTCCATGAACGATCTTCACGTTGTTGAGAGCGCGCACGTCCGCGACGACATCCCCGAATTCCGATCGGGTGACACGGTCAAGGTGCACGTGCGCGTGGTCGAGGGCGGCCGCGAGCGGATTCAGGTCTTCGAGGGCTTGGTCATCGCTCGCAACGGGGCCGGCGCCCGCGCCTCGTTCACCGTCCGCAAGATGAGCTTCGGAGTCGGGGTCGAGCGGGTCTTCCCGCTCCACGCCCCGATCATCGCCCGCATCGAAGTGGTGAGACGCGGCGACGTGCGCCGTTCCAAGCTCTACTACCTGCGCGACCGGGTCGGGAAGTCCGCCCGCATCAAGGAGCTGCGCGACTGACTTCTCCGATTCCGCACCCTGTGGAAGAAGAGGTCGTTCCCGAGCCTCCGGCGCCAAAGCGCCGCCGCTCCTTCCTGGCAGAGCTGCCCGGTCTGCTACTGACCGCACTGGCCATCGCAGTGGTGATAAAGACCTTCCTGATCCAGCCCTTCTGGATCCCGTCCGAGTCGATGCTGCCCACGATCGAGGTCAACGACAGGGTGATGGTCAACAAGCTGGCCTACAACTGGGGCGAGCCACAGCGGGGTGATGTCGTAGTTTTTCGCGACCCGCGCGAAGAGGAAGTCGAGGAGTCGATCCCCGAGGCCGTCATCCGTTCCGTTCTGGAGGCCGTCGGGATCCGCACCAGAGGTCGGGACGACCTGATCAAACGGGTGATCGGCCTTCCCGGAGAGACGGTGGAGGTCCGGTCCAATCAGATTCTCATCGACGGGTCCCCGTTGGAAGAGGATTACCTCGCCCAGGACTCGTTCATGCCCGACGAGCCGCCGATCGTGGTGGCGGAGGACGAGGTGTTCGTGATGGGTGACAACCGGAATGCATCGTTCGACAGCAGGAGGTTCGGCCCCGTCCCGCTCGACGACCTCATCGGCGAGGCTTTCGTGACCATCTGGCCGCTCGCCCATTTCGGCGGATTCTGAGGAATTCACACCGCGAATTGCCAGTTGTTAGCAATCATCGCGTGCATATGATCGGTTGGCGTCGCGTGTGAAGAGGAGAAGATGGAAGAGGACCTGGAGCGTTACGAATCCGAGGTTGAGCTCAAGATCTACAAGGAGTACCACGACGTCCTCCCGATGTTCCGGTACGTCGTCGAGACGGAGAGACGCTTCTACCTCGCCAACGACGTGAATCTCGAGGTCCGTGAGGCGAACGGGTCGGTCTTCTTCGAGGTGGAGATGAAGGATGCCTGGGTATGGGACATGTTCCGACCGGCCCGCTTCCTGCAGAAGGTGAAGGTCCTCACCTTCCGCGACGTGAACGTCGAGGAGCTGGAGCAGCAAGAGATCTCGATCTGAGCGATCGGGCCGCGGTCGGAGATGCCGGCGAGCGAATCGCAGCGCGTTTCCTATCCGATCATGGGCTTCGAGTCCTGGCCCGCAACGTCGGGGTCGGCACGGGCGAGATAGATCTACTTGCCATCGATCATGGGGTCAGAGTGGTGGCGGAGGTGCGGGCCATCACCGGTGACGGTGATCCGATCGATGCCGTCGGTGCTCGGAAGAGGCAACGGGTGCGGCGCCTGGCCGCGATGGCCGGCGCGCAGCGGGTCGACTTCGTCGGAGTCCGTCTCGGTGTCGATGGGGTGGTCGTCCACTGGGTCCCGGGTTGTGGTTGACTCCCGGCTCGTCACACGGTCGCCCTAGAACATGGATTTGAGTCAAGCCGCCATACGAGTCGAAGGTCTGGTCAAGCGCTATCGCACCGTCACCGCGCTGGATGGCCTCGACTGTGTGGTCCCTTCCGGCGCCATAACCGGCCTGCTCGGCCCGAACGGGGCGGGCAAGACGACGATGTTCCGCTCGTTGCTCGGCCTGACCCGAATCGACTCGGGACGCATCGAGATCCTCGGCGAGGAAGTCCCCAGGCAGCTCCACCGGGTGACCAAGAAGCTCGGCGCCATCATCGAGGAGCCAGGCGTCATCCGGGCCCTCAGCGGCCGGGTCAACCTCCAGGTCGCCGCCGACCAACTCGGCTTCGGGCACGACCGGATCGACGATCTCCTCCAGTTCGTCGGGTTGCAGGGCGATGCCAGACGCAAGGTCGACGACTACTCGAAGGGGATGCGCCAGCGTCTGGCTCTCGCCGCGGCGCTGATCGGGACGCCCCAGCTCCTCATCCTGGACGAGCCTCTCGACGGGCTCGACCCGGCGGGCCAGATCGCCTTCCGGGCGCGGCTTCGTGACATCGCCGACAGCGGCCAGACGGTGTTGGTGTCGAGTCACGACCTCGCCGACATCGAGGCCCTGGCCGACTACGTCATCGTCCTCAACCACGGCAAGCTGGTGACCCAGGGCCCGCTCGAGGAGATGCTCGCCGGTGGCGAGACCCGCGTGGTGACCAGCCGGGCGGACGAGGCGCTGACCGCACTGCGCGCGGCCGGGATCGACTCGCACCAGGACGGGTCGGCGATCATCGTCCAGGAGAGCGACGGGAGCAGGATCATCGAGACGCTGGCCGGCGCCGGCATCTACCCGAGTGAAGTCCGGCCGGCCCGGTCCACCCTGGAGTCCGTGTTCCTCGGGATGACCGAGGAGGAGGGCGCGTGAGCCTCCTCCACGCCGAGTTCCTCAAGCTGAGCAGACGCCGGCTCTACCTGGTGATGATCCTGATCCTGGCCGCGCTCGTCGGGCTCCTCGCCGTCTTGTTCGTCATCTTCCCCCAGGTGCTCCCCGAGGTCGCCGCCGAGGGGGACCTCCCGGTGATCGAGAAGCCGGGCGCCTACTTGTTCGGGGCGCAGCAGGTGGCAGGTCAGACCTGGTTCCCCCTGATACTGGCGGTGGTCATGCTGGGCAGCGAGTTCGGCAGCACGGTGTGGGCCACCGCCCTGAGCAGGGATTCGAGACGTCTCCCGCAGATCGGCGCACGGTTCGGCGTCCTCACCGGGGCCGCCTGGCTCGCCATCGTGCTCGGCATCGTCGGCTGGGCCGTGGTCACCTTCTTCGTGGCGCCCGGTGACGGGGGCCCCGACCTCACCGATTGGCTCGGGTTGGTCTGGAAGGTCGGTCTCATCGAGCTGGCCTGGACCGCCATCGGGCTCGGCGCCGTGGCCATGTTGCGCTCGGTGGGACCGGCCATAGGCGCCGCTCTCGCCTTCTATTTCATCGACTCGATCCTCATCCTGTGGACCCCGTACCAGAACGTCTCGCTGTCCGCTGCCACCAGCGCCCTGTTCCAGATCAGCATCCCCGGCGACTTCGGAGCCCTGTTCGGCGGTGATGCCCTCTCGCTCACCCATGCCGCCCTCGTCATGTTCGGCTGGGCGGC
Organism: Acidimicrobiia bacterium; assembly: GCA_036556665.1. Taxonomy (GTDB): domain Bacteria; phylum Actinomycetota; class Acidimicrobiia; order Spongiisociales; family ZC4RG35; genus JARDZU01. The sequence goes on from DATBIX010000058.1 coordinate 4,775, forward strand.
GGTGGGGCTCGGCCTCACCTGGTGGGGCATTCAGCGGCGCGACGCCTGAGCGGCCCCGAACCTACGGCGCATCTCCTTGTGCCAACACCCGTGATGCCAGTGGCGGCGAAGGTCCGGCTCGTCATCGGGCACGACCACCAGGTGGAACACACCGGGGACGATGCTGAGCTGACAGCCGGGGCAGGTGTACTCCTTGCGGGCGGCGTAGGGCTGCACCGGGGTGACCGTCACCCCGAGAAGATCGCCCATGCCAGCACCGCAAGGATCGCGATGAGCGCGATCACCATGACTGCTATGTCGGTCGCGCTCTTGTCGTGGTCTCGGAAGGGGTTGAAGCCCACGGTTGCACGGTAACCCCGTCCGCCCGGGTCTACCGTCTTCGACATGACCTGGTTGAGCACCGAGGATCGTGGGCCGGTTCGCTGGCTGATCATCGACCGGCCCGAGCGCAAGAACGCCATCCCCTTCGACGGATGGGGGGACCTGTCCGCCTCTTTCACCTCGTTCGAGGGATCTGATCAGAGGGTGCTGGTGATCACCGGTGCCGACGGAGAGTTCTGCGCCGGAGCCGACCTCGACCCGTCCCGGATCGACCGTCTTCAGGCAGTGGAGGACCGGCATGCCCGGATGAAGCTGGTCGGGGAGGCCGCCCTCGCTCTCCACCGCTTGACCAAGCCCACCATTGCCGCGGTGGACGGGGTGGCGGTGGGTGCGGGAATGAACCTGGCCCTCGGCTGTGACGTGGTCGTCGCAACCGACCGGGCCCGCTTCTCCGAGATCTTCGTGAGACGGGGGCTGACCGTCGACTTCGGTGGATCGTGGCTGTTACCCCGGATCGTCGGCCTGCAGCGGGCCAAGGAGCTCGCCTTGTCCGGCCGCATCGTGGAGGCAGACGAGGCGCAGCGTCTCGGGCTGGTCACCGAGGTAGTCGCGCCAGGAGATCTGGAGGCACGTGTCACCGAAGTCGCCACCGGGCTCTTGGCCGGTGCGCCGTTGGCCCAGATGTTCGCCAAGCAGACGCTCAATGCCGCCTTCACGATCGACCTCGCCGATGCCTTGAGCTGGGAGGGCGAGGCCCAGTCGGTCGCCCTCGGCACCGAGGACGCCGCCGAAGGGGTCCTCGCATTCCTCGAGAAGCGGGCCCCGGACTGGAAGGGGAAGTAGGGGCCGTTCTCGGGAATCTCCTGAACGACCCTCTTGAATCTGTCTCGACCCGAACGTATGTTCGAAGGATGGATAGGGAGCTAGCCAGCAACGACCTGGTCGAGGAGGTGTTGGGCCACCTGCTCTCCGGGTTGTCGGTGTTCCACGCCGAGATCTGCGAGTGGCTGATCGAATCCGACCGTCGGCAGCAATTCCTGGCCGACGGCTCACCGAACCTGAGTCAATGGCTCTCGGCTCGATTCGGCTTGAGGCACTCCACCGGGGCCCAGCTGGTCCGGGTTGCCCGTCGTTTGCAGGAGCTGCCGGTGCTGCGCCGGCGGTTCGCCGCCGGTCAGCTGTCCTTGGACCAGGTCGATGCGATCTCGCGGATGGCCACACCGAATACGGAGGAGAAGTTGATCGAAGAGGCATCGGGGCTCTCCAATGCGGCCCTTGATCGTGCCGCCAGGAGGGCCAGTCCCCCCACCGCCGACGATGAAAGGTCGGTCTGGGAGAGGAGACGTCTCGCTCTTCAGTGGAATCTGGACGAATCCGAGCTCCGTTTCGGGGGAAACCTGCCCGGGGTCGAGGGCAGGATCTTCGAGGAGGCGGTGAGATCACGGGCGGATCGGATCCCACCCAACCCCGAGACCACGAGGCTCGACCCCTATCCGGCCCGGCTTGCCGATGGGTTGGTCGAGCTGTCGACCACGACCGGCGACGAGTCGACAGCGCAGGTCCAGGTCACGCTCAATGTCGACCTCGAAGCCCTCATCACAGACTCTGACACCGCCGGTGTGGCCGAGCTGGAGGCCGGACCGATGATCGCCAACCAGACCGCGAGGCGGCTGGCCTGTGATGCGATCCTGGAGGCCTCGGTGTATGACCATGCCCGCATCCTGGGAGTGGGACGAAGACACAGGACGATCCCGGGATGGCTGCGACGTCAACTCTGGCATCGCGATGGAGGCTGCCGGTTCCCGGGCTGTGGGCGGACCAGATGGGTGCATGGCCATCATCTTCGGCATTGGGCGGATGGTGGGCCCACCGACCTGGGCAATCTGATCCTGCTCTGCTCCTATCACCATCGGTTCCTGCACGAGCACGGTTGGACGATCACAGCGGATCCGGACGGGAGACCGGTGTTCAGAAGACCCGGCGGAAAGGTCTATCCGCCGGCCCGTCCCCGGCTCGACCCGCGACTCCGGGCTCTGGTCGAACAGCGAACCTAGGGGCAGCCGCCCCCGCCATCGCTCACGTCAGACCTCCCCGATGTCCTCGTTCCAGAGGTCGGGCCGGGCCTCGATGAACCCGGACATCAAATCGATGCAGCGTTGATCGTCAACAACGTCGATCTCGACCCCGTTGGCTCGGAGCAGGTCCTCGGCGCCGATGAAGGTCCGGTTCTCGCCTACCACCACTCTGGGGATGCCGTAGAGCAGGATCGCCCCCGAACACATGTGACAGGGGGAGAGGGTGGTGTAGATCACCGACCGCCGGTAGTCCGCGGCGGTGAGCCTGCCGGCGTTCTCCAGGGCGTCCATCTCCCCATGGAGGATCGGGCTGGCCTTCTGCACCCTCCGGTTGTGCCCTCTCCCCACGATCTCGCCGTCGACCACCAGCACCGAGCCGATCGGGATGCCGCCCTCGGCGAGACCGCGGCCGGCCTCGTCGATGGCGGCCTCCAGGAAGGGGTCGGGCATCGGGGGAAGCTACCCGCCGGCCTCCATTTCGGCGACAAACTCGGGAACGTACTCCTCCCAGAGGCCAATTGACTCTGGACTCAGGGCAGGGCCGCTTCGGGCGAGGTCGTACATGGTGTCCTCCGCCTCCGGGTGATGCTCTCTGATCCAGTCTTGGAAGGCTTCCGTAGCTTCATCGAGGGCGACGATGAGCCCGACGTGGGGGCGCGCAGTGTTGTCACCGTCCATAGCCACGCTGACCCGTTGGATCCCACCATCACCAGCCAGGATGCTCATGGAACCTGTGGCCGGCTCCAATCCGAGAGCCCGGCTCACCATGGTTTCGACCACAATCTCGCATTCGACCAGGGAGCCACCCGAGCCGGAGGAGACTTGTTCGCAGCCGACATTGCGGTAGGTAAGGCCAACGGCTCGCTGGTAGTCCCAAGTGTCTCGAGCGACGATCACATCGACGACGCGCTCAGCGACTGCAGGGTCGAAGAGAGCCTCGACTGCTGCCCAATCGTGGTCGGCCAGGGCAGAGATGTATGACATGGCCACGCCCTCGGGCGAGCCGGCCCTGTCGGTTCCCCGCAACAATGGGATGGCTACGACGAGTGCGGCTGTGGCAACGCCCACCACTCGGGTTAGTCGGAACCTGCGCCCATGCTCGACGTTTGCGACTCGTTCTCCTTCGACATTCGTCATCTCACTGCCCCTCTCGGTCGTTCCCTCGATGTGATCGAGATCAACGGGGTCGATCGAGTCGAGCAAGTCCATGCTCGGCATCGGGTTCGCCTTCGCCAGCAAGACGATGACCTGATCGTCGGTGATCACGATCCACCTCCTTTCCGAGCAGCGGGGGGTTGGTGGTCACCTGTCAGCTTCCGGTACTCCGAGCCGAGGTTGCGACGGGCGCGGTAGACACGCTGTCGGACCGCACCCTCTTCGATCTGGAGCACCAGCGCCACGTCGGGGTAAGAGAGCTCCTCCCAGACGGTGAGTCGGAGTATCTCCTGGTCGATCGTCCGGAGCCGAGCCAGTGCCGTCAGCACCATGCGGTATTCCTCGCTCCTGACTACGACCACGTCGGGCGGAACGGTTTCGATCCCCGTGAGCCCGCTGAGACGCTCGACCAAGCTCCGACTGCGGGTGCGATGACGCCATTGGTGGGAGAGGACGCGATATGCGACTCCGTAGAGCCAGGGGAGGGCCGCATCCCCCTCCGGTAGCTGTTCGAATCTCCTCCAGGCGACGAGGAAGGTCTCTGCGACTGCGTCGGCGACCTGACTGCGGTCGGTCCGCCGGGCGCAGTAGGCCTGGATGGGTTTGCCGTAACGACGATAGATCTCGACGAACCTCGCTTCGTCGTCTGCCGGCGCCGGCCGCTTTCGGATGCCTGCCGTCATCACAGACCCTTGTGCCCCGGTGCTCGAGATTGTCACCGGATTCCGAGGGGACCCACCGTATCCGATAGCTTCGCACCGATGCGATTCGGCCTCTCGTTCCCCAATTTCGGCCCTTACGCCGAGCCGGGGGCTGTCGTGTCGCTGGCCGTCGCCGCCGAGCGGGCGGGCTGGGACGGCTTCTTCGTGTGGGACCACATCGTCATAAGCGATGGGATGCCGGTGGCGGATCCCTGGGTGTTGCTGGGCGCGATCGGACAGGCAACCGGGTCGATCCGAATCGGGCCGATGGTCATCGCTCTACCCCGCCATCGACCGTGGGTGGTTGCCCGTCAGGCGGTCACGCTCGATCATCTCACCGGTGGTCGAGTGATCCTGGGAGTCGGCATCGGTTATCCGCCCGAGCCCGAATTCGGCACCTTCGGTGATCCCACCGATGACCGGGAGCGGGCCGATCGCCTCGACGAGGGGCTGGAGATCATCACCGGGATGTGGTCGGGCGAGACTTTCCAGCACTGCGGCCGCCACTACGTGGTTCGCCCCAACCGCTTCCGACCCGGACCGATGCAAGAGCCCCGCATCCCGATCTGGGTGGCGGCGATGCTCCCCAATTTGCGGCCCTTGCGGCGGGCCGCTCGATACGACGGCGTCTACCCCATCAAGGCGGACATGACCGACATGGCTCCCGAGGACGTCTCGTTTGTCGCCGGGTATGTCGGGCGGCACAGAAAAGACGAGGGCGCCTTCGAAGTCGTCGTCTTCGGGGGGCGAGACGCCGACAAGGACGCCTTCCGCGAGGCGGGGGCGACCTGGTTCATCACCGGCCCCAGCCCCGAAGGCGAGTCGATGGAGGACCTCATGGGCTGGGTGTCGAACGGGCCTCCGCGATGAGTCAGGACACCTCGGGCAAAGGCTGACCTGCGTTGAAGGCGTCGATCACCTCTTGGGCGGCGGGATCGTCCCGCACCAGATAGGAAACCCCTCCCTCCTCGGTCCCATAGACCGGCAAGGTCACCGAGTCGGTCTCCGATGCGGAGCGCATCCCCCAGCCCGTCCTGGCCAGGGTGAACAGGGTCAGGTCCGAGTCGGCGGTCAGGTTGGACCCGACGGCTCCGATCACCCAGGGGCTGCGCACCATCCCTGACACAGAGGATGCCCCGGCCATGATCTTGGTGAGGACCTCGCGTTGCCGGGCAGCGCGGGCGATGTCCCCGCCAGGTTGGCCGACCCATTCCCCGTCCCGGTACTCCTCGTAGCTCCGCGACCGCGCATAGGCCAGGGCGGTGGCACCATCCACCGTCTGCGTGCCCGCCTCCACCTCCAGCCCGGATTTGAGATCGCGCGCCGGATAAGGGAAGTCGATCTCGATCCCACCAAGGGCGTCCACGATCCCGGCGAATCCGCCGAACTCCACCTCCAGGTAGTGGTTGGGCCGGATCCCTGTGGCCTGTGCCACCGTCTCGACGAGGAGGTCGGGCCCCCCGAAGGCATAGGCGGCATTGATCTTGTTGGTGCCTTCACCAGGGATATCCACCTTCAGGTCACGGGGGATCGACAGGATCTGCCGTCGCCCGTTGGCGACCTGAGCCAGGATGATCACATCGGCTCTGGCCCCTGCGAAGTCGCCGAAGCTTCCCTCGAGATCGTCGGGCAGGTTCTCACGACTGTCGCTTCCCACGATCAGATAGACGCCGTCGCCTTCGGCGAGAGAGGGGAGTTGCCCCGCATCGCCCATCTGGAAATCGGCGATGAAGGTGAGACCGAGCAGGGCGGCCGCGGCGATGACCAGGAACCAGAGGATGCCGAGCACCCACCGCTGCCCGGTGCTGTATCGGCGGCGACGACGAGGTGCGGGTTGCGCAGCTTGCTGATGACTCATGGGTGGAGGATCGGAAGCACGCTAACCCCGGCCATCGATTACGCAGGGCCAGGTCTCCTCGATTCCTCGTCCGACGGTGTCAGGCGGCTTGGGGCAACTGCCTTCATCACAAACTTCCTGTGCCCGGCCAATCGCCGAGGCAACGAGGCTCGGCCGCTACTCGAGACAATTGATCTCGCCGGATGTGACGATCCGGTGGATCCGGGCACTTACCAAACGAGCAACCGGGGGGTTGCCCGGTTGGCCCCACGACCCGCGGACGTGGGGCCGGCCAACCAAATGAAAGTACACCCCCTTCAACCCGGGCGTCACTCTCCGTACCGTCGCTTTCATGTACGCAGCCGCCACCTCGGTGGCGCTCGTCGGGGGAGATGCGCGCCTGGTTCGGGTGGAGGCTCACGTCGGGCGTCAGACCGAGGCCTTCAAGCTCTCGGGGCTTCCCGACACTGCGGTCCGGGAAGCCAAGGACCGGGTGCGCGCCGCAGTGGCGTCCGCGGGGATCCGGTTCCCCAACCGCACCGTGACGGTGAACCTGGCGCCGGCCGACCTCCCCAAGGGTGGCACCGACTACGACCTGCCGATCGCCCTCGGCATCCTTGCTGCCAGCCGGGAGATACCTGATCCCGGTGGTGCCGTGGCGGTTGGTGAGCTCGCCCTCGACGGGGGAGTGAGGGCGGGCGCCAACGCCCTGGGGGCAGCAGTGCTCGGGGCCCGGAACGGCCTTCCCTCGCTGGTTGCGCGGACCGTCGCGACCGAGGCCGCCACCATCCCGGGCGCCCGGGTATATGGCGTTTCCAGCCTGGCCGAGGCGGTGGCGTTGCTGCGGGAAGGCCTCGATGTGGTCGAACCGGTTCACCCGGCATCGTTCCCGTCTGCCGAGCCCGGGCCGGATCTCTCCGAGGTCAGAGGCCAGACGACGGCGCGGCGGGCTCTCGAGGTCGCCGCCGCCGGTGGCCATCACCTGCTCCTCCACGGGCCGCCCGGCTCGGGCAAGACGATGCTGGCACGGCGGATGGTCGGCATCCTCCCCGAGCTCACCCTCCCCGAGTCGGTCGAGGTCGCCATGGTGTGGGCGTCGGCGGGTCGTCGACGGGGCATGAGCCGGACGCCACCATTCCGGTCGCCACATCACACGGCCTCTCGTGCCGCCCTGGTGGGAGGGGGCAGCGGGGTCCCGGTGCCGGGAGAGGTCTCACTCGCCCATCGCGGAGTCTTGTTTCTGGATGAGCTGGCGGAATTCCCCCGTGGTCATCTCGACACCTTGCGCCAGCCTCTCGAGGAGGGAGTCGTCTCGGTGGCCAGGCGGGGGAGCACGATCGACTTCCCGGCCTCGTTTCAGCTTCTGGCGGCGACCAATCCCTGCCCCTGCGGCTACCTCGGGGATGGGCGACGCCCCTGTGAGTGTCGTCCCGCCATGAGAAGCCGTTACCGCGCCCGCATCTCGGGGCCGTTGCTCGACCGGTTCGACTTGGTCGTGGCAGTGGGACGGGTCGAGGCGGGGGAGTATTCGGGCGCATCCGGTGAACCCACCTCAGCGGTGGCAGCACGGGTGGCCCGGGCGAGAGAAGCCCAGAAGGCGAGGGGGACCATCAACCGCCGGCTCGACCCGGCTCGCTCGGGACAAGAGACCGGATCGGCGCTGAGTCTCGTCTCGGGAGCGGTCGGAGCCGGCCTGCTCACGGCCAGGGGGGCGGATCGAGTGCGCCGGGTGGCGCGCACCATCGCCGACCTCGAAGAGTCCGAGCCGGTCGAGGAGCACCACATGGCGGAGGCGATCGGTCTTCGCGGAGAGTGGCGGGATGAGTGAGATCCGTCTGATCGAGCCGGAGCAGGCCGGTTATCCCGTCGGTCTGCGCGATCTCGAGGTCCCACCTCCCGTCTACGTGCTGGGGAGCACGTCGGCCTCCCCAGCCGTTGCCGTGGTGGGCACGAGGAGATGCACCAGATACGGGCTCACCCTGGCAGAAGGGTTCGGATCCGCCCTGGCGCGAGCGGGATGGACCACTGTGAGCGGTCTCGCCCGCGGCATCGACGCGGCGGCACACCGGGGGACCCTGCGCAGTCTTGGTGAGGCGGTCGCAGTGCTCGGATCGGGGGTAGACGTGGTTTATCCGGCCGAGAACCGTGGGCTCTACCGTGCCATCGTCGAAGGGCATGGCGCCGTCCTCTCCGAATACCCGCCTGGAACCCTCCCGGACCGCTGGCGCTTCCCTGCCCGCAACCGGCTGATCGCGGCGCTGGCGTCTGCCGTGGTCGTGGTGGAGGCGGGCGACAAGGGCGGGGCCCTCATCACGGCCCGCCTCGCCGCCGAGCTGGGACGGCCGGTGTTGGTCGTCCCCGGCGACGTAGATCGCCCCTCGTCGCGAGGGAGCAACAGGCTGATTCGCGATGGCGCTCATCCGGTGCTCGGGGTCGAAGACCTGATCATCGAGCTCGAGTTGATCCTGGGCGCCCCGCCCCGCCGCGCCCAGCGGGCCGCGTCGGAGATACCGGTTACCGGCATCTCACTCGACGACCTCACCCAGCTGTGGGGGTGCAGCCCGTCCGAGGCGCTGGCTCGTGTGGCCCGCATGGAGATCTCGGGCGAGATCCGGCGCTCAGGCGACCTGCTGCTTCCCGGTGGATGATCCCCGTCCGGAGCCGGCGGAAATAGGATCTTCTCGATGACGCTTCCCGAGACCCCGGTCTGGGCTGCCCCGGCGGTCGGTCGATACCTGGACCGCATGCGTGACCAGCGCGAGCTGTCGCCCCACACCATCGAGGCCTATCGCCGCGATCTCGCCCAGTTCTTCGCCTACTGCGACGAAGAGGGTGTGACGGCCGTGGGGCAGGTGACGCGGGGCCAGGCACGCCGATACCTCGCCGTTCTCTCCGCGGGCGGCTACTCGAAGCGCTCGATGACCAGGAAGGCGTCGGCGGTCCGGTCGTTCTACAACGACGCGGGCAGACGGAGCGAGGCATCGGTGAACCCGTTCGAAGGTGTCTCACGTCCTCGTCTCGACAAGCCGCTCCCCCACGCTCTGCCCGTCCGCACCCTGGTCCACGCCATCGAATCGATCGACCTGGGCACCCCGGTGGGTCTGCGCGACCGGGCCTTGGTGGACGCCCTGTACTCCACCGGGCTCCGGGTCTCTGAGCTGGCCTCCATGACGGTCGACGACGTGAGCGAGATGGTCACGGTGGTGGGGAAAGGTCGCAAGACCCGCAGCGTCCCGATGGGGAGGCCTGCGCAGGAGTCGCTGCGCCGATATCTCGAAGAAGGCCGACCGCATCTGGCCCGGGCCGGCTCTGGCAATGCCCTCTGGGTCGGAGCAAGAGGTGGCAGGCTCGACTCGCGCGGCATCCGGAGAGTCGTGGCGAGACGGGTCGCCACGTTCCCGCACGCCCTTCGCCACAGCTTCGCCACGCACCTACTCGAAGGGGGTGCCGATCTGCGCGCCGTGCAGGACTTGCTCGGTCACACCGATCTCGCCACCACCCAGATCTACACTGCCGTCACACGCCAGCATCTGAGAGGAACTTATGACCGGAGCCACCCCAGGGCCTGAGACCAACCAGGTCGACGCCCTATGGGAGCGCTTCAAGGCTTCGGCCGACGCCGATGCGCGTGAGCGTCTGATCCTCCACTACTCGCCACTGGTCAAATACGTCGCCGGGCGGGTGGGGGCCGGCCTGCCCCGGTCGGTGGATCAGAACGACCTCGCCAGCTACGGGCTGTTCGGGCTGATCGATGCCATCGACAAGTTCGAGCTCGAGCGCGGCTTCAAGTTCGAGACCTACGCGATCAATCGGATCAAGGGGGCGATCCTCGACGAGTTGCGTGCTCTCGACTGGGTGCCACGCTCGGTGCGCAGCCGGGCTCGTCAGATCGAGGCGGCCATAGCCGAGCTGGAGCACTCGTTGCAGAGGGCTCCAACGGACCAGGAGCTGGCCGACAGCCTCGACATGTCGGTCGACGACCTGCAGAGTGCCCTGGCTGAGATCGGGCGCTCCGGGATCGCAGCTCTCGACGAGTTCGTCGGTTCCGACTCCTCCACCTCCGTGGGCGACATGCTGGCCGATCCCACCGGCGTGTCCCCGGAGACGGTGTTCCAGGCGGAGGAGACGAGACATGGGCTGGTCGATGCCATCAACCGACTCCCACAACGTGAGCGGCTCGTGGTGACGCTCTACTACTACGAGGGGATGACCCTGGCCGAGATCGGGGACGTCCTCGGCGTGACCGAGTCCAGGGTATGTCAGATCCACGCCAAGACGATGATGTCCCTGCGCAACCGACTCGGCGAGCCCTCCTGGGGTTGATACGTGGGCACCATCGCCCGCCGGCACTACCGGATCGCTCTGACCGGCCGCTCTGCCCGTCGTCTCTCCGAGCCTCCGTTCCTCATCCGACATCCCCGTTCCGACGACCGTGACCGGCTTGCCGAGCTGATGCTCGACTCGTACATCGGGACGATCGACTACGAAGGTGAGGGCATCGACGAGGCCGAGGCTGAGATCGACGACTATCTCGCCGGCAGCCCGATGCTCGGCTGCTCCTGGGTGGCCGAGGACGCGGAGCTGCTTCTCGCCGCGGTCCTGGTCTCGCAGTGGGACGAGCGCCCGCTGTTCGGTTACGTGATGACCCGGGCCGCGGCCAAAGGGCACGGTGTGGCCGCGACATTGGTGGAGAAGAGCATCGACTCCCTACGAGCCGAGGGCTGGGAGACGGTCGACGCCTTCATCACCTCGGGCAACACGCCGTCGGAGCGTCTCTTCGCCCGGGCCGGGGCTCGTCTCGTCGACTGACGGTCTCGGGCACGAAGGGGAGGATTACCCAACCGCCCCCACCGGTCGTACAATCCGGGCCATCACGCACGTCTGTCGACCCTCGCTGGTCGGGCGCGCCCCGAATGAGGGTCATTCGATGAGTCGAGTGGGCTGAGGCCGGCAGGCGGAGGAACAACCAGAAAAGGAGCGATTGTGGCAGCAGTCACAATGAAGCAACTCCTGGAAGCTGGTGTCCACTTCGGCCACCAGACCAGGCGTTGGAACCCGAAGATGCGCCCGTACATATACGGGGAACGCAACGGGATACACATCATCGACCTTCGTCAGACCGTGGAGCAGGTCGAGGAGGCGGCCAAGTACGTCCGCGACCTGTCGGCCAACGGCGGGACGGTCCTGTTCGTTGGGACCAAGAAGCAGGCGCAGGCGGCCGTGGCCGAGAACGCCACCCGGGCAGGGATGCCCTATGTCAACTTCCGGTGGCTGGGCGGGATGCTCACCAACTTCGCCACCATCCAGAAGCGGATCTTCTACATGCGCGAGTTGCGCCGTCTCGAGGCCAGCGGTGAGATCAACGCCCTTCCCAAGAAGGAGCGTCTCAGGCTGAGGCGCGAGTTGGCCAAGCTGGAGCAGAACCTCGGCGGTGTAGTCGAGCTGCAACGGACCCCCGACGCGGTGTTCATCGTCGATGTCAACACCGAGGCGACCGCTGTCACCGAGGCCTCCCGTCTCGGCCTGCCGGTGATCGCCCTGGTCGACTCGAACAGCGACCCCGACCTGGTCGATTACGTGATCGCGGGCAATGACGACGCGATACGGGCCGCCGACCTGATCGCAGGCGCCATCGCCGACGCCGCCGTGGAGGGGCGAAACATGGCCAGCCACAAGAGGGCCAAAGGCGACGACGAGGAGTCTGCGACAGCCGCCGAGCCCGACCCGACCGTGGCGGACTTCGTTTCGGAGGGCACCGAGGAGGCGGCTCCGAATGCCTGAGATCACCGTCAAGGAAATCCAGAAGCTCCGCCAGGATGCCGGAGTGGGGATGATGGATGCCAAGAAGGCGTTGACCGACGCAGACGGCGACGTCGAAAAGGCATATGAGCTGCTCCGGGAGAGGGGCCAGGCCAAGATGGCGAAGCGGGCCGAGCGGGAGGCAACCCAAGGGAGCATCGGCTCCTACATCCACGTTCAGAACGATCGGCCGGTCATGGGAGTCCTCGTCGAATTGGCCTGTGAGACGGACTTCGTGGCGAAGAGCGATGAGTTCAAGCAGGTAGCCGACGACATCGCGATGCATGTCAGCTGGAGCCGCCCTCAGTGGGTCGCGCGGGACGAGGTCGATGAGGACGTGCTCGCCAAGGAGCGTGAGCTGATAGGGCGTCAGGCGCTGGCTGAGGGCAAGCCGGAGAACGTCATTGCGAAGATCGTCGACGGCAAGATCGAGGCGTTCTACGCCGACAACGTGCTCTACGACCAGAAATTCGTCAATGCCGAGAAATTCGACGGCACTGTCGGCGACATGGTGGGGCAGTTGGCGTCGAAGATGGGCGAGAACATATCGGTGCGCAGGGTTTCCCGGATCGCCGTGGGCGAGTAGGAGGCGAGATGTCGCAACCTGTGAGGCGCGTTTTGCTGAAGCTCTCGGGAGAGGCGTTCGCCGATCCCGAACTCGGCTACGGCATCGATTCCCAGACCGTCGTGCGGGTCGCCGAGGAGATCGCCGAGGCGCTTCGCACCGGAGTGCAGGTGGCGGTGGTGGTGGGCGGCGGAAACATCTTTCGCGGAGTCTCTCAGGCAGCCAAGGGGATGGACCCGGCGTCGGCCGACTACATGGGGATGCTCGCCACGGTGATCAACGCCCTGGCCTTGCGCGATGCTCTCGAGAAGGCGGGGGTGGCCACCCGGGTGCAGAGCGCCATCACCATGCAGGAGCTTGCCGAGCCCTATATCAGGCTGCGCGCCATTCGCCATCTGGAGAAGGGCCGAGTGGTGATCTTCGCCGCCGGAACCGGAAACCCATTCTTCACCACCGACACGACAGCGGCGCTGCGTGCGGTCGAGGTCGGAGCCGACGCCCTGCTCAAGGCGAGCAAGGTGGACGGGATCTACGACGCCGACCCCAAGATCGACGAGAACGCAACCAGGATGGACGAGTTGTCCTACATGGACTTCATCTCGGGCGAGCTCAGGGTGATGGACACCACCGCCGTTACGATGTGCAAGGAGCACGGCGTGCCGATCGTCGTGTTCGACATGATCACCCCCGGCAACATCGTCAAAGCCGTGAGCGGGGAGAAGATCGGCACCGTGATCCATTGACGAGGAGCGAGCAGTGATCAACGACCTCTTGAGCGAGGCCGGGCACAAGATGGAGCAGGCCGCCGATCACGTGGCGTCGGAGTTCATGACCGTGCGAACCGGGAGGGCCAACCCTCAGCTCCTCCATCGGATCACCGTCGAGTACTACGGCTCACCGACCCCCCTGCTCCAGCTGGCATCGATATCGGTGCCGGAGCCGCGCATGCTGGTGGTCCAGCCCTTCGACAAGACCACGGTCGGCAGCATCGAGAAGGCGCTCCAGACGTCCGATCTCGGCCTCAATCCCTCGAGCGACGGGCACGTGATCAGGATCTCGTTCCCTCCGCTGACCGAAGAGCGTCGCAAGGACCTGATCAAGATGGTGCGGAACATGGCCGAGGAGGGCCGTGTCGCAGTGCGCAACATCCGGCGCCATTCCAAGACGGACATGGAGGCGCTCCACGGCGAGATCTCCGACGACGACATCCGCCGGGGTGAGGAAGAGCTGCAGAAGCTGACCGACCGCTACACCGAGAAGATCGACAAGCAGCTCGCCCACAAGGAAGAAGAGCTGCTGGAGGTCTGAGCACTTGGACGAGAAGACCCCGGGAGAGAAGAGGTTCAGGAGGCCGTGGGAGCGGTCCGCCCCATCACCCGATGAGGAGGAGGAGGCCGAGGTCTTCGCACTGAACACCATCCCGGGAGTGGACGACGAGCCGGAGACATCCTCCGAGCCCGACGATGACGATCATCTCGCCGACTGGGAGAAGAGCTTCAACCCGCGCAGCCTGGACGACTTCTCATCCGACGAGTACACGGGTGCGATAAGCCAGGAGTACCAGGGCCTCGCCGAGGAAGTGAGCAAGGCCGCCACCGAGGAGTGGGAGTTGCAGCCCGTGGCGGCGACGGTTCCCGGGGTCGATCGGGGGCTGGTTGGCTTCGAGGACGTCACCGGGGCAACCGTCGTCAAGGAAGAGGACTTCGAGGCGACCGAGCAGGCGGCGACCAGCGATCTCGCCATGAGGGTCGCCTCCGCTCTGGTGATATTCGGGATGTTCCTCGGGAGCCTGCTACTCGGAGGCTGGTGGTTCACGGTCTTCGTGATCCTGGTGATGGTCGTGGGCGCCGGTGAGTTCTACGCAACGATCCGATCCGACGACTACCGACCACTAGCCTTGTTCGGGCTGCTGGGCGTGGCCCTGATGGGAGTGGGGGCACACGTGTCGGGTGTCGTCGCCATCGCCGGTTGGGGTGGGGCCCTGGCCGTCATAACCGTGCTCTTCCTCTCGTTGTCCCCCCGCCGTCGGCCACTCGAGGATGGCTCCGTGACCATCGTCGGCATGGCCTGGGTCGGGCTCCTCTCGTTCGCCATCCTCATCGGGTCGGGACCGCAGCCAGTGGCCTTCATCCTGTTCGTGGTCCTGGTCGTGGCGGCCAACGACATCGGCGCCTACTTCGTGGGGCGGAGCCTGGGGCGGAGGCAGATGGCGCCGGTCATCTCGCCGCAGAAGACCTGGGAGGGGTTCGCCGGTGGGATGGTGGCCGGCTTGGTGGCGGCGGCGATCCTCATCACCTTCCCGGCATGGGAGGCCATCGGGCTGACCCGGTCACTGGCGGCGGCCGCGGTGATCGGGGTCACCGCCCCGATCGGGGACAGCATCGAGTCGATGGTCAAGCGCTCGCTCGGAGTCAAGGACATGGGCTCGGTCCTTCCCGGCCACGGGGGGATCCTCGATCGGGTGGATGGGTTCGTCATCGCGGTGCCGGCGATCTACTACCTCTTCCGGGGTTTCGGGCTGCTGTGAACCCGTCAGTGGTCGTTTTGGGGGCGACCGGGTCGATTGGCACTCAGGCCATCGAAGTCGCCACCGGGCTCGGCCTCGAGATCGCGGCCATCGCGGCGAAGACCCCTTCACCCCGCCTCGCCTCCATCGCGGCGGATCATCCCGGGGCCCGGGTTCTGGTGGCGGGTGGCTCCATCGACGAGCGGGAGGATTTCAGCCGTCTCGTGGGGCGGGCCGTCGAGTTCGGCTCGGAGGCAGTGGTCGACTCGGCCCGCACCCCGGGCGTCACGGTGATCAACGGGATCGTCGGCTCGGCCGGGCTCCGGGCCACCGTGGCCGGTCTGGAGTCCGGCAACCGGGTCGCACTGGCCAACAAGGAGAGCCTCGTCGCCGGCGGCCCGGTGGTGACCAAGACCCTGGCTGAACACGGCGGCGAGTTGATCCCGGTCGACAGCGAGCACTCTGCGTTGTTCCAGTGCCTCACCGGGGAGGATCGGAGTGCGGTGGCCAGGCTGATCCTCACCGCCTCCGGGGGACCGTTCCGCGGCCGGTCGCGCGAGTCGTTGGCCGGTGTGACCCCGGAGGAGGCGCTCAGCCACCCGACCTGGGAGATGGGCGAGAGGATCACCGTCGATTCCGCCACCCTGTTCAACAAGGGCCTGGAGGTCCTCGAGGCGCACTTCCTCTTCGAAGTGGGCTACGACCGGATCTCGGTGGTGGTGCATCCGCAGTCGATCGTCCATTCCGCGGTCGAGTTCGTCGACGGGTCGTTGAAAGCACATCTGGGGTTTCCCGACATGCGGATCCCCATTCAGTTCGCTCTGACCTATCCGAGGCGCGCCCCTTCGCCCGCCCCTCCGTTCGACCTGTCCGGGCTCACGCTGGAGTTCGAGGAACCGGATCGCTCCGTCTTCCCCTCGCTCGACCTGGCCTACGAAGCCGGGAGGCTGGGTGGGTCGTCGCCGGCGGTGCTCAATGCCGCCGACGAGATCGCCGTGGCGGCGTTCCTCCAGGGCCGGCTCGGATTCCTCGGGATTCCCGACGTGGTGGATCGCACCCTCGCCGCGGTCACCTGGCAGGAGCTCTCGACCGTTGACGACGTGATCGAGGTCGACGCCGAGGCGCGTGCCATCGCAGCCGGCTTCGTGGCCAGGGCATGTTGTTAGCGGGTCTGCCCGGGTAGCGTGTCGGCATGCTCGGAGGCTTTGCCGCGGTCGTCGCCATCGTCCTCTTCGTGACCGCTCACGAGGCCGGTCACTTCTTCGCAGCCAAGGCCACGGGGATGAAGGCGACCGAGTTCTTCTTCGGCTTTGGGCCCAGGATCTGGTCCACCCGCCGTGGCGACACCGAATACGGGTTCAAGGCGATCCCGCTCGGCGGTTACGTTCGCATCGTCGGCATGAACCCCCTCGAGGAGATAGCCCCCGAGGACATTGGGCGGACCTACCGCGAGAAGAAGTTCTGGGAGAAGAGCGTCGTGGTGCTCGCCGGCGTGGGGATGAACTTCTTGATCGCATTCGTGATCTTCTACGGGATCGTCCTCTCCACCGGTGTCTCCGAGCCGCAACCTGTGGTCGACGAAGTGGTCCCGACCGCCAAGGTGGGCGACGAGACCGTCCCCACGCCCGCTTCTCTTGCCGGGCTCGAAGAGGGAGACGTCATCGTCTCGATCGGAGGGCACCAGATCGTCACCTGGGAGGACGTCCCGGATGCGTTGTCGCGTGTCGGTGGCGGCCCGAGCGTGGTGGTCATCGAGCGCGACGGCCAGACTCTGCCCTTCAACGTCGACCTGATCGAGCAGGAGTCGCCGACCGGGCCGGGCACCATGGGATTCCTCGGAGTGTCACCGGTCATCGTGACCCGGGACCCGGGCGTGATCGGGTCGATAGGCGTCGCCGCCAACCAGGTCTGGGAGGGGATCGGCTTCACCTTCCAGGCGATCGGGGACATGCTCCGGCCATCCAGCCTGGCCCAGTACATCGGCGTGCTTGCCGGTGACACCGAAGTCGACGACGAGATCAGGCCCGTCAGCCCGATCGGGATCGCCAACATCGGGTCTCAAACCGAGTCGGCGGCGGCATTCCTCGGGGTGATGGCCTTCGTCAACGTGATCCTGGCCACAATCAACCTCCTTCCTCTCTATCCGCTCGACGGCGGTCACTTCGCCGTGGCCCTCTACGAGAAGCTGACCGGCCGCGAGGCCAATGTGCGCAAGCTGGCCCCGGTGGCAGCAGCGGTCATCGGCCTCTTTGCCTTCCTCGGCTTCATCGCGGTGATCCTCGACATCGTCGACCCGATCTCGCTGCAATGATCACACGTCGGCAGACCCGTCAGCTTCACGTGGGCAAGGTCCCGGTGGGCGGGGGAGCCCCGATCTCCGTCCAGTCGATGACGACGACCAAGACCGCCGACGTGGACGGGACGCTCGCCCAGGTCTACGCCCTGGCCGGTGCCGGGGCAGACATAGTCCGCATCACGTGCAACGAGGTGGAGGCGGCCCAGGGCCTTGCCGAGATCGTCCCCCGATCACCGGTGCCGATCATCGCCGACATCCACTACCAGTACCGGCTCGCCCTGGCCGCCCTCGAGGCCGGCGTCCACGGACTGCGGCTCAACCCGGGCAACATCCGCAAGGCCGACCAGATCAAGACGGTGGCCCGGGAGGCCAAGGATCGGGGAGTCCCGATCAGGGTCGGGGTCAACGCCGGGTCGCTCGACAAGGACCTGCTCGACAAATACGGCAGCCCGGTCCCACAGGCCCTCGTCGACTCGGCGCGCATCGAGATCCGTTACCTCGAAGAGGTCGGCTTCGAGGACATCAAGATCTCGGTCAAGCACTCCAATGTCCCTTCGATGATCGAGTCGTATCGGCTCCTCTCGGCCAGTGTGGACTATCCGCTGCATCTCGGTGTCACCGAGGCGGGGCCGCCCCCGGCCGGCCTGATCAAGTCGACCGCGGGCATCGCCACCCTCCTCAACGAGGGGATCGGGGACACCATCCGCTATTCCCTGACCGCCGACCCGGTGGAGGAGGCCAAGGCGGGGCGGCAGCTGCTGGAGAGTCTGGGCCTGCGCGAGCGGAAGGGCCTCGACCTCATCGCCTGTCCGTCGTGCGGGCGCGCCGAGGTGGATGTGATCGACGTCGCCACCCGGGCACAGGCCGCCCTCGAGGCAGAGAACCTGCCGATCCAGGTAGCGGTGATGGGCTGCGTCGTCAACGGCCCGGGCGAGGCGCGTGAGGCCGACATCGGCATTGCCGCGGGCCGCGGTCGGGGCCATCTCTTCATCAAGGGGCAGGTGGTCCGTGTGGTGCCGGAGGCCGAGATGGTCGAGGCTCTGCTCGACGAGGCGCGCAAGCTGGTTGCCGAAGGCATCGAGAGCCGGCTCGCCCACGCCGAGGCGAACGCTGCCGAGATGGCTGCAGCGGCGCGCGAGGAGCTGATTCAGATACAGGGCGATGCCAACCGATCTCAGGCCCGAAGGGCCAAGGTGGCCGAGGTGGCAGGCTCCGAGTGAATCGCGGGCAGGGGCAGGGAAGCGACTAGCGTCGCTCCGCCCCCTAAGCGGTCGAGATAATGCGCTGGTCAGAGGTCTTCATCCCCACCTTGCGTGACGCTCCGGCAGACGCCGAGGCGGTCAGCCACAAGCTCCTGGTGCGAGGCGGGTTCATCCGTCAGTTGGCCGCCGGCTCGTACACCATCCTGCCCCTCGGCCAGCGAGTCAGGCTCAAGGTCAGTGCGATCATCCGCGAGGAGATGAACGCCATAGGTGGTCAGGAGATGGTCCCGCCCACCCTCCATCCTGCCGAGATCTGGCGCAGATCCGGGCGCTATGAGCTGATGGGCGACAACCTGTTCAAGTTGAAGGATCGCAAGGAATCGGAGTTGGTCCTCGGGATGACCGAGGAGGAGATCTTCGCTCTGACCGCCCTCGAGCTGTTCTCCTACCGCGACCTGCCCCAGATCTGGTACCAGATCCACACCAAGTTCCGCGACGAGCCTCGGCCCAAGTCAGGGCTGCTCCGGGTTCGCGAGTTCACCATGAAGGACTCCTACACCCTCGATATCGATCGGGCCGGCCTCGACGTCGGTTTCGAGAAGCATCGGGATGCGTACCGCCGGATCTTCTCCCGGATGGGGCTCACTGCACTCGACGTCGAGGCATCCTCGGGGGCGATGGGCGGCTCCGAGTCCGTCGAGTTCGTGGTGAAGGGCGACGCCGGCGAGGACTGGATCGTCACATGCGAGAACGATGACTATCGGGCCAATCTGGAACGAGCCACATCGGCCCTGGCCGAAGTCGACGATGGAGAGCCCGCGCCGCTGGAGCGCTTCCCCACCCCGGGTCTGCGGACGATCAAGACGTTGGCCCAGGCCTTTCCAGAGATCGCTGCGCCCGATCGTCAGATCAAGACCCTGGTCTACTACCTCGATGGGCACCCGGTACTGGTCCTGATGAGGGGAGACCACGACCTCCAGGAGCAGAAGCTGCTCGACGCCGCCGGCGTCGGGGAAGGGATCCGGCCCGGCACTGCGGAGGAGATCCAGGGTCTCCTCGGGGCGATGCCCGGGAGTCTCGGCGCGGTCGGGGTGGAGGGAATCGCCATCTACGCCGATCTGGCGCTGCGGGGACGGCACAACATGACCACCGGGGCCAACGAGGACGACTGGCATTACTCGGGTGTCGATGTCGATCGTGACATCGCCACGACCAAGTGGGCCGACCTTCGTGCCGTCGTCGACGGCCAGCCCTGCCTCAACTGCGGGGGCGAGTTGCGCCTCTGGAAGGGGATCGAGGTGGGCCACATCTTCAAGATCGGGACCAAGTACTCCGAGGTCTTCGACGTGCTCGTCCAGGACGAGAACGGCCAGAGCCACCCGATCCAGATGGGCTCATACGGGATCGGGGTGGAACGAGGGATGGCCGCCGTGGTCGAATCGTCCCACGACGACAAGGGGATCATCTGGCCGGTTTCGGTTGCCCCCTACGAGGTCGTGGTGACGATCGTGCGCCCCGACGAGGACAATGTCATGGCAGCAGGGGAGAAGCTGTACCTGGACCTGCTTGGAGCCGGAGTGGAGGCCCTGCTCGACGACCGGGAGGAGCGGCCCGGGGTCAAGTTCGCCGACTCGGAGTTGATCGGAGTCCCCTACCGGGTGACGGTCGGCCCCCGTGGTGTGGCCGACGGGGTGGTGGAGATGACCACCCGCCGTGGCCTCGTCAGCGAGGAGGTTCCCCTGGATCAGGTCGGGGATCGACTGATCGGGCTGGTGGGCGCCCAGCGCCACGGCTCCTGAAGCCTCAGGCTCTGACCTTTTTCAGCTTCTGGCGCCTCCTGTCGAACTCGTCGTCGTCGATCTCGCCCCGGGCGTAGACCTTGGCCAGTTCCCTCAGGGCTGCCGCCCTCGGTCCCCAGATCTGGTCGATGACGAAGGCGATGAACAAGACCGGGAGGGCCCAGATCAGCACGAGGAAGAGAAACTCCATTCGAGAAGGAGGTTAGGTGACGCCTGCTGCCCAAGATGGCCTGATACCGGCCCTTTGTCCCGTCTGCGACTTCTCCTCCGGGCTGCGTATACTCGGGATCCACAACAGGACGCTTTTTCACCAGGTGGGCGCCTTTGGCACCCGCCTGATCTTTTGTGGAGCGAGACAGCCAGAAAATGGGAACGACGACCGAAGAGGACATCTGGACGGTGGTGGAGCCTTATCTCGCCGCCGAGCGGCTCGAGCTCGATGACGTCGAGTTGCTGGGACGCGGGGCGGGACGACTACTGAGAGTGGTCGTCGATGGCCAGGATCTCGATGTCGACCGCATCGCCGATGTGTCCCGCGGCTTGTCTCGGCTGCTCGACAACGAAGCGGATCTCGGCGATTCATATCGCCTCGAGGTCACGTCACCAGGTCTGGAGAGGAATCTCCGTCTTCCCGCCCACTTTGCCAAGTCGCTGGGCCGGGAGGTCGTGGTCAAGACCGAGCGGGGGGAGGAGAGGGCGACCCTGCGCGGGGTGCTCGTCTCGGCCGATCAGGATTCGTTCACCATGGAGACCGAGGACGGGCGCTCCACCATCGACTATCGGGACGTGCTCACCGCCAAGACAGTCTTTCGCTGGGAGAAGGCCCCCAAGCCGGGCCACTGAAGGAGACCGATGAAGCTCGACACCATGATGGAGGCGATCGAGGTGCTCGCCCGTGAGCGGGGAGTGGCCGTCGACACCATTCTCGACGCCTTCGCCAATGCCCTGGTGGCTGCCTACAAGCGGAGCCCGGGTGCGGCGGAGGAGGCGCGTGTCACCATCGACCCGGACTCCGGGGAGGTGATCGTCTACGCCCAGGAGTTGGACGAGGACGGGAACGTCATCTCGGAGTGGGAGGACACCCCGGAAGGGGAGGCTTTCGGCCGGATCGCCGCCCAGTCGTTCAAGCAGGTCATGCAGCACAAGCTGCGCGAAGCGAGGCGTGAGCACGTCTTCGAGATGTACGAAGGCCGTGAGGGAGACCTCGTCACCGGTCTCGTCCAGCAGGTCGACTACCGGTCGGTGATCCTCGACCTCGGCGATGCCGAGGCGATTCTCCCCGGGTCGGAGCGCATCCCGTTCGAGAGGCTGGAGCGAGGGAACCGGGTCAAGGCCCTGATCCTCGAAGTGCGCAACGAGGCCAAGGGGGCGCAGATCGTGGTCTCGCGGAGCCACCCCGACCTGGTCCGGCGTTTGCTCGAGCTCGAGGTGCCCGAGCTCACCGATGGGACGGTGGAGATCGTCAACATCGCCCGCGAGCCCGGCCACCGCACCAAGATCGCCGTCATCTCCCACGATCCAAACGTCGATCCCAAGGGGGCCTGCGTCGGGGCCCGGGGATCGAGAGTACGCCAGGTGGTCAATGAGCTGCGCGGCGAAAAGGTCGATGTGGTGCAGTGGCGGGACGACATCGGGCAGTTCATCGCCGAGGCGCTCGGCCCGGCCAAGGTCAAGGAGGTCCACATCGACGAGGAGACCAAGACCGCCGATGTGGTCGTTTCCGAGCACCAACTCTCGCTGGCCATCGGCAAGGAGGGTCAGAACGCCCGGCTCGCCGCGCGTCTCTCCGGCTACAAGGTCGACATCCGATCCGACAGCGAGGGTGGCGAGGAAGTGGTTGGCGAAGAGGCCGCGGTCGCACCGGCCGAGGAGGCCGTTCCGGCGCCGGAGGAACCGGTTGCCGACGGTGATGCCGTCGAAGCCGACGAGGATGCGGTCGCGGCCTCCGACGACGAGGATGCCGTGATGGGCTCCGAGAACGACGAGGAGAGCGAGTAGCAGTCGTGAGGGTTTATGAGCTGGCCCGGGAACTGGGCGTGGACTCGAAAGAGTTGCTGCAGCAGGCCCAGGATCTCGGCGTGGACGTCAAGACCGCCTCGTCGGGGCTCGATGACGAGTCGGCGGAGTTGCTTCGCCTCGCCGTGGCCGGTGAACCGGAGCCGGAACCGGAGCCGGAACCGGAACTGGAGCCCGAGCCGGAACCGGAGCGCGCCGCCGAGCCCGCCCCGTCCCCGACCCCTGCGCCCACTCCCACCCCTGCCCCCGTGGCCGGGGACCTCCAGATCGTCACCATCCCGGCGGGGGTGACCGTCGCCCAGTTCGCCGAGGCCATCGGCATCTCGTCTACGGACGTGGTAACCGAGCTACTCATGCGTGGTCAGCCGATCGGTGTGGGCCAGGTGATGCCGGCTCCGCTCATCGAGGCCGTCGCAGAGTCGTTTGGCTTCATCGTCGACGTAGTCGAGGCGGCACCGCCGCCCGCGGTGGCGGAAAGGCCCACCCACGAGGACAAGGAGTCCGACCTCGCCATCCGTCCGCCGGTGGTGACGGTGATGGGGCATGTCGACCACGGCAAAACGACCCTCCTCGACACCATTCGGAAGACCAGCGTCGTCGAGGGAGAGCAGGGCGGGATCACCCAGCACATCGGTGCCTATCAGGTCGACGTGGGTGGTCGCCTGATCACGTTCATCGACACCCCGGGACACGAGGCGTTCACCGCCCTCCGCGCCAGAGGGGCGAACATCACCGACATCGTCGTGCTCGTGGTGGCGGCCAACGACGGCGTGATGCCCCAGACGGTCGAGGCGATCTCACACGCCAAGGCCGCCAATGTGAAGATGGTCGTGGCGGTCAACAAGATCGACCTTCCGGGGGCCGACCCGCTCCGGGTCAGGACCGAGCTGACCGAGCACGACGTGATCACCGAGGAGCTGGGAGGGGACGTGCCCAGTGTCCAACTGTCCGCCCTCACCGGCGAAGGGGTCGACGACTTGCTCGAGGTGCTCGATCTCATCGCCCAACTGGAGGAGTACAGGGCCAACCCGGGCGCCACCGCCTCCGGCGTTGTGGTCGAGGCACAGATCGAGCGTGGTAGAGGCGCCGTGGCCTCGGTGATCGTGCAGCGAGGCACGCTCCACATCGGGGACCCGTTCGTGGCGGGCTCCGTCTCGGGCCGGGTGCGGGCTCTGATGGACGACTCCGGGCAGCAGATCAAGTCGGCCGGCCCCTCGACTCCGGTGCAGATCATGGGCTGGGACGACGTCCCGGCCGCAGGCGACTACTTCACAGTGGTGGAGAACGATCGTGAGGCGCGTCGCATCGCCGAAGAGCGGCAGGAGGAGCAGAAGACCCTCAGCCAGGCCATGCCCTCGGCCCGAGACCGGCTCCAGAGCCTCCTCGACCAGCTGCGCAGTGAGGAGGCCACCCTCAACATCGTGGTCAAGGCCGATGCCCAAGGCTCCCTGGAGGCGTTGCGCGACTCGATCGGCAAGATCGAGCGCGAGGGGGGCAAGATCCAGATCGTGCACGGCGCGGTGGGCGGGATCAACGAAAACGACGTCAGCCTGGCCGAGGTAACCGAATCGGTCGTCATAGGTTTCAACGTCCGACCCGAGCCCAAGGCCCGCAAGGCGGCCGAGGAGGCCGGCATAGAGATCAGGACCTATGGGATCATCTACGAGCTGCTCGACGAGATCGAGCAGATGCTGGTCGGCCAGCTCGCCCCAGAGGAGCATGAGCAGGTGCTCGGCACCGCCGAGGTGAGAGCGGTGTTCCGGGTTCCGCGTGTCGGGGCCGTGGCGGGTTGCTATGTGACCGAGGGCGTGGTCCAGCGCGGATCGCGGGCGCGGCTCATCCGCGACGGCGTGGTTGTCCACGATGGGGTCATCTCGTCATTGAAGCGGTTCAAGGACGACGTGCGTGAGGTCGCATCGGGTTTCGAGTGCGGGATCGGCTTGGAGAACTTCAACGACGTCAAGGAAGGCGACAGCATCGAGGGCTACCTCATCCGCGAGGTGGCGCGCACCTGATGCGAGCCGCGGCCCTGAGGGTCGAGCTGCATCTCCCCAATCCTCGCTCTCTCAAGGAGAAGCGGGCGGTCCTCAGGCCGATCCTGGAGCGAATGCGCCGCCTCGGTTCGTACAGCGTGGCCGAGGTCGACCATCATGACCTGTGGCAGCGGGCTGCCGTGGGGATTGCGGTGGTTGCCCCAGACGGCCAGGGCCTGGCCCAGCACATCTCGAAACTGCGTCGCTACCTTGAAGGGCAACCGGAGATCGAAGTGCTCGACGTGCTCATGACCGAGCTGGAAGAACCCGAGTGAGACAGCCGAGCCCGCGCATGCTCAAGGTGAACTCGACCTTGCGC
Source organism: Acidimicrobiia bacterium (assembly GCA_036556665.1). GTDB lineage: Bacteria > Actinomycetota > Acidimicrobiia > Spongiisociales > ZC4RG35 > JARDZU01. The sequence continues at coordinate 29,399 of DATBIX010000058.1, forward strand.
GAGGTCCTCGCCGAGGAGGTCGAGCGGATGAGTGACTCCCGTTTGGAACTGGTGTCGATCACCGGCGTGGACACGGCCCCGAACCTCCGACACGCCATCGTTTACGTGGACGTCCTCGGCGCCGGCGACGCCGAGGCCGCCCTGGAGAGTCTGCGCCGCGCCGCTCGCCGTCTCCAATCGGCCATAGCCGGCCAGGTCAGGATGAAGTACACGCCGACGCTCGAGTTCAGGATCGATCCCGGGGTCGTCCAGGGGGAGCGCATCGACGCCATCCTCCGCAACCTCGATGACGATACGCACGCCGATGATTGATCCCGCCGAATTCGCCGCCGCCGCCGAGGCCATCGGGCAGGCGGACGAGATCGCCCTCGGCTGCCACGTCGGGCCGGATGGTGACGCCCTCGGCTCCATGATCGGGTTCGGTATGGCCGCGGTCAACGCCGGGAAGAAGGTGATCGCCGGATTCGGGTCGCCGTTCTCGGTCCCGTCCAACCTGGCCTTCCTCCCCCTGGGCCTTCTCGTAGCCCCGGACGATTTCCCGGCCAGCCCGGAGCTGATGGTCGTGTTCGACGCAGGTTCACAGGAGCGCCTCGCCGAGTTGGGGTCTGCTGCCGGTGATGCCGGCCGCCTCATCGTGGTCGATCATCACGTGACCAACGTTGGATTCGGCGACATCGCCCTGGTCGATCCGGCCGCAGCCGCCAGCGCCGTCATCGTCGTCCGTCTTCTCGACACCCTCGGCTGGCCGATCACGGCCGACATCGCCACCTGTCTCCACACCGCGCTGGTCACCGACACCGGTCGCTTTCAATATGCCAACACCAGCCCGGACACCCTTCTCCTGGCCGCGCGCCTGGTCGAGGCGGGTGCCAGGCCCGAGCAGATCAGCCAGAAGGTGTACGAGGAGGCGCCATTCGGCTACATCAAGGCGGCCGGCGCCGCCTTGTCCCGTGCCACCCTGGACGCCGACCTGAGCATGGTGTCGACCGTTGTCACACAGGAGGACCTCGACGAGGCAGGCATCGATTGGGGGGACATCGACAACCTGATCAACACGCTCAGGCTGGCCGAGGAGGCCGACGTCGCCGTCCTCGCCAAGGTCTCCGATTCGCAGGTCAAGCTGAGCCTGCGCTCACGGGGCGGAACCGACGTCGGGTCGCTGGCGGCCGAGCTCGGTGGCGGCGGGCATCGGCTCGCCTCGGGCTTCACCTTCGCCGGCCAGGCCGAGTCGGCGCTCGACGAGATCCGCAAGCGGATCGAGGCGCATCGGTGATGAAGGGCTTCCTCGTCATCGACAAGCCGACGGGCATGACCTCCAACGAAGTCGTGAGCAGGGTGCGCCGGGCAACCGGCATCAAGAAGGTCGGTCACGCCGGAACCCTCGACCCGCTGGCCACCGGGGCGGTGGTGGTGGCGGTTGGGCCGGTGACCCGGCTGATCCGCTTCATCCAGGAGCAGCCCAAGGAATACCAGGCGACTGCCCTCTTCGGGGTGGCCACCGACACGCTCGACTCGGATGGTGCGGTGCTCAGCCGCGAGCCGATGGATTTCTCACCGGAGGAGCTGGTTACGGTGGCGGCGCGGTTCGTCGGGACGATCAGCCAGGTGCCGCCGATGGTGTCCGCCCTCAAGCACGGTGGCCGACGCCTCTACGAGCTCGCCCGTCAGGGAATGGTGGTGGAGAGAGAGGCGCGTCAGATAGTCGTCGACGAATTGGAGATCGAGGAGGTGGGGGCCGGCCCGTACCCGGAGGTGCAGTTCCGGGTGGTTTGCGGCAAGGGGACGTACGTCCGCTCCCTCGCCGACGACCTGGCTGCGGCGCTGGGAGGCTCTGCCCACCTGACAGCCCTGCGCCGGACCCGGATCGGCTCGCTCGACGTCGCAACCTACGGTCTGACCGTCGACCGGCTCTCCGACTGGGAGCAACGGTTCATCCTCCCCGCAGCGGCGCTCGGGGATCTCCCCGCGGTGACAGTCGACGGTGCGACAGCCGAGGGCGTCGCCCACGGGATGCGGTTCGTGGGAGGCGAATTGGTCGATGCGCCGGAGCACACCGCCATCAGGGTCCTCGATCAGACAGGCGAGTTGATCGCCGTCTACCGCCGCGAGGGAGATCAGGCGAGACCCGAGGTGGTGCTCGCATCGTGAAGGTGCTCGAAGGCTCATTGGCGGGATGGGAGGCTCAGACTTCTCCCGGCGCGGTGACCATCGGGGTGTTCGACGGAGTCCACAAGGGTCATCGGGTGCTGCTCGACGTCCTCCGGGCCCAGGGAGGTTCCCCGACCCTCCTCACCTTCGACCCTCACCCGGCCGAGGTGCTGTCACCGGGGACGAATCCGCGTCTGATCACGACCATCGAGGAGCGGATCCGGTTGCTCCAGGGTCTGGGGGTGGAGGTGGTTGGCGTGCTCGATCTCTCCGAGATCCGCCACTACGAGCCGGCCCGCTTCGTCGCGGAGGTGCTGGTCGACAAGCTCGCGGCCACCTCCATCGTGGTGGGGAATGACTTCCACTTCGGCCGAGACCGGGCCGGTGACGTGGATTTCCTCCGGGCGGCCGGAGAGCGCCACGGCTTCCGGGTGGTCGCGGTCGACCTGCACGAGTCGGGCGGCGTGATCACCTCGACCCGGATCCGGGACCTGATCGAGTCCGGGGAGGTGACGGCGGCCTCGGACCTGCTCGGGTCGCGCTACCGGTTGTCCAACGTCGTCGACCACGGTGAGAAGAGGGGGAGGGCGCTTGGATTCCCCACGGCCAATCTCAGGCCGCCGGAGCGGAAGGTGATACCCGGGAATGGGATCTACGCCGCCTTCGCCGAGCTGGATGGCCGCGCCCATCCGGCCGCGGTCAACGTCGGTGTCCGTCCCACCTTTGGCGGCGGGGAGCTGCTGGTGGAGGCCTACCTCCTCGACTTCGAGGCGGACTTGTACGGTCGGGTGCTGACGCTCGAGTTCGTCGACCGGCTCAGACCCGAAGTGCAGTTCGACGACGTCGGTGCGCTGGTCGCCCGCATGAACGACGACGTGGCCGGCGTGAGGAGGATCCTCGGCCAACCGGCGACCACCTGAGGCCAGACTGATGAACGAGAGTGAGAGCGGCCGTCGGCGCATCGCCCCCGGGATGAGGGTGGTGGTGAAGGCCGGGTCTTCCAGCCTGGTGCAGAGATCGGGTGAGCTCGACCCGCTCGCCCTCGAGCGCACCGTCGATCATGTCGCCGGCATGTGGGAGGAAGGGCACCCGGCCATCCTCGTGTCGTCCGGAGCGGTGGCTGCCGGTTTGCCGGCGCTGGGGCTGGGGCGGCGCCCGCGAGACGTCCCCGGCCTCCAGGCCGCGGCCGCGGTCGGCCAGGGCCTGCTCATGGAGCGCTACGCCGCACTGTTCAAGGAGCGTGGCCTGGTGGTCGGCCAGGTCCTGCTCACCAAGGACCTCTTCGCCAATAGGGCCCAGTACCTCCACGCCCGGGACAGCCTGGAGAGACTTCTCTCGATGCGAGTGGTGCCGATCGTCAACGAGAACGACGCCATCGTGGTCGACGAGCTTCGTCTCGGTGACAACGACCGGCTCGCCGCCATCGTCTCTCACCTCGTCTCGGCCGGGATCCTGGTGATCCTGACCGACACCGCCGGTATCTATACCGGAGACCCCCGCACCATGGATGACGCCGAGCTGCTCTCGGCGGTCCACTCGACCGATGTCGCCCTGGACCGGGTGTCAGTCGGGGACACCGGCCCGTTCGGCTCGGGAGGGGCAGCCACCAAGGTGGCGGCGGCTCGCATGGCGGCATGGTCGGGTGTCCCCACCGTGATCGCCCACGCCGGTGAGCCGGACGTCGTCGCCCGCGCTGTCGCCGGCCAGGAGGTCGGCACCTGGGTCACCCCGCATCCATCGAAGCTGCCCGCCCGCAAGCTGTGGATCGCCTTCGGCCAGCCCTCCGAGGGGCTGCTCGCCGTCGACGAGGGAGCGGTCAGGGCACTGGTCAACGGGGGCAAGTCTCTGCTGGCGGTCGGCATCGTGAGGGTCGAGGGCGAATTCGAGGCCGAGTCCGCCGTCGAAGTGGTCGGGGCCGAAGGGGGGTTGATCGGCAAGGGCCTCGTCGGGATGTCCTCAGGACAGGTGAGGGCCGCCCTCGGCAGGCACAGCTCGGAAGTGGGTGGGGTGGTGATACACCGTGACGACCTGGTCCTGCTGGCGCCGTCGGGGGCGACGGATAGGCTAGGCCCATGATCGACGACATCGGCCGCCGCGCCCGTGACGCCGCCAACCTGCTGCGAGAGTCGACCGGGGCGATGCGCCGGCAGGCGCTCCTCGACATGGCAGATGCGATCACCGCCGGCCGCATGGAGTTGCTCGATGCGAATGCCGGCGACATGGCGCAGGCGGAGGAGGAGGGGATCACCGGCGCCCTCATCGATCGGCTCCGGTTGACCGACTCCCGCATCGACGGCATGGCGGCGGGCCTGCGCAAGGTGTCGTCACTACCCGACCCAGTGGGACGTGAGACCGGTGGGTGGGCCCTGTACAACGGGGTGAGACTGCACCGGGTCAGGGTGCCTCTCGGTGTGATCGCGGTGATCTACGAGGCGAGGCCCAACGTGACCGCCGACGCCGCCGGGCTCTGCGTCATGTCGGGGAATGCAGTCATCCTGCGCGGCTCCTCTTACGCCCTGGGCTCCAACAGAACGATCGCCCGTGTGCTCCGGGCCGCTCTCGGGGCGGCGGGCCTACCCGGCGACGGAGTGCAGCTGCTGGAGGACACCACCAGGGAAGGAGCACGCGCCCTGATGCAGGCCACCCGGTGGGTCGACCTGCTCGTCCCGCGCGGAGGGCCCGGCCTGGTACGGGCCGTGGAGGAGGAGGCAACCGTGCCGACCGTCATCGACGGGGCGGGGAACTGCCACGTCTACGTCGACGCCGGGGCCGACCTCGACAAGGCGCTGGGCATAGTGGTCAACGCCAAGGTGCAGCGCCCGGGGGTGTGCAACGCCGCCGAGACGCTGCTGGTACATGAAGACGTCGCCGACCGGTTCGTGGTCGAGGCGGCCAAGGCGCTGATCGCCGAGGGCGTCGAACTACACGGGGATGAGCGCTCGCGCGACCTGGTCCCTGACATGGTGCCCGCCACGGAGGAGGACTGGGCAACCGAGTACCTCGACCTGATCCTGGCGGTTCGCGTGGTGCCAGACCTGGAGACCGCCATCGACCACGTTCGCAGCTACGGGACCGGTCACACCGAGGCCATCGTCACCGAGGACCGTCGGGCCGCCGACCGTTTCGTCGCGGCCATCGACACTGCAGTGGTGGCGGTGAATGCCTCGACCAGATTCACAGACGGCGAGGAGTTCGGGTTCGGGGCCGAGATCGGGAACTCCACCCAGAAACTCCACGTCCGGGGGCCAATGGGTCTGGAGTCCCTTACCAGCGAGCGCTACGTGCTCTATGGTGATGGGCAAGTGCGGTGAAGGGAGGGCACATGGGAGGCAACCACCGAGTTGTGGTTAGACGGGGCGGCACTGCTAAAGTTCGGCACGTTCCCCCGGATCGATCCAGGTTTTACGCGCAATGAAGACAACCACCGAGATCGTCGCCGAGTTCGGCACCCACGAGAGCGACACCGGGTCGCCCGAGGTGCAGGTGGCCCTGCTCAGCGAGCGCATCAATCATTTGACCGAGCATCTCCGTGAGCACAAGCACGACCATCACAGTCGGCGCGGACTCCTGATGATGGTCGGCAAGCGGCGCCGACTCCTCGACTACCTCCGCAGGGAGGACGTCGAGCGGTACCGAAGCCTCATCGCCAAGTTGGGGCTGCGTCGCTAACGAGTTTCACGGGGGATGGCGTCGGCCACTCCCGTGATCCGGGGCCTGCCCGGCCCCACGAAGGGGCTCCGGCGATGAGCCGGCGCCCACAACCGAGCCTTGCCGGTTGTCAGTGGCGATGTCTCGCCAACCACGAGACATGACTACTGCCAACGGGTGCGGCTCCCAAACACAAGGAGCACTCAGTGCCCGAAATCTCCGTAACGGGGACCATCGGCGGCAAAGAGTTCGCCCTGAGCACCGGCAAGCTTGCCGGTCAGGCGGACGGTGCCGTGGTCGCCCGACTCGGCGGGACCGAAATGTTGGTCACCGCCACTGCCAACAAGAAGATCCGGGAGGGGGTCGATTTCTTCCCCCTGACCGTCGACTTCGAAGAGCGGATGTACTCGGTGGGCAAGATCCCCGGGTCGTTCTTCCGACGTGAGGGCCGCCCCTCAGAGCAGGCGATCCTCACCTGCCGCCTCATCGACCGGCCGCTCCGGCCGTCGTTTCCCGAGACCTATCGCAACGAGACCCATGTGGTGGTGACATCGCTGGCCGTAGACCAGGAGAACCCGTTCGACGTGGTCGCCCTCATCGGCGCCTCGGCCGCAATGATGGTGAGCCCGATCCCGTTCCAGGGGCCGATCGGCGCGGTTCGCCTCGCTTTGAGAAAGGGCGAGTGGATCCCCTTCCCGACCCATCCCGAGCTCGACGAATCGGTGTTCGAGTTGGTGGTTGCCGGTGGAAGGAACGACCAGGGTGGAGTCGACATCATCATGGTCGAAGCCGGATCGACCCCGAACGGGCTTCGCCTCATCGCCGAGGGCGATGCGCCATCCGATGAAGCCGCCGTCGCCGCCGGGCTGGACCAGGCCAAGACCTACATCGGCGAGGCGATCGATCTCCAGAGCGAGCTTGCTTCCAAGGTCGACAAGCCAGTCGTCGAGTGGCCGATCTCCGTCGACTACACCGGCGAGGTGCATGACAGCGTGAAGCAGATCGCCGAGCCGAAGCTGGCCTCAGTCGTCACCATTGCCGACAAGCAGGAGCGGAACGCCGCTCAGGACGAGGCTCTCGAGGCCACCATCGCCGAGGTGGGAGTGGCCGAGGACGACGCAGTGGGCAAGGCCCAGGCGACCTCAGCCTTCAAGTCGGTGTTGAAGGACATGATGCGCAAGCGGGTGGTCGAGGAGGGCGTGCGTCTCGACGGACGAGGCCCGACCGACATCCGACCGATAACCGCCGAAGTGGGTGTGGTGCGCCGCACCCATGGCTCCGGGCTCTTCCAGCGGGGCGAGACCCAGGTGCTCAACATCACCACGCTCGGGATGCTGAAGATGGAGCAGATGCTCGACACCCTCGCCCTCGAGGACTCGAAGCGCTACATGCACCATTACAACTTCCCGCCCTTCTCCACCGGTGAGGTCGGGTTCATGCGCGGCCCCAAGCGGCGTGAGATCGGCCACGGCGCCCTCGCCGAAAAGGCCCTGCTCCCAGTGATCCCGACCGAGGAGGACTTCCCCTACGCCCTCAGACTCGTGTCCGAGGTCCTCTCCTCGAACGGGTCCACCTCGATGGCCTCGGTGTGTGCCTCGTCGCTGTCGCTGATGGACGCCGGCGTGCCGATCATCGCTCCGGTCGCCGGTGTCGCCATGGGACTGATCAGCCGTGACGGCAATTACGTCACCCTGACCGACATCCTCGGCGCCGAGGACGCCCTCGGTGACATGGACTTCAAGGTCGCCGGCACCAGGGACGTGATCACGGCGCTCCAACTGGACACCAAGCTCGAAGGTCTCCCCTCCGAGGTACTCGCCAGGGCTCTCGACCAGGCCAAGGAGGCCCGCCTCTTCATCCTGGGCAAGATGGCGGAGGCCATTGCGGAGCCACGCAAGGAGATGAACGAGTTCGCGCCCCGCATCGAGTCCCTCGAGATCCCGAAGGACAAGATCGGCGAGGTGATCGGCCCCAAGGGTGCGGTGATCCGCGAGCTCGAGGAGGTGACAGGAGCCGCCATCGAGATCGAGGAGACCGACGGCAAGGGCATCGTGCGCATCGCCTCCTCCGACGGGGCAGCGCTCGCTGCCGCCCGGGAGAAGGTGATGCAGATCGCCTTCCCGCCCGAGGTCGAACTCGGCGCCGAGTACGAGGGCAAGGTGGTCAACATCACGAAGTTCGGGGCGTTCATCAACATCCTCCCCGGGCGCGACGGCCTGCTCCACATCTCCCGCCTCGATGGCTCGAAGCGGGTCGAGCGGGTCGAGGACTATCTCAGCGACGGTCAGGACGTGAAGGTCCGGGTACGCGAGATCGACCGGGGCAAGGTGAGCCTCGAGCTGGTCGAGCCCCTGGACGGAGCGACGCTGCCCGAGCCGGAGGCTCCCAGGCCGGCCGGTGGTGATCGTCGCCGGGACAACGGCGGTCGTGACGGAGGCGATCGAGGCCGGGGTGATCGGGATCGCGGTGGTCGCGGACGCGACCGGGACCGTGATCGTGATCGCAACAAGGATGTCGAGAGCGAACCGCAGCCGGTTTCCAGCGGAGACCGGCGCAAGGCCGCCCAGAGCTTCGACGAGGTCTTCGACGAACTGGGTCGCTGAGCACGGCGACAAATGACCGAAGGGGGACGGGATCGATATCCCGTCCCTTTTCCTTTGTCCCCATAGACTGTCGTAACCAGACGTCGAACCGGGGGAACAAGAGTGGCTGTGGACACGCGCGGGACCATGCACATGCGTGGTGAGCCGGGACCGGGCGTGCCGGTGAGCATTCACGCCGAGGGGACGGTGTTGCGACTCGATGCCGGCCCCGAGGCGATCGGGCAGTGGGACGTGGCCTCGATCGGGATCCAGTCGCTCCACGACGGCTTCGCCATCAGGGCCGAAGGCGAGGAGTTCGTCCTCAAGACGGAGGACGATGTGGGCCTGGCCGAGGAGATCGGCATCATGACCGCCTCACCGCGTCTGGCCCGCAAGGTCGCCGCGGCCCACCCCCCCGAGGAGCGTCCCGAGCCCGAGCCCGAGCCGGAGAGGCCGAAATCCGCCATCGGCGCCATCGTGTTCGCTCTGGGCGGCGTACTGGTCCTGTCCGGAGGCTTCTTCCTCAGAGAGAGCCCCACCCTGAGCGCGGCCGAGAGGACCGCGAGCGAGGGGTTGAGCGCCGGCGGCCGGTACTGGTTCGCCTTCGTCGTCGGGGGCTTGCTGATGATGGCGGTGGCCGTCATCCTCGCCCTCGGTCTGCGCTCCGCCCGGGCGGCGGCGGTTATCACCCTGATCGGCCTCATCGTCGTCTTTGCCCTGGCAGCGCAAGACGCATCCTCCGATGGGGACTTTCTCTTCGCCTATGGCTTCATCGCCGCCGGGATCGTGGTCGGGGTGGCCGTGTTGTTCGGGGGGAGCGTCGCCGAGCTGGACTGACCGTCGGTAACTTCGGCATGTGCCCGAGTTACCCGACATCGTCGTCTACATCGAGGCGCTGCAACGTCGCGTGCTGGGCGAGACGGT
>DATBIX010000059.1:0-48615 GCA_036556665.1 Acidimicrobiia bacterium
TCCTGGTCGTGGACGACGAGGAGTCTCTCACCGACCTGGTCTCGAGCGCCCTCCGCTTCGCCGGGTACGAGGTGCGAACCGAGAGCAACGGATTCGATGCCCTGCGCAGCATCAAGACGGCGACACCCGACCTGATCGTGCCACTTTCCAGACCATATATCCCGGTTGGTACGGGCCGGATCACCCACATCCATTCCCAGGTGATCCTCGGCTCGGGCCTCGCCGCGACCTCGCAGATCGCCTTCCCGATGGAGACCACCGAGGCGGTCTATGCGGTGGACCCCTACGCGGCCAAGGGCCCCAACACGTCGGTGGCCGGCTTCGCCCAGGACGGCGTGTTCAGTGACGGCACCCAGTATCAGATGGCCCGCGTCACAGGAGGAGTGGACGCCCGTCTCATCGCGACCCTCCTGGTGGGCATCGCCGGCGGGTCGTGACAAGCGAGCCGGGCCGGAATCGGGTCTCCTTGTCACCGACTCGTTCGAGGAGGAGGAGGCTCACAAAACCCGTCCCCGCCCCGGCTCGCTCGCTCGGCGATCTCGACGGCCGCCGACTCAGTGTCGTGGCGCCTGCGGGAGTCAGACACCGTTTTCCTGAGCGCCGGCACGGTACGAGCCCCCTCGTTTCGGCGAGGTCACTGCGCCGTCAACGCTCTGTTTCAAGGGCTCTCCGTCGCCCTTTCACCGGGTGACTCGCAACGCTTGACTCTCCGTGGTCGGTACCTCCAATTCGCATGGGTATTTCTCCCCATACGAACACCCACAGTGGTGAACTATGCTCCCCCATGGGGGGAGAGGTTCTGGGGTGTCACGTGGAGGAACGATCTCAATCCCCGGGTCGGGTCTTGGTCGGCATGCTGACCGCGGCTCTGGTCATGGCCCTGCTCCTGACCCAGGTCACGCTCGCCCTACCGGCGTTCGCCGCCGCCATATCGGTGTCGCCTTCGGCTGGGGCGCCGGGCAGCGGGGCCGTCGTCGCCGGCAGCGCCTTCACCCCGTCCGCCTCGGTCGAGATTTGTTGGAGCGGGAGCAACTGCGCCAATCTGGGCTCGGCGGTCACCGACGAGACCGGGACCTTCGCCATCGGTGTGAGTATCCCTGCGGTTCCAGCCGGCACCTACGTGATCTCTGCCTGTCAGACCGAAGTGGGCTGTGCCGAGACGGTGTTCGAAGTGCTCGACCCGCCCAACGACTCGACCACCACCATCCCCGACACCACCACCACCACCACCACCTCTCCGGCAACGACTACCAGCGCGGCCGGGACCTCGACGACGAGCCGGCCCACCACAACGAGCACCACGCGGCCACCGTCGACCACGACCATCCCGCGCACGACCACCACACCGCCAGAACCGGCCACCACGACGATCGTCACCACCACCACGACCGTGCCAGGGGCGGAATCCAGCTCTACCACCACCGAGGTGTTGATCGTGTCGACCAGCACCACCCTCCCGTTGCTGGAGGCGTCGGCGATTCCGTTCTCACTCGACCTCGAGGCGCTGATCGCCAAGATCTTCGCTCCCGACGAGGAGGCTCCCGACCCGGCCACCGTGGAGGGAGAGGCGACAGGGGCGGCCTCTCTCGCCCCTCCGGGGCCGGCTGAGGAGGGCGAGGAAGCCGAGGCGTCTTCGGGCCCGAACACCGCTGTCCTCCCGAGATTCCCCTCCTTGGGGATCTGGGTCGGCTGGACGCTGGGGATCATCGCCCTCACCGTCATCGTCCTGACCATGGACGAGTTGAGACGACGCCGCGGTCGTTGACCTGACCGGCCAGGGACGACGCGCCGCCCTACTGGTCAGATCGCGACCGAACCCGGAACCTGGGCCAGCACGAAGCTCCAGCCGGTCTCGTAGTTGTCGCGCATCCTCTCCCAGTCGGCGCCGCGCGCCTCCCATCCATCGTGGACCAGGGTGACCTCGGTGCCGTCACCGCTCTGGCGAAAGGTGATCTCGACGTGGGTGGCCTGCTCGCGGGTCAGACCCGGGTACCAGCTGAAGGCGACCCGGGCCGCCGGCTCCCAGTCCGTGATCGTCCCCCACTCGTGCTCGACTCCATCGCGGGTGGTCTCGTACACCCTCCCCCCGACGCTGTCGTCCATGTGGACGCTGACCGCATCATCACCCCCAACCGAATGGGTCGCCCTCGGCCACCATTCGCCGATCCTGCTGGTGAACAACTCGAACACGATGCCCGGGCTGCCGGGAACCGTCACCTGCTTGACCACCGGCTCGATGAGCTGCTTCTCCATCTGGTCCATGTCTCTCTCCATCTCGTCTCGGGCGAAGGCGGCAAAACCGCCGATCGCCATGTCCCACATCCGGTCGACCCAATCGCGCAGTGTCTTCATCCCGGTCGGGTCTGCCGAGTAGACCCGACGGTTTCCCACGCTCGTCGCCCGGGCCAGCTCGGCGTCGACCAACACCTTCAGGTGCTGGGAGACGGCGGGGCGGCTCACCGGAAGGGCGGCGGCGAGCTCGTTGACCGATTGGGGCCGCTCCAGGAGCATGGCGTAGATGGTCCGGCGCGTGTCCACCGCCAGGGCGTCGAGTTGTGTGTCGACCATGCCCTGATAGTAAGTGACGACTTACCGTAAGTCAAGACTTACCGATGGGATCAGATCCCGGGGAGACGGAAGCCAGATTTCTCGATGACGTGGGTGCGGGAGTCGTCGACCATGCGTCGAACTGCCGGCCAGTCGACGTGGAGCAGCTTTCCTCCCCGCTTCATGGCCCGGCCGGCAATGAACACCGAGTCGACGTTCGAGGTGTTCATCCCGGCCACCACCGCCGCCACCGGGTCGTTGATCGGGATCACATTGATGCGATCGGTGCGAAGCATGATCAGGTCCGCCGCCTTCCCGACGGTAAGGGTCCCCACCTTGTCCTCCAGCCCGTTGGCCCTCGCCCCCTCGATGGTGGCGTAGCCGAGCACATCTCTCATCCCGATGGTGGCCAGGCCGGCCTCGTTGGCGAGTGCGTGCTGGAGGGCGATGACAGTTCGCATCTGGGTGAACATGTCGGCCGGGACGTTGGTCTCCACGTCGACGCTGAGCGAAGGTGCGAGACCGCGGTTCAGGAACTTCTGGATGGGAGGCATGCCGTGGCCCATCATCATCTCGACCGGCGTGGCCAGGGACACGGTTCCCCCACTGTCCACGATCATCTGGATCTCCGTGTCGTTGAGGGTGGTGCAGTGGATGTACGTGGTGTCGGGACCGAGCAGCCCAGCCTCCCCCATCTCCTGCACCTTCGCATCCTGGCCGTATGAGCCGACCCCGACGTGCGTCGTGATTCGGGCCCCGGTCTCTCTTGCCAGCTTCCAATGGTCCCGCGAAACCTCGAAATCGGTGAACTCGGGCCCAGGGGCGGCCAATGCCAAGGTCAGCTTCTGATCCTGGGACGAGAAGTGCTCGGTGGCCGCCCGGACGAACCAACTCGGCTGTCGCTCCTCCCATTTGCCCCACCAGGGGAAGCCGTAGGCGAAAACGGCGCGCATGCCCGAGTCGCCCAGCGCTTGGATCACGGCGTCGGTGTGAGCCGGCGAGGCCTGGATGTGGGACCAGTCGAGCAGCGTGGTGATCCCGGCGTCGATCGCCCCCAACGAGCTGACCAGGTTGCCGATGTATGCGTCCTCGGGGCGGAAGGCAGGGGCCAGCTTGTGGAGCACGAACGAGATGTAGCTGACCCGCCCCTCCAGGGGAACGTCGGTCCCGATGTTCCGGAGCAGACCCTCCCAGATGTGCCGGTGGCTGTCGACGAAGCCAGGCATGACGATCATCCCTGATGCGTCGATCATCTCGGCGTCGGAAGCAGACAGGCCCGGGCCGACCGCGGCGATCTCGTCCCCATCGATCAGGACGTCGCCACGGGCGAAGTCGCCCACCTCGGGATCGAGGCTGAGGACCAGACCGCCCCTGATCAGCTTTCGATCGGTGGAGGCGACCGAGAAGTCGGTTCCCTCCGGGTACAGGGTGGGCAACTCGGCCGCCTTGGGAGGCCGGCTGCCCAGGACGAGTCGACGGGCCCGGCGGTAGTTCCGTTTGACCAGCTCCTTGATGTCACCCGCCTGGAAGAGGACTACCCCGATCAGGACCAGGACGCCGATGATCATCGGCCCGTCATCGGGTGAGAGCCCCAGATAAGGAAGCACGGTGATGATCAGGGCGACGAGCAACGCCGCAACCGTGCCGCCGATGAAGGTCGCCCGACCCCCGGCCAGCGATGCACCTCCCAGGACGGCGGCAGTGATGCTGTTGAGGGCGAATGTGGATCCGACCTGGGCATTGCCGATCGGGGATCGCGCCATCACGAAGAACGCGGCGAGGGCGGCGAGCAGACTCGAGAGGAGCAGTGCCCTGACCCGGATCCAGTTGGTCCTGATCCCGCCCCTCTTCGCAGATCTCTCGTCGAACCCCACCGCCTTCAGATTGAGGCCGGATCCCGAGGAGTGAAGCCAGAGATCGAGCAGGGCCGCCCCCACGACTATCACGATGAAGGCGATGGGGATCGGCCCGACGCTGGCGGTCAGCACCGACACCAAGCCGCCGTTGATGATCCCCTGGGCGGTCGGCCGCAACATCAAAGAGATACCGTCGAGGATGCTCAAGGTGGCCAGGGTGGCGATGATCGAGGGGATCTTGACTCCTCGAATCAGTCCGGCGTTGACCAGGCCGAGAGCGATCCCGCACAGGAAGATCACAGCGGTCCCGAAGAGGATCTGCGCGACCGATGCCTCGACCCCGATCATGAAGGAGGCGATCACCACCCCGAGACTGATCATCGCACCCACGGAGAGGTCGAGATACCCGACCAAGATCGCGTGTGTCTGGGCGATCGTGGCGACGATGATCGGGATCGCCAGGATCAAGGTCTGGTTGATGTTGCTGGCGTTGACGAATCCCGGGAAACGCGAGTTCGTGTACCAAACCAGTCCGGCGACGAGGAGCACCTGCAGCACCACCGGCATCCAGAGCCGGAACTTGACGACTTTTCGCCACTTGTTCTTGTCGCGGGCGTTGCGGATGACCTTTCGGACCAGCTGGCGGGCCTGATCGATCGGCCCTTCGGCGGTGTACTGACTGGTCACCTCTAGGCGTCCCTGGACACGGTCTTGGGCATGGCGATACCCAGAGGGGATCGCCCGGCGCGGGAGAGACCCGGCCCGCGAACGATGGCTTCGACGATACGGAGCTCGTCCAGCTCATCGCCGGGAATCTCCTCGACGATGGTTCCTCGTGACATGACGAGCACCCGGTCGCACAGCCCGGAGAGCTCGAGAGGGTCGCTCGACTTGACCAGGAGGGCTGCTCCGGCATCCGTCCTGGCCCGCAGCGCTCGGTAGATATCGAAACGGGAGCCGACGTCGACGCCCTGGGTCGGCTCGTACGCCAGTATGACCGCAGGCTCGCGGAGGAAGGTCCGAGACACCGAGACCTTCTGTTGATTCCCACCGGAGAGGAACTCGACCGGCTGCTCCAGTGACGGGGTGCGAATCTCGAGACGCTCGACCAGGTCCGTGACCGCACGCCGCTCGCCCCGCCTCTTCATGAAGCCAAAGAGGCTGAATTTGCGGAGAGCCTGGATCGTCGAGTTGACCCGGACACCGAGGACCGGCATCAGCGCTTCGTGTTTCCGGTCACCGGGAAGGAGCATGACGCCGGAGCGCACCGCCTCGTGCGTTGAGATCAGGGTCAGATCCTCGCCGGCGCAGACCACGCGACCCACCCGGGGAGGAGTCCTCCCGGCGAGACAGTCGAAGAGCTGCGGCTGCCCGTTTCCTTCGGCGCCGGCTATCCCCACGATCTCCCCGGCCTGCAGGGTGAAGCTGACCGGGCCAAAAGACTGGCCCTGCAGACCGTCGACGACCAGCACGTCGGGCCGCTCACCGCCGACCGAGGCGGCCGGGGGGAAGGCCGCCTCGAAGGGACGTCCCACGATCAGATCGACCAGCTCGTGCTCCGTGGTTGACCTGGCGTCGAAGGTGCCCCGCGCCCTGCCGTCGCGGAGGACTGTTATTCGGTCGGCGATCTCGAGCACCTCGGGAAGGCGGTGGCTCACGTACACCACACCGACACCACGCCTGCGGCAGGCGGCAACTGTCCGGTGGAGAGCCTCGACCTCATCCGGACCCAGGGCCGTGGTGGGCTCATCGAGGAGCAGCACCTTTGGGTTGGAGACGAGCGCCTTTGCCACCTCGAACAGTTGACGCTCGGCCATGGTGAGGAACCCGGCCGGGGCATCGGGGAATAGCTCGAGGTCGAGATCGAACTCGGCGAGTAGTCGACGAGCCCATTTCTTCCGCTTCCAGTACTGGGGGCGTTGTTCCGGGGGCGCAGCCAGGTAGAGATTGTTCTTGACCGGCTCGGCCTGGATCAGGGAGGTGTCCTGATAAGCCATCGCCAGGCCGAGCTTGCGAGCCAGCGCCGGGGAATCCCGACGCAGGGGTTTGCCCCCGATCCGGATACTGCCCAGATCGGGGTCGACAAACCCGCTCGCGATCCCGAGGAGAGTCGACTTGCCGGAGCCGTTCTCGCCGACCAGGGCGTGAACCTCTCCGGCGCGGCAGTCGAAGCTGACGTCGGTCAGCGCACGGACTGCACCGAACTGTCGGGAGACCCCCGTCAGCTCGAGGACCAGGTCGCCGGGCGCCGACCCTCCTCTCGGATCGCCTTCGCTCATCAGCTGGCGAACATCAGTGCCAACGCTTCGTCGGGCACCAGCGACGTGCCGGACACGACCGGGTTCACCCGATTGGGGTCACAGTTGTCCGCAGTCACCTCACGCATGACGTGGGGCACGATGACCGTCGCAGGGATCTCGGCCCCCTTGCTCGCCATCATCGCCGCAGTGACACTGGTCCGGGACTGGAAGTTCCCGCCGGCCGAGAAGTAGATCTTGTAGGTCGGCTCATTGCGATCCACCCAGTCACAGAACAGGGACTGCTCGTCGGTGCGGAGGGCAAGGGTCAGATTCGCCACCGGGATCCCCAGCTCCTCGTAGGCCTGGAGACCAGAGAGCATCCCATCGGCGTACTCATAAGCCCAACCGCGAATCTCCGGGTTGGTGGTCAACAGCCCTCGGAAGACGTCAGGGATGATCGGGTTGTACCAGTTGGTGTCGCCCGTCGTGGTGTCGTCATTGGGCGGTGGGTTGACCAGCGTCAGGCTCTCGCCCAGGCTGCCGATCGTGCACCTCTGCCAGCCGAGGGACAACGCGTTGTTCGGCGTCCCGCCGAGCAGCGCCACTTCTCCCTCGGGTATCCCCTCGTTCAGGATCCCCGAGAAGCTGTCGCCGAGGGCACACAGGTCCTCCCCGACCACGGTCAGGTAGTCCTGACCGGGAACCAGGGCGCCTTCCTGATCGGGCAGACCCACCCATCCGGCCGAGAACGAGGTGTAGGGGATGCCGGCGGCAGTCGCCTCGAGAATCACGTCCCGGAGCGCCACGCCGAAGTCGGGATAACCGACGATGAAGTTCACACCTCTGTCGATCAGGAACCTGATGCCGTTGATGTGCACGGCCGGGTCGGGGTTGAAATCCGCCGCCGTCGACACGATTGTCCCGATCTCCGGGTAGGTCAACGCCTGGAGGACAGCCTCCATGTGGCTCACGGCGCGCCACACGTTCACCGTGTTGCCGCCGCCGTCGGCATAGCCCATGATCATGTCTCCGCCGCTGCCGGTGTCGCATTCCGGCTGGCTCCAACACTCCATCGCCTTGTCGATGTCGATCCCGGCGGCCGCCAGGTCTTGACTCGCTCGAGCGATCGATGCGAGGACGATGTTCCAGCTCGCGTCGTCCGATGGAGTAACCGGGCCGAGGGCCTTGTCCACCAGCGCCTGATCGGCGGCAGTGGGATCCTCGCCGTAATCCGCCAACGGATTGTCGGCACCGGCTGTGGTCGTCGACCCGGCGGCTGCCGAGGTCGTCGTCTCGGCGGGCGCACCGGTGGTCGTGCTGGCCTCACCCGCCCCGGTCGTCGTCGTGTCGCCTGCATCCTCTGCGCAGGCGGACACGACCAAGACCAAGACGGTCAGGAGACCGACGATCTTCGATCGTTTCATGTTCCTCCTCCATTTGGGCCGGAGGCCCTCTGTCTGGTTCGTTGTCTGATTTCGACTCGTCGGGATATCGATCTCCTTTCTCAACCAATCCCGTCGATTGAGCTGTTGGTCGTTTCACTGTTCGTGCGTCTCGGTCTTCGCGGTTCGCGGAGCAGGCGCTCCACGCCCTTGATGATCCGATCGCCCGAAACCAGCATCCCCCCGATGATCACCAGGCCGAAGACCACGAGTTGCAGGGCGGTGGGAAGCCCCATGGTCAGCAGCATCTGGTTGAGGCCGGTGAGGAAGAAGGCCGCGGCGAAGGTCGACAACGGGCTGGCCAGACCACCGGTCAACGAGGCGCCACCGATGACGACCGCAGCGATCGGGCCGAGGAGATATGTGTTCCCGACCGAGATTCCCGGGGTGCGAAGCAACCCCGCCAGGGCCATCCCGGCGACGGCGTAGAGGATTGCGGCAACCACATAGGCCGAGATCTGGTTGAGGTTCACCCGAAGGCCAACGACGCGGGAGGCAACGGGGTTTGACCCGACCACCTGGAAACGCCGGCCGACCGTCGTGTACCGGAAGGCGAGGATGAGGACGATGGTGATCACCGTTCCTATCCAGAAGACCGGGCTGACCCCGAGAATCCTGGTCGAGGTCCAGTCCGACCAGCCAGTCGGCACGGGGCTCTGCACGGCGAAGGTCCTCCCGTAGCGATTCACCAACCCGGCGACTACCTGTCCCACCGCCAGCGTGACGATCAGGGCGTTGAGCTTCAGCCCTCCGATGAGGATCCCGTTCACCAACCCGATGAGAGCGGCAGCCACGATCGCGGTGACCATGGCCACCGCGATCCGATCGTCAGACTGCTGCCCGACACCGACCATGATCACGGCAGCCAGTGTGAAGGTGCCGGGAGTGCTGAGATCGATGCCTCCCGTCATGATCACCAGCATCTGGCCAAGGGCCGTGATGCCAAGCAGCGCCCCGTAAGGGGCGATGGCGCTCAGCTGGACACTGCCGAGCACAGCAGGGGCCCATATGGCGGCCACCACCAGCAGGAGGAGCAGGGCCAGATACACCGGCAGATACCGTGAAGCCACCACAAAGGCGGTGATCGCCGCCTTCGACTCGGTGGGAGTGGTCGCCGTCACCGGAGTGCCCCCACGGCGGGCAGTTCCATTCCGGCGTTGCGGGCGACATGATCACGCGCCTCGTAGGCGAGGCCGCCTACCCGGTTCATGTCCACACCGACCAGTTCACCATCTCGTTTCAGGGCGCGCCCGGCGACAAAGACCGAGTCCACGTTCGACGTGTCCATTCCCCAGACCACCGCTCCGATCGGATCGTTGACCGGGTGGATGTTGGGGCGATCGGTGCGCAGCACGATGATGTCGGCCTGCTTGCCCGGGGTCAGCGTGCCGGTGACGTCGCCCAGGCCGTTGGCCCTGGCCCCTTCGATGGTGGCGAACTCGAGGATCCTCCGCGTCGTCAGGAGATTGGGGACTCCGCCCTTCCCGGCGAGCTTGAGGTCGAACAGGCTGGCGTGCTGGATGGATATCACCGCCCGCATCTGAGTGAACATGTCGGTGGGCACGTTGCTCTCGGCGTCGACGCTGAGACTCGGCTTGAGCTGGCGGTCGAGCAGCTGCTGGATTGGGGGCATCCCGTAGCCGTTCATCATCCCGGCCTGCGCCGCAAGGGAGAACCATCCACCGCTGTCGGCGATCATGCCGATCTCCTCATCGCTCAGGGTGGCGCAGTTGACATAGGTGGTATCAGGGCCGAGAAGTCCCGCACGAGCCATCTCGGCCAGCTTGCCCCGGCGGCCGTACTTTCCCACCCCGACGTGGACCGAGATGCGAGCCCCTACCTCCCGGGCCAGTGCCCAGTCGGCCTCATTGGCCTCCATGGGGGCGAACTCCGGGCCGGCCAGGGCCAGGGCGAGGGTGAGCAACTGGTCGGTCGTCGAGAACTGGGCACCGGCCAGCCGTCGGATCCGCTCGGCGTGGTTCCGGTCGGCATCGCTCCACCAGGGCACCCCGTATGCGAACACCGCCCTGATGCCGGCTTCACGGTGGGCAGCGATGGCGGCATCGGTGTGCTCGGGCGTTGCCTGGACATGTGACCAGTCGAGCAGAGTCGTGATCCCGGCATCGATTGCGCTGAGCAGGCCGACCAGATTGCCGGCGTAGACGTCCTCCGGTCGGTAGGCGGGGCCGATCTCACGGGACAGAGCGCCCGGGTCACCATCCCGGATCGGGCCATGGTCGCCGAGATTGCGGAACAGGCACTCCCACACGTGGCGATGCGTGTCGACGAAGCCAGGCATGACGATGGTGTCGGTGGCATCCAGGGTCTCGGCATTGCCGGCGCGCAAGTCGGGACCGACGGCGGCGATCGTGGCGCCGTCGATCAGCACGTCGGCACGCTGGAAGTTGCCGACCCTACGGTCGAGGCTGAGCACGCAGCCCCCTTTGAGCAGTGTCCGGCTCAACCCGCCACCGGCCATGCTGCGATGTCCACCGATCGAGCTCAATGAACAGTGACACTACACACTGCGACACTCCCCTCTCGGTGGAACGGGGAGAATGTTAAGTACCGCTTAGGTGTCGCCACCGATTTGCATAGTGTCAGTTGACAGCGTCACTGGCCGCGATTCCGATCTGACCCGGGGCCGGATCGTCTCGACGGCATACCACAGGTAGGCCAGGAAGAACATGAGACGCTGTAGCACCCCGCCAATCGAGCTCTGTGCGGTGAGCATCGGGATGACCGCCGCGGCAGCCAATGCAACCAGATCGAGCACCCGGTGTAGACCGGGCCGGAGACGCTTGTCGATGGTCACGAGCAACACCCCGGCCGTGAAGAAGAGGCCAACGCCTAACGAGGCGATGGAGTGGAGCAGATCCTCGAACCGGTCATAGGACCTGTCGTCCCATGGCATGTGGGAGAAGGTCGCCGCCGCGATCATCGACACTGCGAAGCCGCCGTGGGCCAGACGCGCCCATCTTCCCCATCCCACGGCCGGGTACCCGACGATGAGAAGCACGGCGAATCCGAAGAGGACGAATCCGAGCCGGGCCAGCCAGGCACCGTCGAGCCCCTGGGCGGCAGACTCACTGACGGAGTGCCCCACCACCGAGTAGGCCGCGGGCATGAGCAATGGAGCCAGAGCGATCGCCAGCACGGATGCAGCGAGGAGCGAGATCACCAGCGATCTGCGCCGCCGGCTCAGCCTCACACACCTACTCGTCGCAGCAAACGAGAGCGAAGGGCAAGGCTGACCACCACCCCGAAGACGAAGCCTCCCGCATGCGCCTCCCAGGCGGTTCCGGTGCCCCCCAGCCCGAACTGAGCCACGAACCAGATGATCAGGAACAGGGCGGCGGGAACCGGGATCAGGAACCAGCCGACGAACGACAGCACCCGGTGGGATGGGAACAACACCGCATAGGCGCCCATGGCGACTGCGATGGCGCCCGAGGCGCCTACCAGGGGCACAGTGGCGTCGCGGTTGAAGGCCACGTACGCCCCGGTGGCCACCAGACCGCCAACCAGATAGAGCAGCAGATAGCCGAGGTGGCCGAACGCCTCCTCGACGTTGTTGCCGAAGATCCAGAGAAACCACATGTTGAAGAGGAGATGGAATGTCCCCCCATGGAGGAACATCGAGGTGAACAAGGCCAGGAACACGTTCTTGTCGGGGAAGATGGGGTCCTGGGCCCCGGCCAGGCACTGGCCACCGATGATCTCGTCGGCACCGAGTGGGAAGCCGGTGGTCACCTCGCAGGCGATGGCGGCTCTCTCGTAGACGAAGGCCTCCTGGTCGTCAGGGCTTCCCCGCCCCTGGATCAGGTAGAAGACGAGGACGTTGGCGGCGATCAGCGCCAGAGTCACGTATGGGGTGATCCGGGTGGGGTTGACGTCGCGGATCGGTAACACGCCGCCTCCGATGGTAGATGGGGCGGTCAGGCAGGAAGGTGCCCGAGGTTAGGCTGCCCCGATGGGTGACACCCATGTGGTGGTGAATCAACCTCCGCCGCTGACCGACTACGACATCGTCGAAGCCGAGCCCATCCTGCGCCAGGCCCTGACCCGGGAGGGGGCGGAATGGGCGCTGGGACAGGTCGACACATACGGCCGGCGGGTCGCTTCGGCCGAGGTGTACGAGTGGGGGTTCCATGCGAACCGGAACCAGCCTGTCCTCCACACGCACGACCGGTTCGGCAACCGGGTCGACCGAGTTGATTTCCATCCCGCCTGGCACTCCCTGCTGGACCTCGCCGTGAGCCATGGTCTCCATTCGCTCCCCTGGGAGCGGGAACCGGGTGAGGGTGGATACCAGGCGCGGGCAGCGTTGACCTTCCTGGCATCCCAGGTCGAGGCGGGGCATTTCTGCCCGATATCGATGTCGACGTCCGTGGTGCCAACCCTCCGGCTCCAACCCGACGTGGCTTCGGAGTGGGAGCAGCTCCAGCTCAGCCGTGTCTACGACCCTTCCTTTCGGCCGCCGGTCGACAAGACCGGTGTGCTGATGGGGATGGGCATGACCGAGAAGCAGGGTGGGTCCGACGTCCGGGCGAACACCACCCGAGCGACGGCGATCCAAGGAGGCGGGCCCGGCGGCGAATACCGCATCACCGGCCACAAGTGGTTCATGTCGGCCCCGATGTGCGACGCCTTCCTCGTGCTGGCCAACGCCCCCGGTGGCATATCCTGCTTCCTGCTCCCCAGGTTCACCCCCGATGGTGTGGTGAACCGCCTCCACTTCCAGCGACTCAAGGACAAGCTGGGCAATCGCTCCAACGCCTCGTCGGAGGTGGAGTTCGACGACGCATGGGCCCGACTGGTTGGTGACGAGGGACGGGGGGTGTCGGTGATCATCGAGATGGTCTCCGGGACCAGGCTCGACTGCATCATCGGCTCGGCCGCGCTGATGCGACAGGCCGTGAGCCAGGCGATCCACCACGCGGCCCATCGCATTGCGTTCGGGGCGAAGCTGATCGACAAGCCGTTGATGCAGAACGTCCTGGCCGATCTGGAGGTGGAGACCGAGGCGGCGACCCTGATGATGATGCGGATCGCCGGTGCCTTCGATCGGGCTCCCTTCGACGAGCACGAGTCACTTCTGAAGCGCATCCTCACGCCGGCAGCCAAGTTCTGGGTGACCAAGAGGTGTAGCGAGGTGGTCCGTGAGGCTGCGGAGTGCTTGGGTGGGAACGGCTACGTGGAGGACTCGATCATGCCCCGGTTGTATCGCGAGTCGCCGCTCAACGCCATCTGGGAGGGATCGGGGAACGTGATCGCCCTCGACCTGCTCCGGGCGGTGGCCAAGCAGCCAGGTTCGGTCGAGGCAGTGGAGAAGGAGCTGGAGATGGCGAAGGGGGTCGACGCCCGGCTCGATCGGGCCATCGCCGATGCGCTCGGCATCATCGGTAACCCGTCCGACCCCGAGTTCGAGGCGCGCCGCGTCGCGGAGACCCTGGCCCTGGCGGTGGGCGGAGCCCTGGTCGCCCGTCATGCCCGGCCAGAGGTGTGGGAGACCTTCGCCGCAACGCGGCTTTCGGGAGACTGGGGACACCTCTTCGGGACTCTGCCGCCGGGGACCAAGGCGCGGGCCATCATCGAGGCTGCGATCCCACGGCCCTGATACCCCGACCGAGCTTCAGTCGGTGTGGACCAGGTACCGGTCGATCTTCTCCTGCACCGAGTCGCTGATCTGGGTCTCGAGCTGGCCGAGGGCGCGAGCGATGGCCAGCTCCTCACCGATCACCGGCTTCGCCGGGTCGATCGGGTTGCGACGGGCACGGCCTCTCGCCTCGAAGTGATCGTCGCGCAGATCGAGCTGGGCGATCGCCACTGTCTCGACCTCGTCTTCGACGAGGTGGATCGACAGGACGACGTCCATGTTCTCATCCATGCCTACCTCACATGTAGGGACCGGACAAACCTAGTCCTGCATCGTCTGGGTTTCCCGAGGTGGGTAACTTGACCGGATGGACGCGGTCGGACTGATCGCCGGATCGGGATGGGCATCGGGGATCAATCTCTATCTCGTGACCCTGTTGCTCGGGGTCGCCGGCAGGTTGGGCTGGGGCGACATCCCCCCGGTGCTGCAGCGCACCGACGTGATGATCGTGGCGGGGGTGCTGGTCGCCGTCGAGTTCGTCGCCGACAAGATCCCCTATCTCGACAATCTCTGGGATGCGATCCACACCGTCATCCGCCCCCTCGGCGCCGCCGCCCTGGGAGCGGTGGTGGCGGGCAACTCGGCAAGCATCGGGGCGGCGGTGGGGGCCACCGTCGCCGGGCTCCTCGCCCTCGACGCTCACGCCGCCAAGGCTTCGACCAGAGTCGTGGTCAACGCCTCTCCGGAACCGGTGAGCAACATCGGGCTCTCCCTGGCCGAGGACATCGGAGTGGCCGGCCTGGTCACCCTGGCGGTGACCTACCCCGTGGTCACCGTCATCGTGGTCGCCGTCCTCGTGGTGGCGGCCACAGCCCTCACCATATGGTTGTGGCGAGTGGCACGCCGTTCGTGGAAGAAGGTGGGTGACTGGCTGGCGGCCAAGACCGCCGCCACCTGAGACTCGGGTGCGTCGCGCCACCGCCGGGTCGTGGCCCCCCACGGAGGAATCAGACGTATGACATCAGGACGCCGCGCAGGGGGATCTCCACCCATTCGGGGCGATTGTTGAGCTCATAGCCGAGCTCATAGGCGGCCTTGTCGAGGAGAAGCGAGTCGAGCAACCAACGCAGATGATGCGGCTGGGAGGGCACGACCGGAGTGCCAGAGACAGTCGCCAGGTACCCGCGCAGGAAGGACGCTGCCAGCCAGCGGGCAATGGCGTCGGCCCAGACCGAGAGGACGTCGCCGTCGGCCGCCTCGGCTCTGGTCTCCATCGTCGTCCTGAGCGCCATCTGGGTGGTGTATTGATAGGAGCGGATCATCCCGGCCACGTCGCGTAGCCCGAGTTGCTTGATCCTCCGCTCCGAGATCGGGCGCAAGGGCTCCCCTTCGAAGTCGATCACAACGAAGTCGTTCCCGGTGAAGAGGACCTGGCCCAGGTGATAGTCGCCGTGGATCCGGAGGCGCACGGTGTCCAGCTTCTCGGTGGTGATCGATCGGAGATCGTTCAGGAGCTCCTTTTCCCGCGCCAAGACGAGATCGGCGAGGTCGCCCTCCGCCCCGGTCAGTCCGGGACGGAGTCGGCGGAGCAGGTTGAAGTTGGAGCGGACCGACGACCGGAGCGACTGATACAGGGACCGCTGATAGAGGGTGGACACCGGCTGGGGGGCGAAGTTGGGATCGCCGGGGTCCGAGGCGAGGGCGAGATGCAGATGCCCGGTCCGCTCTCCGAGGAGGTTGGCCTCGTGCAGTGGGACCGGGAGGATCGTCCGGGCGAGGTAGAGCTCCTCTTCGGTCAGATCGAGCGGATGGCTCGCCGGTGGTGGCATCCCGAGCTCGTCGCGATGGGCCGTCATCTCCTCGAACACCAGAGTCAGGGCGTCGGTGGTGTGTGACCACGCATCGCCATGATTGGGGACGAACTGGTTGACCACGGCGAAGGCTGCGCTCTGCCCTCCGAGCTCCATGTCGACCACACCCCGGATCGGCGCAAGGTTGGGGAAGTGGGCACGCTCGTTGAGGAATCGGCCCACCTCCACCTCGGGGTTGGGGCCGGGCTCGACCTTGCGCAGCAGCTTGACGATGAGACGCTCGCCGAAGATCAACGAGCTGTTGGTCTGCTCGGTCCCAGCCGCCTTCACCGGAAGCCCTTCGACCTCGGCGACCAGCTCCCGGCAGCCCGGGATGCGCCGCCCTGTCAGAGTCACCCCGCCGGACCTCAGCTTGCGACGTCCCATGGCCAGCGTGATCAAGGCACGGGCGAAGCCCGGGTCGAACATGCCGTCGTAGAGGAGGCCGCGCTCGCTCCCGGTGCGCACCTCGGCGATCACCGCGCCCGGGCTCTCCTTCTGGACACGGTCGGCGTCGGCGCCGACTGCGAGAGCGACAGGCATCACGTAGACCTCCGGCTCGGCCTCGACGTAGTCGACCTGGAACAAGCAGACCACCGTGTCGGAATCGGGCACGTCGACGCGTTCCACCAGGTGGCCGCCCCGAATCGTCTGCGCCTTGCCCCGGAACCAGCGCCGACCCCCGATGTCGGTGAGAAGGGCTCGTTCGAGTGGCGCCCGGGCGCGGAGGGCAGTCGTCAGCTCGCCGCGCACGTTGACCACCGGGAGGCCCGGCTCGTCGCCCGTCGCGGCGCTCCCCTCCATCGAGAACCAGTAGAAATCGTGAGGGCCGATGGTGAGCAGGTACGGGGCGGCTCCCACCGCCGGGAACCTGGTCCGCCCGAAGACCTCGACCGGCTCCACCCCT
The DNA here is from genome assembly GCA_036556665.1 of Acidimicrobiia bacterium. GTDB lineage: Bacteria > Actinomycetota > Acidimicrobiia > Spongiisociales > ZC4RG35 > JARDZU01. Next base: position 16,442 of record DATBIX010000059.1, read on the forward strand.
TCGAACCGGGAGAGATCCACCTGCACCGGCTGGGTGTGCCGGGACAGGTTGGCCACTACGAGCACCGACCGTTCCCCCAGGGTCCGCAGGTAGGTCAGTACCTTCGGATTGTCGGTGGGAATGAACTCCAGCTCCCCACGTGACAGCTCGGGCATGCCCTTACGGAGGGTGAGGGCCCGCCTCATCCACCACCACAGCGAGTTGGGGTTGGCCCGCTGCACTTCGACGTTGACCGTCTCGTAGTGGTACTCGGGGTCGGTGATGACCGGGAAGTAGAGGCGTTGAGGATTGGCCGCCGAGAAACCGGCGTTGCGGTCGCCCGACCACTGCATAGGAGTGCGCACGCCGTTTCGGTCACCCAGGTAGAAGTTGTCGCCCATCCCGATCTCGTCGCCGTAGTACAGGACCGGAGTGCCCGGCAGCGAGAGCAGGAGGGCATTCATCAACTCGATCTCGCGACGGTTGTTGCCGAGCAGCGGGGCGAGCCGACGGCGGATACCGACGTTGATCCTGGTCTGGGGATCGGAGGCGTAGACGCGATACATGTAGTCCCGCTCCTCGTCGGTGACCATCTCCAGGGTCAACTCATCGTGATTGCGGAGAAAGATGGCCCAGGCAGCCGACTCCGGGATGGGAGGTGTCTGCTCGAGGATGTCGATGATCGGGAACCGGTTCTCCATCCGCAGCGCCATGAAGAGCCGTGGCATCAGAGGGAAGTGAAACGACATGTGGCACTCGTCGCCCTCACCGAAATAGGAGACTGCGTCTTCGGGCCACTGATTCGCCTCGGCGAGCAGCATTCGCCCCTCGTATCTCGAGTCCATCCGCTTCCTCAGCTCCTTGAGGAAGGCGTGGGTCTCGGGGAGGTTCTCGCACATGGTGCCCTCCCGTTCGTACAGATAGGGGATGGCATCGAGGCGAACCCCGTCCACCCCTGCGTCCAGCCAGAAGTCGAGAGCGTCGAACACGGCCTTGTGCACCGCCGGGTTCTCGTAGTTGAGGTCGGGCTGATGGGAGAAGAACCGATGCCAGTAATAGGCATTGGCCACCGGGTCCCACGCCCAGTTGGAGGTCTCGGTGTCCTGGAAGATGATCCGGGCGTCCTTGTACCGATCCGGATCGTCCGACCAGACGTAGAAGTCGCGATCCCGGCTCCCCCGAGGGGCGCTCCTCGCCCGCTGGAACCACGGGTGCTGGTCCGAGGTGTGGTTTACCACCAGCTCGGTGATCACCCTCAGGTCACGGGCGTGTGCCTCGCGCAGGAAATGACGGAAATCGGCCATCGACCCGTAAGACGGGTGTATCGCCTTGTAGTCGGCGATGTCGTACCCGTCGTCTCGCAGAGGTGACGGGTAGAAGGGGAGCAGCCAGATGGCGGTCACCCCCAGGTCGCGCAGGTAGTCGAGCTTGGCGGTGAGGCCGCGGAAGTCACCGATCCCGTCACCGCTGGCGTCGAAGAAGGCGCGGACGTGGACCTCGTAGATGACCGCATCGTGATACCAGGCGTCGGCGGCGGCCGACCGTTCGGGCCGGGTGCTCAAGGGTCGCCTGCCAGCGCCCTTCTCCGCAGGGAGAACACGTGGGCCGGGATGCCTTCCGGGTCGAGCTGGACGAAGTTGCGGCCTCCCTGCCACTGGTAGCGCCGGTCGGTGAGGAGGTCATGCACCTGGTATCGGCTGCCGGCGTCGATTCCCAGCACCGAAGTGTCGAGATCGACCCAGGCCGACTGCTGATGCTCGGGGTCGAGGCTCACCACGACCAGGACGACATCGCCGACCGCCCGCTTCGAGTAGCAGATCACCATGTCGTTGTCGGTGGCGTGAAAGGTCAGGTCCCGGTTCTGCTGAAGGGCGGCATGGTCGCGCCGCGCCCTGTTCACCTGCGAAATCACCGGCACCAACGAGTCCGGTCGGTCCAGGTCCCAGACCCGAATCTGATACTTCTCCGACTCCCGGTACTCCTCCGAGCCGGGGGCGAGGGGGACGCGCTCCATCTGCTCGAAAGCCGGACCGTAGATCCCGCAGTTCGAGCTGAGGGTGGCGGCGAGCACATAGCGGCTGACGAAGGCCGCCCGGCCCCCTGTCTGCAGCTGCTCGGTGAGGATGTCCGGGGTGTTGGGCCAGAAGTTGGGCCGGAAGAAGTCGTGGACCTGGGCCAGATCCCCCATGTACTCGACCAGCTCGTGCTTGGTGGTCCTCCAGGCAAAATAGGTGTAGGACTGGGTGAAGCCCAGCTTCGCCAGCCGGTACATGGGTTTCGGCCTGGTGAACGCCTCGGCGAGAAAGATGACGTCGGGACTCGTCTTTCTGATCTCGCCGATCAGCCACTCCCAGAAGGCGAAGGCCTTGGTGTGGGGGTTGTCGACCCGGAAGATCTTGATCCCTTCCCCGATCCAATGGTCGAACACTCCTTTGAGCGCCGCCCAAAGCCCTCTCGGGTCGGATGTCTCGAAGTCGAGCGGGTAGATGTCCTGGTACTTCTTGGGCGGGTTCTCGGCGTACTGGACGCTGCCGTCGGGCCGTGATCTGAACCATTCGGGGTGCTCTCTCACCCAGGGATGGTCGGGAGAGCACTGGAAAGCGATGTCGAGGGCGAGCTCGAGCCCCAGATCGCGCGCCGTGTCGCGCAATAGTCGGAAGTCCTCGATCGTGCCCAACTCGCGGGCAATGGCGGTGTGGCCGCCCAGGCGAGACCCGATCGCCCAGGGGACGCCGGGATCATCGGGGCCGGCGTCGAGGGAGTTGTTCGGCCCTTTCCGGAAGGTGGTGCCCACCGGGTGGATCGGTGGGAGATAGAGGACGTCGAAGCCCATGTCCGCCACGTAGCCGAGCTTCTTGGCCAGATCGACGAATGTCCCGTGCTCTCCCGCTTCACTCCCCCACGACCGGGGAAACAGCTCGTACCAGGTGGAGAAACCTGCCCTCTCCCGATCCACCACGATGTCCAGCCGCCGGGCCGACCTGCCGGCATTCGACCGATCGGGATGCCGCTCCATCGAGTCCATCAGCTCGTCCGAGAAGGCAGACTCGAGTCGGTCGGTCAGGTCGAGAGATGGGTCGCCGACTGTGGAGGCATACTTTCTGAGGAGCCTCGCCTGCCTTCCCTTGGCCCGTCCCGCCGCGGCAGCGACCAGGTCGGCGCCGATCAACAGGTCGATGGCGACGTCGATCTCGGCAGCCACCTTCTTCTCGAGACCCTCGACCCAGGTGGCGAAATGATCGAGCCAGCCTTCCACCTCGTACTGCCACAGCCCGAGGGCATCCGGTGTGAAATCGGCCTGCCACCGGTCGTTGCCCAGAGAGGTCATGGGCGTCTCCACCCACCGGCGTGCTCCCGCCCTCCGATGCCGGAGCAGCGCCCGCACCACGTCATGGCCGTCGCCGAACACGTCGGCCTCAACCACGACTTGCTCGCCGACGAGCCTCTTCACGGGAAAACGACCGGCGTCGACCTGGGGCGACTCCGATTCGATGACGACCCGCTGAGACGTGACCGGGATCTTCGCCATGGCCGGCGAGCCTAGCCAGTGGTTGTTTTGCCTACGAAGGGGCTGACTTCCGCCTCGTAGACGTCGCGACCGGTCTTGCCCTCGAGGTTGGAAGGAGCCGCCTCGAGACGAGCCATCAGCTCCGGCTCCAGGTCGAGACCGAGAACCCGCCGGGAGAGCTCGGCCACCCGGCCGGCATGACGCAGGACGAACACGGCCTCCAGTCCCGAGATGTCGTCGAAGAACCAGCCGCAGGATGTGTACATGAGCATGGCACGGTGCTGGATCTCGAGCAGCTCGATCGCCCTCTCAGCCTGGTCGGGATCGGAGCCCGGGACTCCGTACTCCTCGAGGAAGTCATCCACCGACCCGCCGAGGATGACCTCGATGTAGGCATCCCGGGCCCGCCATGGGTCCTGGAGCAGGTCCGACCCGATCTCCTGGAATGGGCCGATGAGCTCGTCGCGGAGCCAGTCGAGCGCAGCGCGCAGTGGGGCACGCCATCTCTGATGTCCGGTGGGGGGGCGCCCCGTGGCGCAACCACAGTCGGCCCTCCATCGCTCCACTCCGTGGGCGCAGCTCCATGAACTGTCCTCGACGATGCCGACCTTCCTCCGGGCCGGATTTGCGGCGAGGAATTGTGAGTAGTTGGTGAGACGGGCCCGTGGATCCGCCTCGATCAAGTCGAGCGCCACGGCCAGCGCCATCTCCCCGTGGCGATGATGATGGCCATAGGTCTCACCGTCTGTTGCGACATGGGTGAGATGCGGGACTTCGCCATCCTCTCGGCCCGCATCCACCAGGCTCGCCGCGAGAAGTCGGCCATCGTTGAGCATCCCGTTGAAGGCGATATCGTGGGACAGGCCGCCGTTGTAGAAGAACAGGGAGATATCCCGCCCTTCGGGGAGATCGGCCAGATATGCCTGACCGGTGTCGATCGCCCCTCCCGTGACCTGCCGCCACGAGCCGTCGTCCTGCTCCACAGTCGCCGCCTGAAACGGGGAGAGGATTGTGAACACGATGCCTTCCCGCGCCAGCACGTCGAGTGTTGCGGTGTCGACTGCTGTCTCCGGGAGCCACATCCCCTGCGGGCGGCGACCGAAACGGTGGATGAAGTCGGCGATGCCCCATCTCACCTGGGTGATCTTGTCGCGTTCGTTGGACAGCGGGAGGATGGTGTGGTTGTAGGCCTGGGCGATGCCCGAACCGTGCCCGCCGAAATGCGCCATCGAGGCCCGATCGGCTCCGATGATCGATCGATAGGTGTCGGGAGCGTTGTCCTCCAGCCAGCTCAGCAGAGTCGGTCCGAAGTCGAAGCTGATCCGCTCGTAGGTGTTGACCGTCCGCATCACGTTCCCGCTCTCGTCGAGGATCCGGGCCGTCGCGTTGGCGGCGTAGGACTCTTCTGTGATCCGCTCGTTCCAGTCGCGCCATGGGGCCGCCGAGGGCTGCTCAGAAACCTCCCCGGTGAACGGGTTCTCTCGCGGCGGCTGATAGAAGTGGCCGTGCACGCAGACGCAATTGCTCAAGGTCGTGACAAGTTATTGCGCCATCGGCCCTACCGGGCCCCTTTCCCCGTCGGCTCGTGCTTGACCACGACCACGGCCAGGGGCGGGAGGGTGAGGTCGATGCTATGAGGCCGCCCATGATGCGGCACCGCCAGCGGTCCGGTGTCGACCCCGCCGAAATTGCCCTGCCCGCTCCCGCCGTAGCTCGTGGCGTCGGTGTTCAGGATCTCGACCCAGCGACCGGGAACGGGGACACCGATGCGGTAGCCGTGTCTCGGGACCGGGGTCAGGTTGGCCACAGTCAGGAGGATGTCGCCTGCGGGCGACTTCCGGAAGTAGGCGATGACGCTGTTGGCGGAGTCGTTGGGCACCGCCCACTCGAACCCGTCCGGATCACTGTCGAGCTGGTGGAGCGCCGGTTCCGAGGCATAGACCCGGTTGAGGTCGCCAGTGACACGCTCGATTCCCTGATGCGGCTCGAAGTCGGTCAGATGCCATTCGAGTTGGCCATCGTGAGCCCACTCCGAACGCTGGCCGATCTCGCCACCCATGAAGAGGAGTTTCTTGCCCGGCTGGGTGCACATGTAGGCGAGGAGCAGGCGCAGCGTGGCGAATTTCTGCCAGTCGTCGCCTGGCGCCTTCTCGAGGAGAGATCGCTTCCCGTGCACCACTTCGTCGTGGGAGAGCGGCAGGACGAAGTTCTCGGTGAAGGCGTATACGCCGCGAAAGGTCAGCTCGTGGTGGTGATAGGAGCGGTGGACCGGCTGCCGGGCGAGATAGGAGAGGGTGTCGTGCATCCAACCCATATCCCATTTCAGTCCGAAGCCGAGCCCGCCGAGGAAGGTGGGGCGGGAGACCATCGGCCATGCGGTCGATTCCTCTGCGAAGGTCTGGACGTCGGGGAAGTCGAGGTACACGACCTCGTTGAGGCGGCGCAGAAACGAGATCGCCTCCAGGTTCTCCCGTCCCCCATGGGCGTTGGGGACCCATTCGCCTTCCTTGCGGGAGTAATCGAGGTAGAGCATCGAGGCGACGGCGTCGACCCGCAACCCGTCGGCGTGATAGCGGTCGAGCCAGAACACCGCATTGCTGATCAGAAAAGCCGGAACCTCTCTCCTGCCGTAGTTGAAGATGTAGGTGCTCCAGTCGGGGTGGAATCCCGCCCGCGGATCGGCGTGCTCGTAGAGGTGGGTTCCGTCGAACAACCCGAGCCCGTGCTCATCGGTGGGGAAGTGGGAGGGGACCCAATCGAGGATGACGCCGATCCCTGACTGATGGAGGGCATCGATCAGGGCCATGAAGTCCTGGGGGGTGCCATATCGGCTGGTGGGGGCGTAATAGCCGGTTGTCTGATATCCCCAGGAGCCGTAGAAGGGGTGCTCCATCACCGGGAGGAACTCGACGTGGGTGAACCCGAGCCGGGTCAGGTACTCGGGCAGCTGTTCGGCCAGTTCTCGATAGGTCAGGTGCCGCCCTCCCTCGCCCCGCCGCCAAGAGCCCAGGTGCATCTCGTAGATGCTCATCGGAGCATCGAGCGCATTCCGGGCGGCGCGGTCCCTCTGCCATCCGCCGTCTCCCCACTCATAGGACAGATCCCAGACCTTGGAGGCGGTGTGGGGCGGTGTCTCGTGATGGAAGCCGAACGGGTCCGCCTTCTCCGCGGCGAACTTGCCGTTGGTGATCCGATACTTGTAGGCGGCGGCCGGGCCGACCGACTCCACGAAGCCCTCCCAGATCCCCGACACCCCGCGCGGCGACAACTTGTCGGTGGCGGGATTCCAGCCGTTCCAATCCCCGATCACCGAGACGCCATCTGCGTTGGGCGCCCAGACCGCGAAATGGGTCCCCTCCCCGGTGGGATGGGCCCCCATCTTCTCGAACAGTCGGTAGTGCGTGCCCTCGTTCCAGAGGTGCAGGTCGTCGTCGGTGAACAGGCTGATCCACCCATTTTGGCGCGCCCGAGCGGATCCATGACGGTCGATGGCGTCATGTGGGCCGTTGGGCCCAGGATCACACCCCCGGGATCACCAATGGGGAGGCGGGTGATGGGCCGGATGGCCCAATCGGTGACTAGTCATCTGGCCGAAACGAAGGACTGTCCTCGCCCCGGTCGTGCCCACCTGCCGATCCATAAGGAGAAGAACGGGCAAGGAAAGGCCTCCATCATGACAATCGCATACGAGACAAGTGATCGGCGGAGGAGACGGGCTCTCAGGGCAGCCGCACCATTCGCCGCCCTCCTGGTTGCGGCCCTGCTCATCTGGCAGGGAAGCAACGCCGCGTTCAGCGCGACAACCGACAACACCAACGACGCCTGGGCGACCGGCAGCATGGTCCTCACCAACAACGGTGGAGGCTCCAGCTACGCGGGGACCACAGCCGCTCTGTTCACCGAGAGCAACCTCAAGCCCGGCGACAACGGCGCCAAATGCATCACCGTCCAGTCCGGCGGGACCCTTCCCGGCAATCTCCGCCTCTACCGCGGGGCCATCAGCGGGACCAACAGCGCTGCGCTCGCCGCGGTGATCGACGTCACCGTCGACGCGGTTGCGGTCGGCGCCACCACCAACATCCAGGCCAACTGCACCGGGTACACCGGTGGCAGCTCAGGCGCCGTATACAACGGCACCCTCGACGGGATTCCTACCACCTACGCCGGAGCCTCCGGGATGGCCGTCGCCGGTGGCACCCAGCGGGTTGCCTACCGGATCGGGTGGACCATCAACTCCAGCGCAGGCAACAGCGTCCAGAGCTCGTCGGCGCAGGCCAACCTGGTCTGGGAGATCAACTAGCGATCGGCCATACACAGGAATGAGCAGCCGGCCCTGGCGCGGGAGTACCCGGGCCAGGGCCGGTGTCATTCAGGCCAGAGGCGAGTCCCGATGACAGCGATCACCGAGCCGATAAGAACCGAGGTCCACGTGACCGAGCCCTACTCCCGGCTCCGTCTCGCCGCTGGGATCCTGGGGCGTTCCTGGCTCTGGTTCCTAGGAGCCTGTCTCCTGGTCAGCATCCTGCCGTTGGCGATCGGTTGGAAGCCCTACGTCATCATCACCGGGTCGATGGAGCCCGGGATCGGCGCCGGTGACGTCGTCCTGGTCTCACCGAGCTTCGACCCGAGCGAGGTGGTCGGCCGCGTGATCAGCTTCGAGGACCCGGGGCGCCCGGGCCACGTACTCACCCACCGCGTGATGGCCATCGACGAAGGTGGCAACTTGATCACCAAGGGCGACGCCAACCCGACCAACGACAGCGTCCCCGTCCCCCCCGAGGCGGTCACCGGCCTCGGCCGTGTCCTGGTTCGGTTCGTCGGGCTGCCGGTGGTGTGGCTGAGGGCGGGCGATTACCTTCCGCTCCTGGCCCATCTCGCGCTTGTCGTCGGCGCCGTCGTGGCCACCGTCCTCGATCATGAGCCCACCGGCCCGGGCCGACGTCCCTGGCAGAGCCGGATCCGTCAGCATCAGCCGGCGGACCCGAGCCGACTGCTCACCAGACGCGCACCATCCGTCACCCTCTTGGTGGTATTCGGCCTGCTCGCCGCACTCAACCTGGCCACGAGAGCTGCCCCGACTAGTGCCGCAGCCTTCGCTGCGGTCTCAACCAACAGTGGAGACCGGTGGGCTGTGCCCAACTGGGCATACGCCACCGAGGTCATCGCCCTGGCGCCCTATCTCTATTGGAAGCTGGACGAGACCGGCACCGCCGGCACCGCCGCCGACTCCTCGGGAAACGGACGGACCGGGACCTACAACCCGAGTGGCGCCGCCGCCAACTTCTCCAGGCTTGCCGACGGCGCATTGGTCACGGACACTCCCGACCGGGCGGTGCAACTGGTCAACGCCAACGCCTGCATCAACACCACGTCGGCGACCTCGATCGCCGCCCCCCAGCTTTTCACCGTGATCGTCTGGTTCCGGGCGCCCGCTTCCTACAGCGGCGGTGGCAAGATGCTCGGCTTCGAGCGCCCACAAACCGGCACTGCCGTGCCGACCGCGGGTGCCTATGACCGTCACCTCTTCATGGACGGACAGGGGCGGGTCTGGTTCGGCGTCTACAACAATGGACATGTCGCTCTGAGCTCGGGGACCGGGCTCAACGACAACCAGTGGCACATGGCGGTCGGCACTCAGAGTGCGGCGGGGATGAGGTTGTACATCGACGGGGCGCAGGTCGGCTCCAACGGCAACACGGTCGCCGAGACCCAGAACGGCTGGTGGCGAGCCGGATGCGGAAACCTGGCCGGCTGGGGTGGCCAGTGGGGTGGGAGCAACAACCCGGGCACGGCTTCCGACCCGACCCAAAACCGGCCGTTCCTCGCCTCACTCGACGAAGCCACCGTCTACTCGGGGACGGCTCTCACCGCCCAGCAGGTGGCATTCCTCTACTGGGCCCGTTGAGCCTCAACCGACCTGGAATACCCTCGTCTCTGCCTGGTTGGGGTACTGCGCCTGCGTGATCAACCCATTCAACGGCCCCGCCAAATAGTTCAGCATCGCCTGTTCGTAGGTCACACCGAGCGTCGTGAACGGGAGACCGTCGAAGTCGTAGCCGTCACCGCCACGGGCCAAGAAGTCGATGGTCGCCACGTTGTAGGTGGTCGTCTCGGGAACCTGGAACCCACCGGCCGAGGAGTCGTAGACGACAGTGCTTGTGCCAACCGTGATCTTCCGAACGCGATCGCTGCCCTTGGCTCCAGTGGAATCCCAAGAGAAGGTCATGCCGGCGACATGAGCGAAGCGCCCATCCACGTTCTCGACGTTCGAAACGGCATTCTCCAGGATGTCCTTCAGGGTGGTCACCGGCACGTTCTCGACCATCGACACGAAGTTGGCGAACGGGAATTGGTTGTTGATGTCCAGGCGGGTGACGTTGGCTGGGGCCGAGGGCGTCGCCCCCGGATACAACACCGTGTCCGGCGTCCTGATCCCTCCGCCGTTCTGGAATGCGATGTCTGGAACGGCGACGCCGAAGGCACCGGCCAGTTGCGTCGCCTGCCACAACATAGAGTCGGCGGCGATGTTCCCCAGATTGGTGTTGCTCACTCTCTCACCTGGCGTGAGCACCTGGATCGGGATAACCCCGACCGGCGGCGTGCCGGCGGTGGCGATGACACCGCGAGCGGAGTTGAGAGGCACCTCGCTCTGGGCGGCGACAGTGGTGGCCAGGGCAGCCACGTAAGCCTGGGTCGGCTCGACGACCTTTCGGGTCACCCGACGGTCCGCAGTCACCGCGTCATCGAAAGCCCCGGTGGTGACCCGGACCGGCCCGCTGCGGTCGTCGAACCCGATCAGATTCCCACGACGGTCGAAGTCGACGATTAGACGGCCCACGTATTGGTAGCCACCGCTCGTCGTGACGATGGGCACCTGGGTGCCATCCACGTCGTTGGCGATGACCGGGTAGGGCAGCTGGGCCACGTCACCCGGGATGAGGACGTCGTCGGGATTGGCGAGCAGCTCGTCGCCGCCACCAGCCACCATGATGTCGACGTGGTTGAGCAGGGCAGCGAGGGCAATGTCCTCCTGGATGCTCTGGAGCTGGGAGATCATGATGATCTTGTTGATCCCACGCCTCCTCAGCTTGTCCACCTCGGCCTGGACTGCCGGCAGGACCTCACCGGCCGTCACGTTGCGCGGGCTGGAGATGATCGGAAGCAGCGGGGTGGTTGCGCCCACGATGCCGAACTTCTCCCCTTCCTCGCTGACCACGGCGCTCCGGGTCACAATCCCTTTGCGAACGAGCCTCCTGAAGGCGGGCTCACCCGAGAAGTCGAGGTTGGAACTGACGAAGCGCGTGCCCGACCTGAAGCTCTTGACGAAGTTGGCGAAGACATCGGGGCCGAAGTCGAACTCGTGATTGCCGATGGCCGACGCGTCGTAGCCGATCAGGTCCATGGCGATGGCGTCGTAATAGGGAATGCCCTTCTCCAGGCTGGCCTGGAATTGCGCACTGGCGAGGTAGTTGTCGCCGGAGGAGACGACCAAAGACATCTTGTCCCGCCCTCGATCACCCTGTCTGCGCAAGTCCTTGACCAGGGTGGCAAATGGCGCGATGCCGGCAAACGGTTGGTCGCCCAACTCGTCGCCGCTATCAACCAGTCTCTCGAACAGGGCCGATTCGCCGTCGTTGTTGTGAAGCAGGGTGAGGCGCACGTCCACCCTGGGCTTGGAGCTGTTGGAGGCACCGGCCTGATCCGCCACCCCGAGCAAGGCCATGAGAAGTGCCATCACCAGCACGACCAACGAGTAGGCACGTCCTGCGGAATTCATGCTGCGTGTCATCGGGAACCCCTCTCTCACATTCGCCTGGTAGGACCGGTGTCGACTCTGCCCGTCGAAAGCGACAGGATGTCGGCCGGGCCTGAAACTGCTGGCAACAAATGGCCCACGTCTCTCTTCACTTTCCCGACCCACCCGATCCGGAAACCTAACCACTCGAGCAGGTTTCATGACACGGGTCGGCGACCTCGATCGCCGCCCCCCAGGTTTTCACCGTGATCGTCTGGTTCCGGGCGCCCGCTTCCTACAGCGGCGGTGGCAAGATGCTCGGCTTCGAGCGCCCACAAACCGGCACCGCCGTGCCGACCGCGGGTGCCTATGACCGTCACCTCTTCATTCACTAGACGAAGCCACCGTCTACTCGGGGACGGCTCTCACCGCCCAGCAGGTGGCATTCCTCTACTGGGCCCGTTGAGCCTCTCGAGTCGGCCGAGCATCACTCCGAGAGGCTGAAACGACGCTGGCCGTCGTCGCCCGGAGCCGGCTCCTTGGCCAGATCGGGCAGGATTCCCGCCGAGAGCACATAGGCGGTAACGGCAACCAGGGACTTGTTCTGCTGCCCTGGAGTGCCGCATGTGATCGACTCCGGCCCCGGCGGGCAGGCACCGCTATCCGAGACCGCGGGGGTGTGCACGATGTCGCAGCCACTCGAGTTGCATCCGTAGAAGGTGGTGTCGATGTACACCGGCCGGTAGCCGATGATGTGATAGAACGAACCGGGAGTGAGAAAGGTCGGCTCGGCCACCTCGGGGGTGAAACCGAAACGGGCCGCATCGACGATGCTGTCCTCGAAGACGACCGCTCCGGCGCTCTTTGCGTCAGCTATGCAGGCGATCATCTCATCGGGCTCGTCGGCGCCGTTGCACGACGGGATCGTGGTGGTGCTCTTCAGATAGTCCCAGAGCGGCGTGTCGTCGACCTTGGTCTGGGGCTGGCCGCCTCCGGCATTGCGCACCTTGAACCCGGAGCCATCCTCGATCCGACCGTCATAGGGACTTCCATCGAGGGAATATCCGCTTCCGCCATAGACCAGCCCCGCCTCGAGGGCGGAGCCCACCCCCGGTTGCCCCTGGGCCATGTCCGGCTCTGCACCCAGGTTGCCACAGTTGGATGGCTCTTCGATCCCTGGCCCCGACCCGGTGGGATGCTTGCCGAGGGGATGGTCGACCCCTCGGGCGATGTTGGAGACGAGACGCCCGTTGGTGTCACCGCTGCACTTGGCGGTGGTGTTTCGAGCCGGGTTCCCATAGAGAAAGAAGTCCATCGAGCCGAAGTTGCCGCTGCTGGGAAGGTCCTCACACACCCCCCACGACGGGTTGGGCCCGGTCTTGAGACAGTTGTAGTCGGTGTCGCCCGCGTTGCCAGGCAGGAGAAACGGCAGCACCGGCCCCGGATTCTCGAAGTCCTGGTCGGCGATGGCGTGGGCGGACACACTTATCTCCTCGTCGCCGAGGAGGCGCCCGAAGTGCGTGGGCGAGGCAATGGTGGGGATCCTGACCCAGGCTCGGTCGAGCCCGGCGGTGAAGGCGACACAGGCCGAGACCGAGCTGACGGTGAATCCCGCCGGCGCCGTCCCGCACAGCGCCGCGTTGCTCCAATCCGCCAGAGTGGGGTCATCGAGCGAATCGTTCGCAACGTCGATGGCGGCATTTGCCCCGTTGACCCGGGCCTCGGTCAAACACGTGGAGCCCGAGCAGCCCGGGCTCGGCTTGGCCAATTGGAGGGCAGTCAAGGCACCCACATCGGCAGCCGACTGATCCTGTCTTCTCTCGTTCATTGCCAGCCCGATGTCGACCACCAGAGCAGCAACACCCATGAGCAGCAGCATCGACATAGCCACCAACAGGGCGGTGGCGCCCCGCTCCGATTCGACATTGGCCCCAAGAAGCCTCACGGGCAGGTCTGGGGGCCGACGGTGTTGGACCAGGTTGCGCTCTGTTCCAAGTGGATCTCAACCGTCGAGTCGAGTGTGAGCGCCGACGGTAAGAGGAAATCGATGAATCCGGTCAAGGTGTCGGGGGCGAGGCTCACCGTGACTGTGGCCGGGTCGGCCACGGCTCCCGAGCTGGTGACCTCGACCGTGGCGCCGGCGGCCGCCCGCATGCGCACACAGGTCTCGGCGACGAGGGCGTCTCGGTTGGCGTCGGAACGCACACCCGAGTTGGGCGGGGCCCCCTCGGGGTAGTTGACCGCGGCGAGACGGGCCCCTTCCCGTGCGCCGTGTCGAACGTCGAGATTCTGGGCAAACAACCAGCCGAACTCGACCATGCCCAGCAAGAGCAGCAACAGCAAGGGGGCGAGAAGGGCGAACTCGACCAGTGATGCCCCCCGCTCGTCAGCACCACCCCTGGAGCCCCTCCGCTGTGCCGCCCTGGCACACAGACGCTTCACAAAGCCGTTATCGCTGCAAGTCCGAGAATGGTTACGCCGAATGCGCCCAGATCGGGAGATCGTGCTCAGTCCGGGGTAGATGGGCCGATACATCTCATGAGGTTTACGAAAACGGCGAGGAGAGCTAGAACGGTCCAGGGGACATGCGGGCCGAACGGATGCAGATGACACCACCAGATTGCGATCCCAGATGTCATTAGGCGAGCCCTTCGAAGAAGTCCTGGAGGCCGCCAAGCAAGGCGCCGAATGGGCATGGGTCTCGCTCTACCGCGAGCTGGCCGGGCCGGTCACCGGGTATCTGGCAGCCCGTGGCGCCCCCGAGCCAGAGGATGTCGCCGCCGAGACCTTCCTCCAGGTGGCGCGAAACGTCCAGAGCTTCAGCGGAAACGAGTCGTCGTTCAGGTCCTGGGTGTTCGTCATCGCACACCGTCGGCTCATCGATTCTCGCCGGGCTTGGGGTCGACGGCCGGATGTGACCGCGCTGGCTGGGCAGGGATCCGACCAGATAGGCGGCGACGCAGAGTCGGAAGCGGTCGACCAGCTCGTCACCGAGGAGCTGAGGGCCGCCTTCGACCGGCTCACCGAGGATCAGCGCGACGTGCTGGCTCTGCGCATCATCGCCAACCTGACACTCGAGGAGACGGCCAACGCCATCGGCAAGCGGTTGGGTGCGGTCAAGGCGATTCAGCGTCGGGGGCTGATCGCACTCCGCGATCAACTCGATCTGGAAGCTGTAACCAGATGAGATTCCTCAGCGATAACAAGGACGAGATGCTCAGATCCGCCGTAACGGACGAGGACATCGAGCTCCTTCTCTCCGGGGCCATTCCGGAGGGTGGCGAGCTGTCCCTGCTCGTCCCGGTCATCAGAATGCTGCGCGCCGATGGAGCGAGGCTCCCCTCGGAGTCGGACAGCAGACAGGTCGCCGCCGCCGCCGCCGAGTTGGCCCGAAGCAGTCGTGCCGCGGCCGAACTGTCGACCAGGGCAGCACCGCCGATCCGACCGAGTTGGTCGCATCTTGTTCCGAGATTCATCGGTGCCCTCGCCGCGCTCCTCGTCTTCACGGCAGGTGGCGTGGCCGTCGCCGCCGACGGTTCTGCCCCCGGCGACGCCCTGTATGGGATCGATCGGGCTCTGGAGAGGCTCGGCATCGGATCCGGGCGCGCCGAGGAGCGCATCGACGAGGCGGCGCGGCTGGCAGGGCTTGGTCGTGCCCAGGAGGCACTGGCCCACGTCGCCGAGGCTCTCGACGAGGCGGAGCAGGATGGCGAGGACGTCGCCGATCTCACCCAAGCGCGGGAGGCTCTCGACGAGGCTGCCAACGTCGTGCCGGTCACAGAGGATGCCGGGGCGCGGGCGGTGCAGCAGAGAGTGGAGACGCTGCTCGAGTTCATCAAGGAGAACGTGCACAAGGACATGGGGGTGGATGGCCGCGAATTCGGCCAGGAGGTGGCGAGGCTCGCCCGTCTCATCGCCCTGAACGAGGAGAACGGGCAGGACGGCGACAGCGACACCACGAACTCGACCACGGCGACCACCGTGGTTTCCCAGCCCGATAGCGGCACCGGAAACGAGAACAGTGGGAACGGGAGCGGCAACGAGAACGGGAGCGGCAACGAGAACGGGAACGGAAACGGTGGAAATGGGAACGGTCCGCCACCTGATTCCCCTTCCGAGACCGCACCCGGCCGCGGCAACCGGCCCTAGCGACCGAGTCGGCTCACTACCGCCGCACCGCGTGGTGACAGCCGGTAGCCGACGCGAAGGCTCTCGGTGAGCCCGAGCTCCTTGAGCTTGCGGACGTCGAGTTTGAACGGGTGCTTCTCCCTCCCAACCGAGCGGGCCAGGTCCTCCGCCCTCACACCCGGGTTGTCTGCGATCAGACGCAGAGTCTCTACGGTCCAACGGCCGTGCCGGCTGGAACGGTCGAGCCGGTCGAGACGAGCGAGAAGGTCGGCAAGGTCGGCCTCTTCGGGGATAATCCCCCGAAGCGCCACTCGGGGATCCTCGCCGAGGTGACGCACGACGATCCGGTAGAGAATGGCCCCGCGCGATCCCGCCTCGGCGAGCAGGTCGGCCTCGGTGTCGAATCCGGCCGATGCTGCGTCTGCCTCGCTCAGCGCCGCCGGATCGACCTCATCGACAGAGATCACCTCGATCACCCCTATCGGGGTGCGGATGGTGTTACCGG
Source organism: Acidimicrobiia bacterium (assembly GCA_036556665.1). Lineage (GTDB taxonomy): Bacteria > Actinomycetota > Acidimicrobiia > Spongiisociales > ZC4RG35 > JARDZU01. The sequence goes on from DATBIX010000059.1 coordinate 32,297, forward strand.
GCTTGACCCGAGGCTGGGACCACCTCCGGTACACGGTGTCGACCTCACCGGCTTCGATGCGCTGGAGGATGTCGCGTCGCAGCAACACCGCGGTGACGATAGAAGTCAGACGATTTCCGAGAAACCCACTGGAAGGTTGGAGATCGCGAAATAGCCTGATCGGTGCCGACAAAGGCGCATCCGGCTGTCAACGACAGCGGGCGGGTTGGGAACCGTGACGAAGGAGAGGACGTGACTCGGACCCGCTCGCAATTGGGGGCGCTACTGGCGATCAGCCTGCTCGCCTCATTGACACCATTCGCCGTGCTCCCGGCCGCCGCCGCCACGGTGGTCATCAACGAGGTCGACGTCGACACACCGGGGTCGGACACCCTCGAGTTCGTCGAGCTCTACGACGGAGGGGTGGGGAACACCTCTCTAGACGGTCTGGTCCTGGTGTTCCATGACGATCTGTTCGACATGACATATGCCTCGGTCGATCTCGACGGGGTGGTCACCGACTCGGCCGGATATGCCCTGATCTGTGGGTGGATGCAGGCCGTGGCGCTCCCCTGCGACATCGACAGCACCGTCAACATCCGCAATGGCCCCAACTCGGTGGCCCTATTCACCGGTAACGCCTCAGACTTCCCCGGGAACCAGGCCCTCCACACCAACGGGGTGCTCGACGCGGTGGTGTACGGGACTGCTCCGGTGGACAGCCCTCACCTGCTGAGTCTGCTCAACCCGGGCCAGCTCCAGGTCGCCGGGGACGGGGAGTCCGACTCGAACCAGCGTTGCCCCAACGGGAGCGGTGGGCCGCGCAACACCGACACATTCGCCCGATTCGCCCCCACCGCCGACGGTCCCAACCTGTGTGCTTCGGGAACCACGACCACCAGCAGCACCACGACCACGACCTCGACCACCACCACGACGTCGACCACGACCACCACTACGACGTCGACCACGACCACCACCACGATGCCGACAACCACCACGACCGTTACCGCGCCACCCGCCCTACCGGCCCCCGCTCCTGGCTCGGATCACAAACCGCCCAAGGTGAAGGCCGAGTTGGATCGGATCGAGGTCAGGTACGACAAGGGCTGGTTCCGGGTCGACTTCTCGTGCCACGATCGGGTCGACCGTCGTCCCACCTGCGTCGCCTACCTCAACGGGATCAGGGTGCGCGACGGCCAGAAGGTGTTCCTGGAGCGGTCGTCACGGCACCCTTGGGCGGCCAAGAAAGGTCACGTCCTCTACGTGAGGGACGACAGCTTCCTGCTCACGGTGACCGGCACCGATGACAGCGGCAACAGCAAGACGGCCACGGCCAAGCCCTATTTCAAGCAGCGCGATCGCCGCTGGCGCTGCTGGTAAGGCAGCCCACGGACTGCCAGGGCCGGGCCCCGGATCCCCGGGGCCCGGCCGCGCTGCCCGGTCGAGTCCCGAACGCCGGCAGCAATCCGGTGGGCCCGGCTCCTGCCGGGACAAGAGGCGCTCCGATGCGCACTGCGAGCCCAGCAGGCGGATGGGGCCGATTCTCAGCGGATGGAGGCGGGAACACGCTCTCTTCGCCCAGGCTCGACCGGCGGCTCGATCGACCTACGCTCGTGTCTGCCCGGTCTGGTGAGACGGGTGATCAGGAACACCCCGAAGCCCACGAGGACGATGGTGGAGATCACCATCGTCGTGACCCAAGCCCAGTCTCCCTGGAGATCGTCGGTCTCGACGAAGTCGGCAGCCGACACCTCTCTGCTGTGCCTCGGCTTCTCCCGGAAGTCCGCGCCTGCCGGCTGCGGCGACTCGTCCGCGGCGTTCGTCACCGGGATGTCGGGTTGCTCGGAGTAGATGGTGAGTCTGCTCCGTTGCTTCGGATAGCCGTAGGCGAGCATCACATCGGACTCCGACGACTCCGTGACCACCACCCGGACGGCCAGATAGCGCCAATCGGCGAAGTCGTGGTCTATCGGATCTAAGGCGAGCACGCTCTCGGTCCATTCCCCTCCGGCGCCGGCATCGACCATGGCTTCGGCCGAGCCGAGAACGACGCAGTCGGCGGCGGCCCCGTTGCAGTCGAGGAGATAGACGTCGAACTCCGTGCGCATCGTGTCGTCGAACCCGGCGGGAGCACTCCAGATCACCACCACCGGGAACCCCACGATGGCTCTGCCGTCGGTTTTCACCTGCCAGTGCTGGTATCTCGCCCCGTCGACCTCCTCCAGCCCGAGCGCCGATCGCTCGAGGAGCAGCCCCGGCTCCACGTCCCGGCCCCGGTCGAAGTTGGGCAGGTCACCACCTAGTGGGTTGCCGATCAGTGTCGCCTGTGGGAACCCGTCAGTGCCGAGGTAGAAGGTCTCCTGGTCGGCGGCCCCGGCGGCGGGGGCGAGAAGCAGCAGGATGGAAGCGACCAGCGCGCCCCGAACCACCATGCCGGCACGCATCTGTCAATGCACCCCCGCATCGATGGGGACCCGGTCATTTGAATCCGGAGACCCTCCGACACCGGCCGGGAGCACCACAGAGAAATGCGTCCAGGTTCGGTCCTTCTTGTAGACCATCCGCCCGCCGATGAGCTCGGCGAGGATTCGGGCGAGGGGCAGCGACTCGGCGACGGGTCGGGTCGCCCTGCCCCGCTCCCCGAGGTCGAGATACCGGTCGAAAACTCGGGTGCCGATCTCGATCGGCAGACCGGGGCCGTCGTCGGAGACACTGAGTCTCACCTTCCCGTCGTCATCGGACGCCCATAGCGCCACCCGGTCACTGCCCCGCCTGATCGCATTGCCCACCAGGATGTGCAGCACCTGGCGCAGCACCACAGGATCGGTGAGCACGACCGTGTCGCTGACAGCTACCTTCAGATCGGGGCGAACGTCGCGGTAGTCGACGGCAACCGCAAGGGCCTCGGCGCGGAGACTGCACCGCTCCAGGTGAGGGCGAAGCTCGTGGCAGACATCGGCGAGGAAGCCGAATGCGGCGCGGTTGGTGAGAGTCTCGATCTCGAGGGCCGTGTCGAACTCGGACTCACGGGCCAGGATGCGCTCCCGGGCCACCAGCCAGAATCCTGTCATCACGAGACCGGGGACGACCAGCGTGACTACCAACTGGATCGCCCGGGCGATGCCGAACAGGCCGGAGAGCAGGAGCGCAACAACCACGACGCCAACCACGCCGAGGCTCCCGACCAGGAACGGTCGTCGTGTCACGGCCATCGTCTCAACCCTCATCGGCAGGATGGTCACGTATTGGTTATCGGCCGTTTTGCTTTGCTCTATAGGCCCGGCCTCCCGGATCCGGCTCGTCCCCTGAACGGGCTCAGAGGTAGAGACCGGTCGTAATGTCAGGCGCCGCCGCCTCGACCGAGGGGAGTCGCTCGATGTCGCTCAGAACCGAGGCGACGAAGCGTCGGCTGTCCCTGGCCCGGCGTGAGGCAACGATGTTCGCCTCGATCTGCGGCCTGATGGCGGCAACCTCCTTGAGATGCTCCTCGAACTGCTCGGGGCCGGTCCTCATCGCCAGTTCCCACATCACGATCTGCAGCAGCAGCTGGAATTGGTCGTCGGCCAGGTCGGCTGCCGCTTCGGTTCCTTCGGCGGGATCGATCTGGAATGTCATTCTTCACCTCCGCCGGATAAGAGAGGTCGACAACCGTGCAGATACCGGGTCACGGCCAGTGGTCACCAGCCACAACTAGCATCGGCCGAGGCGGACCACCCAAGAGCCACCGACCCGCCTCCGACACCCTGGGAAGGACTTCGCATCATGAACCGTTGGTGGGAGCGACCTTCAGGCGCCGTGCGAGACCGGCTCAGCTCGGTGGTGGTGGCGACGGTGCTCGCCGCCCTGATCGTCTTCGGTGTCCTCGCGGTGTTGATCTTCGCGGTGCGCGGTGCACAAACGGACTACTCGGCGGCACAGATGGCGGTCTCGGTGGCCGCGGTCACCGAGGACGCCATAGCCACCACGGCGTCCCTTCAGGAGGAACGGGCCCTGGGATCTATGGTGGCCCTGCAGCCGATCTCGGCCTATCGCGCCGCATACGAGGATTCGGTGGCGCGCAGCGACGCCGACATCCAGGACCTGCGGGTCACATGGTCACGAAACCGAGCCAACGTCCCCGAATCTGCCACTCCCCCGGTCAGTGACGTCCTCGCCTCCGAGGTCACGCTGGCTGACATCCGCGCCGCCGCAGCCAGCCCTCGCGGCGAGTCGACCTTCGACCTCTACACCGAGCTCGTGGAGCTATCGCTCTCGGCCACCCTCGACCTGGTCAAGCAGACCGATGACCCGCTAACAGCGGCCAATCGGGTCATGATCGGCGCCCTGCTCACGGCTTCCGAAGCGATGCACAATCAGAGACACCTTCTCCTGACTGCACTCGCATCGGGCGAGCCGCTCTCGGAGGAGTTGTTCCTGCAACTCGACGTGGTGTCCGACAACATCGATCAGAGTCTCGTCCAGGCGAGGTCCCTGGCCTCGGGGAGCGACCTGGAGGCGATCGAGCAGATCATCGACGGGGCAGAGGCCGAGCAGGTCGACACCCTGATGACCGAAATCGTGGAAAGCGAAGATGGTGTCACCGATGTCACCGTCGAGGAGTGGTTCGAGGCCGGAGCCGGCCGGATCGAACAGGTCGACGATCTCATTCCCCAGGTGAACGCCGACGAGACGGCCACTGCCCGGGACAACCTCGACGGCGCCCGGAGGACCCTGTGGACCCGTGCCATCCTCCTCGGAGCCCTCTTCATACTGACCACGCTCGTGGCCTCGAGCGCGGTCAATGCAACGAGAGAGCGCGGAGAGGCGCTGGCCGAGTACCGACAGCTGACCGATGGGCTGCGTGAATGGTTCGTGCCCACCGCCTTTCCCGACTCCGAGAACGTCGAGATCACGGCGCGGTACGTTCCGGCTTCGGTGCGCACGATGTCGGGTGGCGACTGGTACGACGTCTATCAGGTCGGGGAGGCCCTGGCGGTCGTGATAGGCGATATCGCCGGCCACGGCGCCGACGCCTCGGCGCAGATGGCTCAGCTGCGCAACGTCCTGAGAGGTCAATCGACGGCGCGACCGCTGGCGCCGGCCGCTCAGATCGACTTGTTGAGCCGGACGATGGCCGACTCGGGCATAGTCGCCACCCTCACCTATGGCCTCCTCAACCCGGCCTCGGGTGAGTTCGTCTACACCCGAGCCGGGCACATACCCCTGATGGTCCGCTCGGCCGCCGGAAGCGTGAGGATCGAGGAGGAAGCCGGGGGCCCACCCGTTGGATCGGGTGTCGACGTCCCACATGGCCAGATGGTCACCCGGCTCCAGCCGGGAGACGTGCTGATACTGATCACCGACGGGCTGGTCGAGGGCATCGATCGTGACATCGACGTCGCTTTCGACGAGATCGCAAAGGCGCTGACCGAGGTCGCGCTCTCCGCCGAGGCTGCACTCGACGAGTTGTTCGATTTGAACGAGGCGCAGACTATCGACGACGCAGCCGCACTCCTCATCACCTGGAAAGGGCGCCAGCGTGGCCCAGCGTCGTCAGATTCCGGGGGTGGTGATCCCGCGCCCTGACACGAGCTCGGCTCGTAGCCGCTCCAGGGCCCGCGATATGAGCCGGGACACCTGCATCTGGGACACGCCCACGACTTCGGCGATATCGGACTGGGTCATGTCCTCGAAGAACCGTAGGAACAGAACCTCCTGCTCCTGAGGCTCGAGGTCCGAGACGAGAGGCTCGAGCGAGTACCAGATGTCGGCGAGGTCGAATTGCTCGTCGTCACCCCCCAATGTCAGAAGCAGGCTCGTCTCGTCGTCCTCCGAGGCAGGGGCGTCGACGGAGCGCGCGTTGTACGCCATCGCCGCCTGCTGAGCGATCTCGATCTCTTCGACGGTCCGTCCCAGCTCCGCTGCCAGCTCGGCCGCGTCGGGGGCCCGCCCCAGCCGTTGCTCCATCTCGGCCGTGGCGCGGTTCATCTCGATGGCTGTGTCGCTCAGAGCCCGTGGCACGCGCACCGACCAGGTGGCGTCGCGCAGGTAGCGCTTCAAGGTCCCGATGACCGTCTTTCGGGCAAACGTGGTGAATTTCACACCGAAGTCGGGATCGAATCGGTCGATGGCGTGGATCAGCCCGATCGACGCCGCTTGCCCGACGTCGTCGAAGTGCGATCCGTATCTCCGGTATCGATTCGCCACAGAGGCTGCCCAACCGGCGTAACGGGAGAACAACTCGTCGCGGGCGTCGCGATCGGACGACGCAAGGGCGAAAAGCTCCTCATCGGACAGATGCGACAGGGCGTGGCGACGCACCAACTCCAGCTCGAACCAGATCTCTCCATCCCCCCACTGCCAACCGTCCGAGAGCCGGTCGAGGAGCATCGTGACCATCTCGTCGGACATCCCGGGCATCCTCCCGCTGGTGCTGGCGCCCACCCGAACACGTCTGCCCACCTCCTCGATGCGGACGGTGAGGCGGGCAGACTCGTCGTACATCAGGTTGATCAGCTCGCTGGCCAGGAGGCTGGCGTCGACGGCCCGGCTGGAAGGAGCCTCGGACACGAGGGCGCCGACGACACGACGCGCCACGAATGGGGCTTCGGGCCCCCGGGGCAGCCGTACCTCGGCTACGAGGGCGGGTGACAGCTGGTGTGTCTCGTTCACTCGTCGATCGTGCTGGTGATGGCGAAGGCGTCGCTGACGCTGGTCAGCTCGAGCAGGCGACGCACCGCTCCCTCACCAACGACGAGCTTGAGAGCGCCACCCGATGAGTCGAGACGAACACGCTGGTTGAGCAACACCTTGAGGCCGGCGGAGTCCATGAACTCCACCCCGCGCAGGTCGAGGATCACCTCTTGGCCCTCGAAGCCCTCGATCGCCGATTCGACGCGGGGTGCGGAGGCGAGATCGATCTCGCCATTGGCGACGATCACGTCATGCGATCCGATGCGGGTCGTTTCCAGGACGAGTTGTGGACCTAGCCCCATCACGCCTTCTCTTTCTCCAGGGAGCGGCAAGGAGAAGATTATCCCCTATTGAGATCTGCCCGACGAGGGCCGACTTCGAACCACGCCGAGACCTCGATGCCATCCGCCTCGACTCCCCATCTGTCGGCGATCTGCTCGACTATGGCGAGCCCACGGCTCGCCCCCGGCTCGGGGGATGGCGGCTGTAGCTCACCCACCGCGAAGGCCGGACCTGCGTGGCGAACCGTGAGCCGGATCCCGTTGCCTTCGGCCCGCATCGAAACGGTCAGGTCGGCACCCTCCTCGAGACCACCATGAACGACGGCGTTGTTGACCAGCTCGGTCACCGCCAGAAGGGCGTCGTCGAGACGCGGGTGGCCACCCATCCATGCGGTGATGGCCCGGCGCACGACCGCCCCGGCATCGAGGCGGGCAGGGATCGTGAGGTCGGTCGTGCTGGCTGTTGCCCTGGATGGCATGATCGACCTCTTCACAGTCCTCGTGATGACAGGCCCTTCCCCTGGAGGCGCCCTTCTCAAACAACAAAGCTAGACCGTGACGCTGCGACTCGATCGTTTCCGGGCCTACCGTCCCGGGGTAGTCCCGCCGGCACTGTTGACGCCGGTATCCGGCGATCAGAGAGGAAACGATGAGCGAGAACGCCAACAACGACGTCGACGACCAGTTCAGGGCCATCCTCGAAGGGCTCCGCACAACTCTTCCGGGAGTCCAGGTGCTGTTCGCCTTTCTACTGACCCTCCCCCTTCAGGCGGCGTTCGCCGAGATCCGTGACGTCGAGCGCTACGCCTATTACGTGGCGTTCTTCGGCTCGGCGATGGCCTCGGTCTTGCTCATCGCTCCCAGCGCCCATCAGAGGCTTCGCGCCCCGATCTCGGGGGTGGAGCGCAGGTCGCACCGGCATCTCCGCATCACGATCGTCCTCACCAATGCCGGGACTGTCCTGTTTGCCGTCTCCCTCGCAGCGGCAGTCTTTCTGATCTCGACACTGGTGTTGAGACAGAGCTTGGCGTTCGCGGCGACCATAGCGGTGACGGTGGTGATCGCCTGGTCCTGGTTCTACCTGCCCCTGGTGTCATTCGAACGCATCAGATGAGATCTCAGGGGGACGTGTTTGAAGAACGAAGTGGCCGGGTAACAGAACACCGCAATCCTCCCAGCGACGAGGGAGCCGGCTCCGGTCGGCTCCCTTCTCGTTCTTGCCCGCCTAGACCGTTGTCGCCTCGAGGGTTATCGGGACGTTCCCGTCGAGTGCCTGCGACACCGGGCAGTTCTCCTTGGCGTCCTCGGCCAGAGTGGCGAAGTCCTCGTCACTCACCCCCTCGGCTCTGCCTCGCACCTTCAGTGCGATGCCCGTGATCCCCTCTCCCGGGACGAAGGTGGCCGTGGCCTCGGTGTCGAGGGTGATGGAGGTGGCTCCTGCCTTGCCCAGCCGAGCCGAGAAGGCCATCGAGTAGCAGGAGGCATGAGCAGCCGCAATCAGCTCTTCGGGGCTAGTCAGCCCGCCATGCTCCTCGCTTCGAGCTTTCCAGGTCACCTGCATCGGTGAGGCGGCTCCCGAATCGAGCGACGTGGTACCTGACCCATTGACGAGATCGCCTTCCCAATGGGTGCGGCCGGTGCTGTCCAGTGCCATGTCTGTCCTTTGTCGGGGGGAGCGAGCCTAGCCCTCGGTGATCGCGATCAGCCCAAGCCGGCTCCTATCACGATGCCCGTGCCGATGAGGGCGCCCATCGCCACCAAAGCGGCGAGCACCCAGACGATGGTGGCGGCGATCCGATCGACTCTCGCCGCAGCGGCCGATTCGACGGGAGCCGCCGCCCCCGCCCGGGCCCGAGCCGCCCGGCGCACCGTCGACGAGAACACCAAGCCGACGAAAGGCATCGCCAGCAGATTCAGTGCATGAAGCCCACCGATGAGCAGGAGCAACACCGCGATGCGGCCGGCGGCCGACTGCAGGCTCGTGCCGAGGCCCTCACTCCCGTCGAGACCGCCAATGGACATCCCGATGAGGATCACACCGCCAAACACCAGGTAATAGGCAAGGTCGAGCAATCGAAGGAACCTGATGCCGGTCTCAGGGTCGAGATGGAACACGTCGGCCACGTAGAAGCCCCCGAAACGGCGAATGACCGGGGCGAGGAGAAAGACGAGTGCGACCAGAATCACATTCTCGATCAGCGCCATCGCCCAGATCGGTATGACCAACTGCCCTGAGTCGGATCTGGATGCGAGGAGGCCCAGGTAGACGACTATCGCCGACAAGGAGGCCATGGCCGAGAGCCAGGCGACTCCGACGCGCCTTCGGTGGGCATGGTCCTCGTCGAGGCTTCGTTCCACCCGAACGAAGAGGTCAGGGCTCGGCTCGTAGGCGTCGACCTCGCGAAGGGCCTCGGCCAGCCGCTGCTCCAGGGTCATTGGCGCTCCTCCAATGCCGCTGCCATGGAGGCGAGACCGCGTCGGCAGTGAGTCTTGACCGAGTTGGCCGATATTTCGAGGGTCGTCGCAATCTCTTTCTCGGACAGTTCGAGATAGAAGCGCAACACCAGGCAGTCCCGCTGGCGTGGCGAGAGCCCTCGCAGTGCGTCGAGGATCTCGGCCTGGCCTTCGGTGCGAACCACCTGCTCGTCCGGCTGCTCCGGTGACGATCGGTCGATCGCGGCGTCTTGATGACGAAGCGACATCAGCCCGCGACGGTTGTGGTCACGGGTGAGGTTGAGGACGATGGACCGCAGATAGGGGGCAGCCCGGGTGTCGTCCTCTATCCGATGGGCCGAGTGGAAGAGACGAATGAAGGCCTCCTGGACCAGGTCTTCGGCGGCGTTCCTGTCATCCGTGAATATCCGGGCCAATCGCACAAGGGAGGAGGCCTCTCGCTGGTAGAGGTGTTCCATGAGGGCGCGCCGGTCTCGCTCGGCCCGGGTCCAGGATGTCTTGGTCGCGTCGAGGGCCTCAGCCCAGTACACGCTCAAGCCGGGCGGGGGGTGTCTTCCTCGAGCTGGCGGCTGAGGCCCAGCAACCTGCCCACCAGGGGAAGACTGAGGACGTTCAGCCCGTGGAGCACCCCCATCAAGAGGAGGAGTGCGCCGACCCGCACCAGCTCGTCCTCGACTTGGACCCCAACCCGAGCCCACTCGACCGGTTTGGTCAATGTGACGGTGAACAGGATGTATGCGACGAAGATCAGGTAGTAGGCCACGTCCATCAGGACCAGGTAGCTCTTACCCGTCCGAGGATTTGCCCGGAACACGTCGCCGGCGTAACTCCGACCGAAACGCTTGATGAGTGGGCCGAGGATGAACACGATGGCGAGCAGGATGACGTTGGTCAGGAGCTCGATGGCCCACCAGCTCATGATCGGCTCGTTTCCTTCATGGCTCTCATGCTTGCACCTCGACAGGCGCCGATGACGTCAGTTCCGGCCTTGCCACGGTGAATCGGTCGAACAGCCGGTTGGTCACGAGGCCGTAGAGATAGACGACGAGACCGAACATCGGGATGTTGAACCAGGCGCCGGGTCCCAGATCCGTGAACTCCGAGCGCAGATCGGGCCCAAGGAGAAGGAACCCGATCAATGCGACAGTCATCCAGCCCGCCATCGCAGGGCCGCTCAGACCGAGCCCGCGCCGCAGCAGCGCCGCCGCCAGGCCAAAGATCCCGCCGAGCAGGCCGCCGACGAACACGACGATGAAGAGGGTGCCCTCCGCGGTGAACTCGGGCGTGCGGATCGGGTCCAGGATCGCCACGACCCGCATCGCAAGGCGGAATCCGGGGCCTAGGACCAGTAGCCCGGCTACGGCCCCCGCGGCCAAACCTCTCAGGACCGTTCGCCAGAACCCAGGCAGAGACCGCCAACCGATGGCAAAAGCCACCGGGACAGCCAACCAGAATGCGTTGCCCAGGGCGAGGGCGAGGATGACAGAGACCAAGATCGAAATGGCCACCGCAGCGGCGACGGCACCCTCTCTCTTCGACCACCGATCGGACATATGCGCTCCTTCTTCGTCAGCCCTGACAGACGAACGAGGATCCCGGACGGGTGACACGAAAGGGCCTGAATCTCGACAGTGCCCTGGGGGCAATACCATGCCTCGGTGCCCGCCCCTTCGATCAGAAGCGTCGCGCTCGTCGCGCACGTCGACCACGGCAAGACCACCCTGGTCGACTCGATGCTGGGGGCGACCGGCGTCTTCGCCGCTCACGAGGAGCGCGTCGAGCGGGTGATGGACTCGACCGACCAGGAACGAGAGCGCGGGATCACGATTCTGGCCAAGGCGGCATCCATCCAATGGGGCGAAACCAAGATCAACCTCGTCGACACGCCGGGGCACGCCGATTTCGGCGGGGAGGTGGAACGGGCATTGGCCATGGTCGACGGCATCCTCCTCTTGGTGGACGCCGCCGATGGGCCCATGCCACAGACCAGGTACGTCCTCTCCAAGGCGCTGGAGCGGCATCTACCCGCAGTTGTCGTGCTCAACAAGGTCGATCGCCCCGATGCCCGCCCCGAAGCGGTGGCCGACGAGGTGTATCAGCTGTTCTTCGATCTCGATGCTCAGGACCATCACATCGATTTCCCCATCGTCTCCACGGTGGCCCGTCTCGGCCGGGCCGTCCTCGGGATCGGCATCCCCGACGATGATGCCGATCTCGCTCCTCTGCTCGATGCCGTGGTCGACACCATCCCGGCTCCCACTGGCGACCCTGCCGCACCCCTTCAGGCGCTCGTCACCAACCTGGACTCGTCCGATTACCTGGGCCGACTCGCCATCGGGCGCGTGGTAGAGGGCACCCTGGTCAGAGGGAGCCAGATCGCCCTGTGCCATGGCAACGAAGAAGAACCGCCCTTGAAGCGACGACTCACCACCCTGCTCGGGTTCACCGGGGTCACCAGGGTCGAGGTCGACGAGGCAGCCGCCGGGGACCTGTTCGTGGTCGCCGGCTTTCCCGAGGTGGAGATCGGCGACACGCTTGCCGACCCGGTCGATCCCCGGCCGCTGCACCGGCTCGTCGTCGACGAGCCGGTGCTCAAGATGACATTCGGGGTCAACACCTCACCCCTCGCCGGCAAGGATGGGAGGTTCCTGACCTCCCGTCAGATCCAGGACCGGTTGAGGAGGGAGGTCCTGGGCAACGTCTCGATCCGACTCGGGGCCACCTCCTCGCCCGAGGTGGTCGAGGTGGCGGGGCGAGGTGAGCTACAGCTCGCCGTCCTCATCGAATCGATGCGCCGGGAGGGATTCGAGCTGCAGGTGAGCCGCCCGGAGGTGATCATCCGGGAGATCGACGGTATAGCCCACGAACCGGTCGAACGCGCCGTCGTCGACGTCCCCGACGAGTACGTCGGTGCGATCACCCAGGCGGCGGCGGCGCGTCGTGGCACCGTCGTGGAGCTGGTCCCGGGCGACCGGGGGCGGACGATCATCACCATCACCGCCCCGGCCCGAGGTCTGATCGGCTTCCGGTCGCTGTTGATGACCACCACCCGGGGAACTGCGCTGATCCACCAGCACCACGACGGCTGGATGCCGTGGGCCGGGGAGCTGCCCCATCGCGTCGGTGGGGCCATGGTCTCCGATCGGGCCGGCACCAGCACCGGGTTCGCCCTGGACAATCTGCAAAAGCGAGGCGAGCTGTTCGTCGGCGTCGGCGTGGGGGTCTATGAGGGCATGATCATCGGTGAGTCTTCGAGATCGGCCGAGATGGTGGTGAACCCGGCCCGGCCCAAGGAGTTGACCAACATCCGGACACACTCCGCCGACGAGGCGATCAACCTGAGGCCGGCCCGGGAGATGACCCTGGAAGCAGCGATCGAGTGGATCGCCGACGATGAGCTGGTCGAGGTGACTCCCACAGCCGTCCGGGTCAGGAAGAGGCACCTGAGCGAGTCCGATCGACGCCGCCATGGCAAGAAGGGATCCGACCAGAGGAGTGATCGTCAGGCTGCCCGGATCGGGTGACGTATCTCCAGGGTGGAGACGATGGCCCCCGTGATGATCTCCGCCTTCTCACCGCAGGCACAGGTGTAGTGGATCGAGATCCCGTCCACGGTGTTGTGGACTCCGAGCAGATCGGAGGGCCAGATGAGAACGTCACGGCCGAGAACCTCACACCGTGCGCGAAACACCAGGAACCTCCCTGCTGATGGTGATCCGGTAGCCGCCCAGCTTCATGGTGCGCCCCCGGGCAGACACCGCCTTCTCCCGATTGGACGGCGATCGATGCCTCCGGTCGTCGAGTCGCTGCAATGCCAGCGTGTAGGCCAATGCCGGGTGCCCGTTCATGATGGGTCCTCCTTCTCTGTAATGACCATTCTTCTCTACAGGCCTTACCTTAACGTATCAGGATGTAATAAGTCAAACGACTTTCTCCCATTACATCGACCCGGGCCCCGGGCACCTCTCCCCCGGCTCAGCCCGGGTGCGTAGATTCGCGACATGTCCAACCTGGCCGCGCCCGGCCGACACCCCATCTGGTGGAGGGTCCATGACATCGTGGTAGGCCTCCTCGCCGGATTCGGGGTGGGAACGGTCGCCGGTCTGTTCATCAACCGGCTATTCGATAACAACTTGGTGGTCCTGATAACGGCCGTGGTTGGGGCCGTGGTCGGGATCTACGTGCTCATTCTCAACCACCAGGCCTCCGGCCGCTTCCTCAGCGGTGTGGTGGTTGTCAGCTGGCTGTTGCTGGTGCTGTCCTCCGCCTTCATGGCCATGCTGGTGTGGGCGGTGGCGACCTTCGAGTAGGCGAATCAGGTCAGTGGTCGGTCGGCCCGGCGAGGGCATACTGGACCGCCTGGTCGAATCCCATGGCCCTCCCCTCGCGATACGGGATCGCCTCCTCGCCTGACAGCGCTTCCATCACTTCGAACTCGAGCCCCTCTATCCGATTGAGGTCGTTGCGCACGATCTCGGTGCCGGAGGAGAGACGCAGGCTGTGAAACGCCCCTGCGAGCCGATGGGCCCTGCCCAGGTCGCCAAGGTTTATGGCGATCCCGGCCGCCAGTGAGATGAACATGACCACGCCGGTGACGTCTCGGTGCCCGGCAAACAAGGACAGGCCTTGGGTGTGGGCCTGCCAGGCGGCCGCGTTGTCGTTGAGCCTGCGGGCAATGGCTCCCACCTCGTAGAGACCCCAACCCAGCCCGAACTCGTTCCCCGCCCGACGGTAATAGTCGATGCTCCTCTGCCAGTGGATGGACGACTGCTCGTAGTCGCCGAGAAGGAAGGCGATCGCATTGCCCTTCGCCCACTCGACGTCGCCGAGACCACCGATGTCACCCAGCCCGCGGTACAGCTCCTCCGCCTCGTCGAGCGCGGCGAGGGCCTGCTCGGAAGGGTTGGAGCCGAAGACAAGTGCCAGCGAATAGTTGTAGAGGGCATTGGCGATCTGCTTCGGGTCACCCAGCTCCCGCTCGACATCGAGCGCCTCTCGATAGACGTCCAGGACCTTCTCCCCCTCCCCGAGCCACCAGAGCAGACCACCCCAGGCCTCTAGGGCGCGGGCTCGAAACCGTGGGTCCCCCCCTTCGCAGGCCAGGACGCCCTCGACAAGGCGACGGGCCTCGTGGAGGTGGCCCCTCGCCTGCCAGAAGCGCCACGATGCGGCGCACAGCCGGAGGGCGAGATCGATCTGACCGGAAGCCTTCGCCCAATCGAGGGCAGCGCGGATGTTGTCGTGCTCCTCTTCGACCAGGTCCAGCCATTCCTTGCGGTCCTTGCGGAGCAGCTCCGGAGAAGCCTGCTCGACGAACTCCGTGTAGGCGGTGGCGTGACGGAGGCGAATCTCGTCGGCCTCAGCCGACTGCTCCAACTTGCCCATGGCGTGCTCACGGATGACGAGGAGCATGTGTAGCCGGGGATGGCCTTCGGGGTCGATCCGCTGGATGAGGCTGTGATCGACCAGTTTGGAGAGGGTGTCGAGCAGATCGCCGCCCAGTTCCTCGTCTGGGCCGCAGACTTGCTCCACCTCATCGAGCCGCGCCCCGCCTGAGAAGACTGAAAAGCGGGCAAACAGCATCTGCTCCGTTCCGCTGAGGAGGTCGAAGCTCCAGGAGATCGCGTTCTCGATCGTGCGTTGTCGCTCGGGCAGGTCGACCGATCCGGATCCAAGCATGCGGGCATCGAGGCGGTCGAGGATCTGTTCGACCGGGAGGAGACGGAGCCGGGAGGCGACCAGCTCGATGGCGAGGGGAAGACCATCGAGCCGGCGCACCAACTCGCCCACGATGGGGGCGTTCGCCGCGGTGAGGTGGAAATCGGGTCTGACCGCCATCGCCCTGTCGGCGAACAGGCGAACCGCCTCCGACTCCATCAGGTCCTCGTTGACAACAGCGGGACCCAGGCCTTGGAGACCCAGTGGGGGAACCGGCATCTCCTGCTCGCCGCCGATGCGCAACGGAGCTCTCGAGGTCACGATCGCCTTGGTCCGGGGGGCCGCCCTGAGCATGTCGGCAACCACCGGGGCCGCATCGAGGAGTTGCTCGAAGTTGTCGAGGACCAGGAGGAGGCCCTTGTCGGACAGCTGGCTGGTGAGCCGCATCACCGGTGACTCGTCGCGGGTCGAGGCTGGCATACCCAGCGTCTCCAACACACGCGAAGGCACCACCTCCACGTCGGTGACCGGGGCCAGGTCGACGAAGAAGACCCCGTCGGGGAAGTCGGCTGCAGCCTCGGCTGCCACTTGGAGCGAGAGCCTGGTCTTCCCGGTTCCTCCAGGCCCGGTGAGGGTGAGGATGCGGGAGGACTCGAGCAATCGGAGCGCCTCTTCGAGCTCACGCTCGCGCCCCACGAAGCTGGTGAGCTGCTTGGGGAGGTTGTTGGGAATCGCATCGAGAGTGCGCAGCAACGGGAACTCGATCTGAAGCCCTGGGGCGACGATCTGAAAGATCGCCTCCGGATCGGACAGGTCCTTCAGCCGGTGCTTGCCCAAGTCGCGCAGGTCGACGTTCTCCGGCAAGTGCCGCTCGACCAGGATGGCGGTGGGCTCGGACAAGACGATCTGCCCGCCGTGGGCCGCATCGGCGATGCGGGCGGCACGGTGCACGTCGAGGCCCACGTAGTCGGATCCCCCGAGCACGCCGAGGCCGGTGTGGAGACCCATTCGCGACCTCACCACGCCGTCCGCCGGCCACGGGTGCGCGATGAGACCGTGTTGGGCGTGCAGTGCGGCACGGAGCGCGTCGAGTGCCGATGCGAAGACGGCGAAGAAGGAGTCGCCTTCGGTCTTGACCACCACACCCGAGTTGGCTGTTATCGCCCCACCGATGACCCGATTGTGCGCTTCGAGGACACCGACCCAGGCGTCACCCAGGGCCTGGACCATCCGGGTCGAGCCCTCGATGTCGGTGAAGAGGAAAGTGACGGT
>DATBIX010000060.1:0-14074 GCA_036556665.1 Acidimicrobiia bacterium
AGCCTCGCCGCCATGTCGGCGTCAGGCGTTTGATGGATTTGATAGTCGTTGGCCCGGGAAGGGCCGGGGGATCGATTGCCCTTGCCGCGGCCCGGGTCGGGCACCACATCGTCGGAGTGCTCTCGCGGTCGGGGGACTCGAGGTTCGGGCCGGCACTGGCCTGGGGCGACCCGCTGCCGGCAGCAGACCTCCTCCTGATCGCGGTCCGAGACGATGCGATCGAGGAGGTGGCGGGACGACTCGCCGCCGGTGGCGAGGCGACACCGGTCGCCGCCCATCTCTCCGGGTTCACCCCTGTCACCGCCCTGCACGCGCTGTCCGCCGCCGGGGCCGCAGTCGGTGGTTTCCACCCCCTCCAGACGCTCCCTGATCCCGAGCGTGGCTCCGCTGCCCTGGCCGGGTCGTTTGTGGGCATAGGCGGAGACCCCGGGGCCCGACCGGCACTGGGTGAGCTCGCCCACTCCCTCGGGATGATGCCCTTCGAGCTGAGCGACGCCGCCCGCCCCGGCTATCACGCAGGTGCAGCCGCGGCTTCGAACTTCGTCATCACCGCCCTTCTCATCGCTGGCGACCTGATGGCCGCGGCGGGGATCGAGAAGTCGGTCACGCGGCCCCTGGTGGAAGCGGCGGTGGCCAACGTGTACTCGCCCGGCCCCGAGTCACCCCTCACCGGGCCGGTCGCCAGAGGAGACGCCACCACAGTTGCAGGGCAGCTGGATGCGGCGAGGATGGTGTCCGACGACCTGGCCGACCAGTACCGGCTGATGGCAGAGGCGACTGCGATTCGCGCCGGTCGGCGGGGGGACGTCGCTCGATGGAGCTGACCGGGACGTTCGAGTCGACCAGGGCCATGTACCGGGGACGAGTTGGGCTGCTCCCGACGATGGGCTTCTTCCACGAGGGGCACCTCGCCCTCATGGACCTGCTGCGAACACATTGCGACACGCTGGTCGTCTCCCTGTTCGTCAACCCGACCCAGTTCGACGACCGGGATGACTTCGCCGCCTACCCGCGCGCCATCGACCGCGACGCCGAGCTGGCCAGGGATCACGAGGTCGATCTCTTGTTCGTCCCCGAAGTGGAGGAGGTCTACCCGGTGGGCGAGACGACCATCGTCGACGTGGGGGGAGTCTCACAGGAGATGGAGGGGAGGTACCGGGCCGGGCACTTCACCGGGGTGGCCACCGTCGTGGCCAAGTTGTTCGCCGGCCTCCAGCCCGACATCGCCATGTTCGGGCGCAAGGACGCCCAGCAGATCGCGGTCCTGCGCGCCATGGTGCGCGACCTCCGCTTCCCGGTCGAGGTGATCGACGCTCCACTGGTGAGGGAGCCGGACGGGCTCGCCCTCTCCAGCCGAAACGTCAGACTCGATCGACTTTCCCGAGAGCGCGCCCTGGCCATCAGCAGGGGCCTGTTCCAGGCGGCCGAGCAGGTCGATGCCGGCGAGCGGAGGGGCGAGAGATTGGAGGCAACGGTGCGCCGGTCGATGAAGGGGCTCGAGATCGACTACGCCACACTCGCCTCCCGGGAGACCATGGTCCCGATCGAGACACTCGACCAGCCGGCGGTGCTCGCCGCCGCCGCGCACGTGGGAGGGGTCCGCCTGATCGACAACGTGACATTCGACTGGGCCGATGGCAGACCGATGCCGGACCGCGGGTTGATCCTGGGCGAGCGGAGCCGTCTAAGTACCCTGCCCTGACCGCCGCCGACCATCGAGCCGTCATGACCGAGACATCCAACCCTGACCCGCTCAGCGCCGGTCGTCGGTCCCATCACGCCGAGATCGTCGCCGGTGGCGGCTATCCCGCCCGGTTCGAGAGAAGTCATCTCGCCGCCCAGCTCCACGAGCAGTACGCCGACCTTCCCCCGGGCGAGACGACAACCGACCGCGCCTCCGTGGCCGGTCGTCTGATGCTGTCCCGCTCCTTCGGGAAGCTCCAGTTCGGCACTCTCCAGGACGTCTCGGGCCGGATCCAACTCATGGTCGACAGGTCGACCGCAGGAGACGACCTGGCCGACCGCTTCGCTCGATTGGACCTGGGCGACTGGATCGGGGCGTCTGGCGAGGTGATGACCACGCGCAAGGGCGAGCTCAGCGTCCGGGTCGACGACCTGGTCCTCCTCCAGAAGAGCCTCCGGCCTCTTCCCGACAAGTGGCACGGGCTGCAGGACATCGAGTTGCGCAGTCGCCGTCGCTATCTGGACCTGATGGTCAGCGACGAGGCCCGGCACGTGGCCTCGACCCGAGTTGCCATCGTCTCAGAGCTGCGCCGCCAGTTCGAGAGCCGGGGCTTCGTCGAAGTGGAGACGCCGATCCTGCTCGGTCAGGCCACAGGGGCGACGGCGCGGCCCTTCGCCACCGAGCATCACGCTCTCGACCTTCCCATGTTCCTCCGCATCGCGACCGAGCTCCACTTGAAGCGTCTCGTGGTCGGAGGGATGGAGAAGGTGTTCGAGATCGGACGGATCTTCCGCAACGAAGGCATCGACGCCACCCACAACCCCGAGTTCACCATGCTCGAGGCCTACCAGGCCCTGGCCGACTACACCGACATCATGTCGCTGGTCGAGGAGGTGATCTCGGCGGTTGCCATGTCGGTGCTGGGTACCCACACCATCACCTACCAGGGGCGCGAGCTGAATCTCACCCCGCCTTATCGGCGAGTCTCGATGACCGCTCTGGTGTCGGAGCGACTCGGGCGAGAAGTCGACCTCGACATCCCCATCGAGGAGCTAGCCGCTTTGGCCGCAGAGGCGGGGGTCGAGGTCGGGCAGGACTGGTCTCCGGGGCTGATCCTGGCCGAGATCTACGAGGTGCTGGTCGAGGACGAGATCTGGGAGCCGACCTTCGTCACCCACCCGCCGGTCGAGGTCTCGCCGCTGGCTCGACGCAACGACACGGACCCGCGCCTGGTCGACCGCTTCGAGCTGGTCATCGCAGGCTCCGAGTACGCCAACGCCTTCAGTGAGCTCAACGATCCCGACGACCAGCGTCGCCGGTTCGAGGAGCAGGCTGCGGCCCGTGCCGCCGGAGACGAGGAGGCGCACCCGGTCGACGAGGACTACCTCCTGGCGTTGGAATACGGGCTTCCTCCCACCGGCGGGCTGGGCATCGGGGTCGACCGGCTCGTCATGCTGCTCACCGACCAGTCGCACATCAGAGACGTCATCCTCTTCCCCACCCTCCGCCCCGAGGGCTAGGGGCTCGGCTGTCGCCGATATCCCCTCAGGAAGTCCACGGTGAATCGCTTGGGATAGCCGCCTGCCGTGTCGGTCCTGGCGAACTCATAGATTCCCAACATGAACTGCATCGGATAGCTCGGCGACTGCTCGGTGGTCCGGACGTGCCCGCCGTCCACGAAGAAGGACACATGGTCCTCCGCCCACTCCACCGCGTACTCGTGGAACTCGGTGACGTCGATCGGCAGCAGCACCTCGGCGAAGTCGTCGTCGAGCGATGGGTCGTCGAATGGGTGCACCCCCATCCCGACGAGGGCCGATCCGGGCCGGACGTTTCGACCAAAGATCTCGAAGACACAGATCTCACCCGACCTCTCCGGCCGGTCCTCGAACCCGATCATCCACAGGCTCACCATGCAGGCCGAATCGGCCAGACCCCGGGCGCGTGCCTGGAACAGGCCGTAGCGAGGGGTGTAGAGCCGTAGCGCATCCTGGGCCTCCCTCACCACCGCCCCCGGGGTGAACCGATGCTGTCCGACCGTGCTACCCGCCTCTCCGGAGAACGCCCCTGTCTGCAGTGACGAGACCCTGGTCTCCCCATCCAGTTCCGGGCACCAGGGCGCCTGGGCCTCCTCGATGAGGAGGTGGAGCAGGCCATCCTCGATCTGGTATAGGGCCCTGGACCTCTCCCGGGAGCTCCAGTGGGGGAGATAGTGGGGTAGCCAGTGCGCCCGGTCCAGGTCTTCTACATCGAAGTCGTCCTCGAACTCGATGTGGTATCCGTCGGCGAGGATGTCGGCCAGGTCCACGCCCGGTCAGCCCCGCGTCGACTCGACTCTCTCCACCAAGTACCCACCGAGGCTCTCCAGCGTCTCGCGCCCGGTGCCCGACGGCAGGTTGGACAACGCTTCTCCGGCCCGGTTCAGCCTCCGCTCCGCCTCGGCCAGGGCGGTGTCGACATGGCCTCCCTCGATGACCAGTTCGATGACCTCCACGACCACCTCGTCGGAATACGGCCGCTCGGAGGCGAGGAGCCGGCGGACCTCGTCTCCGTTCTCGCCGGCCAGGGCGTCGAGAACCGGCATGGTGAACTTGCCCTCCCTGATGTCCGAGCCGGCCGGCTTGCCGATCGTCTCCTCCGAGGCGACCAGGTCGAGGGCGTCGTCGGCGATCTGGAACACCATCCCCACCTCCCAGGCCCAGGAGGACAACGCCTCGACCACATCGGCCGAGGCCTCACCGGCCATCGCACCCAGCCGGGCCGAGGTGCGGATCAGGGATGCCGTCTTACCGGCGATGACCTGCTCGTACTCGGCGATGCCGTGATCGAGATTGAAGTCGAGCTGGAGCTCCCTGGTCTGGCCTTCGACCAACTCGGCATACGTGGTGGCGAGCAGCCTGACTGACTCCTGGCTGAGATGCGTGGCCGCCACCTCTGACGCCCGCGCCATCAGGAAGTCGCCGGCCAGGATGGCCACGGTGTTGTCCCAGTTGGCGTTGACCGAGGCCGCTCCCCTCCTCACGTCGGCCTCGTCGATCACATCGTCGTGGTAGAGCGAGCCGACGTGGATCAGCTCGACGGAGACGCCGGCCTCGATCGGGCGGTGGTCGCGGCTAGAGCCGAACTCGCTGGCGAGGAGGGCGAGGAGAGGCCGGAAGCGCTTGCCACCGGCGAGAAGGAGATGCTGGGCGATCTTGGTCAGATATGGGTCATCGGCCGACGCGGCCTCGAGCAGTCTTTCCTCGACCCGGGCGAGAGACTCCCAAACATCGGGAATACGAATGAGACTTTGGAGGTCTTCCATTCATGACGATGGTATTACGTGCGCGTGGCTCGGGAACCAGGCTCCGGGTCTACAACGGGCCGATGGTAAAGTTGCGTATGCCTGGGTCAGGAGTCGCAAGTGTTTGAGCGGTTCACAGATCGTGCCCGCCGGGTCGTGGTTCTGGCCCAGGAAGAGGCGCGGCTGCTCAACCACAATTACATCGGCACGGAGCACATCCTGCTCGGACTCCTCAACGAAGGAGAGGGCATCGCCGCCCAGGCGCTGGAGAGCCTCGACATCGACCTGGCCTCTGTGCGGGAGGAGGTCGTCAAGATCATCGGCCAGGGCCAGCAATCCCCCTCGGGGCACATCCCATTCACACCCCGAGCCAAGAAGGTCCTCGAGCTGAGTCTTCGCGAGGCCCTGCAGTTGGGGCACAACTACATCGGCACCGAGCACATCCTCCTCGGTCTGATCCGCGAGGGCGAGGGCGTCGCCGCTCAGGTGCTCCAGCAGCTCGGCGCCGAGCTTCAGAAAGTGCGCCAGACGGTGATCCAGCTGCTCTCCGGGCCTGGCGGCAGCGAGCAGCAGGCCTCCGAGCCGTCGGGATCGAGCAGGGGCGAGTCATCCTCGAGCGGCTCCACCGTCCTCGACCAGTTCGGGCGCAACTACACCCAGCTTGCTCGGGAGAGAAAGCTCGACCCGGTCATTGGGCGGATCCGGGAGATCGAGCGCGTCATGCAGATCCTCTCACGCCGGACCAAGAACAACCCGGTGCTCATCGGCGAGCCCGGAGTGGGCAAGACCGCCATCGTCGAAGGCCTCGCCCAGCGGATCGTGGCCAAGGATGTGCCCGAGAACCTCCAGGGCAAGAACCTCTACTCCCTGGACCTCGGCGCCCTCGTCGCCGGATCGCGGTATCGAGGCGACTTCGAGGAGCGGCTCAAGAAGGTGCTCAAGGAGATCAAGAGCCGCGGCGACATCATCCTCTTCATCGACGAGATCCACACCCTCGTCGGCGCCGGCGCCGCCGAGGGCGCCATCGACGCCGCCTCCATCCTCAAGCCGATGCTGGCCAGGGGGGAGTTGCAGACGGTCGGGGCCACGACACTCGAGGAGTACCGCAAGTACCTGGAGAAGGACTCGGCGCTCGAGCGCCGCTTCCAGCCGATCCAGGTCGACGAGCCGTCGGTGACCGAGACCATCCAGATCCTGATGGGCCTGAAGGACAGGTACGAGGCTCACCACTCGGTGCGTTTCACCGACCAGGCGATCGTGAGCGCCGCCAACCTCGCCGATCGCTATCTCTCCGACCGGTTCCTCCCCGACAAGGCCATCGACCTGATCGACGAGGCGGGGAGCCGGACAAGGATCCAGCGGACCAGCGACGTGCCCGAGATCACGGCCATCGACGAGAAGCTGTCGAATGTGCGCCGGGACAAGCAGGATGCGGTGGCACGGGAGAACTACGAGCGTGCCGCCAACCTCCGGGACGAGGAGAAGGGCCTCCTCAGCGATCGCGCCATGCGAGAGGCGGGCGGGGGAGAGTCGGGGTGGGTCATCGACGAAGAGGAGATCGCCGAGGTGCTGGCCCAGTGGACCGGGATCCCGGTTCACCGCCTGACCGAAGAGGAGACCGCCCGGCTCGTCCACATGGAGGACGAGCTGCACAAGCGGATCATCGGCCAGCACGATGCGATCACCGCGGTCTCCAAGGCGATCCGCCGGACCAGGGCCGGCCTCAAAGACCCGCGCCGCCCCTCGGGCTCGTTCATCTTCCTCGGCCCATCTGGAGTCGGGAAGACCGAGACCGCCAAGGCTCTGGCCCAGTTCCTGTTCGGCCAGGAGGATGCACTGATTCAGCTCGACATGTCCGAGTACATGGAGAAGCACACCGTGAGCCGTCTCGTCGGATCCCCTCCCGGGTATGTCGGCTACGACGAGGGAGGCCAGCTCACCGAGGCGGTCCGTCGCAAGCCTTTCTCCGTGGTCCTCTTCGATGAGATCGAGAAGGCCCACCCGGACGTGTTCAACACCTTGCTCCAGATCCTGGAGGAGGGACGCCTCACCGACGCCCAGGGGCGGACCGTCGACTTCAAGAACACCGTCATCATCATGACTTCGAACCTGGGCACCCGCGACCTCCACAAGAAGGCGGTCGGCTTCCATGCCGAGGACCAGGACATGACCTACGAGCACATGAAGGAGCGGGTGACCGACGAGCTGAAGAAGCACTTCAGACCCGAGTTCATCAACCGCCTCGACGAGATCATCGTGTTCCACGAGCTGACCATGGAGGAGCTCAAGCAGATCGTCGATCTGATGCTGCAGAGGGTCCACGAGCAGCTCGAGTCCCAGCACCTCGAGCTGGTTCTCACCGATGACGCCAAGGAGTTCCTCGGAACCCGGGGCTATGACCCCGAGCTCGGGGCGCGGCCACTCCGCCGTGCGATTCAGAGGTTGTTGGAGGACCCGCTCTCCGAGCGTGTCCTGCTCGGCGAGTTCAAGGCCGGGACCACCATCCTGGTCGGTCTCGACAGCGAGAACGAAGAGCTGACCTTCGAGTCGCTGACAGCAGCGGAGACCCCAGACACCCCGATGGTGGAGCTCGCCGGCCAGGACTGAGCTAAAGCCGGCCCACTCCGCGGCCGATGAATTGGGCCTACGAACCGTTCGTCATGCCCCTACTCGCTCTGATTCTCGCCATCGCCCCCGCTCTGGCCCTGGAGCCGCCGCCCGAGTACGTCCCGGCCGGCCAGGAGGCCGCTACCGCCGACCTCGAGTTGAGTGGCTACGTCAACGGGAAGATGCCCGGCGATCGCATGATGACCCGTGAGGGCTGCACCCTGGAGCGCGATGCGGCATACATGTACGCCCTGCTGATGGAGGCCGCCGAGGTCGACGGCATCTACCTGGGTTGGGAGGACTGCTACCGGTCCTTCAACACGCAGCGGGGCGCTTACGACAGCCGATGCCCCAAGACCGAAGTTCCCACCTACGGGTCGGACCCGCTGACCGGGGAACGGGTCCAGACCGGGAGCAAGACGACCCGGGTGTGCTCCGGGCCTCCGATCGCCAAAGCAGGCCACTCCAACCACGGCTGGGGCCGGGCGGTGGACTTCACCGATGGGCGAGGAGTGCTCACCTGCACCGATCGCGCCTTTCGCTGGCTTCAGGGCAACGCCTATCGATTCGGGTGGGTGCACCCCCGGTGGGCCTGGTGCGACCGTCCAACCCGGGAGCCCTGGCACTGGGAATACGCCGGCGTCACCGACCCCACCCTCGTCGGCTACGGCCACATCGACGAGGCCCTGATCGGCATCGTCGAGTAGCTGCGAACCTCAGCTTCTGCGGCCCGTATACGGGCGTAACTGTCTCAGGTTGAGATGGGTGTGCTCGATCGGAGTGACTACGAGCCCAGCGCCGCTCGGATCATGGCCACCACCATCAGGGGGTCCTCCGTGATGTCACGCCATGTGAATCTGAGGATCCGCCAACCGGCGAGCTGAGCTTGATTGTCGCGATGTCGGTCGGTCTGGAATGAGTCCATGAGCAGATGCCACTTTCGGCTGTCGCCTTCGATGATCAGCCGCTTCTTGGGATACGCGAAATCGACTCGCCCCGCGGTCGGGACCAGCCAGGGAGGCCGAAACTGAGGAGTGGGTCGGGCGAGACCTGCGCCCAGGATCAGGTCGAGCAGGCGTTGCTCGAGCACCGTGTCAGGCGGCTGGTAGTCCGCCCCGCGCTTGTCCAGCAGCCTCCGAATCCTGGTCGTGCCCGGCTTGCCTCTTCGCCCAATGGTCGAGAAGAGGGCCGCCAGGACCTCTAGATCCACGGCGCCGGATGACAGTGCGCGGTCGAGGATCCAGTCGAGTCGTGCGTCGGTGAGCACGACTGCAAGGTCGATGATCGTCCGCTCGGCGGTGGTGACGGGCAGACCCCTGATTCGCCTGGTGTGGTCGTCAGAGATGTCCGTGGACTGGTGGACGACCACGCCTCGGAACGTCTTGGTGTGCCGGTGGGGCACGGTCACGGTCGGCACGACCCACGGTAGGCCGTCGAATCTGTGGAGGCGGCCGGCGGATTCGTGCGACACCACCGCATTGAGAGCTCGGCAAGCTGCCTCGAGGTACGCATCGTGCTCCTCCTCGGTTCCGACCAGCCGGAAGACACCGCGCCTCGTTCGAACGAAGATCCCATCGTCGACACGGCGGGTGAGGGTGGTGCTGCTGATCCCGAGGGCGAGCGCCTCCCTCGAGGTGAACACGCCCCCGCGGGTGCGGGCGTACTCGATCAGCTCCCGTGTCTTCTCCCCCATCCCAATGCCAAAGGTGCCAAGTGATACAGCACAGTGCAAGGGGTACCCACGAAGCTGAGACAGTCCCGCCCGTATACGGGCCGTGGAACCTCAGCTTCGGGTCAACACCCGGTTTCCGGGCAGGCGGGCGATGCCCCCCACCACGACGCCGATGATGGGGAGGGTGAGGACGAGGCCGTTGAGCCCATCGGCATCGGCGATGCCGATGGCGGCCAGAAGGCCGAGGCCGGCGCAGACGGCCAGGACGGCGATGACCGGTCGCCACCAGGCAGGGGCAGGGCGCGGGTCGTCGACAGGGGTCTCGAACCTGCCGAAGACGGCAACCATGGCGATGGTCACCATCCCGACCAGGAGGAACCAAAGCGGCCGGGTCAGCCACCAGGTCGTGGTGAGGGGCTCGATCCCGAGGCCGAAGCCACCCGTCGCCATCGAGAGCCCGATCACGATCACCATCGCGGTGAGGTGCCACAGGTACATCGTCATGATCCGGGCGCTGACCCCGACCACGAACACCCAGGCCGCCCGCCTTTGCATGAGCCGGGCCAGGGCCGGCTCGAGCAGCAACGCGATCCCGGCCTGGAACATCCCGAGGAAGGCGAGGGTGACCCTGGGTGGGTAGGAGTTGGTGATCTCGGCGGTGTCCAGACCCACCATCGCCACCGGATATGGGCCGATCCAGACCAGGATCAGCGTCCCCAGGAATCCGACGACCGCAAGACCGGCCCGCTTCCAGGTCCGGTCGATTGTGCCGTCGAGCCAGGCGTACCCGATCTGGTGCACCGTGCCCCACACCAGCAGATAGTTGAGAAAGCCGACGGGGACCATCCCGACTGAGATCGACAGGTAGTCGCAGGCCCCGGCGAGTGCGATCCCGACGACTATCGACCACCACCCCCATCGATCCCAGATCCAGAGCCCGATGGGGGCAATGGTCACGATCACCACGTAGGCGGCGAGGAACCAGGTGGGGACCAAGGCGACTTGTGATGCGAGTTGGAGCACCTCCCAGGAAAGCCCGAGGCGGAGGCCAAGCCACCCAAATGCCGTCCAAAACAAGAGCAGGGGCACCACCGGGAGGATGAGGCGGCGGAGACGTGACCTCAGCCAGCCGCCATAGGTCTCGCTCCGGCGGCGCGCCGAACGCCAGGACAGCCCGTTGGCGTAACCGCCGACCAGGAAGAACACCGGCATCACCTGGAAGACCCAGGTGAGTGGGTGGGTCCAATCGGCCAGAATCAGCAGGTGACCCGGGATCAGCTCACCGTCCTCGACCGTCACCGCGGCCATCAGCCAGTGGCCGAAGATGACCACCAAGATCGAAGCGGCGCGGAGCAGGTCCACCACTCGGTTGCGCTCGGCCGGGGTGGCGTCGGCCGTGCGTCGGATCGAGGCCATGAAGCCCATGACGGGAATTCTCGCCCTATGTTCCAGTCCCGGATGGTCAACCCGGGATGACGAAGGCGGTCCGCTCGCTGCTCATCGTCGGTGGCGCCTACGTCGCCGCCCAGATGCTCGCCGACATCGCCAGTCTCCGCATCATCGAGATCGCCGGTCATGCCGTCGATGCCGGGACCCTGATCTACCCGTTCACCTTCACCCTGAGGGACCTAGTGCACAAGATCGCCGGCAAGTCGGCGGCCCGCACCCTCATCTTCCTGGCGGCCGGGATCAACGTGTTCATGGCGGTCTTCTTCTGGCTGGTGGCGCGGCTCCCTCCCGACCCGGTCACCGGGCCCCAGCTCGAGTTCGGCCAGGTCCTCGCACCGGTGTGGGGCATCGTGGTCGCCTCGATCCTGGCCGAAGTGGTCTCGGAGCTCATCGACACCGAGGCCTACCAGCGCTGGGTGGACCGGTTCGGCGAGCGATACCAGTGGGGCAGGGTGCTTACGTCGAACGCCATCGCCATCCCGGTCGATTCGGCGGTGTTTGTCGGTATCGCCACGGCCCTGGGCGTGTTCCCGGTCGAGGTGGCCTGGTCGATCTTCTGGGTGAACGTCGTGCTCAAGATGCTGGTCACACTGGTGTCGATCCCGTGGATCTACTGGGTGCGCCCCGAGCCCCTTTCCGTCTCGACCTACGAGCCCGCGGGCCGTTAATGTCCAGATTCGGCAGGCGCACCTGCCGACCCCAGAAACGGAGGAAGAACAGCGTGAAACGCTACTTGCGGTATCTCGCCCTGATCTCGGTCTTCGCAATGGTCCTCGTGGCCTGCGGAGGCGATACGGCTGATACCACCACGACGGCGGCCGCGGAGCCAACCACGACCGCTGCCCCAGAGGAGACCACCACATCCGGAGCACCAGAGGCGACCACGACCACCGGCGCCGAGATATCGGGCGAGGGTCGGGTCATCGGCATGGCATTCGACGTGGGCGGACGCGGCGACCTGTCGTTCAACGACCTGGCCGCCCTTGCCTGGGATGAAGGCAAGGAGATGTACGGCTATGACGGGGACGAGCTCGCCCCCGAAGCCGGCGGTGAGAACCGTGAGGAGAACTTGCGACTCCTTGCCGAGTCCGGCTCGGAGCTGATCATCGCCAACGGGTTCGCATTCGCCCAGAACGTGTGGCGGGTGGGAACCGAGTTCCCGGACGTGATGTTCGCCATCACCGACGACTGCCCCCAGGACGACACCTTCACCGTGGTGGAGATGCCCAACGTCCGCTGCATGCTCTCATCCGAGGAGCAAGGCTCGTTCCTGGTCGGGGCCGCCGCCGCTCTGAAGAGCGTAAGTGGCACGATCGGGTTCATCGGGGGGGTGGAGACCCCGCTGATCAAGAAGTTCGAGGCCGGTTTCATCGCCGGTGCGACGCACGTCAACCCGGACATCACCATCCTGCCTCCGGTCTATCTGACCCAGGTGCCCGATTTCACCGGGTTCAACGACCCGGTCAAGGGCAAGGAAGCCGCCCTGGCCCTCTACGGGCAGGGTGCAGACGTCGTCTACCACGCCGCAGGCGGATCGGGCCTCGGCCTGTTCCAGGCGGCCGCCGAGCAGTCGACGGACGACAACTTCCTTTGGGCGATAGGTGTCGACGCCGACCAGTACAACACGGTCGGTGACCCGGCTCTCCAGGAGCACATCCTGACCTCGATGTTGAAGCGGGTCGATGTCCACGTCAACAAGGCGATCGTCGATTTCCTCTCAGACGCCTTCACTCCGGGTGAGGCTCGTCTCGGTCTCGCCGAGGAAGGCGTTGGCTACTCGACCACCGGCGGATTCATCGATGACATCTCCGGCCAACTCGATGAGCTGGCCGGCCAGATCATCGACGGGACCATCGAGGTTCCCACCGAGCCGGCAGCCTGACTCAAGGCCGTCCTGCTAACTTGCGCCGGGCCCAGGATCCTGGGCCCGGCGTTCTATTGGGACTGGGAGATGGCTCAGGCACCCGCCATACAACTCAGGGGTGTGACCAAGCGGTACCCGGGTGTCGTGGCCAACAGGGACGTCGAGCTGACCGTGATGCCCGCCGAGGTCCACGCCGTGGTCGGGGAGAACGGGGCGGGGAAGTCCACCCTGATGAAGATCATCTATGGGATGGTCCGCCCCGACGAGGGTGAGATCACCATCAACGGGGAGCAGGTTCATTTTCGCACCCCGAAGGACGCCATCGACGCCGGGATCGGGATGGTCCACCAGCACTTCATGCTGGCGGACAACCTGACCGTCCTCGAGAACGTGGTTCTCGGATCCGAGCCCCGCTCCGGCCTGGAGATCGACTTCCGCGGCGCCTCGGACCGGATCCGCAAGGTGGGGGAGGACTACGGGCTCCGGCTCGACCCCTCTATCAAAGTGGAGACGCTCTCGGTGGGAGAGCGGCAGAGGGTCGAGATCATCAAGGTGCTCTACCGGGGGGCCAAGATCCTTATCCTCGACGAGCCCACCGCGGTGCTGGTTCCCCAGGAGGTGGACGACCTCTTCGACTCGATTCGCGACCTCAAGGCCGAAGGCCACACTGTCGTCTTCATCTCGCACAAGCTCGACGAGGTGCTCTCGATCGCCGACCGGATCACGGTGATGCGTGATGGCAGGACCGTTGGCACCACTACGCCGGCCGAGGTCGATGCCCGCCAGTTGGCCGAGATGATGATCGGCAGCGAGCTCCCCTCACCCGAGACCAGGGAGTCAACCGTCCAGGACGAGGTCCTCCTCCAGGTGAGAGATCTGGGCCTGGCAACGGACTCGGGTCGGTCGGTGTTGAGCGGGATCGAGTTCACGGTCCACAAGGGTGAGATCGTTGGGATCGCCGGGGTCGAGGGAAACGGGCAGGCGCAGCTGGTCGATTCGTTGGTCGGTCTGGCCCCGGCCACCGGCGAGATCACCCTGGCCGGCGAATCGATCACCAACCTCGCCACTCGCGAAAGGCGAGCGGCGGGCATTGGCCTCATCCCCGAGGACAGACATCGGCAGGGGCTCCTCCTCCCCTCGCCGCTCTGGGAGAACGCCGCACTGGGACATCAGGACAGGCCACCATACGCGAGGGGGATCTGGATCGACAAGAAGGGCGCCCGGGATCAGACCGAGGAGATCGTGCGCCGCTTCGACGTCATGACACCCAACGTCGAGGTCCCTGCCACCGCCCTCTCCGGTGGCAACCAGCAGAAACTGGTTGTCGGTCGCGAGATCATGGCCAATCCGAGGGTCCTCATTGCCGCCCAGCCCACCCGTGGGATCGACGTCGGGGCCCAGGCTGCGGTGTGGGAGGAGTTGAAGGGGGCACGGGCGGCCGGAATGGGGATATTGCTCATCTCCGCCGACCTCGAGGAGCTGATCGGCCTCTCCGACACGATCCATGTCCTTTTC
>DATBIX010000061.1:0-44839 GCA_036556665.1 Acidimicrobiia bacterium
GAAAAGAGGGGGGTTCACAAACCCCGCCTCTTGTGTCATAGTTGACCGTTCGGGGAACGCCCATCCCCTGCCCACGGGCCCCAGGAGGACTAGACCCAGATGGCTGCCGCTGATACGCGTACGGACAAGACCGAGAAGCCCCGCATCAGACTTCACTCGAAGCTGACCGACGAGCGCGGGCGTCTCACCACGGACCTGGTCTCGCAGTACCTCACTGCCATCGGTGAGTACGACCTGCTCACCGCCGAG
Source organism: Acidimicrobiia bacterium (assembly GCA_036556665.1). Lineage (GTDB taxonomy): Bacteria > Actinomycetota > Acidimicrobiia > Spongiisociales > ZC4RG35 > JARDZU01. Next base: position 250 of record DATBIX010000061.1, read on the forward strand.
CAGGAGGTGGAGCTCGCCCAGAAGATCGAATCCGGGGAAGAGGCGGCGGAGAAGCTGGAGAAGGGCGAGTACACCGGCAAGCGCGAGGAGATGGAGCTTCGCCGGCTAGCAAGACGGGGCACCCAGGCGAAGGACGACTTCCTCACCGCCAACCTCAGGCTGGTCGTCGCCAACGCCCGGCGCTACGCCAACACCTCCGGCATCGACTTCCTCGACCTCATCCAGGAGGGGAACCTCGGCCTGATCCGCGCCGTCGAGAAGTTCGACTGGCGCAAGGGGTTCAAGTTCTCCACCTACGCCACCTGGTGGATCCGTCAGGCCATCACCCGGGCCATCGCCGACAAGTCCCGCACCGTTCGCATCCCGGTCCACCTGCATGACACCCTTGCCGCCGTGCGGGCGGCGCAGGCCTCGCTCAAGGCCGAACTGGGCCGCGATCCTCGCCCCGAGGAGATTGCCGAGGAGGCCGGGGTGACGCCGGACAAGGTCGAACTGGCCCTCAGTGTCGCCGACACTGTCTCGCTCGAGCAGCCGATCGGGGAGGACGGTGCCCAGCTCGGCGACTTCATCGAGGACGAGGACGCCGCCGACCCGGTGCAGATGACCGAGGAGATGGATGTCGCCAACTCGCTCCGGGTCTCGATCGAGCGTCTGCCCGAGCGCGAGGGCCGGATCCTCGCCCTTCGCTATGGGTTCTACGACGGAGTCCCCCGGACCCTCGAGGAGATCGGCGACGAGTTCAACTTGACCCGTGAGCGGATCAGGCAACTGGAGAAGTTGGCGCTCTGCCGCCTCCGTCACCCGTCGTTCGGGATCCGCGAGGCGGATCTGGTCTGAGCTGAGGTCTGACCCTTTCCGGGAAGACCCACCTTCCGGGTGGGTCTCCCTCGTATCTAACGTGTCCCGTGATGAGACTCGCTGACCTGGTCGGTAATGCCCCTCACGTCTGCGGGCCGGAGACAACTGTGCTCGAGGCGGCGGTGGCGATGGAGGGCTCCGATCTGGGCTCTCTCGCCGTGGTGGAGGGCATGGCTCTGGTGGGCCTGCTGACCGAGCGGGACATTCGCCGATCCGTCGCCGAAGAGATCGCGGGGGACACCCCGGTCTCGGCTCTGATGAGCACCGACCCCGACACCTTCGACCCGGATCTAGACGTCTGGGATGCCGCCGCCTGGATTGCGGAGACCGGCTACCGGCACCTCCCGGTGGTCGACGACGAGGGCTCCCTGCTCGGTGTGGTCTCGATCCGCGATCTGCTCAAGGCACTGGTCGAGACCGTTTAGGCCTCGGGCGAGCCGATCGGGATCCATACCAGCTTCAGCTCGGCCACCCTGACGTCCGTCTTCTCCAGGGGGATCTCGATCGCTTCGATGGAGTCCGCCTTGGCTCTGAACTCCTCCTCGAGATCGGCGATTTCCTCTTCCAGATCTGCCCGGAGCTCCTCCAGCTCGGCGCGGTCGTCGTCGAGTGCCGCTCTGGCGTCGTCGGCGCGCGACCTCGCCTGGCTGCTCGCCGTGCGGCGTCGGGCCGCCTGCCCGAGCGGGTTGGTTCGTCTCCGTCCTCCGAAGAGCACTCCGATGATGTCCCCCGCACCGGACAGCAGCTCCTCGGTCTGCTTCGACCCCGCCGCCTCCTCCAGGTCGGCGACCCTGTTCTCCGCCTTGGCCAGGGCGGTCTGGGCTCGTTCCAGGCGCGCCCGGTGCTTCTCGCGGAGACCGGCGATGGCGTCGTCGACTTCCTGCTCCGCCACCTCGGTGGCCCTTGCCAAGAACTGGTCGCTGCTCTCCCCCGGGCGGGAGTAGAGCCCGAGCTCGGCATTGCGGTAGATGTCCTGTGTTCTGGCCCCAACCAGATGGCTCTTGAGGTCGGTCTCCAGCCCCTTCCAGAAGGCCTTGCCGGCGATGTCCACGTCGGCGAGGTCGTAGGACGCCCCCGGCGGCGGCCCGGCCCGGAAGTCGCGCCGGTCGTGGTCGACCTCTTTGACCGAGTCCGCAGCCAGCGCCGGGGCCAGCGGGAAGATCACGGCCTCGTAGATCTCCTGATGGTTGATCGAGGCCTTGGCGTCGTCGTAGAGGAGGGTGACGGTGGCGGCAACGCCCGGGGCGTGGCGCCCTCCAATCGGATCGGCGCCCACCAGGCCGGCCCATGACGCGGCCGGGTCGAGAAAGACGGTGGTGACGCCCTCCGCAGCCGGGGGGACGATCTGGCTCGATGAAACGTCTCCGGCCCCTGCCGGTGAGTGAGTCGCGGCCGCCCCGGGCGCGACCGCCTTCTCAGGAGGCGGGCCTGCCCGATCCCCCATCAACGTCGATACGTGGTCCCGGGTCAGGGGCCCGGCCAGGTATGACATGGCCCACCGGCTGGAGAACACCGTCGGCTCCGGCGACTTGGCCGCCACCAGGACGAATTGGCGCTTGGCCAGATCGGAGATGAGTTTGTCGAACCGCCCCACGTCGACCGTGCCGGTGGCGCTCTCGATACCCTCGAGTATCCGCTTCTTGTCGTTTTCGGTCTGGAGTCTCCCCACCATCCACGTCCCTGCATTCGACATCGCCTTGTAGTCGAGGTCGACAGGGTTCTGGGTGGACAGGATCATCCCAACCCCGTGGGCGCGCGCCTGCTTCAAGATGGTCAGGATCGGCTTCTTGGAAGGCGGCTCGGCGGTGGGTGGGGCGAACCCGAAGACCTCGTCCATGTAGACCAGGGTTCGCAGGTCGGAAGTGCCCGATTGTGCCCGGAACCAGGTGACCAGCTTCGATAGCAGCAGGGTCACCACGAACTGGCGCTCCGAGTCAGAGAGGTGGGCGAGGTAGACGATCGCTGCCTTCACCCGATCGCCGCCCGTGAGCATCTCCCCGATGTCAAGGGGCACTCCCTGCAGCCAGGAGGCGAAGGAGGGCGAGGCGAGCAACCCGTTGAGGGTCTTGGCGAGCTCCATCCGCTCCTTTTCCGGGAAGAAGGTCTCGACATCGAACACACCGAGCCTGCGAAACGGAGGGTTCGGGATCTGTCCGACCAGGGTGGCCAGGTCGAGATCCCGGCCCTCCCTCCAGGAGGTCTCGATGATCGTGGCCAGGAGGATGTGCTCGGGGCCGGCGACGGGGTTCGACTCCAACCCCGCCATGACCAGGAGTGATGAGACCAGGCTCTCTATCTCGTCCCGGATCTGCTCGGCCTGGGTATCCCAGTCCAGGTCTGGTGTCTTCATCGAACCGAGGACGTCGAGCCCGACTCCGGCTCCTGACCCGGGCGTGTAGATGGTGATCTCCGATCCGTCGCGCAGACGTCTCATCCGCTCAGGGGTGATCCCCGCCCCGCTCAGCCCTTCCTTCCACGCCGCCGCCGTCTCGGCCGCCAGCTGTTCCGGTGAGGTCTCTTCCTTCGACCGCTCCGATTGGGCGATCCACGGCTGGAAGTCGGAGGGGAGGAAATCGGGGAAGGAGAGGAGCAGATTCCCCATGTCCCCCTTCGGATCGATGATCAGGCACGGGATGCCGTCCAACAGTGCCTCTTCGAGGAATGCCATCCCCAGACCCGTCTTGCCCGACCCGGTCATGCCGACGATCACGCCATGTGTGGTGAGGTCCGAGCTGTCGACGAGCAGCGGGGAAGCCCCGGGCTCGGAGCCCGCGACGTTGCCTACGTAGAGCCCGCCCTGGTCGATGTCCATGGCCCGGAATATACGGCTCTCGCCCTAATTCCACCTCCGGCTCCGGCCGGGCGCCTTATCCTCTCGCTGCCTCGAGTCCGGCCCGCCAGGGCTTGACTTCAACCAGACTTCAAGTTGTAGGTTCCACCCCGATGTATTCCGAGCAGATGACTCCATGGTCGGTGCTGCGCGACGGGATCCGCCTCATCGTGCGGTTCGTCAAAGGGCACCCGGCAGCGTTCTGGCTCGCCGTCTCCGGCGCAGCTGTGTTCGCCGGCGCCATCATCGCCTCGGCCTGGGTGATCGGATGGGTGACCGACACCTTGATCATCCCTGTACTGGACGAAGGAGTCGATCCCGAGGGATTGATCCTGCCCGCAGCGGGGCTCATCCTCGCCGTCGCCGTCGTCAAGGCGGCCGGCATCGTCCTGCGCCGCACGTCGGCCGGATGGCTCCAGTTCCGTACCAGACAGGACGTGAGAAACGCCCTGCTCGCCCACCAGCTGTCACTGAGGATGTCCTGGTTCAACCGGCAGGCGGTGGGCGACCTGCTCGCGGTCGCCGACTCGGACGTCGACCAGGGGACCGGGGTCCTCGCCCCGCTTCCTTATGCCACCGGGGTCACACTGCTCCTCGTCGGGACCACCGTCATGATCATGGCGATCGACGTGTGGCTCGGAGTGGGGGCGATCATCGGCCTGCTCGTGGTGCTGGTGATCGACGTGCGCGGGAGCTGGATCACCTATGGGCTCTGGGAGGAGGTACAGGTGGCTCGGGGCCAGGTCTCGGCCGTTGCCCACGAGTCATTCGACGGGGCGCTGACGGTCAAGGCGCTGGGGCGGGAGGACCACGTCTCAGAGCGATTCGGGGGCGTCTCGGACGAGGTACGGGACCGGCTGATCAAGGTGAACTCGACCTGGGCCTCGTACCAGGCCGTGATCAGGGCACTGCCCCAGGTGATGATCATCTGCCTGCTCGTGGTCGGAGCGAGCCGGGTGGGCGCAGGGGCGGTGTCACCGGGGGACCTGGTCACGGTGGCCTATCTCCTCTCACTGCTCGCGTTCCCGGTCCAGCTGATCGGCTTCGTTCTCTGGGATCTGGCCGGGAGCCTGGCCGGATGGAGGCGCGTCCAAGACGTGCTCGATGCCGACGAGTTCATGACGTATGGCGCGGTCCAGGCCCGAGAGGCACGCGACGCGGCGCCGCTCGACGGTGAGACCGTGGGGTTCTCCTACGACGAGACCGGGCCGGTGCTCGACGAGTTGGAGCTTCATCTCAAGGCCGGGACGACCCTGGCAGTCGTGGGGGCCACCGCGTCGGGCAAGTCGACTCTCAGCCTCCTCTTGGCCCGGCTCTGGGACCCGGATGCGGGGAGAATCGAGCTCGACGGGACAGACCTGCGCTCCTTCAGCCCATCCGAGCTCCCCAAGGAGGTCTCCTACGTCGCTCAGCACGCCTTTCTCTTCGACGACACGGTGGCCGGCAACATCACCCTCGGGGAGGAGTTCACCGATGCCGAGGTCAGGACGGCGGCACGCCTCGCCGGGGCCGAGGGCTTCATCTCCGAGCTCCCCGACGGCTTCGACACCGAGCTCGGCGAACGGGGCACCACCTTGTCTGGTGGGCAGCGCCAGCGCATCGCCCTGGCCCGGGCCCTCATCCGGAAGCCACGCCTCCTCGTCCTCGACGACGCCACCTCGGCAGTAGACCCTTCGGTCGAAGCCGAGATCCTGCGCCGTCTGAAAGGCGCCGCACTCCCGTCGACCATCGTCGTGGTGGCCTATCGGCCGGCCTCGATCCGGCTGGCCGACGAGGTGGTATTCGTCGACGAGAGGCGGGTGGTGGCACACGGGAAGCACGAGGCGCTGCTGGAGACGACGCCGGGCTACGCCCGTCTCGTGCAGGCCTATGAGGAGGACGCCAAGAGGCTGGCCGGGGAGGCGACATGAGCGGCGACCAGGCGACAGGAAAGGTGCTGGGCCGGGCGATGCGTGTCGCCCCCGCCCTCCGCAGGGGCCTCCGTCTCACCCTGCTGATGGCGATGGCCGGCCAGGCGATCACGGTGGTGACCCCCATCGTCATCCAGCAACTGATCGACGACGAGATCCTGGCCCCCTCGGGCATCGACATGTCGGGTGTGCTGACCAAGGCCGGGCTGGCCCTGTTGGCGCTCGCCATCGGCGTCGTGGTTGGCCGCGCCGCGGTTCTTCGCCTGATCAGGTCGTCCTCGACCGGGCTCTCCGATCTCCGCACCATGACCTTCCGCCATCTGCTTCGCCGCTCGGTGCTCTACGTGGAGGCGGATCGGAGGGGTGATTTGGTCTCCCGGGTGACCTCCGATGTGACCACGCTCCAGGAATTCATGGAGTGGGGCGGGGTCGGAATGGTGATCGCGGGCAGCCAGGTGCTCCTCGCCCTCGTCGTGATGTTCTTCTATGAGTGGCGTCTCGCCCTCGTGGCCGTGGTGGGCGTGATCGGATACCTCCTTCTGATGCGCTGGTTCCAGCGAGTCCTCGCCCGCAATTACGACTCGGTGCGCACCGAGGTGGGGCGATCGCTCGGGATCCTGAGCGAGTCGATAAGCGCCATCCCGGTGGTGCGCGCCTACGGAATCGAGAAGGGCACCACCACCAAGGTCGCCGACGCCCTGGAGAAGCGCTTTTGGATCGAGTTCCGCACGGCTCGATTCGGCAACATCCTCTTCTCCTCGGCCGAGGTCTTCGCCGGCGCACTGACCGCGGCGATAGTCGTGGGGGGGATCGTGATCGGGACCACACAGGGGATGAGCGCCGGCACCCTGGTCGCCTTCCTCTTCCTCACCAATCTCCTCATCGAGCCGCTGCAGATCGTGGTGGAGACCCTCGAGTTCGCACAGAGCGCAGCCTCCGGTCTGCGCCGCATCCTCGGGGTCCTCGACACCGAGGTCGAGATGTCCGAGCCGGCCGACCCCGACCATCTTCGGCCCGGGGGCCTGAGCGCGTTGTTCCACGAGGTCGGTTTCGCATACTCCACTGGTGGAGAGGTCCTGCGCGATGTCACCGTCGACATACCTGTCGGGGCGCGAGTGGCCGTTGTCGGCGAGACCGGGTCGGGGAAGACGACATTCGCCAAGCTCCTTGTCCGCCTTCTCGACCCGAGCCGGGGCACCGTCTCGATCGGCGGGGTCAACGCCCGCAGGATCCCGCTCCAGGAGCTGCGTGATCGTGTCGCCTTCGTGCCGCAGGAAGGGTTCCTCTTCGACGACACGGTGGGCGCCAACGTTCGCTACGGCCGGCCCGAGGCCAGTGATGCGGAGATCTGGACTGCGTTCCACGAGTTGGGTTTGGGTGATTGGGTGGAAGGCCTTCCCCAGGGCTTGGACACCCGAGTGGGGGAGCGCGGCGGCAATCTCTCCTCTGGGGAGCGGCAGCTGGTTGCCCTGGTCCGAGCCTGGATCGGGTCGCCCGACCTCCTCGTTCTGGACGAGGCGACGTCGGCGGTCGATCCCGTGCTCGACGTCGCCCTTCGTCAGGCGATGGAGCGTCTCACCGAGGGTCGGACCTCGGTCACGATCGCCCACCGCCTCGCCACCGCCGAGGGCTCGGACGAGGTGCTGGTCTTCGCCGACGGGCGTCTGGTGGAGCGGGGCCGCCATCGGGATCTCCTCGCACGCGGCGGTGTCTACGCCGATCTCTATACCGACTGGGCTGCCGGCACCAAGACCGTCTAGCCGGTCAGACCTCGGGTGGCGGGTGGTAGTGGCCGCTGGTGAACTTGCCTCCCTCCACCTCGACTTCCCAGATCGAGCCTTTCGAGCAGTAGAACCGTGAAGTCAGGCTCAGACCGGCCCACATCATCCGGTTGATGAGGGCAGGGATGATGTCCCCGTGGGAGCAGATGACTGCATTGGCCCCGACCAGGTCGTCGATCAGGAGGTAGGCGGCGTCTATGTCCGCCTCCTCGGCCAGGACGGGAGAGATCTCGACTGGGGCCCCGACCAGCTTGCCCAACGGCTCCACCGATTCGATACAGCGATCGTAGGGGCTGGACAAGACACGCTCGATACCGGCGTCGCGGAGTGACTCGGCGATGGTCTCGGCCTGCAGTCGCCCTTTCTTGGTCAGCGCTCGTCTCTCGTCGGGGCCGATCCACTTGGCGCGATCACCCGCGGTGGCGTGCCTGAGGAGTCTCAGGGTTCCGGTTTGGGACAGACGCTTCAGATCGGCACCCGCCAGCAGATCGCGGTCGTGCTCATAGCTGAGCAGTTCGAACGCCTTTCGCCGCGATAGCCACTTGAGACGGTCGATCTCACTGTTCCTGGTGAAGCCGGGGCTGTCGGGGAGTGGCCTCATCGCAAACCACTCGACTTCCTTCACCCCGCCGGGGACCCGGTATCGGGTGGTGCCGACATTGGCCACGATGCGGCAGTGGTAGCCGGTCTCCTCCAGGACCTCCCGAACTGCTGTCTCCTCCGCCGACTCCTCGCCATCGGCCTTCCCCTTGGGCAACGACCAATCGTCGTAGGCGGGGCGATGGGCGACCAGGACCCGGAGGTTGCCCTTCTCCGTCTTACGAAAGACGACACCGCCGGCGGCTCGGATGAGTCTTGTCACGGTTGGGGGACTTTATAGCCGAGGGCTAGTTGTCCGAACCGGTCACCGGGCTCGGCGACACCTCCGGGCCTCTGCGGGTGGCCCCGGGCTCGGTGGCGCCGGTGAGGTCGATCCTCACCGCGCCACATGCCACGCACACCTGCCGCACGATTCCCCCGCCGATGCTCTGGGCCTCGCCATAGCGGTGCTTTCCCTTCTTGCAGGCGGACTTCTTGTGGACCGATGGGATGTCCTCGGGGCGGAGATGGCTCATGGACCAGTGTGCAGCATACGGGCTCGGCGACCTCGGTTACCAGGGGTCATCGGGTCATCGACAGTATGAGGTCGACCCCCTCGGCGACCGTGTCCGCCCACTTCAGGTCGTCCTCGAAGGCGCCCGCCTCGTCGACCAGCGCCCGGGCCAGCGCTCGCCATCCCGCTCCAACCGCGACGCTCAGACGTGGCATGCCCCCACCTTGGCGCAAGATGTGGTTCGTGTTCCATGAGATGAGCAACTCGGCCGCCGTCCCGATCGAGCCGGGCAGGGCCAGGGTGGCGCTCGAGCGCTGCATCATGATGTCGATGCGGTTGGCCAGGCTGCTGGCCTCGATCACCTCGTGGACGTACGGGTTGGCCGTCGAGCGATCGGGGAACAGGACAGGGGCGGTGACACCGATGACATGGCCCCCCGCTTCGGCCGCTCCGCTCGACACCGCCTCCATGGTTCCACCGTAACCACCGGTGATAACGACCAGCCCGTGGCCGGCCATCCGACTGCCGGCGGAACGGGCCTCCTCCCATTCGAACGACCCGGGCTCGGTCTGGGAGGACCCGAACACCGCGACACCGGGGCCGTTCACCGGGCGAGTGTCTCCTCGATGCCGGCCCCGACCCGGTCGGCATCGATCAGGGCGTGCTTCTCGATGGCGAACTGGGGCCAGGGCACGTCGAACCCGGTCACCCGCACGATTGGGCCATCGAGGTCGTAAAGAGCTTCCTCGGCGACCACAGCCGCCACCTCGGCGGCCACGCCGGCGCTTCCCTGGGGTTCCTGCACCAGCAGGAGCCTCCCGGTCTTGCGGACCGATTCGAGCACGGTCTCCCGGTCCCAGGGAAAGAGGGTGCGCAGATCGATCACCTCCACCGAGGCACCGGAAGCCTCTGCCGCCTGCATGGCCACGGGGACCATCCCGCCGTAGGTGACCAGGGTGAGGTCGCTGCCCTCCCGTCTCACCCGCGCCCTCCCGATGGGGAGCGTGTAGTGGTCGATCGGGACGTCCTCCCGAGCCGCCCGATAGAGGACCTTGGGCTCGAGGAAGATCACCGGGTCGTGCCCGGTCAAAGCGGCAGCGAGGAGGCCCTTGGCGTCGACCGGGGTCGAGGGGCAAACCACCACCAGACCGGGTGCGTGGACGAAGTAGGCCTCGGGGGAGTCGCAATGGTGCTCGTGCGCACCGATCCCGGCTCCGTTGGGGAAACGCACCACAACCGGGACGCTGGAATGGCCCCGAGTGCGGAACCGATAGCGCCCGAGGTGGCTCACGATCTGGTCGAAGGCGGGGTAGACGAAGCCATCGAACTGGATCTCGGCCACAGGGCGGGCTCCGGCCAATGCCATGCCGACTGCCGTCCCTACTATCCCGGACTCGTTGAGGGGGGTGTCGATGACCCTGGCCTCGCCGTAATTCTCCTGCAGCCCCTCGGTGACCCGGAACACCCCCCCGGACAGCCCGACGTCCTCGCCGAGCACGACGACGCTCGAGTCTCGCTCCATGGCCTGATGCAGCGCCTGGTTGATCGCCTCGGCCATGGTCAGCGATTCCGTGGCGCCGGCCGGGAGCGAATCGGAGCCGATGGCCCACAACTCATCGGCGTCGAACCGGGTCGGCTCCTCGCCATGAGACTCCTGCATCCGGTGGAGTTGATCGACCACATGACCCGGGATGCGATGGAATCCGTGTCTGATGGAGTCGTCGCGTCCCGGGAGCGGCTGGGCCTCGATGTCGGCGATGGCCGCAGCCACGAGGTCGGACGTCTCCATGGCCACCTTCTCCCCCACGGCCTCGTCCCACTCCCCGCGGGCGGCCAGGAACAGACGCAGACGCTCGATCGGGTCTCGTCTGCGCCAGCTCTCCTCCTCGTCCCGGGTGCGGTACCGGGTGGGGTCGTCGGCGGTTGCATGGGGGCCGTAGCGGTAGGTCAAGGCCTCGATCAGGGTTGGGCCCCGCCCGCTCCTCGCCCGGCTCGCCGCCATCCGCGTGGCGAGGTAGACCGCTACCGCGTCCATCCCGTCGACCCTGAGACCTTCGAACCCGTAGGCTCCGGCTTTCTGGGCGATCGTCTCCGCGGCAGTCTGCTTGTCGTACGGGACCGATATTGCATAGAGGTTGTTGGCGCAGATGAAGACCGTGGGGGTGCCCCAGACGCCGGCGAAGTTCATCCCGGCGTGGAAGTCGGCTTCCGATGTGGCCCCGTCGCCGAAGTACACCGCGGTCACCGTGCTCTCGCCGCGCAGCTTGGACATGTAGGAGTAGCCGACGGCGTGGGGTAGCTGGGTGGCGATGGGGACAGCGACTATCGCAGTGCGGTACTTCTCCATGTCCCAGCGGGCGTTGGGCAGGCCCTTCCAATAGGCCAGCAACACTTCGATGGGCAACCCGCGTGTCACCTGGACGCCATGCTCGCGGTAGGAAGGGAAGACGATGTCATCCGGTTCGAGCGCGAGAGCCGAGCCGATCTGGACAGCCTCCTGTCCCTCGAGCATGGCGTAAGTTCCGATCCGCCCCTGTCGCTGCAAGGCGAGCATCCGCCGGTCCAGCTCCCGGGCCAGCACCATGTTCCGATACATCTGCTGGTAGAGCTCGGGATCGAGCCCGGGGTCGTCGCCGACCAGATGCCCCTTGCGGTCGATGACCCGAAGCGGCTTGTTCTTGTGAGTCGATCCGACCTCGCTAGGGATCAGAGCCTCCAATCCCCGGCCGAGACCCTTCCTGCGTGCCGACAACGATTCTCCTTCGAAGTGAGGAGGGCCACGACCGGTCGTTTCACCCAACCCTACGGAATCCGATCTACCTGCCGCCCTTGAAACCGGCGCAGTGTGCCACAGATCGCCCGGGTCACCGTCCGACCGTCTCCGACGGTCACGGCGCCTCGTCGGGTGCCTGTGCGAGATCTCGGTTACGGTTCGCCGGTGCCGAGGATCCGCTCCGACATCGCCCTTCTGAGCCCCTACGTGCCCGGGCGCTCCATCGAGGAGGTGGCGGCCGAGGTGGGGCTCCGGCCGGAGGAGATGGTGAAACTCGCCTCGAATGAGTGCCCCGAGGGGCCATTCCCGGGAGTGATCGAGGCGGCGGCGACGGGACTGGTCGGATCGAACCGATATCCCGACAACGACCACCGTCGCCTGTCGGCGGCGGTGGCCGGGTGGCTGGGCGTCTCCGAGGATCGACTTTGGTTCGGGAGCGGGAGCGTGGGGCTCATCAGCCACATCGCCCTCGCCGTGGGAGGCCCGGGTACCAGCGCGGTCTACGCATGGCCCTCGTTCGTGATGTATCGCATCGCAACTCGGTGGGCGATGACCGAGGCGATCGAGGTGCCTCTCGACGAGGCCCACAGGCACGATCTCGATGGCATGCTCGAGGCGATTCGCGACGACACGACCGTCGTATACGTGTGTAACCCCAACAATCCCACCGCCACCGTGGTCGAGGCGAGCGAAATGGCCGCTTTCATCGAGTCGGTCCCCGAATCGGTGCTGATCGTGGTCGACGAGGCGTACCACGACTACGTCACCGGATCGGGCTATGCCACGACCGTCCCCCACGCCTTGGAGCGAGACAACGTCGTCGTGTTGAGGACCTTCTCGAAGGTGTTCGCCCTCGCCGCCCTTCGAGTCGGGTACGCCGTCGCCGACCCGGCCACCATCGTCGAGTTGCGCAAGGCGCAGGCGCCCTTCACCGTCACCGATGTGGCCCAGATCGCCGCCACCGCCTCACTGGCCGACCCGGCCGAGTTGCAGAGGAGGATCGAGGCCAATGCCGCGGCCAGACATCACCTGCTGGGCGCGATTGCCGAGCGATCGCTCTCACACACCGAGAGCCACACCAATTTCGTCTACCTCGAGGTCCCTCTCCCCGCCGACGCGGCGGCGGAGATGCTCGGAGGACGCGGGGTGATCGTGCGCCCGATGTCGGGGGGGTGGCTGAGGGTGACCATTGGCACTCCTGCCGAGAACCAGCGTTTCCTGGTTGCACTCGACGAGGTGTTGGCAGGCCCTTGAGCCGATTCACCGGGTGTGGCCCGCGGTGCGCCGGCACCAGCGCCGAAACCCGCAGTCGAGCGGGCGCCGGCAGAAGTCGAGGGACCGCCCTAGCCGCGACCGGGTAGGAGTCAATTGTGCGAAAGTCCACTAGAGCCTGGTCGAGATCGCGACCACAATGCCCCCAATGGGGGCGGAGGGTCCGCTCCGAAGGCTGCAAAGAGACCTGATTCGGCATGGACCTACATCGCATAGGCCACGAGGCGTCGCGGCTCCTGCCGCTCGCCCATAACGTGCTGGAGCGCTACTCGTTCCAGGTGAGGGAGGTGACCCACCTGGCGACCCACTCCAACGTCCTCTACCGGGTGGTCACCAGCGACGGCTACCAGTGCGTCCTGCGGGTGGGAAGCCCCCATTCCAACTCGAGGGCGAACATCGACTACGAGGTGGCCTGGCTCTCAGCCCTGAGCCGTGACACCGACCTGGACGTGGTGACCCCGATCACGACCGGGTACGGGACTCTCGTGGTCGATGCCAAGGAGCCCGACTCGGACAAGACCCGGCCTTGCGTGTTGTTCTCCTGGGTCCCCGGCGCCCCCCTGGCGGATGGGGCCGGCTCGTTCGGTTACCGCCTGCTGGGCAGGATGTGCGCCTCGCTGCAGGAGCACGGTAGGCAGTGGCAGCCGCCCAAACCCGAGGGCATGAGGCGCTGGGACCGCGTCTTCTACTACGACGCGGGGGACGACGAGATGATCGTCAACGACGCCAGGTTCGATCACCTCTTCGACCGTTATCGGAGAAAGACGATCCAGGAGGCAACCGACATCTCGGAGCGGGTGATCAAGGAAGCGTGGTCTTCCGGCTTCCCGCACGTGGTCCACGGCGACCTGCACGAGTGGAACGTCCATCTCTCCCGATCGCGGCTCCACGCTTTCGACTTCGAGGACGTCATGGTCGCTACCCCTGCTCAGGACGTGTCGGTCTGCCTCTATTCCTCGCGTGCCAGTGTGAGACGGGACGAGATCCGAGCGGCCTTCCGTCAGGGGTTCGAGGAGATCGCTCCGTGGCCGGTCGAGTCGGACGAGGAGCTGGACGGGTTTCATGCCGCACGCCAGGTCCTCCTGATGAACTATGCAGCGCGGACGCTGCCCATGGGCGAGGCCGAGGACTATCTCGACCAGGTCACTCCCTGGCTCCGGCGCTACGTCGATCACTACGGCTGAGCGGCGGCCCGGGCTAGGTTCTCCCCACCCGGAGATCAGGAGAGTCGATGCCCGCTTTGGAGAGGTTCTGCACGATCGAGGCAGACATGGAGATGAGGATCGTGGGAGCCGGGCCGTCGGGGATGAGGATCGATTTCCCTTTTGCCGGCACAGCCACCGGCCCCCACTGGGAGGGTGAGCGTCCGGTCAGCGGGGTGGACTACGCCACAGTCCGCTCCGATGGGAACATGGACCTCGACATCCACGCCACCATCGGCGAGAAGCGCGAGTCGGTCGCCTACCGCGGCTCGGGGGTCTCGATCGTCCAACCCGACAAGTCGGCGGAGCCGAAGGAGCTGCTCACCTTTCAGACCGGCAACGAGGATCTGGCCTGGCTCAACAGCGAGATCGGGGTTGCGATCGGCAACGGCGCGAGCGGGAAGCTGACCGTCGAGGTGTACCTGGTCAAACCCGACTGAGCGCCTTGCGGGTGGTTCCCCACCCAGTGTTGGCAGCCGCACCCCAGTCAGAGTCGGAAGTCGGGGCTGCGCTTCTCGATGAAGGCCATTACGCCTTCGCGGTGCTCCGCAGTCTTGCCCAGACGCCCCTGCTCCCGTTGCTCCGCCCGCAGCGCCTCCTCGAAGGTGCCTGTCCCCGACTGGTGAATCAGCCGACGGGTGGCGACAAGTGAATCCGGGACGAGATCGGCCAGGGATCGGGCCAGGGTGAGCGCCCGATCGAGAAGGGCATCCGGTGGGGCCACCTCCACGCAGAGCCCCACTTCCAGGGCTTCCGCCGCATCGATCCGGCGGTTGGTCAATGCGATCTCCATCGCCCGGGAGACGCCGAGCATCCGGGGCAGCCACCACGTCGTGCCGGAGTCGGGCACGAGGCCGATCGCAGTGAACGCCGAAGTGAGAAAGGCACCTTCCGCCATGACCCGCAGGTCGCAGGCCAAGGCAAGCCCGAGCCCGGCCCCAGCAGCCACGCCGTTGATCGCCCCCACCACCGGCACCCTCGCCTGAAGCAGGGCGTCGACCGCCGGATGGAACACCTGGTCGAGCAGGGCGGCGAGGTCGGGCCCTTCGGCGCTCTCATAGGAGGGGAGCAGCTCGACGAGGTCGGCTCCAGAGCAGAACGCCCGGCCCGCTCCGGTGAGGATCGCCGCCCGACTCTCCTCCCCGGCCCGATCCATGGCCAGGCGGAGACCTTCGCCGAGGGTCGCCTCGATCGCGTTGAACCGGTCCGGTCGGTTCAGGGTTACCACTGCGACATCGCCGTCGAGGGTGTAGTCGACGCTCATCGTCCTCCTCGACGCGAGGCTACCCAGCCGGAAAGCCAAGCACTGTCGGCGTTTTGCCCTATCGTTACCGGTCATCGTCGCTTACGAGTGACGTAGCCAATCGTCGACCCACAAGGAGGGGCCGTGAACAAGTCCGAGATGGCGGACAAGCTCGCCAGCAAGGCGGACATCTCCAAAGGCAAGGCCGCGGAGATCATCGACATCATTTTCTCCACCAAGTCAGGCGAGGGGATCATCGCCGTGGAGCTCGATGCAGGCCGCAAAGTCAACATCACCGGGTTTGGCAATTTCTCGACCAAGCAGCGCTCTGCCCGGCAGGGGCGCAACCCGGCGACCGGGGAGACCATCACGATCGCAGCCAAGAAGTACGCCCACTTCTCAGCTTCAAAGGGCCTGAAGGATCGCGTTTCGATGTGAACTGACCCGTCCAGGGATTCAGTGGGCCCCGTCGACTGACGGGGCCCACTACGTTGCCCTGGATGACGAGACTCGACGAGCGCTGGCCTCCACCGACCGCGATCGCTCATCGGGGCAGCCGTCTGCTCTGGCCGGAAAACACGATGGAGGCGTTCTCGCGGGCTGTCGGGCTGGGTTACCGGCACCTGGAGACCGATCTCCGCGTCACCTCCGACGAGGTTGTGGTCTGCTTCCACGACCCCACGGTGGATCGCACCACCGAGGGAACCGGTCCGGTTGCGGCCCTGGACCTCGACGCCCTCACCCGGCTCGACGCCGGTTACCGCCATGTCGGGGCGGACGGCCATACGTTCCGGGGCCAGGGAATCCGGGTGCCGACCCTGGAGGAGGTGGTGCTCAGCTATCCCGACGTCTCGCTCGTGGTGGATCTCAAGGCGGAGGGTGTGGTAGGGCCCCTCAAGGACATGATCGACCGGCTCGATCTGCGGGACCGGCTCATCGTGGGTTCCTTCTCCGACGCGAGGTTGGCCGAGTTCCGCCAGGCGGCGGGAGGAGCGGTGGCGACCTCGACCGGATCGGCCGCCAGCAGGTCGTGGGTGTTCGCCTCACGAATCGGCCGCGGGGTTCGTGGAGACGCCTCCGCACTGCAGTTGCCGCGGCGAGCGAGAGGCCTGCGGGTGATCACCCCTTCCCTCATCGGCGCGGCCCATGCCCGGGGCCTCCAGGTGCATGTGTGGACCGTGAACGATCCGATCGAGATGGCCGAGCTGCTCGACATGGGGGTCGATGCCCTGATCACCGATCGCCCCGACGTGCTCAAGGAGGTCCTCGCCTCGCGTGGCCAGTGGCGCTGAGGCCAGAGGATCGACGCGTCTGCGGGCAGGCGACGCCCTCGCCGCCGCTTCCGGGCCAGGCCGGTACCATCCGGGGCGATGGCCAGGGTCCTCGCCTCGATCTTCCTTGCGGTGGAGCTTGGCGGCGGGTTCGGCACCGCCACGGCCGAGATCGTCTCCACCACTTCTGAGTCGGTCGTGGTCGAGCTCGAGGTCGAAGTCGAGATGGAGTCGACACCGGACAGCGTCGTGGCCCACTTCGTCCTCCCCGACGAGGATCAGATCACGATCCCGTTGCTGCCACGGGGCGAAGGGCTCTACGGGGTCACGACCGAGCTGAAACCGGCCAATTACCAGGTCGTGTTCGAAGCCCTGGGCGAAACGAGCTCACAGTCCGACCCGGTGTCGCTGAGCGACCTCGGAGCCGACCTGGGCCCGCAAGCCGGTGACTCCGACGAGGAGGATGAGAGCAGCCCGGAGACCAACCGCTGGCTCTGGCTCGGGGTCGCCCTGGGGGCAGCCTCGCTCTCCGCCCTTGCCTTCTGGGTGCTCGGAGCCCGCGACGAGGACGACGGGAGCGAGGACCTCGAGGCCGGTCAGCCCTCGGAGGGCCCGCTGCCCGATGAAACCTCGTCGGAGGCGCCGGCAGAGGTCGGGGAAGACCCGGGGGCTTGAGTCCTCGCCGCCAGCCGGGCCGCCTCGATTCGGGAGGTGTTGAGCCGGGGCAGGGCATATAAGTAGAGAGCGGCGTGGACCACCGAGCCGAACAGGAATACCGCTCGCAACGCCCATTCTCGTCCCAGGGCCGGCTCGGCGACCGCAACGACGGCGCCGCCCAGGAGTGCGCCGATCGGCATCGCTCCCCAACCGAACAGCCGATAGACCGAGTTGACCCGACCCAGCATGCCGTCCGGTATCAGGGCTTGACGGAGGGAAACGGTGATCACGTTCCAGATCACGCCGACGAACGATCCGACCGCGATCATCGCCCAGACCACCCAGGCAGACGAGGTTAGGCCTGTGATCAGAAGGGTCGACGCGCCCACGATGATCGTGGCGAACAAGGAGGCACCCTGGCCGATCTTCTTCGAGATGCCCGAGGCGAGAAAGGAGCCGACGACTCCTCCCGCTGCTCCCGCAGTCAGTAGGGCGCCGAAACGGGCGGCATCGAGGTCGAGGATCTCCTGGGCGAACAGGACGTAGGTGGCGAAGGCCAGGGCGAACACCCCATTCATGACTCCGAGGGCGATGGCCATGGGTCGGAACAACTCGTGGCCCCACAACCAGCGAACTCCCTCCTTCATCTCCGCCCAGAACGAAGGCCGATCGCCATCGGCCCCGGAGGCTCCCTCGGTCGGACGCCGAGGCCGGAACTGTCCGGCGAGGGTGAAGACCAAGGCTGCCGAGACCGCGAAGGTGGCCGCATCCACGAAGAAGGGCAGCGCGAAGGCCATGGCGAGGAGGACCCCTCCGACGGGCGGACCGACAAACGAGTTCATCACCATCTCGGCGCCCAACAAACGCCCGTTGGCCTTCTCCAGGTTCTCTTCTTCGACGATCGCCGGCATCAGGGTCTGCGCCGAGTTGTCTCGGAGCACCTCGGCGGTGCCGAGGAGAAGGGCGGCGACATAGATGACCACCAGGAGGGAGGTGGCGTTCGGAGGGATTGCAGCGGCGCCGCTGGCGATGGCATCGGGCGAAGAAAGACCCGGCTGTGAGGCGAGTACGACCAGGGCGACTCCCAGGGTGAAGACGAAGCGGAGCGCATCCATCCAGGCGACCAGATACCTCCGGTCGACGCGATCGGTGATCACTCCTGCGGGGAGGGTGAAGACCAGCCACGGAAGGCGGGTGGCAACGGTGACCAGGGCGATGTGGACCGGACTTCGGGTCACCGCCGATGCCAGCCATGGGTAGGCAACCGTTGCGACGCCGTCCCCGAAGTTGGAGACCACCGAGGCCACCCACAGCTTCCAGTAGTTGAGCCCCAGTGCCTTTCTCACCCGGTCACCTCGGAGTCGGGCAGATGGGGGCGGTCGGTCGGATAGAAGGCGACGAGCAGGGCATAGGTGGTCTCGCCTCCTCGCTTCTCAGAGACGAAGTCCTGGGCGAGCTCACCAAGTCGGAGCAGCCACTCCTCGGCCCGATCGTCGGGGACGCGCGCGTGGCGCAGCGTGCTCATCATCCGGGAGTGCTCCGGGTCGGGCGCCCGGGCTGCCGCCGCCCCGTACTCGACCGCTGCAGTGCTCAGAAAGTGGTCGGGCGAGACTTGGAAGTCGCGGTCGCGCATCGACGCAATCAGATAGGTGCGGGCCACGCGCCCGTAGTACTTGGCTTCGATCGCCCTCACCTTCCTGGTCCGCACCACCCGGATCAGGCTCGCCTCCTCGAGCACCCCGACATGATGGCCGATCGTCCCCTTGGGGATCCCCAGCGTCTTGGCAAGCTCGGAGATGGTGGCGGCCCGCTCCAGGAGGAGCTCGACGATCTTGCTCCGGGTCTCCTCGAACAAGGCGCGAAGCTGACCCGGCCGACTCACCTTCAACGTCTCGCTCAGCTCGTAGTCGGGCGACGTATGGTCGGCCATTCCCGTATGGTCGACATTTCCCGACCATTTGTCAAGACCTCTAGGTTCCGACCTGTGATCCGCCCTGCCCTGCCGAAAGATGCCCCCGATCTGGCCCGGGTCCACGTGACCAGCTGGCAAGCCGCCTACGTCGGGATGATCGATCAGGGATTCCTCGAATCGCTCGATGTGGCTGCCAGGGCCCGATGGTGGGAGGGGGCCCTCGGCCGCGGCTCCAATCTCGTCCACGTCGCCGAGAAGGCGGGGGTGATCGAAGGTTTCTGCCTCGCCGGGTCTTCGTCTGAGGAAGGCTGGGGTGAGGTGTACGCGATCTACGTGACCCCTGCCCACTGGGGCGCCGGGCTGGGCCGGGGCCTCCTCGACGCAGGTGAGGCGGCCTTGGCAGGAACCGGGCACGAGCGAGCCCTCCTCTGGGTCCTGGCCGGCAACGAGCGGGCCCGCCGCTTCTACGAGCGACAGGGCTGGGTGCTGGGAAGGCCGATCCGGATCGAGAACATCGGAGGAAGCGACGTCACCGAGGTCCGTTACGAGAAGTGGCTAGGCGCCCCCTTACCACGTCGAGATCGGCCGGATGGGTGACCTTGAGGTTGCCCGGGTCGCCGGGGACGCCCTCGATCTCGATATCGCCGAATCTCTGCACGATCTCGGCGGTGTCATGGCCCTCGTACTCGACCCTGGCCGCCTGCATGTAGGCGGCGAGCAGCGGTTCGCCCCGGAAGACCTGGGGGGTCTGGGCGAACACAACACCGTCGATCGGTGTGAGGTCGGCCCGTCGCACCAGTGCGACGGCGGGGTTCGTCACCGGGATCGCTCCGCCTACTCGGGCCGCCGTCTGGTACAGGGTCTCGATCAGCTCCGGCTGCACCAGCGGCCGGGCCCCGTCGTGGATTCCGATGAGGTGAGCCGGGCCTCCGATCGCGCTGAGCCCGGCCATCTCGCTCGCCGTGCGTGACGGCCCACCGGGGACCAGGTCGACTTCGAGCCGGAGGTCGCGCAACGCCGGGATCTGGTCCTGCCGGCACACCAGGATGCACCGGTCGGCGCAGGGGCGCACGGCGGCCACGGTATGGGCTATCAGGGGCAGCCCGGCGATCGGGGTCATCAGCTTGTCCGAACCGAAACGGAGACTGCTGCCCGCCCCGACCACGATCATGATCCGCTCGGTCACCGGGCGAGGGTACCTTTGGGCGGTGCTCAGCTCTGATGACCTCCGCAGGCTCGCGGCCGCGCGCCCGGGGCGGATGCTGATCGATGGGGAAGGGCGGCTCATCGAGATCGACGGCTTCCCGGGTGATGCCCCGGTCCCGGGGCTGCTGGTCGGGCCGGTGACTGAGGCGGTCAAGAGGGTGGACGACGGCTTCGTCCGGCATCTGAGTCGAGACACGTTGTGGGTGGTCGAGGGCTTCCTCCTCGATGACCG
Organism: Acidimicrobiia bacterium; assembly: GCA_036556665.1. Taxonomy (GTDB): domain Bacteria; phylum Actinomycetota; class Acidimicrobiia; order Spongiisociales; family ZC4RG35; genus JARDZU01. The sequence continues at coordinate 20,490 of DATBIX010000061.1, forward strand.
GCTGATAGAGGCCCTGCCGTCCGGCATCGAATCGGCCTCGGGTCTGATCGAAGCGGTGAGGGCTGCCGGTCACGAGTGGCAGGTTGTGCACCACCCAGCCTCCGGCAGCGCCGATCCGCTCGTGACGGACCCCTTGTAGCCCGCGGCGCCGTTGGTTACGTTCGATCCATGGTGGGGGTGGGGAGACCTCGATCTCCGGGTAGGCCAGGTTTGCTCGCAGTGGAGTCGGCCGATCCCGTGCTTTCTCTTCTCGCCGCTCTGGCCCTGGCCCAGGTCGCCGGGACGGCGCTGGTGGTCGACACGTGCCGCGACGTCGTGCTCCGATCCGGTCGGACGCTTGCCGATATCGAAGCCGACGGTCCCTCCATCCAGGAGCTGAGCCCCGGTCGCACCGGGGTGGCATTGATCTCGGCCGGCCCACTCTCTGCCCGGGAGACGGGGGCGGTGATCGAGTCTCTGGCCCCGAGTTGGCCGGCAATCGTGGTTCGAGCCCACCCTGGAGCGTGGGATGGCCCCAGGGTCCCGGTTCGCTTCCTTCTCCCCGGGCTGCTCCAGGTGCTCGACCATGGCCCTGCCGTGTGGCAGCCGGTGGTGGCCGGCATATCTCCCCCCGGGCCGGGCCCCGTGCTCCCCAGACTCAGAGGGATCCTCGCTCGCAGGCTGCTGACAGGGCGGACCGCCACGCGAGCGAGATGGGTCCGGGCATGGGCGCCCGTGTGGGGCATGCCATGGGCGTGATCGACCGAGTCATCGAAGAGCTCGCCGTCGGTCGGGCCCCTCTTCGGCGAGGGGACATCGCTTCCGAGGCCGAGCGCCTCCTCGCCGTCGCCTCGCCACAGAGATCGGCTTGGGCCGGCGACATCGCGGATCGTGTGATCGGCTTCGGGCCAATCGAGCCCTTCCTCTCGGACCCGACCGTGACCGACATCTTGATCAACGGTCCCGATGAGGTCTGGGTCGAGCGCAGTGGTGGCCTGGAACGCGCCGACGTCTCGTTCGACGGCGAGGAGCAGCTTCGCGCCGCGGTGGAGAGGGTGATCGCGCCGCTCGGGTTGAGTGTCGACCGATCGTCGCCGATGGTCGATGCCCGCCTCCACGACGGGAGTCGTCTCCACGTCGTCCTGCCCCCGGCTGCGGTCGATCATCCAGTGGTCGCCATTCGCCGGTTCACCCAGTCGGTCGAGTCGCTCGAGGAGCTGGAGAGAGCCGGGAGCGCCACGCCCGAGCAGGTGCAGGCCCTCGCCACCGCCGTCGCCAAGCGTGAGACGATCATGGTCAGCGGTGGCACGGGCTCCGGCAAGACCACCCTCCTCAACCTCCTTGCCCGGCTGATCCCGGCCCAGGAGCGGGTGGTGACCATCGAGGAAGCGGCCGAACTGCGTATACCGGGTCACAGGGTCCGTCTCGAGGCCCACCCTCCCAACCCGGAGGGTGTCGGTGAGATCACGATCCGCCAGCTGGTCCGTTCCGCTCTCCGCCTCCGGCCGGATCGCATCATCGTCGGCGAGGTGCGAGGGGCCGAGGCGATGGATCTGGTTTGGGCGCTCAATACCGGCCACCGTGGCTCGCTCTCGACCGTTCACGCCAACTCGCCGCGCGAGGCGCTTTGGCGGCTCGAGACACTGGCGCTCTCGGCAGGCGAGACCTCGAAGCCGGCGGTGAGGAGACAGCTCCTGGCTGCGATCGGGCTGATAGTCCAGATGGAGCGCTCGGGGACGTTGAGGCGCATCGCCGAGATCGTCCCGGTCGAGGCCCTGGCCAGTGAGCCCGGGATGTGATCGGGGTGTGCGTCGCCGTTGCTCTCGCCCTCGGCGCCGACTGGCGGCGTCTCATCGGCCTCGGGGTTGCGCTGGCATTGCCATTGCCGGCTCTTGTCTTGGTGGTGGCGTATTGCTGGCGGCAGAGGAGGCCGGGCCTGTCGTCGACCCCCTCCTTCTGCGACGCCGTCGCCTCGGAGCTGAGGGCGGGCGCCCCGGTCCGGGCGGCGGTGGAGACCGCGGCCCGGTCGGTCGGTGCCCTGGAGGTCGCCGATCTGGCCGGATCCGGCGCCCCGATGTCACAGGTTGCTCGAGCGGCCCGCTCCGAGTTCCCCGAGATCGGTGACGAGTTGACCGCGGTCCTCGATCGGGCTCAGGGCCTTGGAGTCGGCCCGGCAGCCCTCTTCGACGAGATGGGCAGCCTGGCGCTGGCCGAGTCGGAGGTGGCCAGGGAGGTGTCGGTCGCCGCTGCCCCGGCCAAGGCGGCAGGGGTGGTTCTCGTCTCGATCCCTGTCTCGATTCTCGTCATCACCGCCTTGCGCGGCGGCCTCGACCAACTGCTCAGCCAGCCGGCGCAACGGGCCGCCGCCCTCGCGGGCGCCGGTCTGGCCGCCGCCGGGCTGGTTTCGGCGCTCTTGATCCTGAAAAGGTCGGGATGAGAGCCGTGATCCTCTGCTCGTGCGGTTTGGTGGTGGCCGGGCCACCGGGTGCACTCCTCGGGCTGGCCGCCAACTGGGCGCTCCCGAAGATGCGACGCTTCCGTCGAAGGGAACGCCCGATCCGGCCCATCTTGCTCGTGCTGCTCGTCGAGCTCCGGTCCGGCAGGTCCGTTCTCGCGGCGCTGCAATCGGCTGCCGCCGCCTTTCCCTCGGACCCGGACCTGGCGGTCGCCTCCCGCGTCGCCACCATGGCCGGCGTCACCGCCGCGGCCGGCATGGTCGGCACCAGGTTGCGGAGCCTCGTCTCCCAGCTCGCCCGGGCACAGAGATCGGGCGCCTCGCTCGCCGACACCGTCCGGGCCGCGATCGAGGCGGACATCCTCGCGGAGAAGACGGCCAGGCTGGCCTCCGCCCGCACCTTGCCGGTCCGTCTCATGATCCCGATCACATTGCTTCTCTTGCCCGGGCTCGTCCTCTTGTTCTATGCCCCCTCGATGCTCCGGCTGTTCGACGAGCTTTCGGCGCCGCTGCCATGAGATCCGCACTTCTCCCCGCCCCGGTCGGCAACCGGAAGAGAAGGAGAGCTGATGTCTCGTTTACTCACTTGGCTGGCAAACACCGACGATCGGGGGCAGGGGACCGTGGAGTACTTCCTTGTCATCCTCGCCGCCACCGCGCTGGCGATAGTGGCACTGAAATGGCTCCAGTCCGGGAGCGGTGGCGGGCTCCTGGGGAGTCTCTTCGGGAAGGTGATCGACTGGGTCGCCGGCCGATTCTGAGCGGCGAGCAGGGCTCGGTCACGGTGGAGCTCTTCCTCGTCCTGCCGATCGTGATCCTGGTGGTGGTCGCCTCTCTCCAGTTGGTGGGAGTGGCCCGGGCACGAATAGAGCTGCAGGCCGCGGTCCGTGAGGGGGCCCGTGTCGCCGCCACCACCCCGGACCCGGCCAAAGCGGTTGCGGCCGTCCTCGCCTCCCTCCCGCCTGAGATGCGACAGGCGGCCCGCGTCGCGGTGGAGCGCCCGGCGCGGGCCGGGGCGGTAGCCACGGTCACGGTCTCGATCAGGCACCTGATCGGGCGTCCCTTCCCCACCGATCTTGGGGTCGACCTGGCGGCAAGGGCGACGATGCGCACCGAGATATGAGGAATGAGTCGGGGGCGGTGACGATCCTCGTCATGTCACTGTGCGCCTTCGCCGCCGTCATCGGAGTGGCGACCGCCGCCTTGGGCGTGCTCTTCGACGCCAGGGAGAGGGCGGCCACGGCTGCGGAGGCGGCGGCGCTCGCCGCCGCGGTGGCCACCTACCCGCCGGTGGGGGCCGGAGTCCCGACAGCAGTCGCCGCCGAGTTCGCAGCGAGGAACGAGGCGAGGATGATCAGCTGCTGGTGCCCGGTAGACGGGACGCTTCGGTCACGTGTGGTCGCGGTGACCGTCGCTCTCGAGGCACGTCTGCCGGTTTTGGGGAAGGTGCTCGTCGGCAAGACCGCCCGCGCCGAGTTCGACCCGCGCGCCTGGCTCGGGAGGTGAAGAGCTGCACCCTTCCCCGGGTTCTCGAGGTTTAATTCCGCCTCGATGAGCGAGAACCGCGATCGGGTGGCCCGGTTCATCTTGGCGTTGGACCGTAGGGAGTGGGAGACCTGGGCCGATCTGCTCCACCCCGACGTGATTTACGAGATACCCCAGACGCGGGAGAGGATCCGGGGACGCGATGCCTACCTCCGATTCAATAGGGAGTATCCCGGGGAGTGGAATCTCAGGCTCAAGGTGGCCTTGGCGGACGAGGTCGATGGCGTTGCCTGGTTCGAGTGGCTCATGCCCGGGGAAGAGCCGGTCGATGCGATGGCCTTCTTCACGTTCACCGATGGTGTCATCACCTCCGTGACCGACTTCTGGCCCGAGCCCTATGAGCCGCCACCCGGGCGCGCCCACCTGGTGGAGCGCTGGTGATCGATGGCGCAAGCAACCCGCGCCACACAAGCCCTCGACCAGGCCGGCGTCGACTACAGAGCGCATCACTACGAGGTGACCGAGAAGGTCGGTGAGGGCTACGGGGAGGCGGTGGCAGCCGCCATCGGCTTTCCCGGCGACCGTGTGTTCAAGACCCTGATCGCCGAGGTCGACGACGAGCCGGTCGTGGCCGTCATTCCCGTCGACCGGCGTCTCTCGGCGCGACGACTGGCCCGGGCGGTGGGGGGGAAGCGTTGCTCGCTCGCCTCTCCGGCCACGGCGGAGCGACTCACCGGCTATGTCACCGGTGGTATCAGCCCGTTCGGGCAGAAGCGGTCACTGAGGCTGGTCCTCGACTCCACTGCCACAAAGCACGCCACCATCGCCGTCTCAGGCGGTCGCAGGGGGATCCAGCTCGAGTTGTCGCCAGCCGCCCTGATGGAGGTCACCGGCGGGCAGGTTGCAGCCATCTCCGACGTCTGACCGGGCACCTAGTCTCCGGCCGATGGCCACCCGTCTCGAGGTCCTGCGCGTGCTCGCCGAGCTGGCCAAACTCACCGCCCTCGACGAAGGAAGCCCACAGGCGTTCCGGGTCCGAGCCTATGAGAACGCACTGCACGGGATCGAGGGCTACCCGGGTGAGCTGGACGGCTTGAGCAAGAAGGAGCTCACCGAGATCAAAGGGGTGGGTGGGTCAACGGCAGACAAGATCATGGAGTTCCAGTCGACCGGCACCGTCGCCAAGCTAGAGGCCCTGCGCCAAGAGTATCCGCCGGCCTTCGTCGAGATGACCAAGATCCCCGGTCTCGGCCCCAAGACGCTGAAGCTGATTCGATCTGAGCTGGGAGTCGAGGACATCGCCGGTCTGAAAGCGGCGATCGAAGCCGAGCAGCTGCGAGAGCTCCCCGGTCTGGGCAAGACCTCGGAGGAGAAGATCGCCAAGGCGATCGAAAGGCTCGGTCTGCACGGCAAGGACCGGCGAACACCGCTCGTCGAGGCCTTCCCGCTGGCACGGTCGCTGGCCGGGCGCATTGGCCAGTTGAAGTCGGTGAAGGAGGCGGTGCCGTGCGGTTCGATCCGTCGCTTCTCCGAGACGGTGGGTGACATCGACATCGTCGTCGCCACCACCAACCCGTCCCAGGTCTCGAGCTTCGTCCTGGCTCTTCCCGAGGTGAGCGAGGTCATCGGAGCAGGAGAGACCAAGACGTCCTTCCTGACCAGGGAGGGGATGCAGGTGGACGTGCGCACGGTCGAGCCCAAGCAGCTCGGCTCGGCGCTTCTCTACTTCACCGGGTCGAAGAGCCACAACATCGCCCTCCGGCAGCGGGCCATCGATCGCGGGTGGCTTCTGAGCGAGTACGGGCTGTTCGAAGGCGACCGGGTGGTGGCATCGAGAACAGAGGAGCAGATCTACAAGGCGCTGGGCATGGAGTTCGTGCCGCCCCCGATGCGTGAAGGAACCGGTGAGGTCGAAGCGGCCGCCGCCGGTGAACTGCCCCATCTCATCCAGCTCGGTGAGATGAAAGGGGACCTCCACTATCACTGCGACCGGTCAGGGGACGGTCGTTCCACTCTCGAGGAGATGGTGGCCGCTGCCGTGTCGCGTGGTTACGAGTACGTCGCCTTCACCGACCATGGCGAAGACCTGGCCATCAACGGCTCGACCCGGGAGCAGATGCTGGCCCATCGGGACCGGATCCGGGCTCTCCAGGAGGAGCATCCCGAGATCCGTATCCTCTTCGGTTGCGAGCTCAACATCGGTCCCGATGGCGACCTCGACTACGACCCCGACTTTCGTCTCGAGTTCGACTACTGCGTCGCGTCGATCCACTCCCATTTCGATCTGCCGAGGGACACCCAGACGTCCCGCATCCTCAAGGCTCTCCAAGACCCGTCGGTGAACGCGTTGGGGCATCTGAGCGGGCGCTACGTGGGGCGGCGCCCGGGGGTCGAGCTCGACGTCGAGATCGTGCTGGAGGCGTTGGAGGTGACCGGGGTCGCCCTGGAGGTCAACGGCGCCCTCGACCGTCTCGACGCCACCACCGAAGTGACCCGGCGAGCCATGGCCCGCCGTGTGGACATCGTCATCGACACGGACTCACATCACACCAGTGATCTGGTACGTATGGGATACGGGGTGAGCTACGCCCAGCGAGCGTGGGTAACGACGGACAGGGTGGTGAATGCCCTGTCCGGTGAGGAGTTCCTGACCTGGGCGAAGCGGCGGCGGTGACCGCCGACGGGCATGGGTAGGTTTGACCTGTGGCCAAGAAGTACGAAGTCAACGCCTCCACGATCCGGGTGGGTCGTGTCATGTCTTGGATGGCGCGGCGTGGGATCGGCCGTACCGAGATCCTGACCACCACGGGGAGAAGGAGTGGAGAGCCGAGGCGCGTTCCGGTGAGCCCGATCCGTGTCGACGGCGTGGAATACATCGTGTCGCCATACGGCACAGTGGGGTGGGTCCAGAATGTGCGGGCCGACCCGGAGGCGACCCTGCGCCACGGCTCCACCGAGCGCCCGGTGCGTCTCGAAGCGGTCGGCGGGACCACAGGAGCGAAGGCGGTTGCTGCCTATCACGCAAGGGAGGGCTACGCCAGGGGGTACATGGACGTCCCCGACGACCCGACCTTGGAGGACTTCGCCGACCGTCTCGATCGCTTTCCCGTGTTCGAGGTGACAGACAGGGTCTGATCCGATCCTTGTAATTCGAACGCCGAAGCGGGAAGCTGTCCCTCTTGGCGATCGACCTCGAGCAGAACGACCGGGTGGCCGGCACCTTCGTCCTCGACACCTGTGTGCTCCTGGCCGACCCGCAGTCGCCGCTTCGTTTCGATGAGCACGACGTGGTTCTCCCCCTGGTCGTTGTCGAGGAGCTCGACCGGAAGAAGACGAGGCTCGATGAGGTTGGGGCCAACGCCCGGGCGGCGATCCGTCTCCTCGAGGAGCTGGGCGCCTCACGCCCCGGCGGTCTGCGCGAGCCGGTGAGGCTGCCCGGCGGAGGCTCACTCCGGATCGAGCTGAACGGAATAGCTTCCGAGCGGCTCCCGCCCATCCTCGACCCACACACCCCCGACCACCGCATCCTCGCCACCTGTCTCAATCTCCATGAAGAGGTTCCTGCCGTCCTGGTCACCAAAGATGCCTCGCTTCGGATCAAGGGGGCCCAGTTGGGGGTGCCTGTTCAGGACTACAGGGCGGACACGGTTCCCGTCGAGCAGCTCCAGTCGGGATTGGTCGAGCACCGGACGGAGGGTGAGACGATCGACCGGCTCTTCGACGAGGGGAAGATCGACCTGCCCGACGTCGAAGCGATGGTCAATCAGTTCGTCCTGCTCCGATCCGGGGCGTCACGCTCGGCTCTCGCCCGCGTGGTCCAGTCGGATCCGATCGTGATCGTCGAGCGGGTGCCGACCCACGTCAGGGCATTCGGCGTCGAGCCGAAGAACGTGCGCCAGACCGTCGCCCTTCATCAGTTGCTCGACCCCGACATTCCCGCTGTGTCGCTCCTCGGTATGGCGGGCACCGGCAAGACCTTTCTCGCCCTGGCCGCCGCCCTGGAGCAGGTACTCGAGCAGGGGCGGTATCGCCGGGTCTCGGTGTACCGCCCCTTGGTCGCCGTTGGGAGGCAGGAAGTCGGCTATCTGCCCGGTGATCTCAACGAGAAGCTGGCGCCGTGGATGGCGGCGGTTCACGACAACCTGTTCGCCCTCTTCTCCGACGCCGGAGTCGACGGCGCAAAGCACGCCATCGAAGAGCTGATCGATCGCGGTGAGCTGGAGATGGCAGCCGTCACCTATCTTCGAGGTCGCTCCATCACGGGTGAGTTCGTGATCATCGACGAGGCGCAGAACCTGGAATTGCCCACGCTCAAGGTGATCCTGACCCGGATGTCCCGGGACTCGAAGGTGGTGTTCTGCGGCGATCTGTCCCAGGTCGACAACCCGTACATCTCGCCGTTCGGCGGCCTGGCCGCGCTCATCGAGAAATTCAAGGGCTCGGGGCTGTTGGGGCATGTGACCTTGGAGAAGTCGGTGCGCTCTCCCCTGGCCGAAATGGCGGCGACCGTCCTCTAGGTCACGCCCCGTGTCGGGAGATCATCGGCCCACCCTCTCCCTCCGGGCTGCCAGCAATTCCGCCGCCCTCTCCAACGTGATCGTCTCCGGTGAGTCACCCTGGCGCAGTGAGGCGTTGACGTCGCCATCGGTGACATAGGGCCCGTAGCGGCCGGAGCGAACCGTGACCGGGTTGCCGCTCGCCGGGTCCTGGCCGAGGTCTTTCAGAGGCCCGCCGGCGCGCTGGCCACGCCGACGCGGGGGCTGGGACAGAAGGGCCAGGGCCTCCTCTACGTTGACCGTGAACAATTGATCCTCGTCTTCGAGGCTGCGCCGGTCCGAGCCTCGCTGGATGTAAGGCCCGTAGCGGCCGTTCAGGGCCACGATCTCGACACCCTCAGGGTCGGTGCCCACGGTCCTCGGCAGGGAGAGCAGTTTCAGGGCGGTGTCGAGGGACAGCTCGTCGAGGGACATGGTCTTGAACAGCGAGGCGCGTTTCGGCCTCTCCTTGCTCCCCTCCTCCACCTCACCCAATTGGACATAGGGCCCGAAGCGCCCGGTCTTGCCCAGCACGATGAGGCCGGTCCCGGGATCGGTGCCGAAGATCTTGTCGCCGGCGTTCTGGGATCGGACCAGTTCGACGGCCTTCTCCACCGTCAACTCGTCCGGGGCGAGGTCCTCGGGGATGGAGGCCCTCTCGTCGCCGATCTCGACATACGGCCCGTACCTGCCGATCCGGGCGATCACATCGGCCCCGGACTCGTCGACACCGATCGGGATCGATCCAACCGCCCGAGGATCGATCTCGTCGAGCCGGGTGGCGACCTTGTGCTTGAGGCCGTCGTCGCCGAAGTAGAAGGAGGTGAGCCAGGGGACCGACTGCTGCTCGCCGGTGGCGATCCGGTCGAGGTCGTCCTCCATCGCGGCCGTGAAGCTGTAGTCGACGAGTTGGGGGAAATGCCGTTCGAGCAGGGACACGACTCCGAAGGCGGTGAAGGTCGGGATCAGGGCACTCCCCCTCTTCCACACGTAGCCCCGGTCCTGAATGGTCGACATGATCGAGGCGTATGTGGACGGCCTGCCTACTCCGAGCTCCTCGAGCCTCTGCACCAGGGATGCCTCGGTGTACCGGGCCGGCGGCCGGGTCTCGTGACCGGTCGGCTCCATGCGTTCGACGGCCAGGGCGTCGCCGGGGGAGAGAGGGGGGAGGATGTCTTCCCTGTCGTCGGACTCGGTCTCCGGGTCGTCCGATCCTTGCACGTACACCCGCAGGAAGCCTGGGAAGGTGATTGTCCTCCCGCTCGCCGAGAAGACCACCTCCCGTTCGTCACCCGTCGTGGCGCCGAGTCTGGCGGAGACGGTGACACCCACCGCGTCTGCCATCTGCGAAGCGATGGTGCGTTTCCAGATGAGCTCATAGAGCCGCGCCTCGTCCGGGCCCGCCAGCGTGGCCACCTGTTCCGGGGTCTGGAAGGAGTCTCCCGCGGGCCGGATCGCCTCATGGGCCTCCTGCGCCCCCTTCACCTTCGAGGTGTAAACCCTCGGTTTCGGTGACAGGTAATCGTCGCCGTACAGCTTGGAGATCTGGGACCTGGCGGCGGCCAAGGCGGAGTCGGCCAGCGACGTCGAGTCGGTTCGCATGTATGTGATGTAGCCGTTCTCATAGAGACGCTGGGCGACCGACATGGTCCGGGACGACGAGAATCGCAACTTCCTGGCGGCCTCCTGCTGAAGGGTGGAGGTGCGGAACGGGGGGTAGGGGGAGCGCCGATAGGGCTTCTCGTCGACGGACCCGACCTCGAACCGGGAATCGAGGAGGGATGAGGCGAGTTCGGTGGCGGAGAGTCGATCGAGCACGAGCATCTCGCCCTTGGGCTTCCCATCGGCGCCGAAGTCCTTGCCTGTGGCCACCCGCCGGCCCTCGACCTGGAGGAGTGTCGCCTCGAACGTGGCATCCAGGTCCGCGACCGGGGCGAACACGCCTTCCACGCTCCAGTAGGAGGCGGATGTGAAGGCCATTCGCTCCCTCTCCCGCTCCACGACGATCCGGACGGCGACGCTCTGCACACGGCCGGCGGAGAGCCCTTGCTGTACCTTCCGCCACAGGACAGGCGACACCTCGTATCCGTAGAGGCGGTCCAGGATCCGGCGGGCCTCCTGGGCCTGGACCAGACGCAGGTCGAGTTCGCGAGGGTTGGCGAAGGCATCCTCGATGGCGTGCTTGGTGATCTCGTGGAAGATCATCCGGTGCACCGGCACCTTTGGCTTGAGCGTCTCGGTGAGGTGCCAGGCGATCGACTCTCCCTCACGGTCCTCGTCCGTGGCCAGATAGAGCTGGTCGGCTTCGGCGAGCATCTCCTTCAGCTTCTTGACCCGATCCTTCCGCTCCTTGGGCACCACGTAGAGAGGCTCGAAGTCGTTGTCGACGTTGACCCCGAGCCGAGCCCACTCCTTGCCTTTCGCCCGCGCCGGGATCTCTGCGGCGGACCTCGGCAGGTCGCGGATGTGCCCCATCGACGACTCGACGGCCACGTCCGAGCCGAGGAAACCGGAGATGGTCCGGGCCTTGGTCGGGGACTCGACGATGACCAGTGTCTTAGGCATGGGTGGGGAGAGTTGACTTCATCTGACCGCCAAATGTCAATACGCCTCGTATCCGCGGACACCGTTACCGTGGCCTGAGTCAACAGTGAACGACCCCGAATACCACAGATATATTGCGCTGGAAGGTGGCGATGGAAGTGGCAAGACCACCTTGTCGGCGGTCCTCGCCTCCCGCCTCCGCGCCGACGGCGCGGAGGTCGTCGAGGTTCGGGAGCCAGGCGGCACCCCGTTGGGAGAGCGGGTGCGGGAGCTTCTGCTCGACACGGCCCATGTCGATCCGTGGGCGGAGGTCTTCCTCTTCGCCGCGCAACGGGCGCAGCTCGCCCGTGACGTGATAGCTCCGGCACTGGAGCGAGACGCCTGGGTCATCAGTGATCGCACCTACTTCTCCTCGATCGCCTATCAGGGCAGGGGGCGCGGTCTCGGAGAATCGACCGTGAGGCAGATCAACGAGACGGGTCTCGACGGGGTCGTGCCGGGGACGGTCTTCGTCATCGAGGTCGATCCGGAGATCGCACTCGGACGCCAGTTGCGCCCGGACCGGATCGGGAGTGAGAGCATCGATTTCCAGGCCGCCGTGATGGGGGCTTATCGCGACCTGGCGATCGCCGAGCCGGGAAGGGTGTTCCTCCTCGATGGCGCCGAGCCGGTGGATGACCTGGTGGAGACGATCCTGGAGGTGATCGGCGATGGCTGACCCCTTCGACGGGCTGATCGGGCATGGCAGAGTGGTGGATCTGCTCCGACGAGAGGTCATGTCCCCTGCGCAGGCCTATCTCTTCACGGGCCCGGACTCGGTCGGAAAGGAGACACTGGCCACCCGGTTCACCGCCGCACTGCTTTGCGCCGACCACGGCGAACACGACGTCGAATGCCGTTCCTGTCGATTGGTGCGGACGGGCACTCATCCCGACGTGACCGTGATCGAACCGGAGGGGGCGACCAGCCTTGGCGTCGATCAAGCCCGCACCGTCGTCACCCGTGCCTCGTTGCGCCCGGTCGAGTCGGACCGATCCGTCTTCCTGTTTCCCGAGGCCGGGACCATGACCGACCAGGCCGCCAATGCCTTGCTGAAGACGCTCGAGGAGCCGTCGGCGTCGGTCGTGTTCATCCTCGTGGCGGCATCGGAAGACGACTTCCCGGCAACGGTCGCCTCCCGATGCCGCACCATCCACACGGGGCGGGTGCCGATGGAGGTCATCTCCGAGGCGCTACAGGAGCGCGGGCTCTCGCCGGCCGACGCAGACGGCGTGGCTGTCGTCTCCGGGGGCCGCCCTGGCTTGGCACTTGCCCTGATGCGCCGCCCCGAGGTGTCCCGGTTTCGGGATCTGTGGCTCTCCATCCCGGGCCAGGTCACCCCTCATCCCGGGGACGGGCAGCGGCTCGCCTCGAATGTCCTGGCCGAGATCACGCCTCTGGTGGAGCGTTCCCTGTCGGAGGACATGTCGAAAGAGAAGCTGCAACGCACCAGGCGACGGGTGGAGCAGTCTCTGCTGGTCAACGGTCTCGAGATCCTCGCCTCGTGGTACGCCGACTCCGCCTCGCTTCAGATGGGGGGGCCGGTCAGGAACAGCGACCTTCCCCTTGGCTCGTTCACCGATGTGACCCCGCGCAAGGCGGTCATGTCGGCCGAGAAGGTCCTCGATGCCGTGGTCGACATCCAGGCCAATCTGCGCCGCGAGCTGGTCCTGGCCAACCTCTTCGCCGGTCTCGGTTCGGGGAGCTGACTCTCACCACGACTTCGTGTGCGACCGCCCACCCGAGCGGTGGTCCACTGCGCACGAGAACTTCACCACAGCGAGAACTCGCCTAGCCCAAGTGATCCCTCGCCTTTACCATTGGATATCCCGCCGGAGTAGCTCAGTGGTAGAGCAATTCACTCGTAATGAATAGGCCAGGGGTTCGACTCCCCTCTCCGGCTCCCGCTTAGGGCTTCGCTTCGGCTCCCTGTACCGTTCCGTCGATGGCGGACCAGGCCGACTTCGAACGCGACGCATTGCAGTACGCAAAGCAGTTGTACAGCGCCGCCATGCGGATGACCCGTAACCCCGCCGACGCCGAGGACCTGGTGCAGGAGACCTTCCTCAAGGCCTACCGCGCCTACAACACCTTCGAGGAGGGGACCAATCTCAAGGCTTGGCTCTACCGGATCCTGACCAACACCTACATCAACAAATATCGGAAGGAGTCACGCCGTCCTTCCGAGGTGGACCTGGGCACAGTCGAGGACTTCTACCTGTATCGGCGGGTGGGCTCCGAGGAGTCGGCCGAGGTGGCCCGCACCACCGAGGACCGCGTACTCGACGGGTTGGTCGAATCGGACATCAAGAAGGCCGTCGAGGACCTGCCGGAGAACTTCCGCCTCCCGGTTTTGCTCGCCGACCTGGAGGGATTCTCCTACAAGGAGATCGCCGAGATCCTCGACATCCCGATAGGCACCGTCATGTCCCGGCTACATCGGGGAAGAAAGGCCATGCAGAAATCGTTGTGGGAATTTGCAGTCGATCGGGGTCTCGTCCCCGAAGGTGCGGAGAGACCATGAGTGGCCGAGAGTGCGATGACGCACTGACCAAGCTGTATCAGTACATGGATCGAGAGCTCGACGGGAGCAACCTCGAGCTGATCCGCACCCATCTCGAGGACTGCTCCGGTTGCCTGCGCAGCTTCGACTTCGAGTACCGGCTCAAGATCGTGGTCAGGGAGCGCCTTTCCGAGGAGGTCCCTCCCGAGTTCATCGAGCGCTTGCGCGACGCCCTCGCCCGCGAGTCGTCGGCACCTCTGTGACGCTCGCCACCATCCGGGACGCTCGGTAGGCTGCGCGTCGTGAAGAGACTCCGTCGCGTCGCGAGCCTCGGTCTGGCCGCCATCGCCCTGGCTTCCTCGTTGGCCAGCCCAGCCCTCGCCACCGAGGAGACCACCACGACCCAGGTGTCCGAAGAGCCGGCAGTGACATCCGACGTCGAGCCGGCCGTGCCTGTGACCACCGCCGATGCCTCCGAGACTCCCCTCGATTGGACGTATCGCTACATGATCCCGACCGGGATCGTCCTTGCCGTGCTCGTGATCCTGATAACGACCATCCAGTACTTCACCTCGGTGGTTCGCAAGCGGTATCGAATCGTCAAAGAGTGACCTCGAGCCAGCCCGGATCGAGTCGTCTGGCGGGGAGGTTGGCCGGTACCTATCCGTTGGGTGAGACCTACCACCTCGCCTCGCTGGAGAGCGACATGGCCCGGATCACCACAGAGGTCTCCGCTTTGATCCCCGAGGCCACCGGACTGTCCCTCCCCGGCGAGCCTTCGACGGCCGTGATCGGGAGGACGGAGTGGATCGGGCGCAACGTGGCCAGCTTCACCCACCTGATGGAGCCGCTGCAGCGACAGATCGAGGAAAAGGTCGAGCAGTCGGGGGGCAACGGCCGGGGGGCGGCCGCCATGACCAGGCGGATGATGCAGGCGGAGATGACGGCGGTCCTCGCCATCATCGCCAGACGGGTTCTCGGCCAGTACGAGCTGGTTCTTCCCACCGGCGAGGACGGCGACGTGGTCAGCTACGTGGGGCCCAACATCATCCAGATGGAGCGAATCCACCAGTTCCGCCCGGGGGAGTTCAGATTCTGGGTGGCCCTCCACGAGATGACCCACCGGGCCCAGTTCCAGGGAGTGCCCTGGCTTCGTGAGTACTTCCTGGGTCTGGTCGAGGAGTTGGTCGAGCAATCGAGACCCGAGCCGGGGCGGGTGAACCGGGTCTTCGAGGAACTGACCCGGCGTTTCGACACACGACGGCCCATCATCGACGAGCGCGGCCTGCTCGGGTTGTTCGCCTCACCCGAACAGAGCGTGGTGATCGACAAGGTGCAGGCTCTCATGTCGCTCCTCGAAGGCCACGGCCATGTCGTGATGGACCGCGTGGGTCGGGAGCACCTCCGCAGCCAGGAGCGAATGAGCCGGGTGCTCAAGGCCAGGCGTCAGGACAAGCGCACTGCGGCGTTCTTCCGACTCACCGGTCTCGAGATGAAGCTGAAGCAATACGCCAGCGGGGAGCGATTCATCAAGGCCATCGAGAGCGAAGCAGGCTGGGACGCGGTGGAGATCGCCTTTCGCGGGGTGGGGAGCCTCCCCACCCTCGATGAGATCGAAGACCCGGGACGATGGTTGAGACGCGTCGCCTGAGCGATCTGGTGGGGAGGCTGACGGGTCTCCTCGACATGCCGGACGGCCGGTGGGTGGTGGGGCTGTCGGGAGGGGCCGACTCGGCCGCTCTTGCCTATCTGCTCTCGACCATGGGGGAGCCGCGCGCCGTCCACGTCAACCATGGGCTCCCGGCATCGGTGCGGCTCGAGGCGGCGGCCTCGGAGATCGCTGCCCGATTGGGGATGGCGCTCGAAGTGGCTCATGTGGAAGTGCCGGGTGGGCCGTCACCCGAGGGTATGGCTCGCCGTGCCCGATACGAGGCCCTCCTCCACCACCTCGGGGCCGGTGAGGTCCTTCTCACCGCCCACACCCTCGAGGACCAGGCCGAGACCGTGATGATGAACCTGATCAGGGGGACCGGGCCATCCGGTCTCGCCGGGATCCCTCGGCTGGCTCCGCCTCTGGCCCGGCCCCTGCTCGACGTCAGTCGATCGGAGACCCGTGAGTTGGCCGCCCTGGCCGGGCTCCCCTTCCTCGACGACCCCACCAACTTCGACCCAACACTCCGTCGCAATGCGATCCGGCTCGAGGTCCTCCCCGACCTGTCGGCGAGGTTCAACCCCCGACTGACCGCCGCGCTGGCGCGTCTTGCCGCCCTGTTGCGTTCCGATGAGGACCTGCTGGAGGAAGAGGCCCGGTTGGTGCCCATCCTCACCCGGGGTGCTGTCATCGCTGTGCCCATCGGGGCGCTGGTCGCTGTGCCGAGGCCGGTCGCAGACCGTGCTCTCCGTCTCTGTCTCGGCCGAGTTCGGCCCCCCCATACGGGGACTTCGGCCGAGATGGCCCAGATCTGGGCTGTGGCGACGGGCGAGCAGGGAAGAGCGCAGCTCGCCGGCGGCCTCGAGGTGGTGATCGAAGGCCCGCTGCTTCTGCTCACGCCCGGCGAAAGCGTCGCGACCACCGAGCCCGACGTCGTGGAGCTATCGCCCGGGGTCAACCGCGTCGACGGGTTCGAGCTGGAGGTGGAGAAGATCGATCGGGTGTGCCGCGTTGCGCCGTTGGGCACCTGGTCGGCCATCTTCCCGCCCGCGGCACGGCTGAGAGCACAGGTGCGCCAAGGCCGTGTGATCGTCGAAGCCGACGGGGTGGAGGCATGGGTAGTCGGGGAGAGGCGGCTCCCGGTGGCGTGGTACCAGCCCGGCAGCAGCGGCTACCTTTGCGTCTTCGCCACAGAGGACACCGGATGGACATCAAGCCCCTGATCACGGCCGAGGAGATAGAGGCCAAGCTCTCCGACCTCGGCAAGCAGATCACCGACGACTACCAGGGCCGGGACCTCCTCCTGGTCGGGGTTCTGCGCGGGGCCTTCATGGTCATGGCCGATCTGGCCCGCCACATCGACCTCCCGGTCGAATTCGACTTCATGGCCGTGTCCTCCTACGGCGCCTCCACCCAGACGTCGGGGGTGGTTCGCATCCTCAAGGACCTGGACGAGGAGATCGCAGGGCGACATGTCCTGATCGTCGAGGACATCATCGATTCGGGGCTGACCCTCAACTATCTGATGAAGAGTCTCAACGTGCGCAAACCGGCCTCCCTCGAGATCGCAACCCTTCTGCTCAAGGAGGGGATACAGCGGGTACCGATCGAGGTCAGGTATGTCGGTTTCCCAATCGGCCCCGAGTTCGTGGTCGGGTACGGGCTCGACTACGCAGGCAAATACCGGAATCTGCCCTACGTCGGTGTCATGGGCTCGAATGCCTGACGCCGCTCCAGACGCCTGGGGTCACCGAGACCGGGGGTTCGATTATGGGGGGCTATCCCGTACCATGAGCATCTCAATCGCCACGGAAGCCCCCGAACCGAGGTCTCAGTGAACCGAACTCTGCGCACGCTCGTCGTCTACGGACTGTCGATCATCATGCTGGCCATCCTGGCCCAGTGGTGGTTCGACCAGGTCCAGGGGCCCGAGCCGGTGCCTCTCTCCGAGTTCATGGACCACGTCGAGGACGGTCGTTACGAGGCCGTGGAGATGCTGGCTCGCTCCAACGAGCTTCAGGGGCGCGTTGTCGGCTCGACCGTCCCGGATGAGGGCTGGGACGAGGTCACCAGCTACCCCGAGGGATCCGAGGGTGATCTGGTCACCCTGTTACGCGAATCGGGCACGGCCTTCAGCACAGATGCACAGCCACCCAGCTTCTGGGAGGTCCTGGTCAGCTTCCTGCCCTGGCTATTCCTGCTCGGATTCATGGTGTTCATCTTCATGCAGATGCAAGGGGGCGGGAACCGGGTCATGCAGTTCGGCAAGTCCCGGGCCAAGTTGGTGGGCAAGGAGCAGCCCAAGGTCACCTTCGACGACGTGGCCGGGCTGGTCGAGGCCAAGGAGGAGCTGGAGGAGATCAAGGACTTCCTCCAGAACCCGGACAAGTACCGCCAGATGGGGGCCAAGATCCCGCGCGGTGTCCTGCTCTTCGGGCCTCCCGGAACCGGTAAGACCCTGCTGGCCAAGGCCGTCGCCGGCGAGGCAGGCGTCCCCTTCCTTTCGATCTCGGGCTCCGACTTCGTCGAGATGTTCGTCGGGGTCGGCGCCTCGCGAGTTCGTGACCTATTCGATCAGGCCAAGCAGAACGCCCCCGCCATCGTCTTCATCGACGAGATCGACGCGGTGGGTCGTCATCGTGGCGCTGGTCTCGGCGGCGGCCACGACGAGCGGGAGCAGACCCTGAACCAGCTCCTGGTCGAGCTGGACGGCTTCGAGGGCAACCAGGGCGTCATCGTGATGGCGGCGACCAACCGCCCCGACATCCTCGACCCGGCCCTGCTCCGGCCCGGGCGGTTCGACCGTCAGATAGTGGTCGACGCTCCCGACATCGAGGGCCGCAAGGCGATCCTCGAGGTCCACGCCAAGGGAAAGCCGCTTGCCCAGGAGATCGACCTTGGTGTCCTCGCCCGCCGCACCCCGGGTTTCACCGGTGCCGACCTGGCCAACCTGATCAACGAGGCTGCCCTTCTCGCCACGAGACGGCGACGCAAGGACATCGGGATGCTCGAGCTGGAGGAGGCGATCGATCGCGTCATCGCGGGCCCCGAGCGCAAGACCAAGGTCATGACCGACGAGGAGAAGCGGCTCATCGCCTATCACGAGACCGGTCACGCCCTGGTCGGGTACGCCCTGCCCAACTCGGATCCGGTGCACAAGGTGACGATCGTCGCCCGTGGCCGCTCATTGGGGCACACCCTCGCCCTGCCCACCCACGACAAGTTCCTGGTCCGCCGCTCCGAGCTGGTCGATCAGTTGGCGATGTTGCTCGGCGGCAGGACCGCCGAGGAGATCATCTTCGCCGACCCGACCACTGGAGCCGCCAACGACATCGAGAAGGCCACCGCCATCGCCCGAAAGATGGTCATGGAGTACGGGATGAGCGACCTCCTCGGCCCGATGCAGTACGGGAAGCCCAACGGCGAGGTATTCCTGGGCAGGGACTACTCCCGGCAGCAGGATTACTCCGATGAGATCGCGGCGAATATCGACAACGAGGTTCGGAGCATGATCAACGCCGCCCACGGGGAGGCGCGGGCCATCCTGGAGAGACATGAGGATGCCATGCAGAGGATGGTCGATTCCCTCATGGAGAAGGAGACGGTCGACCGTCACGAGGTCGCCGAACTGTTCTACGACGTCCCCAAGTGGGAGCACTCGGCCGAAGGGTCACTGCGTCTCCGCTACCCGGAGAACCCGGTCCTCCCCCAACAGCACGAGGACGACATCGCCGCGGCCGAAGAGGTGACGGAAGAGGAGCCGGTGACCGAGTCGCTCACTCTCAACCGAAAGCTGCGTCGCTCCAGCCGGCCGGCCGACGCCGGAGCCTGAGCCGACGCCTCCCGAGGGGTGATTACGACGCCTCTCGGGACCCTTCTGCGGCTCAGCCGACCCGCTCGATCCGGAGATCACCGGAGACGAGGCGAATCCTGGCGTCGATGTCCCGCTCCGGTGGCTCCGGGTTGGCAGTGGGAGAGGGGAGCCGGATCCGTCCGGACAGGCTGGTGGCGTCGAGATCGAGCCGGGTCCGGGCCCGGATGCCGATGGTGACGGTGCCCGACATCGACTTGAGACTCAGGGAAGGTCCGCTCATCTCGGCGATAGCCATGTCCCCCGAGACGGTGGAGCAGCTGATGCTGCCGTAGCAGCGCTCGATCGTCACGTCGCCGGAGGCGGTGGACAGCTCGGCCCGGCGGCCGATCTCACCGATCCGGACATCGCCGGACGATGAGGCGACCCGGCCCTCCCCGTCGACCCGATTGCATTTCAGATTGCCGCTGGCGGTCCGGACCGTGAGATCGGACACGGAATCGACGAAGATGTCCCCGCTCGAAGTGGAGACGTCGAGCCTCCGCAACGTCGTGGAGACATGGACCTCGCCGCTGGCGGTTGCGACCTCGAGCTCCGTGCCCTGGGGCACACTCAGCCTGACGTCGGCTCGCCCCCCTCTCTCCCCGCCGGCGACGATCGCATCTCCCCGTTCCCGCACCTCGAACGTCGGGTCCTTGGTGTCCACCGCGAACCTGACGGTGCCTTCGCCACCGGGCTCGACCGCGACCCGCCCGGACCGGATGGAGACCTTCAACAGCGCAGGGCCCTTCAGTGTGAACTCACGGTCGATCACAGGTCGATCGTCCTCCGGACCGAGTTGGCGGACGGTCGCTGATGGGCCCGGGTGCGAAGTGCATCGACCACGAACGAGTTGACCGAGTCGCCGGCCACATCGGCGGCCTCGGTGATCATGTCCTTGAGATAGGCGGGGAGCCGCAGGGTGATCCGCGCCTCGACGTCGGGGATGTCTGCTGTCTCCTCGCCGGGCCGGGGCCGATCGGGGCGCACCGTCAGCTCGGGGTCACCATCGACCAACCGGACTTCAACCTCCTGGCCGGACAGCTGCCCACTCACCTCCTGGGCGGCCATCTCGGCCACCTCGAGCAGAGTCTGTCGGATGGCAGGGCGGAGCACCTCGAGCAGCTCCGCTCCCAGGGTCGCCAGCTCGGGGTCACCGAGCCGGAGCTGGTTCTGCACCGTCGTCTCGAACCGAAGGGCCGTCTCGGTCAATTGCATCTCTTGTCCTTGCGTGTGTAGCGCACCCTCTCCTCGAGCAGCGTCTCCAGGGTGTCGGCGGAATATATGTACAACACCGAGTCCTTCTCCTCTCCGACATCATGATGATGTCATAGTGCTGTCATCCTAATGTCGGAGTTCCGGGCCCGTCAATCCGGGGTGAGGGGGAATAGAGGGCGAGCCCGGGGCGTATCTTCTCCTTATGAACGAGATCGACGTGGGTCGGATCGAGAAGGCGGTTCGGGAGCTGATCGAGGCCCTGGGCGAGGATCCCGATCGGGAGGGCCTGGTCGACACGCCGCAAAGGGTGGCGGCGTTCTATGCCGAGGTGTTCGACGGTCTCCACCGCGAGCCCGGTGACGTGGTCGATGCCTTCTTCGGCGAGGAGCACTACCAGGAGATCGTCATGGTGCGTGAGATCCCGTTCTACTCGATGTGCGAGCACCATTTCGTGCCGTTCCATGGTCAGGCGCACGTGGCCTACATCCCCAAGGGGAAGGTCACCGGCCTCTCCAAGCTGGCCCGACTCGTCGAGGGCTACGCCCGGCGCCCGCAGATGCAGGAGCGGCTCACGGCACAGGTGGCCGATGCCCTGGCCGAGCGTCTCGATCCGCTGGGGGTGATGGTCGTCATCGAGGCGGAGCACCTCTGCATGTCGATGCGGGGGGTGAGGAAGCCCGGGGCGGTCACGGTCACCTCGGCGGTCAGGGGGATCATGGAGTCCCAGCCGGCGACCCGGGCCGAGGCGATGTCACTTCTCTTCGGGACGTCTCGTTGAGCCAGGTGCCCACGAGATGACTCGTGGCGCCGCCCCGAGATGACCAAGCGGTGGAGGCTCCGCAGCACCAGCCTCGACCTCTCCCGCGGGGCCCTGATGGCGGTGGTGAACGTGACCCCGGACTCGTTCTCCGATGGGGGTCTCCGGCTCGACGAGACCGCTGCGATCGAAGCGGGCCGGGCCATGGCGTCCCAGGGCGCCGACATCATCGACGTCGGGGGGGAATCCACCCGTCCCGGAGCGGACGCCGTCCCGGTCGATGAGGAGCTGCGGCGGGTGCTACCCGTCATCGAGGCCCTGGCCTCGGACGGGCTGATCGTGTCGGTCGACACCTCGAAGCCCGAGGTGGCGCGTGCCGCGGTGGAGTCGGGAGCCGAGATCATCAACGACGTGACGGCCGCCGCTCACGAGGAGATGGCCGTCGCCATGGCCGACTCGGGTGCCGGGGTCATCCTCATGCACATGCAGGGCACGCCCCGCACCATGCAGGAGAGCCCGTCGTACCAGGATGTGGTCGCAGAGGTTGCCTCCTTCCTCGCCGACCGGGCCCGCCGGGTGATCGAGGCCGGGGTGGGCGCAGACCACATCGCCATCGACCCCGGAATCGGGTTCGGCAAGGACGTCGTCCACAACCTCACCCTCATCGCGAGGCTCGAGACGCTCGTCGGCGTCGGCTACCCGGTCGTGCTGGGGACCTCCCGCAAGAGTTTCCTGGGCAGGCTGACCGGGATCGCGCAGCCTGCAGAGCGCGACCAGGTCACAGCAGTGACCACCGCCCTAGGTTTCGAGCGTGGCGCAAGGGTTTTTCGGGTCCACGACGTGGTCTCATCACGCAGGGCCCTGAGCGTCGCCGGCGCTATCGTGAGCCCGCAGCTATGGGACGAATGGTCGCTGGACTGAAGCCCCGGGGGTTCACCTGGGTGATTACCGACCGCCTTGCCGTGTCCGAACGTGTCGGGGGGTCGGGGTTCCAGCATCGTCGCGTTCGCCGGGAGGAGGAGATCACCTGGCTTGTCGAGGAGGCAGGGATCAACACCGTGGTCTCGATGCTCCCGGGGAACCAGAACCTCCTCGCCTACCGCGAGGCCGGGATGGCGACCTACTCGGTCCCGATCGGTCCCGAGGTCGACCCCAGCGACGTCGAGCAGTTCTTCGACACGCTGGGCAAGGCGACCAGGAAGAGCCAGGCGCGGGTACTGGTGCACAGGGAGGCCATCGACGACACGGTCGGCGGGCTGCTCGGGGGCTATCTGGTCGCCTCGGGCCTGGTCAACGACCCGATCCTGGCCCTGGCGGTCATACAGCAGATCCTGGGGAGGGCACTGGGGCCCGAGGGACGCTCGCTCGTCCCGGCCTCCGCTGCTTCGTGAACGACCGAATCGATCTCCGCGGGATCGAGGTGCGCGCCCGGCATGGGGTCCTCGACCGGGAGAAGACGGATCCGCAGCCGTTCCTCGTCGATGTCACCGTGTTCCTCGACCTGAGCATCGCCGGCGCCTCCGACGATCTCGAGGACACCATCGACTACGGGAGGCTGGCCCGGGACACGCATGATCTCGTCGCCGGCGAGAGTCACCAACTGATCGAGACCGTGGCCGAGCGGGTCGCCGGGCACGTCCTCTCGCTGCCACGTGTCGAGCGGGTCGTGGTGACCGTGCACAAGCCGCAGGCCCCCATCCCGCTCGAGTTCGGAGACGTGGCGGTCACCGTCGACCGCTCACGATGACCAGGTACGCGATCGCGCTGGGTTCCAACCTGGGAGACCGGGTGGGGCATCTCCGTGCTGCCATTGGGGAGATCTCCCGGCTCGGCCAGATCGAGGGGGTCTCCGGTCTCTATGAGACGGCGCCGATCGGAGGCCCGGAACAAGACCCCTTTCTCAATGCGGTCGTGGTCGCTCGATCGACCCTGCCCCCTTCCGACCTGCTCGATCGGCTGCAAGACGCTGAAGCCGGCCGGCTCCGGGTGCGAGCCGAGCGGTGGGGCCCACGCACCCTCGACCTCGACATCGTTGCCATGGAGCCAGGCTCGATCATCAGCGAGAGACTGACGATCCCTCATCCCCGGGCGGCCGAGAGGCGCTTCGTCCTCGACCCACTATGCGACGTCTGGCCCGATGCGATGGTCGCCGACGGTGTCACCGCCGCCCACGCCCGCCGCGATGTGGCCGGCCAGGAGTCGGAGCGGCTCCTGGCCGATTGGACAGATGCGGGCAGGCGCCTCGGGCCCGTATGGGTGCTGGGCCAGCTCCTGCTGTTTCTGGCCATCGGGGTGGCTCTCGTCGCCGATGGGTCCTTGCCGGGCTTCGTCGGTCCCGGACCGGGTGATCCGGTCGATGCCTGGAGAGTGGTGGGGGCGGTTCTCCTCGTGACCGGAGCGGTCGGAGTGGTCGTCGCCGCCCGTTCCCTGGGCAGGGCCCTCACCGCGATGCCTGAGCCCGTCCCCGACGCCAGCCTGATCGAGTCGGGTCTCTATCACCTGGTTCGTCACCCGATCTACGGCGCCGGGTTCCTGGCGATGCTCGGAGCTTCGCTGTTGTTTGCGAGCACGACGGCGACGGTGTTGAGCCTCTTGCTCCTCTTCTTCTTCTGGGCCAAATCGGGCTACGAGGAACGCCAGCTTCGCATCGCCTACCCGGGTTACTCCGCCTATCGCCGCCGGGTCCGCCATCGTTTGCTCCCCTTCGTCCTCTGACGAGAAACGGGCCATACGGCCCTTTCCCCCTTCGGACCGGGCGTGCTAGGTTCGGGTCATGGGAAGAGGCCGTGGCCCCCCTCCTGGCTAGGCATCACTTTCGAGAACGCGTCCAGACAGGAGGAAAGATGGCCAAGCGGTCACGAGAGCATCGCCAGGATATCCCCGGATACAACGACGGTCGGCCCACGCGCGAGGAGCGCAAGCAGCAACACCGCTCAGTCAGGCACCACACCCATCAGATGTTGCATATGGCCGACGATCCGGACGAGATCGTCGTTCCCGAGGTGAAAGGGGTCGGGGACACCCACGAGGCTCTGGCCAACGAAACGCACGAAGCGCCGAGACGGCGCTTTCGCGTGTGGAAGACCAAGTTCTGGAAGCGACGGGACGAGTTTCGCACCAAGAAGACGGAGATCGATGCCAACTGGCCCGTCGTCACCCCCAACCAACTGGGGGAGGAGAATCTCTGACAGGTAGCCTCGCCGCCATGTCGGCGTCAGGCGTTTGATGGATTTGATAGTCGTTGGCCCGGGAAGGGCCGGGGGATCGATTGCCCTTGCCGCGGCCCGGGTCGGGCACCACATCGTCGGAGTGCTCTCGCGGTCGGGGGACTCGA
>DATBIX010000062.1:0-9703 GCA_036556665.1 Acidimicrobiia bacterium
CTGAACCGCACGGGCAGCGAGCATTGCGACCTGTCTTCGCCTGCTTCGTGCGAATGGGCTCCCCCGCCAGTTTCTTCGCTAGCTCCAACCGCCATTCACGGGCCTCCACCTCGCGCTCGCGATCTCGGAGATGTTCGCTCCAACGCTGTCTAAGCCCAGGCGACCAACGAGGCTGACCGACAGGCCGCGGAGCGGCTCGGGGAGCGTTTTCTGCCTCGGCAGAACCGCGATCGAGGTTGAGGTCGTGGTCTGTGACGCGCGATGCACGCGCGATGGAAACCGGTCTCAAACAAGCAGGCCGCTCCGGAGAGCGGCCTGACCTGGGGTTTCTGAGTCGGGACGGCGGGATTTGAACCCACGACCTCAGCGTCCCGAACGCTGCGCGCTACCAAACTGCGCCACGTCCCGATTGAGAACGCGATGCTAGGCGAGGAGCCGGGCCTAGCCCACTCGGACCCCGACAACTGGTACTTCCCTCCGGGCCATGGCGGAATATCCTGATCTGGGGCGAGAAAGAGAGTTGGAGGAACGATGACCGTCTACGACGCCCAGCTACGCCTGGGCGGGAGTGACGAGGAGCCGATCCGGGTGATGATCGACCTGACCGACGAGAGGCTGGCGATGCGTGCGGGAGAGGTCGAGGTCGGTGACTGGTCGAGGGAGGAGATAAGGGTCACCGCCCTTCTCGACGGTTTCCACGTCCGTGCCGAAGGCGAGGAGATAGTCCTCGACGTCACCGAAGACGCCAGATTCGCCCTCGAGTTGGGGCTGCGTAATGCCCCGCCCATCCTGCGCCGGCGCATGGGAGCGCTGCTCCGCAGCGACGCCTCGGAGGGCTAGGCCGCCGGGCTCAAACGAGCAGTTCGGCGATCTGGACCGCGTTCAGCGCCGCCCCCTTGCGCAGGTTGTCGCCCACCGTCCACAGGTTGATCCCGCCGGGCTCCCCGACTGTGGGACGGACCCTGCCGACCAGAACGTCGTCGATCCCGGCCGAGTCGAGTGGTGTCGGCACCTTCTCCTGCCACACCTGCACCCCGGGAGCGGCACGGAGAGCTTCGAGAGCCTCGTCGACGGACACCGGACGGTGGAAGCGCAGTGTGGCCGCCACACCATGGCCGACCAGGACCGGGACCCGCACGCAGGTCGGCTCCACCCTCAGGTCGGGGACGTCGAGGATCTTGCGGGACTCGTTGACCAGCTTCCATTCCTCGTCGGTGTAGCCCTGCTCGGTCTCCGACCCGGCAAAGGGGAGCACGTTGAAACCGATCGGCCTGGCATACAGCGAGGGTTGGGGGTCGACCCAGCCACCGCTCATCAGCGCCTCGAGGTCGGGCCGAAGGAGATCGGTCTGCTCGATCAGCTCGACCACGCCCTGCTGTCCCGACCCCGAGACCGACTGGTACGAGGTGGCCACCATGGCCGAGAGACCGGCAGCCCGGTGCAGCGGGCCGGCCGCCATCATCAGCGTCATCGTCGTGCAGTTCGGGTTGGCGATGATCCCCTGATGGGCCTTCACCCCCTCGTCGTTGACGTCGGCGACTATCAGTGGCACCGCCGGGTCCATCCTGAACGCCGACGAGTTGTCGATAACGACCGCTCCCGACGAGGCGAACCTGGGAGCGTGAGCCCGGGAGCGATCGCCTCCGGCCGAGAAGAGGGCGATGTCGATACCGGACGGGTCGGCGCTTGCCAGGTCCTCGATCTCGACCTCGCCCCACTTTGTGTCGACCGTGGTGCCGGCCGAGCGCTCCGACGCTATGAGACGAAGGGATCCGAGCGGGAAGTCACGCTCTTCGAGGATGGCGCGCATGGTGCGGCCCACCGCTCCGGTGGCACCAACGACGGCGACCACACTGTCGCTCATGCTCCGACCTCCTCGTAGATCGTGGGCGGCTCGAAGGCGGAGTGAAGCGCCTTCACCGCCGACTCCACCTGAGCGGCCCTGACCACACACGATATCCGGATGGTCGAGGTGGAGATCATCTCGATGTTGATCCCCGCCCCGGCCAGGGTCTCGAAGACCTTGGCAGCCACCCCCGGGTGGGACTTCATCCCCGCCCCGACCAGCGACACCTTGGCGATCTCGGGGTCGACGTCGACCGAGTCGGCTCCGATCTCCCCCGCCACCTGCTTCGAGATCCGCTCCGATTCGCCGAGATGGGCCCTGGGCACGGTGAAGCTGATGTCGGTGCTCCCGTCGTGCGAGACGTTCTGGACGATCATGTCGACGTTGATCCCGGCCTCGGCCAGCGAGCCGAACAGTGAGGCAGCGACACCGGGCCGATCGGGAACCCGGTTGACGGTGACCTTGGCCTCGGACCGGTCGTGGGCGATGCCGGAGATGATGGCCTGCTCCATCGAGGTCTCCCGCACCCAAGTTCCCTCTCCCGCGTGAAATGAGGAGCGGACGTGGATCGGCACGTCGTACCGCCGTCCGAACTCGACGGAGCGGGACATGAGGACCCCGGCCCCACCCGCTGACAGTTCCAGCATCTCGTCGAAGGGGATCTCGTCCAGCTTGACCGCCTCGGGCACGATCCGGGGATCGGCGGTGAACACACCGTCGACGTCGGTGTAGATCTCGACGCTGTCGGCGCCGAGGGCGGCAGCCAGGGCGACGGCCGTGGCATCCGATCCCCCGCGACCGAGCGTGGTCACCTCCTTCGACTCGGGGTCGACCCCCTGGAATCCGGCAACGATCACCACCTTGCCCTCGGCCAGGCTGTCGCGCACCCGGGTTCCCCTGATATCGAGGATCTTGGCCGACCCGTGGGCCGAGTCGGTGAGGATCCCCGCCTGCGACCCGGTGTAGCTCACGGCCGGGATCCCCCGCGAGTTGAGGGCAATGGCAAGCAATGCCATCGAGATCCTCTCTCCCGCACTGAGCAGCATGTCCATCTCGCGCGGCGAGGGGTTGTCGCTCACCTCGGCGGCCAACCCGACGAGCTGGTCTGTCGTCTCGCCCATGGCCGAGACAACCACCACCAGATCGTGACCCTCACCATGGGTCGCCTCGACCCGATCGGCCACGGCCTTGATCCTCGCCGCGTCGGCCAGCGAGGTACCGCCGAACTTCTGGACCACCAGTGACATTTCTCCCCACAGTTTGGAGCCTTTGGGCTCCGAACACGAAACACTCTCCTCAGGATTGGCCATGGCCCCTGCCTAGAGTCGCGCCGCCATGACCGACCGCCGCAGGCGACAGAAAGAGCAACGCGCCGCCAAAAGGGAGGCAGAGAAGAAGCATCAGGCACGCCGGGAGTTGGGTCGGCGGCTGGGCACTGCCATCGCCTTCGGAGTAGTCGTGATCGGCATCATCGCGGCAGGCACCTTTTTCGCCGGCGATGAGGGCGACTTGCCCGAAGGATACGAAGGTTTCCGAAACCAACCGACGGCGTGCGGAGCGGAGCAGCCTGATCCGGAGCCGGTGCTCACCTTCGATGCTCCAGAACGGCAGCCGGATGTGAGCGCAGAGGCGGCCATCATCGCCACCCTGGAGACCTCCTGTGGCGACATCCGGATCCAGCTCGACCCGGAAGGGGCCCCGGAGACGGTCAACTCCTTCGTCTTCCTGGCCAGAGAGGGTTTCTTCGACGGTCAGGTCTTCTACCGGATCGTCGAGGACTTCCGCGTGTTCTCCGGGGATCCGGCGGCCACCGGCGACGGCGGGCCGGGATACCGCCTTCCCGACGAGTTTCCCTCGGGCGACTTCATCTACACGCCGGGTGTGGTGGCGATGGACAACGTGGGCAAGGGGACGACGGGGAGCCGCTTCTTCATCGTCATCGGGGAGGCCGCCGCGGTGCTCAACCCGCAGTTCAACGTGCTCGGCGAGGTCGTGTCCGGCGAGGACACACTCGACGGGATCGCATCGGTCGAGACCGCGGTCCGGCCCGGGTCACGCGAGGACAGCCTCCCACTCGAGACGGTCTACATCGAGCGGGCCACGGTCGAAGTAACCGGTCCTTGACCCTGCGGCGCGGCATCATCGTGGGTTAGGCCCGCATGGCTGTCGACCTCCACACCCACTCAACGGCCTCCGACGGCTCGGAGACACCTTCGGCGGTGGTCGGGATGGCGATCGATCGTGGCCTCTCCCACATCGCCCTGACCGACCACGACACCCTGGAAGGGATAGGCGAGGCGAGAGGGGCGGCAGTCGGGACCGGGATCGAGCTGATACCCGGAATCGAGCTGTCGCTCGATTTCCATGGCGGGATGCACCTGGTCGTCCTCTGGCTGGAGCCGGGACCCGGCCCCCTACAGGAACGGCTGCCCGCCCTCCAGGCCGGACGCAACGAGCGCAATGTAGCCATCGCCGAGATGCTCACCGGGATGGGGATGCCGGTGGCGATGTCGGAGATCGAGGAGGAGGCACGGCACGGGTCGGTGGGCCGACCTCACATCGCCGCGGTGATGATGCGCAAAGGGTACGTCACCTCGGTTGCCGAAGCCTTCGACCTGTGGCTCGGCTCGGGCAAGCCCGCCTACGTGGACCGTCCCCGTCTCTCCGCCGAGGAGGCGATCGGACTGAGCCTGGATTCGGGCGGGGTGCCGGTTCTGGCCCATCCCCACACCCTCGGGATCAACCGGGCCGATGAGATGGCCGCACTCCTCGACCGGCTTTGCTCCGCCGGCCTGGTCGGGCTGGAGGCCCACTACTCCGGCTACCGCCGCCACGAGCGGGAGGGCTACGCCGACCTCGCCCGTCGCTTCGGGCTCGTCGCTTCCGGAGGGAGTGACTTCCACGGGAGCTACAAGCCGGGCCTCGAGATCGGCATCGGATACGGCGACCTCGAGGTGCCGTCTTCAGTGGTGGAGCAGCTTCGCTCCCATGCGGGGGTGGCATGAGCCGTCCCATGCGGATGGGAGCGGCAGCGGCGGTGGTGTCGGCCAGCGTCCTTGTCTCCCGACTGCTCGGTCTCGGGCGTGAGGCCCTGCTCGCCTCGTTGATCGGGGTCAACAGCGACGGAGACCTCTATCGCCAGGCCTTCGCCATCCCCGACTTCCTCAACTACCTGCTGGCCGGGGCCTATCTGACCATCACACTCATCCCGATCTTGAGCCGCCACCTGGAAAGGGGGCAGGAGGAGAAGGCGAGTCAGGCATTCACCGCGGTGTTCCGCTTCGTGGGCTGGGCCGTGCTCGGGCTGACGTTGGTGATGTGGCTGGCAGCCGATCCACTTGTCTCTCTGATCTTCCCCGAGGCGTCCGACCACGACCGTCTCGTCTCCCTGACCAGGCTCGTCCTCCCGGCCCAGGTCTTCCTGGTGATGGGCGCCCTGCTCATGGCGGTGCAGTACACCCATCGCCGCTTCCTCTACCCGGCGTTCGCCCCGCTGATCTACAACATCGGCATCATCGTCGGTGGTCTGATCGGCGCCGCCGTGGGGGAGCCCTCTCCCGAGAGCTTCCTGTGGGGGGCGGTGGCGGGATCGGCCGTTGGCAACTTCGGGCTCCAGTGGGTGGGGGCGCGGTCCACCGGCACCTGGTTGACCCGGGTTCCAGCAGGTGATCCCTCGGTGAAGGAGTACCTGATCCTGGCTTTGCCTCTGATGCTGGGGCAGTCGATCGCCGTGCTGGATGAGCAGTTCGTGCGATGGTTCGGGCAGGTGGAGGAGGGGGCAACGGCGGCACTGAGCTTCGCCCGTCAGCTCAACATGGTCCCGGTGGGTGTGATCGCCCAAGCCGCCGGAGTCGCCGCCTTCCCCTTCCTTGCCCGTCTCGCCGCGGCAGGAGACGAGGAGGGTCTCACCGGCACGACCGTCCGGGCGGCACGCAACACGGTCTTCGTCGCCGCCGCCGCCACCGCCGCACTGGTGGTCCTGGCTCGGCCGTTGGTCAGGGTCCTCTATCAATACGGGGAGTTCGGCGCCGATGACGCCGAATTGGTGGCCGGTCTCCTCGTCCTCTACGCATTCTCGATCCCGGCGTGGGGGCTTCATCAGATCCTGTCCCGGCACTTCTACGCCAAGCGCCGGATGTGGACGGTGGTCCTGATCGGCACCGCCGGCACCATCGTCGCCATCCCGATCTGGCTCGGCCTCTATGAGGTCATGGGTGTCGAGGGCTTCGCCCTGGCCTCCACCCTGGTGATGACCGCCTACGCCATCGCGTTGCTCGTCGCCTGGGGGCTGGACACCGGCTGGGGGCCGATCCGTCTTCTCCTCCCGTCGCTCGCCCGCGGGTTGACGGCGGCTGCTGCCGCCGTTCTCGTCTCCTACCCCCTGGTCAACGCGATGTTCGACGACGAACTGTCGGTCCTCGGGGGGCTGGGGGCGGCCGTGCTCGGGTTGATGACGACCATCGCCGCCTTCCTCGGCGTGTCCTATCTGCTTCGCGCACCGGAGCTGGCCGAGCTCCGTCGCTCCCGCTGACTCGTGTCTTGTGCATCCATCCACCGTCACGGTGGTCGATTGCACACAGGATCTTCGGGTCGCGAACCGTGTGCAGGGGCCCACCCTGTAGGTGGGCGGTTGCACACAGGATCAGGGTCGGCCGGGGTGGACGATGTCGAGCGGCATGTTGGGCTCGTCGGGGCGACCCGCCAGCACCCAGGGGGACAGACCGGTCCGTCTGCGCAGACCCTCTCGGGCGGCCCGCTCCTCCTCGGCAATTCGGTCGAGGACGACGGCGATCACAGCGGCCTCGAACTCTCCGGCGCCACCTCTGATCACGATCCCGTCAGACGTCATCGGACAACTCCACCAACTCGATCAAGGTACCAGCGAGGTCGGCCGGATGGACGAAGGCGATTCGGGTGCCGCGGCTGCCCGCTCGAGCCGTCTCGTCGACCAGTCGAGCTCCCTCGGCGGCGAGATGGGCGAGGGCGTCGTCGATGGACGACACGGCAAAGGCGACGTGATGGAGGCCCTCCCCGTTCCGGGTGAGGAACCGGCCGACAGGTGTGTCGGGTCCAAGTGGCGAAAGCAGCTGGAGGTAGGAGCCCCCCACCGGGATCATCGCCTCCTCGACACCCTGGCTCTCGACGGTCTCCCGGTACAGCGGCTCCACCCGGTACCGCTCCCGATAGCCGTTCAGCGCCTCGTCGAGGTCGTGGACCGCGATGCCGACGTGATCGAGATTCAACAGCTTCACCCGGGGAAGGCTATTGACCGATGCCGGTAGCATCCAGTCATGAGGTTCGGCCGATGAGCAACCCGGTCATCACCGCCATAGCCCGGACTCCGATCGGCAAGTACGGCGGATCATTGGCTCCGCTCCGTGCCGTGGATCTGGGAGGGGCCGCCATCTCCGCCGCCCTGGAGCGGAGCCAGGTGTCGCCAACGGAGTTCGACGAGGTCCTGTTCGGCCACGTCCTACAGGCCGGGGAAGGCCAGATCACGGCTCGTCAGGCCGCGGTGCGGGGTGGGCTGCCCATGACCGTGCCATCGGTCACGGTGAACAAGGTGTGCCTCTCGGGAATGGCCGCAATCGGGCTGGCGGAACGGGGCATTCGTGCCGGCGACGCCAAGTTCGTCATGACCGGCGGGATGGAGAGCATGTCGAATGCCCCGCACGTGCTCCGCGAGCTGCGCTGGGGTGCCCGGATCGGGGATGCACGGATGATCGACGTGATGCAGCACGATGGCCTCTTCTGCGCCTTCGACAGCTGCACGATGGGTGAGTCGTCCGACCGCCGGAACCAGAGCCTGGGGATCGGGCGCGAGGAGCAGGACGACTGGGCTGCCCGGAGCCATGCCCGGGCCGCCGAGTGGGCATCCTCCGGCGCCCTGGTCGACGAGATCACCCCGGTCGCGGTGCCGCTACGCAAGGGCGACCCCATTGTGGTCACCGGCGACGAAGGGATCCGCGCCGATGCTTCTGCCGGGTCGCTCTCAACTCTCGAGCCCGCCTTCCTCGAGGGCGGGACCATCACAGCCGGCAACGCCTCGCAGATCTCTGATGGGGCGGCGGCAGTGGTGGTGGCCGATCGGGAGGCCGCCGAGGCGCTCGGTGCCCCGATCCTCGCCGAGATCATCTCCTACGGTCAGATCGGCGGCGTCGATGCCACGCTCCATGAGCGCCCCGCCGAGGCCATGCTCGTCGCCCTCAAGAAGGCAGGCCTCGAGCCGTCCGATCTCGATGTCGTCGAGATCAACGAGGCGTTCGCCGCGGTCGCCCTGTGGTCGGCCCGCATGCTCGACATCCCGGAGGCAAGAGTCAACGTCAACGGGGGTGCCGTGGCCCTGGGACATCCTCTCGGCGCAACCGGGGCCCGCCTCGTGGTCACCCTGGTCAACGCCCTCCGCCACCGCGGTGGGGGGCTGGGCGCCGCCACGCTGTGCGGTGGGGGAGGCCAGGGAGACGCCATCATCCTCAAGGTCGCCTGATGCCCGAGCCGGTGGAGAGGAACCTCGGTCTCGACCTGGTGCGGGTGACCGAGACCGCCGCCATGGGAGCGGCCCGCTGGCTGGGCCGCGGCGACAAGGAGGCGGCCGACCAGGCCGCCGTGGATGGCATGCGGCTCCACCTTTCGACGCTCGACATCGATGGGGTGGTGGTGATCGGCGAGGGGGAGAAGGACTCTGCTCCGATGCTGTACAACGGGGAGCGGGTCGGATCGGGCAAGGGCCTGGTAGTCGACGTGGCGGTCGACCCGGTGGACGGGACCACCCTCACTGCCTCGGGCATGCCCGGTGCGATCGCAGTCATCGCGCTTGCCGAGGGTCGGGGCACCATGTTCAACCCAGGCCATCTCGTCTACATGGACAAGATCGCCGTCGGGCCCGAGGCGGCGGGGGCCATCGAGCTGGAGGCACCGATCGAGCACAACCTGCGCCAGGTGGCCAAGGCGAAGCGAAAGGACGTCAACGACCTCCGTGTGCTGATCCTCGACCGCGAGAGGAACCAGCGCTACATCGATGGTGTGCGTCTGGCCGGCGCCCGGATCTCACTGATCCGTGACGGCGACGTGGCGGGGGCCATCGCCACCGCCCGCGACGACACCGCCGCCGACGTCCTGCTCGGGATCGGAGGCTCACCCGAGGCGGTGATCGCCGCCGCCGCCCTGAAGTGCATCGGTGGCGAGATCCAGTGCAAGTTGTGGCCGCGCGATGCCGGGGAACGGGAGCAAGGCGAGGCCGCCGGGTTCGACCTCGAGCGGATCATGGGGACCAACGACCTCGTCTCGTCCGACAACGTCTTCTTCGCCGCCACCGGGGTGACCGGGGGCGAGTACTTGCCTGCCGTGGAGTTCCGGCGTGAGGACCACGTGGTGACCCATTCGGTGATCATGCGGTCGAAGACCGGATCGATTCGTTACATGGAGGCAACCCACAACATCGCCCGTCTCGGCGAGATCTCGGCTCAGACCCTCGACTGACCGGGCTTGCTTCAGCCGGTCAACCCCGACCTTCGCCACACCCGGGTGACCCATCCGATGGCGATGACCGCAGCGGCGATCCCGGCCACACGCACCAGGATCCCGGTGGCGGAGGCGGTCTCGAGGAGAACGGCGAGCGTCTCGACCACGGCGGCGGCACCAAGGGCGACGGCCACGCCTCGCCCCAGCTGAAGCCACAGGTCTCCCGGGCGATGTCGCTCGGCGAAGGAAACGCCGGCCAGCTCGACCATGAGGACGATGAGCAGCGTTTGCGCCCAGAGAGGTGGGCTCAGCTCCACTCCGAGGGCTCCCAGCACCGCCGCCCGCAGGACAAATGCCATCGCCGCAACCACCACCCCACCCCGATAGCCCATCACC
>DATBIX010000063.1:0-18283 GCA_036556665.1 Acidimicrobiia bacterium
GCATCCAGACGATCTCGTCTCGGTCCCGCCCCAGTTCGACGCAGGCGGCGTCGAGCACCGCCCCATCGGCGACGACCCTTTCCGCCGACCCGGCCGAGTCCCAAAGGTCACCGTACCGGGCGAGGAGACCGAGCATGCGGGGGCGCCGGCTCCCGATGAGGATGCGCATCTTCCCGTTGACCGGCTTGGGCTCGAAGGGTGCGTCGACCAACGCCAGGTGTTCACCGTCGTAGGTGGTCGTCTCGTTGGCCTCGAGGAGGCGGATCGCCTCCAGAGTCTCCCCGACCAGATCGACCCGGTCCGCCGCGGACGGGAACGGGATGCCGTATGCCTCGTGCTCACGCTCGTTCCATCCGGCACCTACCCCGAAGATGAAGCGGCCGTCGGAGAGATGATCCACCGTCACCGCCTGCTTGGCCAGGACCGCAGCCGGTTTGTGGGTGACACTGGCCACATAGACCCCGAGATCGATCCGGGGCACCTCCCGGGCAAGACCGGCGAGCAGGGTGAACGCCTCCAGTTGGGCGCCGATCTCGCCTTCCCAGTCGGACATGTAGTGATCGACCACGAAGGCGGCGTCCCAGCCGGCCGCCTCGGCCCGGGACCACAGATCCTTCACCTCCTCCCAGGAGCGCCACATCTGTGGGGTCACGATCCCGAACCGGATCGGGTGACCCCGATCCCGGATGTCGGTCACCGGTTCATCTCATCACGCCAGGCCAGCCATTCCCGCCCGGCAGCCACGTCCCAGTTGGGGCCGTTGAAGCCGAGGGTGAATTGGGTGAACCCCATCTCCAGGTGGGTCGGTGCGTCCTCGGCGAGGAAACGATCGAGGTCCTCCGGCTCCACCCCGAGACCCCATTCGATCTCGCCGGGATCACGACCCACCTCGTCACACCACCCCAGCAAGGCCTTCACCTTCGGCTCCTGCTCTTCGGGGTGATCGGGGAAGCCGCCGTGCCAGGAATCGGCATGTCCTGCCACCAGACGCAGGGTCTTGCGCAGACCGCTGCCGGCGATGAGGATCGGCACCCGCCGGGTCGGAGGAGGGTTCAGCTTCTCCAGCCGGGCCTCGATCCGGGGCAAGGCCTCGGCGAGCCGGTCGAGACGCCAGCCGGCGGTCCCGAATTCGTACCCATACTCCTGGTAGTCACGGCGAAACCAGCCGGAGCCGATTCCGAGGATGAGGCGCCCGCCCGAGATGTGGTCGACGGTCCTTGCCATGTCGGCGAGCAGATCGGGGTTTCGATAGGAATTGCACGTGACCAGGGCGCCCAGTTCCACCTTCGAGGTCTGCTCGGCCCAGGCGGCGAGCATGGTCCAGCATTCGAAGTGGGCCCCGTTGCGTGCGCCATAGAGTGGGAAGAAATGGTCCCAGGTGTAGAGGAGGTCGAAGCCCATCTCGTCCACCTCGCCCACCGCCTCCCTGAGTCGCCCGTAACCACCCTGCTGGGGATGGAGTTGGGCGGCGATGCGGATCGGCCTTCTCCTGTCGATCGTGGTCATCAGCCGATTCTGAACCTTCCCACCATGGGAAGGTCAAGTAGGTTGGGGCGGTGTTCACCATCGGGGAGTTCTCCGGTCTCACCGGGGTGTCGGCCAAGAAGCTGCGTCATTACGACGGGATCGGCTTATTCCGCCCGGCATGGGTGGATCCGCGGTCCTCGTATCGGTACTACCTGGCCACCCAGATCCCTCAGCTGCAACGGATCGTCGCCCTTCGAGATCTGGGCATCCCCCTCGGCACCGTGGCCGCCCTGGTCGAAGACGGGGGGTCTCTCCACTCCGAGCTGGTCAGCCGTCGCCGTCAGATCCTCGAGGAGAAGCGGCGGCTCGAGCGTCGACTCGCCGCCCTCGAGATCAGGATCGATGAGGCGGAGGGCATGGACGTGGTGGTCCGCACCCGGCCCGCGGGCCGCTGGGCCTCACTGCGACGGACGGTGACAGCGGGGGACGACCTGGGTGACCTCTTCCTCGAGGTGGAGACAGTGGTTCGGGAAGCGGGAGCCCGGGCGAGGCGGCCTCCGGTGGCCATCGGTCACAGTGGGAATGGCCGGTCGCTCGACGTCGAGATCCTGATCCCGGTGAGCCGCCGCTTCGCCCCTGTCAGGTCGGTCAAACCGGTGTCGACCTCCTCCACTCTGGTCGCCACCACCCTTCACCGTGGGGGTTACCCCGCCCTGTTCGAGGCCGGCGCCTGGGCGCCGCGCTGGGCAGGGGCGACCGGCCATGTCATCTCCGGCCCGGCCTGGGTGGTCTACCTGGGCTTCGCCGCCGAGCCGGAGCTGGGCCTTCCCCCCGGATTCCTCGCTTCCGACCCGGCCGACTACGTGACCGAGGTCCAGGTCCCCTTGCGCTCGGACCCCGGGGGATAGGCGCACCCACCCGGGCCCTATACTCGCCGCCGCTCCGATCCCTCGATAGCTGCGGAGGCTCCCCTCATGTCGGACACGGTTCTCTACCTCGCGCTCGCCGCGGGCCTGGCCGCCCTGCTGCTCGCCGTGTTCTATGCCCGGGCGGTGCTGGCGGCACCCGAGGGCAATGAGCGAATGGTGGAGATCGGCGCTGCCATCCGGGAGGGGGCCATGGCCTTCCTCAGGAGGGAGTACGCCTGGGTCTCGGTGTTCGTTCTCGTCATGGCCGCCCTGATCGCGCTGTTTCTCGACTGGGGCCGCCCCTGGGGCGCCATCGCCTACGTCTTCGGGGCCGTTCTCTCGGGAACGGCCGGCTTGATCGGGATGCGGATCGCCACCCGGGCCAACACCCGGACCACCGAGGCAGCGCGGCTGGGTGGCATCCCGGCCGCCCTCCCACTTGCCTTCCGGGGAGGGGCGGTGATGGGATTCACGGTGGCCGGTCTCGGTCTTCTCGGGGTGGGGCTCGGATTCCTCCTCTTCAACGAGATCCTCGGGTTGGAGAGCTGGGCTGAGGTGATCACGGCCATCGGTCTGGGCGGGTCCTCGATCGCCCTATTCGCCCGTGTCGGCGGAGGCATCTACACCAAGGCCGCCGACGTCGGGGCGGATCTGGTGGGCAAGGTCGAGGCGGGCATCCCCGAGGACGACCCGCGCAACCCGGCGGTCATCGCCGACAACGTCGGGGACAACGTTGGCGACGTGGCCGGGATGGGAGCCGACCTCTTCGAGTCATACGTCGGATCGCTGGTCGCCCCGATCGCCTATGCCGCCATCGTGTTCGGGGGCTCGGTGTTCCTCGAAGAGGCGATCATCTTCCCGCTTGCGGTGGGCGCCCTCGGGATGTTCGCCGCCATCATCGGCTCGTTTCTCGTCCGGGCCCGCTCCGAGGAGGCCCTCACCGCATCGCTTCATCGCGGCACCAACTTTGCACTCGTCGCCACCGGTCTCGGGGTGCTCGGGCTCACCTACTGGCTGTTCGGAGACGTTGCCGAGAACCCCCTCGGGCTGTGGCTTGCAGTCGTGGCCGGGCTGGTGGTGGGCTGGGTAGTGGGCAAGATCTCAGAGTGGTTCACCTCCGACTCCTACAAGATGGTCAAGGAGATCGCCCGCCATTCCCAGACCGGGCCGGCAACCGTGGTGATCGCCGGTCTTGCAGAGGGGATGCGCTCGGCCGCCTTCTCGGTCATCGCTGTGGCCGCAGGCATCGGGATCTCCTACCTCTCGGGTGACTGGGCCCTCGGTGACGGCGGCGGCATCTACGGGGTCGCCATCGCCGCCATCGGTGTCCTCGCCACGCTCGGCATCACAATCTCTGTCGACGCCTACGGTCCGATCGCCGACAACGCCGGAGGGATCGCCGAGATGGCGCAGCTCCCCGAGGAGGTGCGTCAGGCCACCGACGCGCTCGACTCTCTGGGCAACACCACCGCCGCGGTGGCCAAGGGGTTTGCCATCGCCTCGGCCGCCGTCACCGCTCTGGCCCTGTTCGCCGCCTTCACCGAGGCCGTTGGTCTCGAATCGATCGACCTGACCCGGGTTCAAACGACCATCGGGCTCTTCATCGGGGCGATGTACCCATTTCTGTTCGCGGCGCTGACGATGAACGCGGTCGGTCGCGCCGCCTTCAAGATGATCGACGAAGTGCGGCGTCAGTTCCGCGAGATTCCCGGGTTGAGGGAGGGCGATCCCTCTGCCCGACCCGAGTACGCCGTGTGCGTCGACATCGCCACCACGGGGGCGTTGCGTGAGATGATCCTCCCCGGGGTGGTGACCGTAGCCCTGCCCCTCGTCGTCGGCTTCATCGACGTCGAGGCCCTGGGGGGCCTCCTGGCAGGCTCGTTGATCACCGGCTTCCTGCTAGCCATCTTCATGGCCAACGCCGGTGGGGCCTGGGACAACGCCAAGAAGTTCATCGAGGCCGGTGCCTACGGCGGCAAGGGCTCCGACAGCCACAAGGCTGCGGTGATAGGCGACACGGTGGGAGACCCGTTCAAGGACACTTCCGGACCGGCCATGAACATCGTCATCAAGGTCATGGCGATCGTCTCGCTGATATTCGCCTCGGCGTTCGTGTGAGGCGAGCGGAGTACATGGGCTCGGTTGCGGGTTCTGATGGGTGAATGGTGATATACCGAACCGGCACTCCTTCGCCGCCGATCCATATGCCCTCCGTCACTCTCATCAGACATGCCGAGTCCCAGGCCAACCACGACGGCATCTGGAACGGGCGGATCGACGGGCCGCTCAGCCCCCGGGGTGAGGCCAGTCTCGAGCACCTCCACGCCCGCCTCACCGGCCGTCGCTTCGACCTCGTGATCAGCTCGCCGTTCGAGCGGGCGCAACGCACCGCCGCGTGTTTCGCCGACGACTACGAGATCTCGGAGGAGTTCATCGAGCTCGATATCGGTCACTGGGAGGGGATGACCCACCAAGAGATCCTCACCTACGGGGGAGACAGGCTGCGCGAGGCGATCTACGGCCGCGAGCTTCCGATGGGGGAGACCGGTGAGAGTCTCAACCAGATGCACGAGAGGGTGATCCGTGCTCTCGACGCCCTGATCGGGCGTTTGGGGGATGATGGCCACGCCGTGGTGGTGACCCACGGTGGGGTCATCCAAGAGGCCCTGCAGCGTCATCTCGCCGGGAGGAGCCGGCGGGTCCACGCCTATGTTGCGAACACTTCGATCACGAAGCTGGTCTGGTCGTACGGCCGGCCCAGGCTGGCGGTGTTCAACGATCTGGGCCATTTCGGTCCGAGATCACCGCTGGTCGAGTCTCATCTCGAGCAAGGCGACCCGGTGCTCGCCCTCGTCCGCCACGGTCGCACCAAGGCCAACATCGAGGGTCGGTGGCAGGGCCAGGGCGACTGGGGGCTAGACGAGGTCGGGCATCAGCAGGCTGCCGCTTTGGGTGACTGGTACGGGCCTGTCGCCACCGTGTACTCCTCCCCGTTGGGCCGGGCTCGGGCGACTGCGGGCTACCTCGCCTCCAACGGGGTGGTGACCATGGACGGGCTGAAGGAACTGGGGATGGGTGAGTGGGAGGGGCTCACCTCGGACGAGATCCACCAGCGCTGGCCGGACCTCCTCGAGACCATCTACCGCGATGGTGTGGACCTGAAGAGGGGCGGAACGGGCGAGAGCTGGGGCGAGATGACCGGGAGGTTCCGCGCCACGATCGAAGCGGTCCGCCCCACCAGCGGGGAGCCAACTGCGGTGGTGGCGCACGGCGGCGTGATCCGGGCCTATGTCTCCTCGCTGACCGCCACCACCGATTCCCATTCCGAGTCGCTGTACACGCCACAGAACGCCTCTGTAACCCACGTCGCCATGACAGACGAGGGCCCACTGCTCCTCGATTACTCGGTCTCGACCCACCTGGAGAGTCTTCCCGGCGTGGACCAATGAACGAGTACGACTCCCACCGTTACGCACGGGTCAACCGCTGGGACCCTGCCCACCTTCGCAGGATCGACCGCCTCCTGCCCTTGGAGCCGGGTGCGCGGGTGCTGGAGGTGGGTTGCGGGCAGGGGCATCTCACCACCCGGCTCGCGGAGCGCGGGGTGGACGTCGTCGGCATCGACGCCAACCCAAATGCAGCCGAGGTCTCCGGCTCGGATCGGGTCAGGACGATGAGGGCGGAGACTCTCGAATTCGCCGACGGGGAGTTCGACGCCATCGTCTCGGTTCACGCCATCGAGCACATCCCTCCCCTGGAAGAGGCGGCGGCGGAGATGGCCCGGGTGCTCAAACCAGGAGGCCGGGCATTGTTCATCTACCCGGCCGAGCCGATTCAGGGGCTCTATGCGATTCCCACCTCGGTCATCCTGCACGGCACGCCGTTCAAGGCGCGTCAGGTCCATTGCCACCGGCTCAATCCGCGCAAGGTGCGGGATCTGATGTCGCCTCACGGACTGGTGGAGACACATCACGAGTTCAACCTGGTCAAGTCGCCCCAGTACATCTCGGTTTTCGCCAAGACCTGAGCCGAGCCGGCGCGCGTT
Organism: Acidimicrobiia bacterium; assembly: GCA_036556665.1. Taxonomy (GTDB): domain Bacteria; phylum Actinomycetota; class Acidimicrobiia; order Spongiisociales; family ZC4RG35; genus JARDZU01. The sequence continues at coordinate 6,421 of DATBIX010000063.1, forward strand.
GGGAGGCAGGACCGGGGCATTACCGTGAGCCCGTGTTCATCTGCCAGACCTGTGGCAACGAGTTCGACGTCCGTCAGGACGTCCTCGATCGCTATCCGGGATGGACTCCACGCCAGTGCCTCGACTGCAGGAACGCCGCCGGGCGGGCGCAGGCGAGCAGCCGACCGCAGAGCAAGCCGGGACGGGCGCCCAGCACCACCAAGCGCCGCGACCTCACCGTCACGGAGGTGCTCGACTCTTTCACCGAGGGGCCGGACACGGGGGTGTTCACCGACGGTGCCTCGGAGGGGAACCCCGGGCCGGGCGGTTGGGGTGCGGTCTACGTGGTCGACGGCGAGGTCAAGGACGAGGCCCGCGGGTCCGAGCCTCACACCACCAACAACCAGATGGAACTCACCGCGCTCATCGCCGGCCTTCGGATGGTGCCGTCCGACGCATCGGTCACCGTCTACACGGACTCGCAGCTCGTGGTCAACATCGTCACCAAATGGGCCGATGGATGGAAATCAAGGGGGTGGACCAAGAGCTCCCCCGGCCCTATCGCCAACCTCGACCTGGTCAAGGAGGCGCACTCGCTCTACCGGCAGCGGCCGGGGGTGAAGATCGAGTGGATCAGGGCCCACACCGGTTATCGCTGGAACGAGTACGCCGACGCCCTGGCCACCTCGTATCGACGGGCCCAGCATTGATCACCACCACCCCCGAGGCTCTCAGGGCCTGGGGGCGGCACACCCACGGCTCACCGCTGTACCGGCATCTGGTGGACGTGATCGCAGACGACCCCGAGTTGATGAGGGTGATGGCGAGAATCGAGCACCTGCCCCAAGCCAACCTCCTGTTCGGGGCGGTGCACTATCTGCTCATGGACGGTGCCGACCCCGATCTCGCCCGGTTCTATCCGTCCCTGAGCTCCGATCCGCTCCCTCCTGAGGGCTCGGGACCGCCCTTCCGGAGTTTCGTCCTCGAGCGTGAGGACGAGATCGTCGAGATCGGCAACACGCGGTACACCCAGACCAACGAGTGTCGGCGCTGTGTGGCGCTGCTCCCGATGGTGATGATGGCCCCATTCGACAGGTTTCATCTGATCGACGTCGGGACCAGCGCCGGGCTCAACCTGGGGCTGGACCGCTACCGGTACCAATTCGACGGTTTGACCTGGGGGCCGGACTCTCCGGTGGTCCTCGAGGCTGAGTCACGCGGGTCGGAGATCCGGTTGCGGGACATCGAGGTGGTTCGCCGGGTCGGTCTCGACTTCAACCCGATCGCTCCGTCCGACCCCGAGTCGAGACGTTGGCTCGATGCCCTGATCTGGCCCGAGCACACCGAGCGCCGCAGCCGTTTGCGCTCGGCTCTGGCCATGGTGGCCGATCTGGAAATCGAGTACGTCAGCGGCGACGCCTTGGCCACGTTGCCCCGAGTGCTCGACGACCTGCCAGAGGGAGACCCGGCCGTGGTGGCCAACTCCTTCACGCTGATCCAGTTCACCACCGAGCAGAGAGAGGAGCTGGGCGCTCTGATTGGAGAGGCTCGGGAGAAGCGTCCCGTGATGCGGATCTCGATGGAGGCCATCGACAAGAGCGACGACTGGGCGCAACTCGCCGTCGATGACGGCTCAGGTCTCAGGACTGTCGGCCAGGCCCATCCGCACGGGGAGTGGATCGAGCTGTTCTGAGACTCAGGCCCGCCCGTAGACCGGGATCTCTGCCCCGTTGATGACTGCGGAATCGTCGGACAGGATGAAATGGGCGACACCGGCGATCTCCTCGGGCGTCGGCCAAGTCACGTAATCCGCATAGGGCAGTGACTGACGGGTGGCGGGAGTGTCGATGACCGATGGCATCAACACGTTGGCGGTGACCCCGGTCCCGTCCAGCTCCTGGGCCACCGATCGGGTCAGGGCCACCACTCCGGCCTTGGCCACGTTGAATGCAGCCTGCCCGGTGGGGAAGTCGACGGCGGCGCGGCTGCCGACGGTGATGATGCGGCCCCAGCCGGTCTCGACCAGATAGGGCACCACCGCCCGGATGGCGAAGAAGGCGGACCTGAGGTTGATGTCGATCATTCGCTCGAAGCGGACGTCGTCGGTCTCGGCTACGTCCCGGCCGCCGGCCCACCCACCGACCAGCGAGCACAGACCGTGGATCGACCCCCATTTGTCGGCAACGCTCTTCATCAGGCTGTTCACCGCCTCGGCGTTGGTGGCGTCGACCCGGACCAACAGAAGGCGGTCTTCGTCGATGTCGAATTCCTCTTCGAACTGGGTCGCCTCGTCGGGGAGGAGGTAGGTGACGGCGAGCCGGTAGTCCTCGTAGACCAGACGACGCACCAGTGCGGTGCCGAGACCTCCGGTGCCACCGGTTATGACGAGTGTCTTCTCCATGCCTTCCAGTCGTCGGTCATCTCACTCTACGGCGAGCTCCTCGCTTCGGCGCCAATGAATCCAGATATCCGAGACATTGGTACCGGTGGGGCCACAGCGGAGGAGGTCGGAGCTGGCGGCCAGATAGCGAGCCGAGTCGAAATCGGCCAGCGCCTGTCCCGGGTCCCCGCCCCGAACGAGGGTTGAGCCATCGACGATGGCTCCGGCCGACTGCGACGAACCGTCGACCCCGTCCGTGGCGAAGGCGACGAACACCCGGTCCGTTCCGGCGAGACGCCGGGCGGCGATCAGGGCTGCGTGTGTGTTGCGACCCCCCCGGCCCCGACCCTTATGCTCCACTACCGTCTCACCGACCCCGATGGTCACGCCGGGGCCCGCCTCGGCGAGAAACCGCTGCACGGCAGCCTCCACCGGCCCTCCCAGCCAGTTGGGCGCAACCGTGACGGGCTGGGGGGAGGCGGCTGCCATGGCGTCGGCGGCATCGAATCCATCGGCGACAAGGGTGACGGCCGGCTTGCCGATCATCGGGAGCTCGGCATCGATTGCCTTCTTCACGTCCGCGGTGACCTCGATGCCCGCCTTGGCCAACACGGCGAGGGCCGCCTCGGGATCCGGATCCCGGGGCACGGTGGGCCCTGATGCCACGACGCCCGGGTCTGCCCCGGCGACGTCGGAGAGGACGAATGTGTCGATGGGCCGCCGGGCGGCTCTGGACACCCCACCGCACTTGACCGCCGACAGGTGAGCTCGAGCCAGGTTGACCTCCTCAATGCCGATCCCGGCCTCGATCAGCCGTCGATTGGCCTCGGCCAGGAACTCGAGGGTGATTCCAGGGCGAGGCACCTCGCACAGAGTCGAACCGCCCCCTGAGACGAGGGCGACCACTGCGGTCGAGTCGGCGACGCCGCGCGCAGTGGCAAGAAGGAGTTCCCCCGCGGCGAGGCTGTCTGGTCCGGGAATCGGATGGTTGCCCAGGACGAGGGCGAACGGCTCGGGGACCGTCTCGAGATGGTCCGAGATACAGATCCCACTCACCACGTCGACGGCTCGGGCTGCTCCGCGCGCCATGGCCGGCGCGGCCTTGCCCATAGCCATGACCACGGTCGGGCCCTCGTAGCGACCGGCGAGTGCCCTGGCGGTGAGCGACTCCGGATCGACCGCTTCGAGACCGACCATGAGCAACTCCACCATGCGTTCTCTTCGTGCCGGGTCGGGAGCGAGCACGGACGGATCGAAATCCACGTTCATCCCAGCCACCGTCCCCGGGGATGGCGGAGTGCAGCCTCCAGGTCCGAGTAGGAGTCGACGTCGTGGAGCAGGCCGACCCGGGTTACGACGCCGGCGTCTGGGAAGCGGGCGAGATGGCGCCGGAAGCTCCCCGGCCCGTAGCAGAAGCCCGGGCGGCCCTTGCCACCCAGGGCAGAGGTTCCACCGTCGGCGGAAGGGGCGATCGCCGATCCGAATCGGCGCAGGGCTGCGGTCAGTTCGCCGAGCTCATCGCTGACGAGCAGAGGCAGGTCAGTGTGGATCACGACCCAGTTGCTGTCGGCCTGGTCGGCCCACTCGGCTCCGACGGCCGCCGCCTCGTTCAGCCCCAGGCCGGGATCGGGGAGGCTGGGCAGACCGACATCGACAGCCCAGGTGGCCACCTCCGAGTCCCCGGCCACGATGATCGGCAGCAGGTCGGAGGCTATGGCCAGATCGGCGGTCCGCTCGGCCAGCCTTCGGCCCAGATCCGATCTCGCCTCTGGAGTGAGCTGCCCCGCCATTCGCCCCTTCCCCAACCGAAACGACTTGACCGGGAGCACGGCAACCGTCGGCACCATCGGATGCTAGAGCTGGGTCGACGAAGCTGAGGTTCTGCGGCCCGTATCCGGGCACAACTGTCTCAGCTTCGTCCGATGACCCTCAGTCGGCCCGAACCTGAGACAGTTATCACCGTATATGGGCCTGGGAAGCTGAGGTTCGTGTCGCCGGCTAGGGCACGACCAGTACCGGGACCGGCGAGTGGTGGGCGAGGCGGTCGGCGACCGAGCCCAGCATCATGCGCTCGGCCAGGCCGGCGCCCCGTTTGCCAATGATGATCAGGTCGGCGTTCCGGCTTTCGGCGACCTCGATCAGCTTCCAGGACGGGTCACCCAGCTCCTGAACCGTCTCGTAGTCCACCCCGCCGAGATCGAGGCGACCCTCGATCTCGTTGAGGACTTGCTCCTGGCCCTCGACCAGGGCGGCCGACAGTGCCTCGGGAGAGGGTGGCGCTCCACCGATGCCCCACCATCCCTCGGGTGTCCTCACCACCGTCACGATCAGCAGCTTGGCCTGCCAGATGCGGGCCATCTCGGTTGCGATCTCCGCTGCCTTGACGCTGGTTTCCGAACCATCGACGCCTACCACGATGGTCTTCGGGTGCCACTCCATCGACTACCTCCTGGCGGCACGATAGGCGCGACTTGGCGCGGAGCGGGCGTCGGCGGGCTCAGAAGAAGAGGGCCCGAACCAGGTGACCGGCAGCCAGGCCGTAGAGACCGGCGATCGCGTCGTCGGCGACGATCCCGAAGGTCCCGGCCATCTCATCGACGTGGCGAACCCCGGGGAAGGGCCCCTTGGTTATGTCGGCGACCCTAAAGACCACGAAGGCGATCACCGACGGCCATCCGAGCAGCCCGACCGTTGCGACGAAGACACCGAGCACTTCGTCGATCACGATCCACCCGGCATCGCCCTCATCATCGACCAACGCCCTGACCGACCAGAAGGCGGTCAAGGCAATGACGAAGGCCCCGATCAGCTGAGCCGGCCAACCGAGGGCGGACCCGATCCACAGGCTGAGGGGAAAGCCGATCAGAGAGGCGAGGGTTCCCGATCCGGCGTCGTCACCCCGGACCCGGCGGAGAATCAGCCCCGAGCCGAAGAAGGAGGCGACGACGCGGTGCATCCGAGGCGAGCCTAGAGCGACCCGGGCCAGGCCTCCAGCACCCTCATCGCCCGGAGCGTGTTCCACCGACTCGGCTTCCCCACCTCCTCCATCTCGAACCAGGTCTCGCCGGCCCACCGCTGCTGCAGCGGCCAGCGCCCGTCCCTCCGCCGCTTCGAGACGACCACGTCGATCGCCTCGTCCAGCCGAGGATCCTCGAGATGACGGGCCGACCAGAAGTAGTCGAGCCCGCGCAGGACGTCGTAGTGCCACCTGGGCGGGAACGAGAAGCGGAGAAAGCGCGGGTCGACCACCTCTCCCGTCCGGTGGGACCGGAACAGATGATGGCGGAGAAGGAACTCCCGGCCCCTGGCTTCGGCGCCGGCGATGTCGCCCTGTCGGGGAGCGCCTGCCTCAGCGCACTGGCGCAATGCCTCGAGCGCCGAAATGGTGGTGTGGAACGAGCTGTGCGTGTACTCCCTGACGCAGTTCCACCCCCCGTCCTCGTGTTGCCGGGCCAGCAGATGGTCGAGGATCGCCTCCCGTGTGGGGTCCTCGAAGCCGAACCAGTAGAAGAGGGCGAGCACCATGGCAGTCACGCAGACGTCACTGCGTCGTCCATCGGCTGACACGCCGATCCCGCCATCTTCGGTCACACCCCTTTCCAGGAAGAGCGCGCACGCCGCGAGAGCTCTCGGATCTCGAGGCGGGAGGCCCATAGCTCGCAACAGCACCATGGTGTAGGTGGTCGAGATCCACTTCTTGCCGTAGATCCTGGGTGTCCAACGCCCCTTTGGATCTTGGTGGGAGAGCAGCATTGCCCCCCATCCCTCGGCGCCGACCCGCTCCTGCTCGGCTCTCCACACCGATTCCGATGCGCCCTCCAGGTCACGCATGACCTGCCAGCGGATGGCCGGGTCGCCTTCGAGCAGCCACTCCACGACTGCCGCTCGGTCATTTCCCATGGCGCCGATTCAAGTCACGCATTTCAACCACAACAATCAGCCGTTACCCTCTGGGTATGGAACCGGCATCCAAGATATGGGTTGACGGCGAGTTCGTCGATTGGGACGACGCCACCGTCCACTTCCTGGCACATTCCCTCCACTACGGATCCGGTGTCTTCGAGGGCATTCGCGCCTACAAGACACCCGAGGGAACCGCCGTATTCCGCCTCCATGATCACATGGTCCGCCTCGTCGCGTCGGCAAGGGCATATGGCATCCCGATGCGGGAGAGCGCCGAGGAGATGGACGAGGCCTGCCTCGAGTTGCTTCGGGTCAATGATCTCGAGTCCGCCTACATCCGCCCGTTGGTCTTCTACGGTCTCGGCTCGTTCGGGATCAACCCTGCCGCCAGCCAGGTGCACAACTACATGGCAGCCTTCTATCTGGGCAGCTACATGGGAGACGAAGGGGTACAGAACGGGATCACGGCCACCGTGTCCAGCTGGCGCCGGATCTCGCACGCCAGTTTCATCCCGACCGCCAAAGGCTCGGGCCAGTACCTCAACTCGGTCCTCGCCAAACAGGAGGCGCTTCGCCACGGCTACGACGAAGCGATCATGCTCAATGACGAGGGCTCTGTTTCCGAGGGAAGCGGCATGAACCTGTTCACGGTCAGCAACGGGAAGGTCTACACGCCCCCGGTGTCATCGGGCATCCTCGAGGGGATAACCAGGAACTCGGTCATCGACCTGCTCCGGGACGAAGGGGTCGAGGTGATCGAGATCGATCTGGCGCGGGGGAGCCTCTACACCGCCGAGGAGGTGTTCCTGACCGGGACTGCGGCCGAGGTGACCCCGGTGAGGGAGATCGACGGCCGACCGATCGGCGCCGGTGAGCCCGGTGTGGTGACCCGGAAGGCACAGGACCTGTTCTCGGACCTGGTCGCGGCGAAGAACCCCCAGTATCGGCACTGGCTGACCTTTCTCTGATGGGTCAACAACCGAATATCGAGGTGACCGAGGCGACCAAGCCGCGCCCGGTGCCGGAGACGCCTCCCGCCGGGAGGTGGCGCCCGGAGAAGCCGGGAGTCCCTACCGCTCCGGACCAGGTGCCCAAGGGCGGGATGTTCGGGTCACCCGCCCCTGATGGTGGCTGGGCCCTCCGCATCGTCAACCTCGCCGATCTGCCCGACGATGCCCCGGATCTGAAGCTGGTGCTGGCCGCCTTGATGACAGCCCGGGCCGGTGCGCTCGGTCGGGGGCCGACACATGAGGATCTCGAGATGGCGCTGTTCCTCTGCGGCTTCGGGTTCGAATCGGAACCGGAGATCGTGGACAGGCGGGAGCGATGGATGAAGGCGGTTCACCACGACCTGAGACCGGGCGAGACGGCAGTGGCGGAGGTCGACCTCGACATCCTCACGGCCAAGCCGGAGCAAGTCAGATGGATGCTCTCCCACACCGGTGAGCACCCTCTCGATCACCGCTAGCGTCCTATCTCGATGAAGATCGTCCGGATCAGGGCCGGGGACGACATCACCTATGGCGTCGCCGACACCGAGGGAGTACTCGTCTACCAGGGGTCACCGTTCGTCGCCTGGGAGCCGACCGAGACCGTCGTCCCCTGGGACGGCGCCCACCTCCTCGCCCCGGTGATCCCCACCAAGGTGGTGGCGGTGGGCCGGAACTACGAGGACCACGCCGATGAGCGGAACGTGCCCGTGCCCGAGGAGCCGATCATCTTCCTCAAGCCGGCGACGTCGGTGGTTGGCCCGGATGCGAATGTGGTGCACCCAGCCATCTCCCACGACGTCCAGCACGAGGCCGAGCTAGCGGCCGTGATAGGGAAGGTGGCGCGCCATGTGAAGGCCGAGGACGCCTCCCCCTTCATCCTTGGTTACACCGCCGCCAACGACGTCACCGCGCGCGATCTGCAAGCCAGGGACGGGCAATGGGCCAGGGCGAAGGGATTCGACACCTTCTGTCCGCTGGGGCCGGCGATCGAGACCGAATTGGACCCCCTGGAGAAGCTGGCTGTCATCTGCCGTGTCAACGGCGATGTTCGTCAGGCCGGCTTCACCTCCGACATGGTCTTCGGTGTCGCCGAGATCATCGAGCACGTCACCGCGGTGATGACGCTGCTCCCAGGGGATGTGATCCTCACCGGCACACCTTCAGGAGTCGGCAAGGTCGAGGTGGGGGACGTGATGGAGGTCGAGGTCGACGGGATCGGGACCCTGCGCAACCCGGTTGTCATGCGATGACGGTGAGGGTGAGGGTGGCCCCATCGCCTACCGGCAGCCTCCATGTCGGCACCGCCCGCGCCGCCTTGTTCAACTGGCTCTATGCCCGCCATCACGGCGGACAGTTCATCCTGAGGGTGGACGACACCGACCGGGAGCGTTCCACCGCCGAGCACGAGGCGGAGATCATCGACTCCTTACGCTGGCTGGGGCTCGATTGGGATGAAGGAGTCGAGGTGGGTGGACCTCACGGCAGCTATCGCCAGTCCGATCGCTACCAGCGCTACCGGGAAGCCGCCATGACCCTGATCGAGAGCGGTGCCGCCTATCACGACAACCGAACCACCGAGGAGCTCGAGGCGCTGCGCCGCCAGGCGGAGTCCGAGCGGCTCCACCCCGGTCACTACATCCGCAGGACCGAGTCAGGGGCGGGCGCCGGGGCGATCCGACTCTCCGTTCCGCAAGATCACCCGGTGGTGTTCGAAGACCTGGTCCGGGGGACGGTCAGCTTCGAGGCGAGGGACATCGACGATTTCGTGATTCTGCGCAGCGACGGGACGCCCACCTATCACCTCGCCTCGACAGTCGACGACATCGACTACGGGATCACCCACGTCGCCCGGGGTGAGGACCTGCTCCCTTCCACTCCCAAGCACATATTGCTCACCCGCGCACTCGGGGCAGATGAGGTGAGCTATGCCCATCTGCCCCTCCTCTTCGGCACGGATGGGAAGAAGCTCTCCAAACGTCACGGGGCCACCTCTCTCTCCACCTATCGAGAGGAGGGGTATCTCCCCGATGCGGTGTTCAACTATCTCTCCCTGCTCGGCTGGTCGCTGGACGCCGAGACGACCATCTTCTCCCGCGCCCAGGCAGTAGCCGCCTTCGAGCTGACCAACGTGTCCCGCAACCCGGCCGTGTTCGACCCGGAGAAGCTGGCGTGGATGAACGGCGAGTACATCCGGATGATGGACCCATCCGCATTCCAGGCAGCGGTGAGACCGCATGTCGAGTCAGCGGCGGGGAGGGCCCTCTCCGACGAGGAGTGGGCCAAGTTCCAGGCCGTCTCCGACCTGGTCCAGGAGCGAACCCGCCTGTTACCCGAGGCGGGCGAGCAAGTGGTGTTCCTGTTCGGCGACCTCGAGGACTACGACGACGAGTCCTGGGAGAAGGTGATGGCCAAGGACGGGGTGGCCGGGATCCTCGACGAGGCGACGAGCCGTCTCGCCACCCTCGAGGTGTGGGAGACGGGAGCAATCGAGCCGCTGCTCCGGGGCATGCTCGACGACTTGGGCATCGGTGCGGGAAGAGGGCTGCAGCCACTGCGTGTGGCCGTGACCGGGTCGTCGGTCAGCCCTCCTTTGTTCGAGTCGATGGCCGCCCTCGGCCGGGAACGGACCCTGGAGCGGCTGGGGCGTGCCCGGGCGAGACTCGACGGGTAGCGACCCTGGACCCGGTAACCTGACCACACCCGAGGTCCCGTCGTCCAGAGGCCCAGGACGCCGGCCTTTCAAGCCGGAAACGCCGGTTCGAATCCGGTCGGGACTGCCCCTTTCCAGAGACTCGCCGCCACACAGTTACGCGGGAAAACGTCGGAGGTGGCTTTCGGGGGATGCTCTGATCGCGATCGGTGCGGGGTTGTCGCGGCTCAGACGCCAACTGCAGGTCGGGCATCCACCCGAATTGCGGTGATCTGGCCTCGGCTCCCCACCTGCGCTCCAGCCGGTAACTTGTCCCTCTTGGAGTCGCATGTCAGCGCAGTCGGTAGAGCTTCTCAATAACTTCTTCGCCATCCTCAGCGTGGTCGCCCTGGTGGCTGCGGTGGGTCTGACCATCTATCGCCTGGCCAGGGGGCCGGAGGCTGCCGCGCTCCTCGGTGGCAGCGCCATATGGCTGGCCTGGGCCGTCGCTCTGGTCTGCACGGTCGGGTCGTTGATCTACTCGGAGGTCATCCATTTCGTCCCCTGCCGGCTCTGTTGGTTCCAGCGGATCGCCATGTACCCACTCGCCGTCATCCTGTTGGTGGGGGCGATCCGGCGGGAGGCGGTGGTGAAGTTCTACGCCATCCCCCTCGCCTTGATCGGTCTCGCCATCTCCATCTGGCACAACGTGATCCAGTTCTTCCCCAGCCTCGAGGGCGGCTCGTGTGACCCACTCAACCCGTGCTCGGCTCGCAATCTCGCCGTTTTCGGGTTCATGGACCTTCCATTTATGGCCGGCGCCGGGTTTATCGTGATCGCCGTCTTGCTCGCCTTCTACACGAAAGCCAAGGAATGACCCAGACAGCCAAGCCCAAAGCCGGAGGCAAGGACGCCAAGAGCCGCTCCACGCTCTGGTGGATCCTGGGGGGAGTGGTCGGGCTCGGCCTGATCATTGCTCTCGCCGCCTCGATCGCCACCGAGGAGGCCCCTGACGAGGACATGGGCTTCGGGAGCCCCACAGTCGAGGGAGACCCACTCCCGGTCTACGCCACCGGGAGCGAGGACGTGGCCCTCGGCCTCACCGCTCCCACTGTGATCGGCGCCGACTGGAACGGCACTCCGGTCACCATCGAGCCCGACGGGACCCCCAAGATCGTCGTCTTCCTGGCGCACTGGTGCCCGCATTGCCAGGCGGAGGTGCCGGTGATCCAGCAATGGATCGACGAGGGCAATCTCCCCGACGACGTCGAGTTGGTCTCGGTTGCCACCGGTACCAACCAGCTGCGCCCCAACTGGCCGCCACAGGAGTGGCTCGAGAGCGAGGGCTGGACCCCCGGGGTGATCATGGACGACGAGCTCACCACCGTGGCGGTCAGCTATGGGATGGGGGCGACTCCGATGTTCGTCGTCCTCGATGGGGAGAACAAGAACCTGGGCCGGATCACGGGAGAGCTGTCGGTCGACGCCTTGAACACCCTGGTCCAGGTGGCTCAGGACTCGATCACGGGCTGAGTCAGCTCTCCAGCGACCTGATCTTCTCGAGCCGCTTCACGTGGCGCTCCTCCCGTGAGAAGCGCGCCTCGAGGAACGTGGTCACCAGCTCCTCGGCCAGGGCCGTCCCGATCACCCTGGACCCGAGGCAGAGGATGTTCACGTCGTCGTGCTCCACCATCTGATGGGCGGTGTAGGCGTCATGAGCGACCGCGGCCCGTATCCCTTGGAGTTTGTTGGCGGCGATCGCTGCTCCAGCCCCGGACCCGCAGATGATGATGCCACGGTCGGCACGGCCATCGAGCACCGCCTGAGCCACCGCCGCCGCATAGTCGGGGTAGTCGACCGGGTCGCTGTTGTGCGTGCCGAGGTCGTAGACGGCGTGCCCGGACTCGGCGAGCCACGACGAGAGATGCTCCTTGAGGGCGTACCCGGCGTGGTCCGATCCGACGGCGACTCTCATTACCG
>DATBIX010000064.1:0-30426 GCA_036556665.1 Acidimicrobiia bacterium
GGCCCGCGAGGGTGACCTCGACATCGGCCGAGACGCCGATTCGCGCCAGATAGGCGCCGACATTCATCGAACGATTCTGCCAGAACGCGCCCCGACCTCTCGATCAGCTTGCGTCGGGAAGCTCATGGTCGGCGAACTCCCGGATCGACTGCATCACCAAGTCGAGGGTGTCGCGGTCTAGTCCCATCCGACGATCCCTCCTGCCGTGAGGCCGGCTCTACTCGGTTGACCTACCAGGTGAACGACGGCCGGTCAGGGCCCTTCGACTCCATCACCGTGACGAAGTGGATGGGATTGGCAGTGAGAAAGTCGGCCCCGGGGTTTCAGGCAGACGACCGGGGCGGTGCCCTCACAGAGAGGTGAAGGGCGTCGACCACGTCACGCATCGTGCTAGGTCCGCGGCACCTGGTCCCGCTCACCCAAAAGAGGGCGAAAGCCCCTGGAAGGGCAGGCATGGTCTGGGGTAGGTAGCGGGTGAGAATGGAACGCTCCCTGGCCACTGCGACCCCTGCCCCGGGTGCCTCTGTGGAGACGACAACCCGGGACCGATCGATCGACAACCTGAAGGTCTTCCTGGTGATCGGCGTGATCGTCGGTCACACCACCATGGCCTGGACCGGGATGGGGACCTGGGTGTTCGACGAGCCCATGGTGCGGGAGCCGCTCCTCACCGTTCTCAGCCTCCTCGCCCTCTTCGGCGGACTGTTCGCCATGGCCACGTTCTTCTTCATCGCCGGCATGTACACCGCTCCCTCGCTGGCCCGGAAGGGCGTGCGCAAATTCCTGATCGACCGGGCGATTCGCCTCGGCGTCCCGATGCTGTTCTTCATCATCCTGCTCAGCCCTGTGATCGAGTACGCCGATCCCGACGCGGCGGGCTGGGACCGAGGGTTCTGGGCCTTCACCTTGCACATCTGGTGGCCGCCGGCCCCTGGCCCGACCTGGTTTCTCGGTGTCCTCCTCGTGTTCTCAATCGTCTACGCCCTGATTCGGTCGGTGCGACCGATCCGGGACGCCCCCCGATCGCCGCTTCGCCTTTGGCATCTCGCCATCGCCGCCCTCATCGTGGCCCTCTCCTCGTACCTGGTCCGGCTCAGCATCCCCCTGGGAACCGAGGTGTGGCGTCTCGCCCTCGGCCAGGCCCCGGCCTGGATCGTCGGCTTCACCTTGGGGGTCTTGGGGGGCGAGCAGGGTTGGTACAACCCGATCCCGGGCCGGATCACCGGCGTCGTCCGGCGTGGCGCCTGGCTTGGCTTCACCGCCCTCTTGGTCATCGGTCTGATGGCGGACAACCTGGAGCCGTACGGGGGAGGCGGCACCTGGGAGTCGATGCTGGCCGCCGCCGTCGAGGGGATCATCGTGGTGGCCATGCCGCTTTGGCTGCTGGATCTCTTCCGGCGGAAGTTCGACCGGCAGGGGCCCCTCGGGATGAAGATGAGCCGCGCCGCGTTCGGCGCCTTCGTGATCCATCAACTCGCGCTGGTCGGGTTGGTGCTCGCCAGCCATTACACCGGTTGGGCGCCCGAGGTGGAGTACCTGCTGGTGAGCGGGCTGGGCGTCGCCGTTTCGTTCCTGATCGGGTGGTGGTTGACCCGCTTGCCCGGGGTGTCGCGCGTCGTCTGACCGCACCGGTCGCCGTCCGTCCGTGAGAGAGCACCGTGTTCCGGACTCTTCCCGGCTTCGGTAGCTTGTCGTCATGCCCTCGACGGAGGGGCGGGTCCGTCTCGCCGAGTTGCTGGCCTCCATGTCTCTGGCCACCGATCTCGCCACCGGTCAGTCCTTGGGGCATGGAATCCGGACCTGTCTGATCGCTGTCGCAATCGGGGAAGAGATGGGCTGTGATCCGGCTGATCTGCGTTCGATCTTCCAGGTCTCACTCCTCCGTTTTCTGGGCTGCACTGCCGATGCTTCCGAGACGGCGGAGCGGGTGGGCGGGGACGAGATCGGCTTCAACGCACGGATGGCCACCACTCTCAACGGGTCGTCGTGGCAGTCGATCAAGGGCCTGATGGCCTCGGTCGGAACCGCTGCGCCCTTGGGGCGGAGAGGCCGGCTGCTGGTCGAGACCCTGTCCGACCTCGGCGGCGCCTCGGATGGCCTGACCGCCCACTGCGAGGTGGCTGCCCGCTTGGCCGGGAGACTCGGTCTCGACGACCGGGTGGTCTTTGCACTGGAGCACGCCTACGAGCGGTGGGACGGCAAGGGGTATCCGGCCGGCCTGGAGGGGGAGGAGGTGCCCCTCGAGATCCGGGTCTGTTCCGTCGCGAGAGATGTCGATCTCCTCGCCGGAGTCGACCCAGATCTCCCCGGGAGCGTACGTCGGCGTCGGGGGAAGGCGTACGACCCATCGGTGGTGGACTCGTGGCTCCGCATCCGAGGCCTGCACGTGGAGGCGGATTGGGAGCTCCTTCTCGCAGCCGAGCCGGAGCCGGTCGCCTACGCCAAAGACATCACCACCACCCTGACCGCATTGGCCGACTTCGTCGACCTCAAGTCGCCCTGGCTCAGGGGCCACTCGAGGGAGGTTGCCCGATTGGCTCACGCCGCAGGCCGGGCGGCGGGATTGGACACTCAGGAACTGGGTTCGCTTGAGCACGCCGCCCTGCTCCACGACGTCGGCCGGGTCGGTGTCGAGAGTGGGATCTGGGACAAGCCCGGCTCGCTGTCGGTCGACGAGTGGGAGAAAGTGAGGCTGCACCCCTATCTCACCCAGCGGATCGTTTCCCGATCCCCAGCTCTGGCCCGCCACGCCGAAACGGCCTCGAGTCACCATGAGCGGATCGATGGCACGGGGTACCACAGGCAGACTGCCGGTGACCAGATCTCCAAACCGGCTCGAATCCTGGCCGCGGCCGACGTCCTGGCTGCCCTGACGTCGAGCCGCCCTCATCGCCCCGCCTACGACGCCGACGACGCCTTCCGGATCCTGCGGGACGAGGCTGCGGCTGATCATCTGCACCGAGATGCAGTCGACTTCGTCGTGCTCGCCGCCGGGGGAGCCGCGAGTCCCGCTCGCTCAGCCAACCCCGGCGGGCTGACCGATCGCGAGGTAGAGGTGTTGAGGCATGTCTCGGCCGGTCTGACCAACCGGCAGATCGCCGACAAGCTGTTCATCTCACCCAAGACCGTCGGGAGGCATGTCGAGAACATCTACGTCAAGATCGGGGTCTCGACCCGGGCCGCGGCCGCGGTCTTCGCCATGGAGAACGCTCTGCTGCAGTGACTCCGAAATGGGGTGTTCACCCGATGCGCCGCACCCTCCCCGCGCTAGACGATGTGTCGATCACGTCGATTCGGAGCGAGGTCGCTGATGTTCGATGAAGAGAGAGTCGGAGCCTCCACCATGGCAGCGTTCATCGGGGCCGTCATCCTCGGGGGAGGGAACTTCCTGGCGGTCCGGATCAGCAATCAGGAGCTGCCTCCTTTCTGGGGAGCTGGGCTGCGCTTCGGCATTGCCGGGTTGGTATTCGTGGGCATTGCATTGAGTCTGAGACTGCGCTGGCCCAGGGGCCGCCAGGCCCTGCTCATTGCCATCTACGGGCTGGTCAGTTTCACCCTGTCCTACGCACTGATGTACTGGGCGTTGGTCCGTGTGACTGCAGGCATGGTGGCCGTCCTGTTGGCGGTGGTGCCTCTCGTCACCCCGATCCTCGCCGCCGCCCATCGCGTGGAGCGCCTGAGCCGACGCAATCTGCTCGGGGCGCTGGTGGCATTGGGCGGGATCGTCGTGATGACCGTCGGGCCCGAAGGGCTGCTGATGCCGCTGGGAGGGCTCACAGCAGTTGGAATCGCTGCGGTGACCATCGGTGAGAGCGTGATCATCGGAAAGAGGGTGTCGGTCAATCATCCCGCTATGACCAATGCCATCGCCATGCCGGTGGGCTCGATCGGACTCCTCGTGATATCGGCTCTGGCCGGTGAGCAGTGGGCGACCCCACACCAGAGCGAGGTCATCTGGTCCCTGGTCTATCTGGTGGCGCTGGGGTCGGTCGGGCTCTTCGTCTTGTTTCTCCTGGTGGTGCGTAAATGGACGGCCTCGGGAACGGCCTATGCCTTCGTCCTGTTCCCGGTGGTGACCTTGCTCCTGGAGGCGTTGCTTTTCGACGAGGCGCTATCGCCGCGAGCCATCCTCGGCGCGATTGTGGTCATGGGAGCCGTCTGGTTCGGCGCATTGGCCCAGCCGGCCAAGGTGAGGGTGGGCGCTGCTCCCGACCCTGCCACCGGCTGAGAACCCCTGAGATCAGGAGGGATCGGCCATGTCTGCAGCCACCCACTCCTCGGCGGCAGTCCTCTCCGAGAGTGGGAACACCTTGAACTCTCCCGGCATGAGCAATCCGAGCGCCTTGGCCAACCCCGCGATCACGTCGTGGTCGGTGACCAAGCCGATGCGGTCGAACGATGCCCAGAAATGCATCCCCATCTTGGCGTCGTCGAGTGCAGCCGCTCCCTCGTAGCCTTCGAACTCGGTTCCGAGCACATAGAGGAACCTCAGCTTGACCCCGTCGGCGCTCGCACCCTCAACGGCGGGTATCAGGACCGACTCGTAGTCCTCGGCGGTCACCTTCCCGCTCGCCTCGGCCACGACCACCCTCGTTGACGCCCCCTCGAGGATCCGAATCATCGCTCGGTCCTTTCTGCGTCGTCTTCACGGACCTGGCTGCGTCGCCGGAGCCCGTCTCCCCTTCACGCTCTTCCACCACAGGTCGAGCACGACGCTCAACACGAGGATCACGAGCAGAGCAACCGCGGTGCCGGGTTCCTCGGGGAGGGTGGTGAACGCAAACGTGAGCAGCACCACACCGGTAGTGAGGACACCGAGGATGAGGAGGAGCATGCTGGCGCCGGTCTGGGAGCGAACCCGTAGATGGCCGGCGGTGACGAGCGTGAACACGAGCAACGCGATGGCGCTACCGATCGAGGCGATGGAGGACAGGTCGAAGCCAAGGGCGAGGACGATGGCGACGGCGGCCGTCAACAACAGGCCCGTGGGCGCCCGACTCCACAACCGGCTTCCCATGACCGGAGGGAACTGACCCACCGACGCCATCTCATCGGAGAGACCCGTCGCCGGGAACAGCCCGGCATTGGTGGCTCCGGCGGTGGCGAAGAGGGCGGTGATGCTCATCATCCAATAGCCCGCCTCTCCAAGCACTGGCTCCGCCGCCACGGCGAGGGCGGTCCCGCCAGAGGCGATCACTTCCTCCACGGTGAGAGTTCCGAAGACACCGAGGGCCACCGCCACGTAGATGACCGTGGCGATGCCCAATGCCAGAAAGACGGCCCTGGGGAGTTGTCGCGCCGGGTCGGCGAGATCCTTAGCCGTGAAGGTGATCACGCCGAACCCGAGGAAGGCGAAGAAGGTGAGGGCGACGCTCGCCACGATGTCACGGAACGGGGGATAGCCGGAGGTCGCGAGGAGGGTGGGGTCGATGTTGGCCAGAGTGGTCACCGCGAATACGACGAGGATCCCGAGCACGACATACACCACCACGGTCTGAGCCTTGGCGACGGCTTGTGAGCCGGCGATGTTGAGCAGTGTCATGACGATGACCACCAGGACCGCAAAGACCTTGATCCAGCCCTCACTCCCGTCGGCGAAGGCGGAGCTGGCGTAGCTGCCGAAGGACACTGCCACCATTCCGGTGACGATGGCGTTGGCCGCATAGATCAGCCAGGCGAGGATCCCGGTGACGTGACCCTGGCCAAATCCTCGGATCACGTACTCGAGCAGCCCCCCTGCCGACGGGAACCGTGCGCCGAACTTGGCGAAGGAGTAGCCCTGAAGACCGGCGATCGCCCCGGCGATCAGGAACGACACCCAGACCGCGGCCCCGGCCACCTCGCCGGCGGCTCCGAGCAGGGCGAAGATCCCGGCGCCGACCATGGCGCCGACGCCGATGAATGCGGCCTGGCGCACCGAGAGGTGAGCTGTGGGCTGACTGTTCTCTGTCACCGAGAGGCGGATTCTATTGACCCGGCGTCACGGTGAGCGTGAGAAAGAGAGCGCCTTTAGCCTGACCGGATGGCCACCAGCATCGACCAGGCCCGGCCAGATTCGCCGGAGGCCCGTCTCGTGATCGCCGAGTTGGAGTCCGAATTGGTGGGCCTCTACCCGGAGGAGAGCAGCCACGGCTACAGCGTGGACAAACTGCTCTCCGAGGGGGTCCATTTCTTCCTCGTCAATCACGATGGGAACCCCGCCGGCTGTGGCGGTATCCAGCTGTACCGGGACTACGGAGAGCTGAAACGGATGTTCATCCGCCCTCCTTTTCGGGGTCTGGGGCTGGGTCGGCTCCTGATCGACCACCTGGCCAGGCACGCTCGGGATCATGATGTGCCTCTGCTTCGGCTCGAGACCGGGATTCACCAGCACGAGGCGATCCGGCTCTACGAGGGGATGGGGTTCGAGCGTATCCCGCCGTTCGGCCCCTATCGACCGGACCCGCTCAGCATCTTCTACGAGCGACCCAGTTGACCCGCCATCAGCGGGGGGTGTCCGGACCCGGGTGAAACGGAGGCCCGTGCCCGGGGACGAGCAGGTCGGCCACCTCCAGGACTCGTTCCCGGCCGCGATGAAGGGCTTCGGCGTCGGTGCAGTAGGGATCCTCGCGAGGGCCCGTCCGGTAGAACCAGAGGTGGGTGCACACCACCAGGCCGGCGGCGGTCCCGATCAGGGTCGAGATGTCCTGTGGAGTGTGCCCGGGGGTCTCCCAGAGCAGGACCGAAGGCGATACTCGGTAGCCCTCCGCCTGGCGGGAGAGCCACTCGTCGTAGTGGTACACCGCCCAGTGATCGTGGACCCGGGCGTGGGGGAACATGCCCACATTGATGGTGTGGTCGGGATGATGGTGACTGATGACGACGTCGGTGATGTCGCCGACCTCGAGATCGTGATCTCGGAGCGGCCCGCTTATCGCCTGCTGAGAGGGCGCCATCCCGGGGTCGATCACGATCCGTTGCTCGCCGTCCAGGACCAGCGACACCGTGGACCTCACCGTGGGCGAGCCCATTCCCTCCTGGAGGACGTGGAAGACGGCGTCGGCTCTTTGGGGAGCGGTCACGGCCAGAAGACCTCCACACCCCCGCTGTCGATCAGATCCTGTACCGCCGCCTCCAACTCACCTGAATGAATTCGGCCCTCCAGATGCCGGCCGGGACAGGAGGTGGCTGCGTAATCGCCGTGCCCACCGATGGTCGACGGCGAGACCCCGTAATGCTCGGCGGCCCATGCCAGGACGGCCGCCAGGGAGGCCAGTTGCGCAGTCGTTGGGCGGTCCACCTCGAAATTGCCCTCGACCACCACCAGGAAGTGCCCGGTGGTGTCATAGGTGGTGCCGGTGTCGCCGCGGAAACCAGGATCACGACCCTCGTAGACCGCGCCGTCGATCCCGATTATCAGGTGGTAGGCCAGGTCGGGCCACCCCTGACCGCTCATGTGCCAATCCTGCCAGCCCCGGAACTGGGCCGGTCCGGTCGTTCCCGTCTGCGAGCCGGCGTGGTGCACCGTCAGCCTCGTGATGGTGTGGGGCACCATGCGGCTCGTCTGCGGGGCACGGGCGCCCCACTCCTCCCGGGGGACGACGGCGACGACGGGGTGGGGGCGTGGTGGTGGGCGGTTCGCGGTCAGCCCGAGGGCTCGGGTGAGAAAGGTGGCCATCTGGTCACGGGCGATCGCATCGTCGGGACAGAAGCGATCGTTGACCGGCGGATTGCAGCCAACGGTGACCCCGGCCTGGGCGATTCGGTCGATGGCCCCCTCGAACACGTGACCTTCGTCGTCGATGAACCTGTCCTCATCCGAGACCGGATAGCGGAAGGCTCTCGCCAGCATGGCGGCCATCTCGCCTCTGGTCATCTCGTCATTCGGGCAGAACCGGTCGTTGACCGGCGGATTGCAGCCAAGCGTGATCCCGGCGGCGGCGAGTCGGTTGATGGCGTCCTCGAACACCGAGCCCTCGTCGTCACGGAATCGGTCGAGATGATCCGGGGGCAGACCAATGGCCCGGGACAGGAAGGCCGCCATCTGGCCCCGGGTGACCGTCCCCCCCGGGCAGTACCTGTTGTTCACAGGTGGGTTGCAACCGAGGGTGATCCCTTCCTCTGCGATCGCCTCGATCCCACCCTCGTGGACGTTGCCATCGTCGTCGATGAACGTGCCGCCGGGAGCGAGGTTGGCGAGGGCGATTGCCAGCGTGACCAGGGCGACGGTGCGGCTCACTCAGGGACGAGGCGACGGCGTCACGCGACCAAGCTACCCGGCCGCTTCATTCAATCAGCATCACGGCCTTGCCATTGACCCGCCGGCCGGCCAGAGCGGCGAAGACCTCATCGGCTTCCGTCCAAGGCGCCTCGAGCCCGATCGTCGGGTGAAGCTCGCCCGCGGCCACCATGTCGGCCAGAGCCTGAAGGTCGTCGCCAAACGTTGGCGGTTCCCCGCTCTCGTAGACGAAGAAGGCGGTGACCCGCGCCCCGGCGTGCCCCCGGAAGTCGCCGAACGAGACCTGGGCCGGGGTGTTGGACGAGTTCCCGTAGACGACGATGTCCCCTCCCGGGGCGACCAGTCGGATCGCCGCCTCCAGGGAGCGGCCGCCGGCCGCCTCGAGGATGAGGTCGAAGGGCCCCACTGCCTCCTCGACGTCGTAGACCACGGCCTCCGCCCCCAACTCCGACAGGCCTGCTCCCCTCTCTGCCGTCGCGGCGACGGCGGTGACCATGGCGCCTCCACGATGAGCCATCTCCACGGCGAACCGGCCCACCCCTCCGGCCGCCCCGGTCACCAGGACTCTCTGGTCGTCCAGGTCTCCACCCAGCCTCAGGAGACGAAGAGCGGTGGTCCCTGCGATCGGAAGCGTCGCCGCCTGCTCGAATCGCACATGGGGGGCGAGTGAGGCCAGATGAGTGGTCGGAACGGCGACCCTTTCGGCCCACCCCTCCTGCTCCGGCCAGGCCACGACCCGGGTGCCCGGCTCGGGGCCCGACCCGCTGTCGGCAGCTCTGACCACGACGCCCGCTACGTCCTGCCCGGGACGCCAACCGTGAGGACGGGCGGCGAGAAGGCGGAGCTCGCCGCGATTGACCGCCACGGCCCGCACCTCGACCACGGCCTCGTTTGGCCCGGGCTCGGGCTCGGGCAGATCGGCCATCTCGACGGCCAGGCTGCCGTCGCCTCTGTTGATCAGTGCCTTCATCGACGGCGAAGCTAGCCGTGCTCAGATCCGGCCCGTTCGCCGTTGCGTATACGAGAGGCCAAATGCGATGCGTTGAACGGCGCGCTGTTACCGGGTCTCATGCCTTTTCAGACGCATCGAGATCAGACATTGTATAGGATTCGCAATCGGTTGGTGTATACCACCGACAACGGGAGCAGTGATAGTTGGCGAGCTCGACCGAGACGGCAGGTCAGATGGCGACGTCGGCGATCCGCGAGCGGATCCTAACCGGCGACCTCGAACCGGGGGCAAAGCTCAGTCAACATCGGCTGGCGGACGAGCTTGGGATGAGCCGGATCCCGGTGCGGGATGCCCTCCGCTCTCTTGCCGACGAAGGGCTGGTCGAGGTGGGTGCCAACAGCGCTGCGGTCGTGGCCAAGCTGTCCATGCAGGATCTCCAGGAGCTCTACGAGATCAGGATCTCCCTGGAGCCCCGACTAGGCCGTCTCGCCATTCCCAACCTCCTCCCGAGGCATTTCGACGAGATGGAAGACCTACTTGCCCGCATGGAGTCTGTCGCCGACGTCAACGATTGGCTTCCCCTCAACAATCGGTTCCATGAGACGCTCTACCAGGCCGCCGATCGAGAGCGCTCCCTAAAGATCGTCCGGGTGACGCGACGCCTGACCGATCGGTATACGGCGATCTACGTCCAACTGAATCACGA
Source organism: Acidimicrobiia bacterium (assembly GCA_036556665.1). Lineage (GTDB taxonomy): Bacteria > Actinomycetota > Acidimicrobiia > Spongiisociales > ZC4RG35 > JARDZU01. The sequence goes on from DATBIX010000064.1 coordinate 9,877, forward strand.
GCTGGTCGGCGCCGAGCATCAGATGATCCTGGAGGCCGCCAGGAACGGCCACCCGACCAGGCTCGAGGCGCTGATCACCGCCCACATCTCTTCGTCGTACGAGCAGATGCTCCGGTTTCTCGCCAACGAGGCGCGGCAAACCAAAGACGAGGACACACGGGCCCACGCCCGGTAACAAACAGGAGGAGAAGATGAATACGAGGAGGATGCTGGCGGCGATGCTGGCGACAGCCCTCGTCGTCGTCGCATGCGGTGACGACGGGGCCACCGAGGACACGGAAGGAGGTGACGCGGGCGCCGGTTGTGAGCGCGTCATCCGCTTCACCTTCGCTCCCGACCCGGTCTGGGACTATCTCAACGACAACGGCATCAAGGACGAGATGGAACAGGAGTCGGGGATCTGCATCCTCGCCCAGGTCACATGGGATGAGTTCGGGATCTACGCGGGTGGCTTCGCCGACATCGTGTCGGTCGGTGACTTCGAGGTACCCGCTCTCGACAAGCAGGCAGGGACCTCTTCGGTGGTGTTCGGCAAGTACAACATCGATCGCTCCGTCCTCGCCGTGCCCGTCTCGGACACCACCAGCCAGACGCTCGAGGATCTCACCGGGCAGACGTTGGCCGTGTGGGACTCGGTGTCCTCGACCCTCATCTGGGGAGTCATCGCGTCCGAGCTCCATGGGCTCGACTTCCGCACCGGAGGAGGTGACTTCGAGCTGACTCAGGTCGACATCACCAACACCGGCCCGGCCACGGCGGCGGAGGAGACGGCAGCCGGTCTCGTCCTCCCCGACTTCGCCGTCAACGAGCTGATCAACGAGGAGCTGCGTGTCCTTTACGACGGGCGGACCTCGGCAGAGCTGTACGGTGAGCAGATCGCCGGGAACCCCGGTCACGAGGGGCCGATGATCAACGTCTTCCTCGCTAACGAGGAGTGGTACGACGAGCATCCCGAGGAGATCGCCTTCTTCCTCAGCCTGTGGCAGCGGGGCATCGACGAGTGGCAGGCGAACAAGGCCGACATCATCGCCAGCTACCCGCAGCACTTCGCCGTCGAGGGAGACGAGCAGATCCAGTTCATGCAGGACTGGCTGAGCGAGCACGACTGGTTCGTCACCAGCGTCTACCTCGATCAGGAATGGCTGGACGCAGAGCTTCCGCTGTTCGACATCATGCGTGAGAACGGGTTCATGGAGGAGGACGAGGAGAACCCCCGCTTCGAGATCCTGACCCCGTAGTGACCAACACCGTCGCCGAGTCGGTCTCCGAGGGAGAGGACAAGGCGTCGCAAGTGCTGCGTACCGCCGCCGGCTCGCGCCGGCGGCGGTATGTGCTGGTTGCACTTGGCTGGGTTGCCTTCGTCGGCATCTGGTGGCTGCTTGCCGCCCTGCTCGGTTCGGAGGCGAGATTGCCCTCGCCCCCCAGGGTCGTCCAGGAAATCCGGGGCATCCTGGAGGGCGACTTCTGGACCCAGTTCTGGGCCAGTGTCATCAGGGTGCTCGCCGGGTTCTTCGCAGCGGTCCTGATCGGCACCCCGGCCGGGTTCCTGATGGGCCGGAGCAAGTACTGGGGCAACTTCCTCCAAGGCCCCGTGGTCGTCGCCGGTTCGATCCCGGGCCTCACCTACGCGGTCATGGCTTTTGTCGTGTTCGGCATCTCTTTCTGGGGCCCCGTTCTGGCTGTGGGCCTGATCGCCATGCCTTACGTGGCGATCAACGTCGCCGAAGGGGTGCGTGGAGTGGACCGGCGTCTCATCGACATGAGCAGGGCGTATGGGCGCAGCGAGAGCCAGGTGTTCCGCCATGTCACCGTGCCCTCGGTCCTCCCATTCATCTTCGCCGGTGTCAGGCTCTCCTTCTCCCTTGCCTGGAAGGTGGGCACCCTCACCGAGGTCTTCGGGTCTTCCAAGGGGATCGGGTTTCAGATCAGACGCAATTACCAGTTGTTCAACATGCCCGCTGTGATCGCCTGGGTCCTGCTCTTCGTTGCCTTCATGTTGCTCCTGGAGCGATTCGTCCTGGTCAGGTTGGAACGTCGGTTGTTCGCCTGGCGGCAATGGGAGCGGAACCAATGACTGCCGCCCCTGTCGCCGTGCCAGATCAGACCCCTTCGCCGGGACGATTCCGGCAATGGTTGACCGGGCCGGTGGGGGCACAACTCACAGCCCTGGTGGTCTTCCTCTGTCTCTGGCAACTGGTCACACTCATCGCGCCACGGGTGCCCACCCCGGCCGCTGTGGTCAACTTCCTCTACGTCGAGATCACCGGCGGCTCGCATGGGGGGATCATCAGGGGCCAGTTCTGGGAGCATTTCGCCGTCACCCTGCGCCACTTCTCCCTGGGCCTCCTCATCGGATTCACCGCGGGGGTCCTGGTCGGCACCGCAATCGGCTCTTCCCCGCTGGCCCGGGCCCTGGTCAATGACACCGTTCTGGTCCTGCTCACGATGCCCGCTTTTGTTTGGGCCTTCCTCACCACGATGTGGTTCGGGATCTCGTGGCGAGCTCCGGTCCTCACGGTCGCCTTCGTGAGCTTCCCTTTCGTCGCCATCAACGTGGCCCAGGGTGTCCGTGCCATCACTCCGGACCTGAAGAACATGTCGTCCGCGTTCGGAGTCAGCCGGCGGAGGCAGTTTCGTCACATGATCTTGCCTGCGGTGGCCGGCTACATCTTCGCCGGGCTGCGTTTCGCCATCATCGTCGGCTGGAACGGCATATTGCTCTCGGAGTGGTTCAGCGGCCAGGCCGGTGTCGGATTTCGCACCCGCTATTGGTTCGACGCCAATCGATATCGGGGCTTCCTCGGGTGGGTGATCGTGTTCATCGTGTTCATCGTGGTTCTCGATCGTCTCGTCCTCAACAGGCTGCAGGCGAGAGCCTTCCGATGGAGGGACCCGGGCGAGGTGGAGGTCGAGCTGTCCCAGCAGGAGCAGGTAGGAGCGTGACATGGCACGGGTCGAGATACGACGTCTGAGCAAGATCTTCCCGCCACCCCAGAAAGGGGGAGAGCCGGTCACCGCCATCGGTGACATCAGCTTCGAGGTGGACGGGAACGTCTTCGTCTCCATAGTCGGGCCGTCGGGGTGCGGTAAGAGCACCCTTCTCAACATCCTCTCCGGGGTGGAGACCCCCACCAGTGGGACGGTGTCCGTGACGGAATCGGGCAGACCGGCGCGTCTCGGGTATGTCTTCCAGGATGCCCGACTGCTCCCGTGGCGCACGGTGATGGACAACATGCTCTACGTGCGGGACGACAAGGAGGAGGAGAAGGCGACCCGCTACCTCGAGATGGTCGGGCTGAGCCACACCCACGACATGTTCCCCGGCCAGCTCTCAGGCGGCATGCAACAGCGGGTAGGGATCGCACGGGCTTTCTCCGTCGAGCCCGACCTTCTGTTGATGGACGAGCCTTTCAGCCATCTCGATGCCATCACCGCGAGGTCGCTGCGTGACCATCTCCAAGAGCTGTGGACGGCCACCAGGAAGACGGTCCTGTTCGTGACCCACGACGTGGTCGAGGCGGTGCAGTTGTCCGACCGGATCATCGTCCTCGCTCCAGGTGGCCGAATCTTCGACGACATCTCGATCGACCTGCCCCATCCGCGTCGCGCCGCCGACCCCAAGGTGGCAACCCAGCAGGCAGAGATCCTGGGTCGCTTCGAGGAGATGCACCCTGCCGCCAGTGAAGCCTGACCACCGTTCTCCGCGCCAGAATCGATAGGCGGCAGCCGGTCAGTACATGACCACACCGGAGTTGACGTTGATGTCGGCTCCGGTGATCCCGCTGGACGCCTCCGAGGCGAGGTACACGGCGGCCCTGGCCACGTCCTCGGGATCGGTGAGGCGGCGCAACGCGGCCAGATCCTCGAACTCGCGACGCACCTCCTCGATCGTGATGCCCCGGGACTCGGCCTGGGCCTGCATCGCCCACTCGATGCGCGGCCCCGCCACGAACCCTGGGGAGATCAGGTTCACCCGCACCCCCTCAGGCCCGGCCTCCAGTGCCAGCGTCCTGGTCAGCCCGATCAACGCTGTCTTGGTCGAGGTGTAGGCCGAACGACCGAAGAGGGGCCGCTTGCCGGAGATCGAGCCGATGATGACCACGGCACCGGAGTGCTGCCCGATCATGATCGGGAGCACGGCACGGGAGACCAGGAACACCCCGAAGACGTTCACCTCGAAGGTGGCGCGCCACTGGTCGGGGTCGAGCTCCCAGAGCCGGCCACTCGGCCCGCCCACGCCGCTGTTGTTGACCAGCACGTCGATACGGCCGAATCGGTCGACAACGGTGTCGACCATGGCGGCCACCGAAGCCTCCGATGTCACATCGGTCTCGACCACGATGGGCTCGCCCCCGGCCGACTCGACGAGGGATGCCGTCTCGTCGAGGCCTTCGAGGTTGCGGGCGGCGAGGACCACTGAATCTCCCTCGGCGCCGAACGCCGTAGCGATGACACGTCCGATGCCTTGGCTGGCTCCAGTGACGATGACTGCTCGACGTGATGTCATCAATCGCCCTGAAGCACGTCGGGGAAGAACTCGGGATTGAGCCGTAGCCTTGCGCTTATCGCATGGCCGGCCATCAGCTCGGCGTCGGCGACCACCGCAGCGGGCTCCGCCACGAGGAGGGATCCTCGTGGCTCACAGCGCTGGGTGGTGACCGTCTTGAGGAACTTGCCCACCCACAAACCGCCCGTGTACCGGGCGGCGCCGCGGGTCGGCAGGGTGTGGTTGGTCCCGATCGCCTTGTCGGAATAGGCAACTGTCGCATGGGTGCCGATGAACAGGCTCCCATAGTTGGTCAACCGGTCCACGAACCAGTCGGGGTCCCTGGTCTGTATCTCGAGGTGCTCCGGTGCGATCTCGTCGGCCACCCTTCGCATCTCATCGTCGTCCTCGCAGACGATCACCGTTCCGAAGTCCCGCCAGGCGGCTCCGGCGACCTCGGAGGTGGGCCATCGCTCCAGCCACCAGTCCACCTCACGGATCGTCGCCTTGCCGAGGTCCTCGGACGTCGTGGCCAGGATCGCCGGCGAGGTGGGGCCGTGCTCGGCCTGGCCGAGCAGGTCGCAGGCGACGATCGAAGGATCGGCACTCTCGTCGGCGATGACCATGATCTCGGTGGGCCCGGCGAGGAGGTCGATGCCGACCTTGCCGAACAACTGGCGCTTCGCCTCCGCCACATAGGCGTTGCCCGGCCCCACGATCATGTCGACCGGAGCAGAGTCCTCCAACCCGAATGCCATACCAGCCAGAGCCTGCACTCCACCCACGCAGTAGATCTCGTCGGCCCCGGACTCGACCATCGCCCAGAGCTGAGGTCTGTGCATCCCGAGCTCGTCCCTGGGCGGAGCCGCGGCGACCACGCGGGGAACGCCGGCCACTTTCGCCGTTGCAACCGTCATCACGGCCGAGGCGATCAAGGGGTAGCGCCCGCCGGGGGAGTAGGCGCCCACCGAAGCCACCGGGATGTGACGCTGGCCGAGGACCACTCCCGGCAGGGTCTCCGCCTCGAAGTCGACCAGCGTCTCGCGTTGCAGTCGTGCGAAGTTGGTCACCTGTTCGATCAGGAATCGAGCCCCGTCTTCAACCTCGGGATCCATGGAGGCGTATGCCCGATCGATCTCCTCCTGGCTGACCCGGAACGAAGGCGGATCCCAGTGGTCGAGGCGTATCGAGTGACGACGCACAGCGGCAGTTCCCTCCCGCTCGACGTCGGCGATTATGGAAGACACCGTGTCGGCGACCTCGCGGGTCACTTCGTCCGGGGTTGGCTGGGGCTGCTTCAGGTAGTGCAAGGCCGCTCGTGACGGATTCTATGGCTCGCTGGGTCACCCTTCCTCGACCAGTGGATTGCTGACCCAATGGAGAGAAGCCCCATCGACGTTTCCGCCTACGGGGCTTCTCCTGGCGGTCCCACGAGTGGGCCGCCCGCCGGCCTTGTGATCCGGTCGTTTCCGACCTACGTGACCGGCCAGCACGTCGAACATACACCCATTCCCCCCGTTTGTCATCATGGTCGGCGTAGCTTCGCCGTCATGACTTCGCATCCTCGGAGCAGCAGTGTTGTCGTCCTCGCCCTTCTGGCTGTCGTGCTCACCGGATGCGGACCGGCCGGGTCGGGGGTCATCGTCGACGAGACGAGGGAAGTGGGGAGCTTCGATCGCATCGCCGTCTCGAGGGGCATCGATGTGGCCCTGACCGTCGACGCCACGGCAGGGGAGACCACCGTCGTCGTCGTCTACGACGACAACCTCCAGGACCAGATCGTGACCGAGGTGGAGGGCACCGAACTGCAGGTCAGAAGCCGTGGGAGCTTCAACGTGACAGGGGCCGGTCGCCAGGTCGAGATCGTCACGCCCACGCTGGTCGGCCTCTCGGTGAGCGGCGGATCGGACGTGACCGGGAGCGGCGTGATCGAAGCCCTGTCGGTGACTGCCAGCGGCGGCTCCGATGTGGACCTGACCGATTTGGTCGCAGCAGTCGTGAACGCCGAGGCCTCGGGCGGCGCAGACCTCAGGGTCAACGTCACCGAAGAGATCACCGCGGTGGCGTCGGGCGGGGCGGAACTCGTCATCCTCGGCGATCCACCTTCTCAGAACGTGGAGTCAAGCGGTGGGGCTGACGTGGTCAACGAATAGGCGACGCTGCCGAAGCCCTCAAACCGCGACCGGAACCCGTCCGGCGACCAGGCTCCCGAGCTCATCGCCCCACTGATGGGCGCGCTCGTACTCGCCGGCGAGCACGGGCCCGGTCGTCCCGTCGACGAAGAAGCTCACCGGGTAGCTGGCATGGCTGAATCCGAGCTTGCGCAGCTTCTTGTGTGCCCGGACGGCGGCCGATCCCGGCACCCGGGGCTTGTCGATCCTGGTGTCGAAGCAGGCGGCTACAACGCCGGCACCGGGCTGCTCCAGCCGGTCCAGCCACTCCCGGATCCCGATTCCAGGGGAGACCACGGGCTCGTCGATCATCTCGGCAGCCGATTGTCGGCTGGAGGCTCTGCTCATCCCGAACGCGTGGGTGGGCCCTCCGACGACGAGGAGGTCGGTTCCCACGATCTTCTCCGGGGCGCCGGACACCTCCTCGACTTCCACCTCCATGTGACGGGCCAGACCTCCGGCGATCGCCTCGGCGATCAATCGCGTGTTTCCGAACATCGACTCATAGACGACGAGAGCTCTCATCGGTAACTCCCTTCTCGAGCATCACTTGGACAGACGCTTCGGATAGAACCCGACGGTCGTCCAGATCACGCAGAGTGCGAGGACTCCGAGGCGGATCCACAGTGCCCACGATGTCTCCCAGACGCCGATGGCGATCATCACCGGGAGAAAAGCGATCCAGATGGCGATTTGGACCGGAGTCGCCTGCTCACCGATCCAGGCCCACAACTCGGTCACCGCTTCGGGTGAGACGACCAGGACGATGCCGAGGGCGATCCAGATCGCGGTGAACATCGACCAGAGCCCGACCTCGAGCCAGCGAGGCAATCTCCACTTCGAAGGCTCGCGCCGAGCCTCTATCTCGTTATGGGGCACCAGTCCGAGCGGAACACGTGCTCCTTGACTCATGGACGCATCCTTTCCACCCCTAATGTCGCGCCTCGACCCGAGAAGCGGCTAGAGGAGAACGGCCCGATCGTCGGAGACCGGGGCTCGGCGGTTGGTTTTGGATCGGGCGGACATCCGAATCCGGTTGGGGAAGCATGATCTCAGAGGGCTTCAAGGCGGAGATCGAGAGGTTCATCGAGCGCAACGTGTCGAGGTGGCTCCGGTCGAAGAAGATCCGACGGACCTGACCCAGATGGGCCCGATCCCGGGCACTGTCGAGATCCTCTACCCGGAGGCCGCCGGAGTCGGGACGGTCATCTGGTGCACAGGTTTCACCGCCGATTTCGGCTGGCTCCACCTGCCCCTCCAGGCTCCACAGCAGGAAGTCGGGGGTGATCAACGGTCTGGAGGAAGATGCCGGATTCGTCGCCGGGTCGATCGATGCCCTTCGCGACGGCTAGATGAGCCGGTTGCCCTGCTCGTGCAATGGGCGGTTCTCGACCACGCGCTCCGGCCCCAGCCTGGCCAGGTCGAGGACCGGTTCTCGGCCGAGGATCAACTCACTCAGGTACCGCCCCACCGCCGGCGCCTGCTGGAAGCCATGACCTGAGAACCCGGCGGCCAGGTAGAGGCCGGCGATCGTCGGCCACTCTCCGATTATGGCATTGCCGTCGAGCGTGTTGACGTCGTAGAGGCCTGCCCATGACCGCTCCACCCGTAGAGCCTCGAATGCGGGCAGATGCCGGTGCAACTCCGGCCAGATCAGGTCGGTGAATCGCCCTTGACCGGCCGGCGTGAAGTCGAACCCAACAGGATCCTCGGGGCGTGACCATGCGATCAACCAGATGGCGTCGCGCTCGGGAAGGGCATAGACCGCCGACGGGAGGAACACGCTGGGCAAACCGGTGGTGTCGATCGTCGAAGATACGACGTAGACCGTCCTCATCACCGGAAGCACCGGCAGGATGACCCCGAGCGGCCTGGCCAGATCGGGTCCCCATGCGCCCGCCGCGTTGACCACCACATCCGAGCGGAGGTCGCCACCGGCGATCAGTCGGGCGCCGGTCATGGCTGCTTCGTCGGCGAGGAGGGCGCTGACCTCGTCCTCGATGAAGCTAGCTCCCAGTTCGATCGCCTTGCTCCGATAGCCGCGCAGCACCGCCGCCGGGTCGACCGCGCCGTCGGCCGGCCCCAATGTTCCGCCTGTGATGCCGTCCGACCGATAGGCGGGAAAGCGATAACCGATCTCTTCCGAGCTCAGCCACTCCACCTCACAACCGAGTCTGCGCTGCAGGGCGAGCCCGGCCCTGGCCGCCCGCTCCCAATCCTCATCGGCCAGGAACAGGTTGCCCTGACGCCGCGCCGCCACCTCGGGCCGAAACGAGGCCGTGGCCATGTCGTCGTCGAAGGTGGCGAGCACCTCCAGGGCGTGCTGGGACATGAGGATGTTCTCCTCCAGGTTGAACTGGATGCGGACGTTGCCGTCGGAGAGCACGGTCGATGCTCGCTCATATCCGGAGTCCCGCTCCACGACAGCGACCGAAAGGGACGAATCGGCCCGGAGCAGATGAAAGGCGGTCGAAGAGCCCATCACCCCGCCGCCGACGATCACGACGTCATAGTCCATTTCGGGTCAGAGCAGGATCGACATGCAGGTGAGCCCACCGTCCGCGGCCTGGATCTGGGAGACGTCGATGGCCACGGTCTCGTGGCCGGCTCTTGCGACAAGAGAAGAAGTGACCGGGGCGGAGGCTGTGACCATGACCCTCCCGTCGCGCAAGGGCAGGGCACTGAAGCGATGACGTTCCTCGTCCGCCTCGTACAGGATGTGAAGACCGTTGAAGGCATGCTCGTCGACGGCATCACGGGTGACCACCAACGTTCCCTCGTCGATCGGGAGCGCGGCTGACTTGAGATGGAGGGCATCGTGCACGGCCACGACCGTCGTCTCGAGCCGTTCTTCTGCCGCTACCGCCCGCAGCTGCTCGATCCCTGCTTCATTGGTGCGCTGCGATCTGCCCACATAGACCATCCCGCCGACTATTAACACGTCGCCACCGTCGATCGTGCCGGGTGCGACCACCCTCGTCGTCCTGAAGTACCGGGAAAGGGCCTCGGCTACCGGCTCGATCTCACCCCTTCGCCCCACCGCGCCCGGTCGGGTGATCAGAGCCGTGTCGCCGATCACCACGGCCGTGTCCTCGATGAACACACAGTCGGGATGCGCTTCGTCGGCGGGCACGATCTGCACCTGATAGCCCGCCCCGGCCAGATGACGGCAGTATTCCAAATGCTGGGCCCGGGCGACATCGGTGTCGATGACCGGGCTCCCCTCCCTCACCAGGGCCCGGTCGAAGCAATCGGGCACGGGGCGGACCAGGGCGATGGGGCCGGGCACCTGCGAATGGTATAGGTGATCAGGGTCGCCCGACCGCAGCTGCGAATTCGGCCATCCCGAAGAAGAGGTGATCGACATCAGGGCGCTGATCCACTTCGAGAGTGGCTCCCCACTCTCCGCCCTCGGACAGCCTCTGACGATCGATCCACACAGTGTCGAGACCGGCTGCCTTGGCCGGGGCGTGGTCGTGAAAGAGGCTCTGGGCGACGTGGAGCACCGACTCGGGCCCGATTTCGAGGTCTTCTCTCAGCCGGTCGAGCATGAAGTCGAAGTTGGCAGGGTCGGGCTTGTACGAGCCCACGTCTTCGGCGGTGTAGACGGCATCGAAGTCGACCCCGAGTCGTCGGTTCGAAGCGGCGAAGCCCTGCCGGTCGACGTTGGAGAGGATGACCAGGTGGAATCGCTCGGCGAGGGAGGCCAGAGCCGAGGCCGAGTCCGGGAATGCCGGCCACTCGGGGACCGAGGCTGCGAATCGACGATCGAGGGACTCCGTGGTGGCGAGGCCGAGCCTCGAGGCGAGATCATGGTGCGCCCTGACCAGGATCTCGGGGTAGACGAGGGCAGGCGCCTCCCTCTCATGCCATGTCTCCACGTCCGCGAATACCGCCAAAGCGCTCGATCTGGCCACCGACGCCTCGTTGGCCTCGATCAAGGGCTGGAGTGCCTCCCAGATCCCTGCTTCCCAGTCGATCAGGGTGCCGTAGCAGTCGAAGCTGAGGACCTGATAGTCGAGCAGGTCGGGGTGGGTCATCATCCTCCGCGGTCTCGGCTCCGCATCGTAGGGGCGCGCCCGCCTGCCCGTTTCTCGCCGCTCGGGCCGATCAGCCCCTCACCGTGACCGTGCGGTGCATGCCGGACTCGAAATGGTCTATCAGGTTGCCCTCGTCGTCCTGCGACACGATCCGGCAACTGAAGACGTAGGTACCGGGCTGAAGGTCCACCTCCAAGGTGGCCTCGGCGCCGGGAACCACCAGGTCGGTGGCGGCGATCACCTCACCTTCGTCGTCAGTCACGACGAGGGTGTGGGTGAATTCGCCCACGTTGCTGACGTGGAGAGTCGAGGCACCGGCGCCGCTGAGACTGCTCGGCCCGTCGATCAGCCCTTCGCTGAGCAGGTAGTCCCCCCCGGCAGCGGCGGGAGCGGAGCAGGCAGCTACGGCGACGAGGATCAAGGCGAGTCGAGCCGATCTGGTCATGGTGTGGCCACCGGTTGACGAACCGAGACCAGGGGCAGGGCGATTCGGAAGGTGGAGCCGGTCGGGGAGCTGTGGACCGAGAGCGACCCCTCCAGGGCCTCGATGATCATGCGGGCCATGTAGAGGCCGAGCCCTGTCCCCGAGCTGAAACTGGACTTCTCGAACTTCTCGAAGATCCTGGGGAGGAACCTGATGTCGATCCCTGGCCCGTCGTCGGAGACCATGATGAAGACTGCGTCCTCGGGTCGCTCTCCGACCTCGAGTTGAGGCGAAAAGACCGAGCGAGTCATGCACTCGACCGTCACGTTCTGGGCTCCGTGGGTGAAGGCGTTGTCGACCAACGACGCGACCACCAAGCCCAGGGCTCTCACGTCGGTCCTCACGAAAGTGTCTGATCCGTCGGGTGGGAGGATGAGAGTGCTGGCCGGGTGCGCCGATCTGAGGGCCTCACACACCTCGCCGAGGGGAACCTCGGTCAGCTCGTAGGAGAGACCTCGGTTCTCGATCCGGGCCACCGCCAGGATCTGGTCGATGATCTCTTGGAGTCGAGCGCCGTCGGTGACCATGGCGTCGAGGACCACTCGCCGGTCGCGGTCGGACAGGGTTCCCGACCTGAGCAATTCGGCCCCTGTGACGACGCTGGTCAACGGCGTGCGCAGCTCGTGGTTGATCATCAGGACGAACTCGGAGCGGATCCGGATCTTCTCCTCGGCCAGCGCCAGCGCCTCCTCTGCTTGGTGCCGGGCCCGGTCCAGGTCCTTGTTGGCCGCCCTCAACTCCTCGGAGTGGGCCCGCAGCAACTCCGACTCGAGCTCCACCTCGCGGTAACGGCGCGCTGCCCGCGAGTGCCCGAACAGGATGGCCCCGCCGAACAGGCCGAAGATCGCAGCCAGCCCCAGCAGTTGCAGGGCCTCCGGTTGGATCTCGCCCGGTTGAGTCCTTCTCGCCAGCAGCTTGGACACGTCGTAGTGGAGCAGGAGGGAGGACCCGTCGTCGAGGGGCGAAACGACCTGGTAGAGGACACTGGTGGCCGGCCATTCCACAACCCCATCGAGCCATAGGTCCTCGTCGATGGCGGCGGCCAGTGCCATGAATCGATGGCCATTGGCGCCATATGCGATCAGCTCGTTTCGCACAGGAACCCCCACCAGCGGCTCGGAGGTCGAGGCGGTGACGACCCCGTCGGCGTCGAGCGTCGACACGGCCTCGATCTCGAGTGCGTTCCTGGCGAGACGAACAGCCGCGTCGAGGTCGGTCTCCCCTTCGATGATCGAAGCCGCCTCGGAGGCATCGGCGATGAACACCTCTCCCTCACCGATCGGCTGAGCTGAGCTCCTCTGAACGAGGATCGCGCTGATCGCGCCGGCGGCGCTGAGGGCGGCGCAAATGGCTGCGAGGGCCAGCCACCATCGTGACGGGCGGCGGGGGGTGACGGTTTCTCCCGAGCTCACAGGGAAAAATCGGCACCCAATCGGGGGTTCTTGAGACAGCGGGCCGATAGCCTCCCGCCGTGGAAGAGATCGAGGCCACCGGGATCCCTGGGTTTCTTGCCGGCCATCCTCCGTTCTCCAATCTGAGCAGACCAGAGCTTCGTGATATCGCCTCGTCGTCTCTGATCGAGTTCTTTCCCGCCGGCGACCCGATCCTGGTCGAGAAGGGCGAGCCGGCGCACCATGTCTACGTGATTCGACGGGGTGCGGTCGAGTTGACCTCTGGTGGGGCCACCGTCGACCTGCTCGGCGAGGGCGAGGTCTTCGGCCATCCTTCTGTCCTCTCCGGCCGGCCTCCTCTGCTCGGCGCCCGCGCACACGAGGACACGATTTGTCTCCTGCTGCCTGCTGAAGAGGTGGCTGCCGCGTTCGGCACGAGGAGCGGCCTCGGCTTCCTCGTCGAGAGCCTCAGACGACGCGGCGAGGTGATGCGGAGCCCGCCGTTGTTTCGAGCGATGACGGCGGCATCGCTGGTGCGCCGGCCCGTAGTGGAAGTGGGCGAGGACGATCCGGTCGGCGTTGTGGCGAGGAAGATGACCGAGAGCCAGGTGACCGGTGTGCTCGTGGCCGGCGACACCGGTCCCGGCATCGTGACCGATGCCGACCTACGGGAGAGGGTCCTCGGCGCAGGTCTGGGCCACGAGACGCCGGTCGGCGCCATCACAACGCGGCCGGTCCGGGTGGCCGCGCCACAGACGCTGGCAGAGGTAGCTCTGGTCGAAATGCTCGACCAGGGCCTCAGCCATCTCCCGATCTCGGGAGGGCATGGTTATGTCGGGATGCTCGAGCTGGGCGACCTGGTAGGTGGTGGGCTCCTCGGCCCGTTCTCGCTGCGTCTTTCGATCGATTCCGCCTCGTCGTCGGATGAGCTGGTGAGTCACGCCGCGGGGATCCCGTCGGCGATCGCCTCGCTTTCCGACTTCGGTGTCGCCGCCCGGCGGGTCGGCATGATGGTCGCCTCGCTGACCGATGCCTTGACCAGGGCTGCGATACGACTGGCAACGGCCGATCTCGGCGAGCCGCCCTACCCATGGGTCTGGCTTGCGCTTGGTTCCCAGGCCCGGCAGGAACAGGGCATGTTGACCGACCAGGATCACGCCCTCCTCTACGCCCCGGGCGGCGCCGAGGAAGACGGCTGGTACGCCAAGCTCGCCGGGCGGGTGGTGACGACGCTCGAGGCATGTGGGATTCCCCGCTGTCCCAACGGGGTGATGGCGTCGGAATCGGGCTGGCGGGCAGAGCTGGGCGAGTGGGTCGAGCAAGTGGCCGCCTCGACCCGAGCGCACGATCACAAAGCGACGCTGTTCGCCGGGATAGCCCTCGACCACCGGATCGTGATCGGGGATCTCGACGCGGCCGGGTCTCTCGAGGAGATGAGGAAGGCGGCGGTGGCCGACTCGAGATTCGTCGTTCGCACCGGGGAATTGGCGGTGGCCCAGCAGATCCCTATCGGCTTCTTCGGGAAGTTGGTGGTGAGAGAGCTCGGTGACCATCAGCGCGTCCTCGACATCAAGGCCGGGGGCCTCCATCCGGTGGTCGAGTTGGCTCGCTACCTGGCCCTCGTCGCCGATGTGCCGGCGTTGGCCACTACGGCCAGGATCGAGGGTGCGGCCGACGCCGGCGTCATCGACGCCGAAGACGGGGAGGGCGTGAACGAGGCTTTCGACCTGCTGCTGGGGATGCGCTTGCAGCATCAGGTCGACAACTGGCGGATAGGGTCAACGCCGGACAATCTCATCGATCCGGAGACGCTCGGGCCCCTGTCCCGGGCCCAGCTCCGGGACGCCTTCGGGATAGTCAGGGAGGTTCAGCGCGAAGTGGCCCGCCAGATCGAGCCGCGGTTTCGTGGATGAAGGAGAGGGGATCGGTTCGGTGGAGTATCTCGCTCTCGACTTCGAGACCACCGGGCTCGACCCGAAGGTCGACGAGGTCATCTCGATTGGGGCGATCCCGATAGTCGACGGCCGAGTCGATCTCACCAGATTGACCTATGCCGAGGCCGTCCACAGCCGCCCGGCGAATCGCTCCGGCGTCGCCATACATGGGCTCCGCCCGGTCGATCTGGCCGAGGGCCAGGGGAGGGAGACGTTGAGGGCGCGCCTCGTCGATAGTCTCGACAACCGGCAGCCGATCGCGTGGGCGGCCTGGGTCGAGGCGGCGTTTCTCGCCTCCCTCCTCGGCGGTGGGGAGAGGAAGTGGCAGTCACGCATCATCGACGTGATCGACCTGGTTGCCGAGCTCGACCGGGCCGACGGCGTCGAGGGGTCCGCCGATGAGACCCTCGTCGCCTGCTGTGCCCGATTCGGCATCCCTCATGCCCGCGCCCACCACGCCCTGGGAGATGCACTCATGACCGCTCAGTTATTCATGGTCGTGACCAGACGCCTGCGAGGGCCGAGTGCGAACATTCCGGTGGAGACAGCGCCGGCCTGACTGCGACGGGGAGAGGTCAGAGGCAACGGCCGTCCTCTCCGATGCCGCGAGAGCAGAGGGGCGTTCGCATCACCAGGGCCGGGCCGTAGCCACCGCTCCCCCCGACGGCGATGACTTCGACCCTGAAACCGGCAACCGAATCGTCACCCAGCCCGAGCACGTCATAGACCACGCCACCACCCGCCGACTCATCGACCAGCACCAAGCGGCTTGCCTCGATCTCGCTGGCGATTTCGAGAGCAAGGCCCGCGATTGTCGGGGCGCGCACCCCCCGATAGAGATGGGTCACGTCCTCGGCCTCGCCGAGGACGGCGAGGCCTGCTCGCGGCAACCAGCCCGAGTGCTCATCGAGCCGGACCTGCTCCCAGACGACCCCGTCGACGAGTCGGGCGGTCCCGAGCGTCTCGATGCCTCTCTCGGTGGATACGAGCCCGATCACCCCGTCGGTCGGGCCCGCACCACCCGGATGATCGACCAGCCAGGATGTCTCGTCCGCCGCCACCCCGATCAACCCAACCAAATCGCCGAGCTGGAATGCGGAGTCGACGGCTTCCCCGCCGGTCGCGGTGCCGCCGCAGGCGGCCAGGCCGACCGCCAGTGCGAGCACCGCTCGGGTCACATCAGATACCAGTCGAGGAAGCGCTCGACCCGCTGGTGAAAGTGCAGCTGCGGCTCACGGCGCAGCAATCCGTGCGCCTCGGTCGGGTAGGTCAGGTACTCGTAGGTGGCGCCGATCTGATCGAGGGCGGCGACCAACTCCTCGGATTGCCTGGGATGGACCCGAGCGTCACGCTCCCCGTGGGCTATCAGGATGGGCTTGGCGATCCGCCCTACGTCGTGAATCGGCGAGGCCGTCCGGTAGGCCTCACGATTCCGGCCGGGGTGGCCCATCATGCGCTCCAGGTCTTCGCGCCCTTCCCGGTCGCCCTGCGCCCACGAGGTGAGGATGTCGCAGTCGCCGTACTTGCAGACGGCACAGGCGAACGGGTTCTCTTTGCGCACCAGCGAGGCGAGGGCAAGGTATGAGCCGTAGCTGGCCCCCAAGATTGCGATCCTCGTCCGATCGACCCAATCGAGCCCGGCCAGGTAGTGAGCTGCGGCGATGCAGTCGTCGACGTCGCCGACCCCCCAGTCGCCGTGGTTGGCCCGTTCGAATGTCCGTCCGTAGGTGGTCGAGCCGCGGAAGTTGATGGCCAGCCATGCGTAGCCCTTGTCCACGAAGTACTGGGCGTGGCCGTCCCAGTCGTCCCCGTAATACGAAGTGGGGCCTCCGTGGGGGTACACCACGGCTGGGACCGGGCGGGATGTGTCGGCCGGACGGAAGAGAAAGCCCTCGATCTCGAGGTCGTCCTTGGACCGGTACGTGATCCGCTCGACCTTGGCATGGGGTGCGGTGCGCACCGACACCGGTGCCCCGTCGAATAGGACGCGCTGCTCACCCCCATCGGCGACGAGGATCAGCCGCGGTGCGGAGTCGGACGACTCGTGTACGGCCACGACGCCGTCCCCAACCACCACAGGGGTCTGCCATGCGCCGCCCTCGGAGACGATCGTGACCTCCCCCTCGAGGGTCACACGGACCAGATCGCTCCTCCCCCGCGACGTGGCGATGGCGATGAGACCGCTCCCATCCGGCAACCACGCCAGGTCGGAGAAGTCGCGCTCTCCACCGGCGATCTTGCGATGGTCGCTCCCGGTGAGGTCGGTCAAGAACACTCCGGCCCAATCACCGTCTTCGAGCACATAGACGACGCGCTCGCCGGCCGCCACGGCCCCAGTCGCTCTGCGGTCGGGATGACCAACCAATGTCGTCCAATCGCCGTCCGGGGCGGCGATCACCACGTCGATTCGACTGAAGTCGTCGCCTGGCCAGTAGCCGGCCAGGACCCTCCCGTCCGTGAGTGCCTGCGCCCTACCGACGTCGCCCTCCGTCGGGCCGATCGGGGCGGGCCAGGGGTCGTCGACATCGATCACGGCGAGACGCGATCGCCGCTGCCGCTCCACTGCGATCACGAGGTGGCGCTCGTCGATCCAGCTCCCCATCGAGCCGGCACAGACTGAACGTGGCGGGCCACCATCGGTGGCAACGACCCAGACGTGCCCCTCTTTGTTGTACGCGAGCTGGCTTCCGTTCGGCGACCAGACCGGCGGGGAGTCGTCCCAGTAGGCCACGACGGAGCGGTCGGAGGTGAGCCGGGTCAGCCGACCGTCTTCGACTCCGACCAGCCAGACATCGCTTGTCCCTTCGAGGTCGAGGACGAAGGCGACCGACGATCCATCCGGCGAAGCGGCGAGATGGTGCGGGCGAGCGACGGCGTAGACCGCTTCCAATCGCCAGTTCTGTGGCGCCAGGCGATCGGGGCGCGACTCACTGGCTACGCCTCCGACAACGTCCTTGCCGAGCCAAACGGGCTTGCTCACAGATGGGGCCTCCACAGGGACAGATCAAGATAGCTTCGGCAGGTGTCGTGGACTTCTGGAATCCGTTTAGGTGAAAGCGGAGACAACGGCCATGACATCCGGCCCCAGGGCAGCCAGGTCGTAACCCCCCTCCTGTACCAGGAGTGTGGGAAGGTCGAGAGACCTGACCATGAGGCCTACTCGTGCGAAGCCGGAGTTGGTGACCCGAAGCGGGCTCTCCGGATCCGACGCCCCGGCATCGACCCCCAGCGAGACGACCAAGCAGGCCGGGTCGAATCGGACCACCTCGTCACAGGCCACGGCCAGCGCCTCGAGGAAGGCATCGTCGCCGCTGCCCGGCTCCAGGGGGAAGTTCCGGTTACGCCCCAGCCCCGGCCCCGATCCCTCCTCCTCGGCGAACCCGCACCAGTGCGGGAACCAACCCCGACCGGGGTCGACGTGGAGAGAGCAGTAGAGGACGTCGTCTCGCTCGTAGAAGATCTCCTGGGTCCCGTTGCCGTGGTGCGCGTCGACATCGACGATGGCCACCGGCCCGACCGCCGAACTGAGCCAGTTGGCGGCGATGGCGACGTTGTTCAGGTAACACGATCCGCCGAAGTAACTGGTGCCGGCGTGATGACCGGGCGGGCGCACCGGGGCGTAGACCGCCCCCTCTCCCCCGGCGAGGAGCGAGGCACCGGTCAAGGCGCCATCGACCGCCGCCCTCGCCCCCCGATAGGTGCCGGGCCCGATGGTGGTGGCCGTGTCCATGCAGTACTGGCCCGCCATCGCCGCCCGGCTCTTCGGCTCCCTGGCCGGATAGCGGCCGAAGGCACCGTGATGGGGGAAGGCGTATGCGACCACCCGGTCGGATCCGGGATCGTCCGGGTAACCCGCTTCCACCCAGCGCTGATAGGCGGTCTCGAGGTAGTCCAACATCCCCGGGACGTGGATCGCATCGACGGCAGAGCGGTCGTGTTCCTCGGCCTCCACCATCGGCACGCCGGCCCGGATCAGCTCGGCCCGCAGGATCTCGGCCCGGTCGGCCTCCTCGTCGCCGTCGAGCCTCATCCCCGCCCAGACCAGCCACCTTGCGTCGTGCGCCAGGTAGCCGTCCGACCAGACGGCCACCAGGCTCATCCGACAGTCCCGATCGCCTGGACGGTCCGGTCGATGATCAAGTCGGCCTCGTCGTCGAGGATGGTCAGCGGGGGCCCGATCAGCAGGTAGTCCCCGTCGATCCCGTCGACGTTCCCGGTGGACGGGTAGAGAAGGAGCCCGAGATCCATGGCGCGGTCGACCACGGTCTCCGTCACCTGCGCCGCACGAGGGAACGGCCGCTTCGCCGCCCTGTCCTCCACCAGCTCGATGCAGAGAAGCAATCCGAGGCCACGGACGTCGCCGACGTTGGGATGCTCGGCAAGCGCCGAGCGAAGGCCGGCCAGCAATCGCTCTCCCTGGGTGCGGGCCCGGTCGATCAGACGCAGCTCCTGGATCCGGCGCAAGACGGCGAGGCCGACCCGCCCCCCGATCGGGTGATGGGACCAGGTGAACCCGTGGACGAGCCCGCCTGCGGCGGCGATCGCGTCATGAACCTCACCGCGAGCGATGGCCAGCCCCAGCGGCCAGTAGCCCGACGATGCGCCCTTGGCCGCCACCAGGAGGTCGGGGCGGAGACCGAAGTGGTCCGAGGCGAACCACTCTCCGGTCCGGCCAAACCCGGTCATCACCTCATCGGCCACGATCAGCACTCCATGTCTGCGGCATATGTCGGTGATCGCGTCCCAGTAGCCATCCGGGGGCACTGCGGCTCCGCTGGCCGCGCCGCCGACCGGCTCGGCGACGAAGGCGGCCACCCGTTCGGGGCCGGCCTCGATGATCGTGTGCTCGAGCAGGTCGGCGTGGAATCTGGCACACGACCGAGGGTGGCTCGGGTTGGGACATCGATACTCGCTGACTCCCGAGACCCGGGTGGTCCGGCCCAGCCATGGTTCGTAGGGCCGGCGCAACGGATCTCGCCCTGAGACATCCAACGCTCCCAGGGTGTTGCCGTGGTACGAGCCGGCGCGGGCGATGATCACCGTCCTCTGCGGCTCCCCGCGGGCGAGGTGGTAGGCCCTGGCCATCTTGAGGGCGCTCTCCATGGCCTCCGACCCGCCCGAGACCGGGAACACCCGGGGCGAGTCGACGGGAACCAACACGGAGAGCGCCTGGGCGTATGCCTCGACCGGTTCGGAGTTGAATGCCGAGGCATGGACCCAGTCGAGGGTCGTGGTCTGTGCTCGCATCGCCTCGGCGACCTCCTCGTCGCCGTGGCCGATCCCCACCGCGATTGCGCCGCCGGCGGCGTCCAGGTAAGTCCGCCCCTCGTCATCGGTGATCCAAGCTCCCTTGGCGCTGACCGCGGTGGGCAATCGGCCACGACCCCGGGAGAACACCGAGCTCATCCGGGCCGCATCTCCAGGAGCAGTCATGGAGCGCAGCACGATAGGCCTCCGGGTACCGTCCCGGTGGTGCCCGATCAGAAGTCATCCCGAGCCAGGTTGCGCGATCTGGGCATCGTCATCGGCGACCTCGACCCCGGTCCCCTCAACGCCATCACCGATGTGGCCGGGCTGAGGGTCGGGCACACCACGGTGGTCAGGGACGAGCCCGAGGTGGTTCGGACCGGCGTGACCATGGTGGTCCCTCGTGCTGACATCTGGACCGACTATGTCTACGCGGCCGGCCACGTGCTCAACGGCAACGGCGAGATGACCGGTCTGGTCTGGGTGGAGGAATCGGGGATGCTGGGCTCACCGATCGGGTTGACCAACACCAACCAGGTCGGCCTGGTGCGCGACTTCCTGGTCGAGGAGTCGTTCCGGCTCGGCGTGGTCGACGAGTTCCATCTCCCGGTGGTCAGCGAGACATGGGATGGCTGGTTGAGCACCATCGAGTCGTTCCCGCTCACCCGGTCCGACGCCGCCGCCGCCCTGGCTGCCGCCGCGGACGGCCCGGTGGCCGAGGGCTGTGTCGGTGGTGGGACCGGGATGATCTGTCATGAGTTCAAAGGTGGGATCGGGACCTCATCCCGGGTGGTCTC
>DATBIX010000065.1:0-20577 GCA_036556665.1 Acidimicrobiia bacterium
GCCGTGATCAGGGTGCACGCATCGGGCACACCCTCGCCGTCGGCGACCCCGGACGTAGTGGTCTCTCCGGCTGGGGCGGTCGTGGTGACTGCCGCCGCTGTCGACGTCGAGGCTGGGACCGCCGCTGTCGTCGTGTCTGAGGCGCCGTTGGCCCCGGCTGCACATGCCACCAGAAGCGTGGCGAGGAGGATGTGAAGTCGTCTCATCAGCTCGAGAATACGAGCACTCGCCCTGGCCGGGAATGGGGGCTCATCCCCACTGCTGGTCATGGGAATTGACGCTCAGAAGTAAGGGTCGCGCTTGTTATCGACACGATCGCGCCAGATTCCCGTCAAGAAGGACATGCCGTGATCTGACACGCGGTTTGCTTGATCGATGACATCGACCAGGTCACTCCCGTCTCGCAGAACCGCCTCGGAGGTGGCGCTCCTCGGGGTGCTCGCCGCGGTGGTCGCTCTGGTCACCGGGCACCCGGCCATGGCCGAGACGCTGGGTGGGATGCTGCTCCTCACCGGGGCGATATGGGCCGGATCGAGACTGACCCGCCTGGCGGCCAGCGAGCCAGATTCAGACAGGCTGTTGGTCCTGAACCTCCTCCTGGTCCTGGTCGTCGTGGTGTTCCTCGCCGGTGTCGCCATGATCGGCCTCGCCTTGCCCATCGAGCACTGATCGACCCCATCTCAAGACATCGTCAGGATTCGGGGTCGCGGCGTTAACAAGGCGTTAAGGGCGGTCGTCTACCGTCAGGCTCGTCCTAGCAAAGACAACTCACGCACCGCCTGACACGGCGGGCATCGCTGTGCCCGTTGTGCGGCCACGAGGATGAGAGGTGGAGGGTCGGTCGCAGATGAGTCTCAAACAGAGACTGTTCGGTAGACCGTTCGCCTCCCATGAGGAGCAGCACCAGCTGCTCCCCAAGCGGCTCGCCCTCCCGGTGTTCGCCTCCGACCCCCTTTCCTCGGTTGCCTACGCCACCGAGGAGGCGATGTTGGTGCTGGCGCTGGCCGGCACCGCAGCCTTCAGCCTGCTCAGACCGCTGTCGTTTGCCATCGCCGGCCTCCTGCTCATCGTCATCATCTCCTATCGGCAGACGATCAAGGCGTACCCGGATGGTGGTGGAGCATTCATCGTCTCCAACGACAACCTGGGCATCAGGACCGGAGCAGTGGCCGCCTCCGCTCTTCTCATCGACTATGTCCTCACCGTCTCGGTCTCAATCGCCGCCGGCGTCGCCGCCATCACCTCGGCCGCTCCCGGGCTGATCCCTTGGCGGGTGGGGATCGCCCTCGGCTTCGTTGTCCTGTTGACCGTGGCCAACCTGCGCGGAGTCAAAGAAGCCTCGACTCTGTTTGCCGCCCCCACCTACCTGTTCGTGGCCACCGTGGGAGTGATGCTGGTGCTCGGGTTCGTCCAGTGCCTCGATGGTGTCTGTCCCACCGCCATCTCGTCAGGGCTGGAGATCGAGGCCGAGTTCGGGGCGGTCACCCTCTTTCTGATCCTCCGTGCCTTTGCCTCGGGCTCCACTGCACTCACCGGCGTCGAGGCGGTCGCCAACGGTGTCCAGGCTTTTCGGGAGCCGAAGGCCCACAACGCAGCCGCCACCCTCGGGATCATGGGCGCCATCTCGATCACGATGTTTCTCGGCATCTCCACCTTGGCGCGCTGGTTCGACGTTCGGATCTCAGAGGAGACGATCGACGAGTACGGGACGGTCATCTCTCAGATCGGGAGGGCCGTCTTCGGCGGGGGATTCGGCTTCTATGCCCTCCAGGTGTTCACCGCGGCCATCCTGATCCTGGCTGCCAACACCGCCTACCAGGACTTTCCTCGTCTCTCTGCGATCCTGGCCCGCCACAAGCTGATGCCACGCCAGTATCTCAACCGTGGCGATCGGCTGGTGTTCTCGAACGGGATCGTCACCTTGGCCGTGGTGGCTGCCGCCCTGCTCATCGTCTTCGAGGCCGAGGTCAGCCGGCTGATCCAGTTGTACGTGGTCGGGGTCTTCACCGCTTTCACCCTCAGCCAGACCGGGATGGTCAAGCACTGGCTCAAGACCAGGGAGGCCGGCTGGCAGCGCTCGGTCGTGATCAACTCGGTCGGTGCGTTCACCACCGGTGTGGTCCTCGTGGTGGTGGCCACCGTCAAATTCGTCCACGGTGCCTGGATCGTCATTCTGGCGATACCGATCCTGGTTGCCCTCATGCTGAGCATCCGCACGCACTACAAGGGGGTGGCCGCCCAGCTCAAGCTGATCCCGGTAGAGGCCGAGTCCCGTCCCACCCGGATCCTGGTGTTGGTCGCCCATCACGACGCCGGGACCGACCGAGCCCTCCGCTACGCCGAGTTGGTTCACGCCGAGTCCATCACCTGCGTACACGCCGAGGAGCCCAGATCGGACGATCTCATCTACACCTGGGATGCGGCTCATCCCGGTCACGCCCTCGAAGTCATACCGGGGGAGAAGGAGTCGATCTCACGACGGGTCGTGGAGCGAGTCCGCCGCGAACGTGACGCCTACCCCGGGCGGATCATCACTGTGATCCTGGCCGATCGGGTTCTCACCCGGTCGATCCTCGCCCCCTTCACCCATCGTCACAGCCTGGCCATCAAGTCCCGGCTGCTCTTCGAGCCTCACGTCGTGGTCACCGACCTCAATGTCCTGAGACGCTCGCGGCGAAGCCGTCTACCGCAGGTGCCCACGAGCCGCATCGAACAGGTGGTCCTGGTCTCGGATATGACGCGGCCGATCCGAGAAGCCCTGACCTACGCCCAGAGACTTGGCCCGCAGGTGACTGCCGTCCACATCGATGTCGACGCGGATCAGCGGGAGAGGCTGGAGAGGCAGTGGGAAATGGCCGGGTACGAGCTGCCGCTGGTGGTCATCCCCAGCGAGTACCGGAGCATCGTCGAGCCACTGATCCACTACCTCCGTGAGAGGAGGCGCACCGCCAGCCCGGGCACGCTGATCTCGGCGGTGATCCCCGAGTTCGTGGTGCCGGGCCGGGTCACCCAGCTCCTCCACAACCAGACCGGGCTCGCCATCAAGGGCATCCTCGCCGGTGAGCCTGGAATAGCCGTCTCCAGTGTTCCCTTCCATCTACGGGGCAACGGTCACCCCTCCGACGGCGGCTGACCGGGACGATCTGCTACTCGTCTGCCGGTGTGACGCGCCGCATCTCGCGCCGCAACCGGAGGGTCCCCAGCTCACTGGTGGCGATTCCGGCCACGAGCAGGAGCACCGCGGTGATGATGTCGTGCTGATCGTTGATCACCAGCCGGAGGTAGGGCTCGGTGAAGAAGAAGTCGAAAGTGAGGGCAGCCACCACCGCCCCGGCGATGCCGCCTGCCCGCCCGCCGATGATGGCAATCACCTGGACGCCGAGCAGCAGGATGATCGCCACGTTGGCTGCGCCCAGGAAGTCGCGTAATGGCACGAGGAACATCGAGAAGACGAGGAGCCCCAGACAACCGATCGAGGCTGCCAGGACCGACTGTTCCCGCGGCGTGGTCTCCATTCCACGGACGCTAGGAGCCGGGCTCTCCTTGCGTATAAACCGTTATGGAGACTTAGCGACGGTGCCCGTCTTCTTGACGCGGCACGCGACCCTCGACGCGGCACACAGCGCGCGGCGTATTCCCGGGAATGCCGACGATGGACCGGACGATCGACGATACCGGCGCTAAGGACGGGTTAAGCCGCTCAGATCGGGCCCCAAGAGACCGTCAAGTCGGCCACGGCACTCCCGGCCCTTTGCTATCAATGGTGATGTGTTCCGCAAAGTCGAACAGGAGATCATCAGTGGCTGACCTCGCCTTCATCGTCACGATATTTGTCTTCTTCGCCCTCTGTGTCGCCTTCATACGTGGCCTGGACCGAATCGTCCGATCCACGGAAGAGGTGGAGCTGAGGCACGAGGAGGTCACACCTTGAGCTGGGACAACATCATCGGTCTCGTCGTCGCCGTGATCCTCGTCGGCTACCTCGTGGCCGCCTTGCTCTTTCCGGAGAAGTTCTGATGTCGGTGGCGAGTTGGCTTCAGTTCATTGCGCTGATCGTGGTGACCCTGGTCGTGGCGGTACCCCTGGGCCGTTACATGGCCCGGGTCTACGGTGACGATGAGAAGGCCCCGGGCGACCGCCTCTTCTTGCCGATCGAGCGCCTCATCTACCGGCTGAGCCGGGTCGACCCTGCGAGAGAGCAGCGCTGGACGACCTATGCGTACTCCCTTCTGGGGTTCAGCCTGTTCTCGTTCCTCGCTGTCTATGGCTTGCAGCGGCTCCAGGGCTCGCTGCCGCTCAACCCTGCCGAGCTTCCCGGTGTTGTGCCTCATCTGTCGTTCAACACCGCGGTCAGCTTCATGACCAACACGAACTGGCAGTCATACGGCGGCGAGTCGACCATGAGTCACCTCACCCAGATGGTCGGTCTGGCGGTTCAGAACTTCGTCTCGGCGGCGGCCGGCATGGCCACAGTGGCCGCTCTGATCCGGGGGCTGT
Organism: Acidimicrobiia bacterium; assembly: GCA_036556665.1. Taxonomy (GTDB): domain Bacteria; phylum Actinomycetota; class Acidimicrobiia; order Spongiisociales; family ZC4RG35; genus JARDZU01. The sequence goes on from DATBIX010000065.1 coordinate 4,498, forward strand.
CCCGTCGCCGGGCCACCACCATCGGGAACTTCTGGGTCGACCTGACCCGAACCACGGTACGGATCCTGCTCCCGATGGCATTCGTCGTGGCCCTGGTGCTGGTGAGCCAGGGCGTGATCCAGAACTTCAACGGGTTCACCGAGGTGACCACGGTGGAAGGGGCGTCTCAGCTCATCCCCGGTGGGCCGGCCGCCAGTCAGATCGCCATCAAGCAACTCGGGACCAACGGTGGTGGGTTCTTCAACATGAACTCGTCGCACCCGTTCGAGAACACGGGTTCGTTCAACAACTTCGTCGAGAACTGGGCGATCCTGGTCATCCCGTTCGCCTTCGCCTTCACCTTCGGGCACATGGTCAAGGACAAGCGTCAGGGTCGAGCCGTCTTCGCCATCATGTTCATCGTCTGGGCCGCCATGTCCCTGTTCGCCATGGGCCTGGAGACGAACGGCAACCCGCGTCTCGAGGCCCTGGGCGCCGATCAGGCGACGACCGCCGAGCAGGCAGGTGGGAACATGGAGGGCAAGGAGATCCGTTACGGGCCGGCCGCCTCCGGGCTCTGGGCTGCCTCCACCACCGGCACTTCGAACGGCTCGGTCAACTCCATGCACGACAGCATGACGCCGCTCGGTGGCGGGGTGGCCCTGACCCACATGATGCTGGGTGAGGTCAGCCCGGGTGGGGTGGGGGTCGGGTTGAGCGGGCTCCTGATCATGGCCATCCTCTCGGTCTTCATCGCCGGGCTGATGGTGGGACGCACCCCCGAGTACCTGGGCAAGAAGATCCAGGCAGGCGAGATGAAGATGGTGGCGCTCTACGTGTTGGCCATGCCGACGGTGCTCCTCGGGTTCACCGCGGCGTCGATGTTCGTCGACTCCGTCCTCAACGTCACCATGTGGAACTCCGGGCCTCACGGCTTCAGCGAGATCCTCTACGCCTTCACCTCTGCATCGAACAACAACGGCTCGGCCTTTGCCGGGATCACCGCCGCCACCCCGTGGATGGACACCACGATGGGCTTGGCCATGCTGGTGGGGCGGTTCTTCCTGATCATCCCGGTGCTGGGCATTGCCGGTTCGCTAGCGCCAAAGCAGGTCATGCCAGCGACCACGGGGACCTTCCCGACCCACACGCCCCTCTTCATCGGCCTGGTCATCGGAGTGGTCCTGATCGTGGCCGGTCTCACCTTCTTCCCCGCTCTGGCCCTCGGCCCGATCGTCGAGCACCTCTCTCTGTAGGAGTCAAGAAACATGCAAGCTCAACCCATTCGATCTGGTGACACGACACGCGCCCGTCGGTCGGTGTTCGACACGTCGATCGTCTGGCCGGCTGTGATCGACAGCTTCCGCAAGCTCAACCCGAGGGTCCAGGCCCGCAACCCGGTGATGTTCGTCGTGTTGGTGGGCAGCATCCTGACCACGTTCCTCTTCGTTCGTGATCTCGGCGAGGCGAGCACCGCAGAAAGCGTGTTCGCCGGCCTCATCGCCGGCTGGCTCTGGTTCACCGTGCTGTTCGCCAACTTCGCCGAGGCCATGGCGGAGGGGAGGGGCAAGGCGCAGGCCGCAAGTCTTCGTCAGACTCGTGCCACCACGATGGCCAACCGCCGTCGGAACGACGGGTCGCTGGAGCAGGTGCCATCCTCGCAGCTCACAGTCGATGACCTCGTAGTCGTCACGGCGGGGGAGATCATCCCGTCGGACGGTGAGATCATCGATGGGATCGCCTCTGTCGACGAGTCCGCCATCACCGGCGAATCCGCCCCGGTGATTCGGGAGGCAGGGGGCGACCGGTCGGCCGTCACCGGCGGGACCAGAGTCCTATCCGACCAGATCGTGGTTCGCATCACCGCACGCGCCGGGGAGACGTTTCTCGATCGGATGATCGCGCTGGTGGAGGGAGCCAACCGCCAGAAGACCCCCAACGAGATCGCTCTCAACACATTGCTGGCGGTGCTCACCATCATCTTCCTTCTCGCCACCGTGACCCTGCAGCCGTTCGCCATGTATGCCGACGCCGAGCAGAGCGTCGTGGTGCTGGTCGCCCTCCTCGTCTGTCTGATCCCGACGACGATCGGTGCCCTGCTCTCGGCCATTGGTATCGCAGGGATGGACCGGCTGGTTCAGCACAACGTGCTCGCCATGTCGGGCCGGGCCGTCGAAGCTGCCGGCGACTGCTCGACCTTGCTCTTGGACAAGACGGGGACGATCACCCTCGGCAACCGTCAGGCCGCCGAGTTCCTCCCACTGCCCGGCGTCCCGGAGGAGCGCCTCGCCGCAGCGGCTCAGTTGGCCAGTCTCGCCGACGACACGCCCGAGGGCCGCTCCATCGTCGTCCTGGCCAAGGAGCGTTTCGACATACGAGAACGTGACCTGTCACACGCCCAACTCGTGGCCTTCAGTGCGCAGACCAGGATGAGTGGAGTCGATCTCGACGGTCACTCGGTCAGGAAAGGGGCCGGGGACGCGGTGAAGAACTGGGTTCTCGGTCTCGGCGGCGCGATCCCAGACGGGCTCAACGAGGTGATCGAGGGCGTGGCCACCTCGGGTGGGACCCCTCTGGTGGTGGCCGAGGGACGCGAGGTGCTTGGCGTCATCCATCTCAAGGACGTGGTCAAAGAAGGCATCCGGAATCGCTTCGATCAATTGCGAACGATGGGGATTCGCACAGTGATGATCACCGGTGACAACCCGCTCACCGCCCAAGCGATTGCCACAGAGGCCGGCGTTGACGACTTCCTCGCCGAAGCCACCCCCGAGCAGAAGATGGCCCTGATTCGCCGCGAGCAGTCCGGTGGGCGCCTGGTCGCCATGACCGGCGACGGGACCAACGACGCCCCGGCGCTCGCTCAGGCCGATGTGGGGGTGTCGATGAACACCGGCACTCAGGCAGCCAAGGAAGCCGGCAACATGGTCGATCTCGATTCCAACCCGACCAAGTTGATCGAGATCGTCGAGATCGGGAAGCAGCTCCTCATAACGCGAGGGGCCTTGACCACGTTCTCCATTGCGAACGACGTGGCCAAATACTTCGCCATCATCCCGGCGATGTTCGTCGGCGTCCTCCCGGTCCTCGACCGGCTGAACGTGATGGACCTGGCCACGCCACGCTCGGCGATCCTCTCCGCCGTCATCTTCAACGCGCTGATCATCATCGGACTCATCCCGCTGGCATTGCGTGGGGTGAAGTTCCGGGCTGAGGCGGCCTCGACGATGCTGCGGCGCAACCTGCTCATCTACGGCCTTGGCGGGATCGTCGCTCCCTTCATCGGGATCAAGGCCATCGATCTGGTCATCTCTGCTCTAGGAGTCTCCTGATGCTGCGTCAACTGCGCTCGGCCTTCGTAATGGTTCTCGTCTTCACCGTCCTCACAGGAGCGGTCTACCCGCTCGTGGTGACCGCGATCGCCCAGATCGGTTTTGGCGACAAGGCGAACGGCTCGTTGGTCGAGAGCGACGGTGAGCCTGTCGGATCCCGATGGATCGGCCAGACCTTCACAGGGGCCGAGTATTTCCATCCCAGGCCTTCGGCCACCGGGTATGCCCCCGGCCCCGACTACGCCTACGGGTCGAACTACGGCCCCAGCAACGAGACCTGGCTGCTCGGCGAGGACGACCCGGAGACAACCGATGTCGACGAGTCGGAGACGAATGGGGTCGACGACCTCGTTCGCGCCTACCGCGAGGAGAACGGGCTGGCCGAGGATCAACCGGTGCCTGTCGACGCGGTGACCGGATCGTCCAGCAGCCTCGATCCTCACATCTCGATTGCCAACGCCAGATTGCAGGCTCCCCGTGTGGCTGCATCGCGCGGGATGGATGAAGGGGCGATCCTCGACCTGATCGACGAGCACACCGAGGGCCGTGACCTTGGCTTCCTCGGGGAACCGGGTGTGAATGTGCTTCTGCTCAATCTCGCCCTCGACGCCACGGCATGAGACACGCGGCCGATCATGGCCGCGCGGGTTAACTTGACATGGTGAGCCGCGGCAGGCTGAAAGTCTTTCTCGGGGCCGCTCCCGGGGTGGGGAAGACCTATGCCATGCTCGAGGAGGGTCATCGTCTCAGATCGGAGGGTCGCGACGTCGTGATCGGCTTCGTCGAGCCCCACGAGCGGGTCGAGACCAGGGCCATGATCGGCGACCTCGAAATCGTCCCCCGACGGACACTCGACTACCGCGGGGCGGCATTCGAGGAGATGGACCTGGAGTCTCTGTTGGCGCGGCGCCCCGAAGTGGCGCTCGTCGACGAATTGGCCCACACCAATGTGCCCGGCTCCAAGCACGCCAAGCGGTGGGAGGACGTCGACGAGCTGTTGGATGCCGGCATCGACGTCCTGTCGACGGTCAACATCCAGCATCTCGACTCGCTCAACGACGTCATATTCGAGATCACCGACGTCGTGCAAAGAGAGACGATCCCCGACGAGGTGGTGCGACGGGCCGACGAGATCGAGTTGGTCGACCTCACCCAGGAGGGAGTGCGGGAAAGGTTGGCGGCAGGCAAGATCTATCCGGCCGAGCGGATCGACGCAGCCCTGGCCAACTACTTCCGGGCGGGCAATCTCGGGGCCCTTCGCGAATTGGCTCTCTCCTGGACCGCCGACCGGGTCGACGAAGCCGTGGCCAAGTATCGCGACCTCCACGGCATCGAGCGGCCATGGGAGACCAAGGAGCGAGTGGTTGTCGCGCTGGCAGGTGCAGAAGGAGGGGAGGGCGTGGTGCGGAGGGCGGCCCGCCTCGCCATGCGCTCTCGGGCAGATCTGGTAGGGGTATACGTCCGCCCCACTCATGGTCTCACCGAGGAGTCCGACGCCTCGCTTCCCGCTCAGAGAGAGCTCCTACAGCATCTGGGAGGGCGATACCACGAGGTGGTCGGCGATGACGTGGGCATTGCGTTGCTTGCCTTCGCTCGGGAGGAGAACGCCACCCAGATCGTCCTCGGCGCCTCACGTCGGTCGCGGTTGGACGAGCTGATACGCGGCTCACCAATCGCCAAGGTCATCCGCAACGCCGGTGACGTCGACGTCCACGTGATTTCCTACGAGGGTGGACGCCGGCCGAAACGGCTGGTGCGACGGCGCAGCCGCCCGATCAGCCTGCTCCGCACGGCAATTGCCTGGGGGATCGCCCTGGTCGGCCTGCCCCTTCTCACCTGGCTCATGCTGTCCTTCCAGGAGCAGATCGCGTTGCACAACGTTCTCCTCCTCTACCTTCTCATGGCGGTGGTGAGTGGTGGGATCGGCGGGGCCCTCCCCGCAGTGGTGACCGCCGTGGCCGGATTCCTCCTCGCCAACTGGTTCTTCACCCCACCGGTGAGCACCTGGACGATCGCCGACCCCGACAACCTGTTCTCGTTGTTCGCCTTCCTGGTCGTAGCCCTCACGGTCGGTCTTCTCGTCGGCTACTCCAGCCGGCGGAGCGCCGAGGCAAGGAAGGCGCGTGCCCAGGCAGAGGCGCTCGCCGCCACGACGACACTGCCCCATCCGGTGTTCGCTTCGGATCAGCACGCCCTCTTGAGAAGGGTCCGGGATGCCCTGTCCCTGGATGCAGTGAGCCTGATCCGTCGCTCTGGAGAAGGCTGGGAGACGATGGCCTGGGAGGGATCGAGATCGCTCGACGCCCCTTCTGAGGGCAGCGAGTCGATCGAGCTGACCGATGAGGTGACCCTGGTCATCCTCGACGGACGCCTCACCGCCGACGATCGGACGGTTCTTCGCGCCTTTGCCGCCCAGATGGTTCAGGCGATGGAGCGGGCCGAGTTGGAGAGGGAAGCCGAAAGCGCCGAATCGATGGCAGAGACCGACCGGCTTCGCACCGCGCTGCTCAGTGCCGTGTCCCACGATCTGCGCACTCCCTTGGCAACGATCAAGGCATCGCTGACCAGCTTGGTCGAGACGGGGGTCGATTGGACACCCGAGGAGACCCAAGCCTTTCTCGAGACCGCGCTGGAGGAAACGGAGCGGCTCAATCGCCTGGTCGGCCATCTCCTCGACGCAAGCCGGGTGCAGGTCGGGGCGGTGCACGTCTTCTTCCGCCCGGTTGGGCTCGATGAGGTCGTGGCCTCTTCTCTCGCCGGGCTCAGGTCCGGGACCGAGCGTGTCATCGTCGAGATCTCGGAGTCGCTGCCCGAGGTCCAGACCGACCCCGACCTCCTCGAGCGGGTGGTCGCCAATCTGGTGGACAACGCCCTCACCTGGTCTCCCAGTGAGCGACCCGTTCGGATCAGCGCCGGCGAGGTGGCCGGCCGAATCGACCTCAGGATCAGCGATCGGGGACCGGGTATCCCCAGCAACGCCCGCGACCAGGTCTTCCTCCCCTTCCAGAGGATGGGCGACTCTCCCAATCGTGAAGGAGTCGGTCTCGGCCTCGCCGTCGCCCGCGGCCTTCTCGAGGCAATGGGGAACGAGTTGGTCATCGAGGACACGCCGGGAGGCGGGACCACCATGGTGATCGCACTGAAGATCGCAGGCAGCATCGAGGTGCCGGCAGAAGGCGTTGGCGCCACCCGTGGCTGAGAGCCCGCGCATCCTCGTTGTCGACGACGAGCCCCAGATCGTTCGCGCCCTCGGAATCAACCTCAAGGCTCTGGGCTATAGGGTCGAGAGCGCCTCATCGGGGGAGGAGGCCCTCCAGAAGGCGGCGAATCACCGACCGGACACCGTCATCCTCGATCTCGGGCTCCCCGGCATGGACGGGATCGAGGTGATCCGAGGGCTGCGCGGCTGGAGCAACGTCCCCATCATCGTTCTCTCGGTGCGTGACGCCGAGAGGGAGAAGATCGCCGCCCTCGATGCCGGTGCCGACGACTACGTCACCAAGCCCTTCGGGATGGGTGAGCTCCTGGCACGCCTGCGCGCCGCCCTGCGCCGGGAGCAAGCTCCCGGCGAGGACCAGCCCGTTGTCGAGACCGAGCATTTCGTCATCGACCTGTCGACCAAACGAGTCACCGGCGCCGACGGCGAGGAGATACGACTCACCCCGACCGAATGGGGCATCGTCGAGATGCTGGTGCGTCACCGCGGGAAGCTGGTCACCCAGACCCAGCTGCTCAAGGAGGTGTGGGGACCCCAATACGGGGAGGAGACCAACTATCTCCGGGTCTTCATGGCCCAACTCCGACGCAAACTCGAGCCACAGCCGAGCAAGCCCCGCTACCTGATCACCGAGCCGGGGATGGGGTACCGCTTCGAGGCCGGCGACGACCGCCTCAGACCCAAAGAGACGAGCCCGGCGATCGGCTGAGCTCGGTCCGGGTGGACAGTCTGTTCCGTGTCAGACAGTGTCTGAGGCGTGCTCCGGCTCCTGCTCCGTCGGGGGAGCTGTCCCCTCGACGTCCTGGTCCAACTCGTAGCGAGCCCGTGCGCTCATCGCGTACCACACGAAGATGCCGACCAGCGCCAGGATGACCAGGGTCCAGAGCCAGTCGAGCCCGATCGCCCACATCAGGACGAGCGCCAGGATGATCACGACGACTGCAAGTAGGTCGAACCAGCGGCCGACGAAGAGATCCATCCGACTGGGCTCTCTTTCCCGGTCCACGGCATGACGTCCCACCTCGATCCACCTGGCGATCTGCTCAGGGCGTCCCGCCAGCCAGCCGAGGATTCCGACCAGGATCGCAATGAGCAAGATCGTGATGCCGACGGCCTGAGCGCTGTCCTGCAGCTGTGCCAGGACGCTGGTCGCCGCCGCCCGTCCCTCGGCCGAGACGATCCGCCCCTGGACCGCGTTCACCGCGGCCCGAACCGCCAGCCCTGCGATCACTATGGCGATGACCGTCGCCACCCCGAGCTGGACAACGGTCCTTCTCCGCCGCGGCGAGACGATCAGGGTGACTGCCAAGAGCACAACCGTCAGGATGATCAGAAGCCACAGCCCCCGATCGAAGGCGTCGCCCATGCCCTGGAGCGCGGCGAGATCATCGGTGCTCATGACCGTTATCTGGCCGAGGTCGTCAGGGATCCGCTCGCTGAGGGCGGCGCGAAGTCGCTCGATGGCGGCCGAGGCGATCGGGTTGTCCGAGAGGTCGGGAAGGCTGATCTCCTCACCACCCAGGATCCCCTCCTCGATCACGAACCGGATGGCGGCGGTGACCAGGGGCAGGGCGTTCCACTTGACGTCCTCCCCCTCGACATAGACGTTGGGCAGTGACTCGAGGTCGTCGGTGATCAGGGCGACCCCGGTCTCGTGACCGCGTCGAATCACCGCGGTCATGGCAGACCGGAATTCCTCCGACGCGGTCAGGCCGACTATCGCTTCGGTGATGCGCTCGTTGGCGGCCGCGCTGAGCGGCACCGCCAGGTCGGCGAGGCTGGGTACGTCGAGACGATCGATCAAAGCCTGGGCCGTGGGACCCGGGTCGAGAGCCTGGACCAGCTCTTCACGTATGTATTCGTCCAGCGCCGTGAGGCGGTTGGTGAATCGCGTCTCCAAATCCAGCGCGGTGACCGTCTCCTCGGCCAGACGCGTGCCCAGGGCATGGGTGAACTCATCGCTGGTGACCGCCGGCTCGACGATTTCCATGAAGGCATCGGTGTCGAGCGCCACGTAGTGGACCCACCATGCGATTGCTGACGCGGTGACCCCGAGGGCGGTGAGGATGACCAGGATGAAGGCGGCCACACCTCGAACCCTCATTCCGGCGGCGGCACTCTTCGCGTCGAGTTCGGCCTTCAGAGTCTCTACTTCGGCCTGGAGCTCCTCGCGCGACTTCTCCCCGGCGGGGGTCTGCGGTTCACTCTCTTCTGGAATGATGCTGCCTCTCGGATCGGGGGACAGAGATCGTCAGTCCCCGTCGGGGATGATGACACCGATCAGCCATCCCGCGATCGAGACGACCAGGGCGCCGAGGAAGGTGGCCCAGAAAAACCCGGTCGAGGTGAGGCCCAGGTCCATCAGGTCCGGCCCCGAGAGCCAGACGACCAACTGAAGGACGATTGCGTTGACCACGAACAGAAACAGACCCAGGGTGATCGCTATGAGCGGAAGGCTGAGGAGGCGGAGGATCGGTTTCACGATGGCATTGGCCAGCCCCAGGATTGCGGCCACGATCAGGAACTCCCACCACTCGCCGGTGAACTCGAGACCGTCGACGATCCAAACCGCCAACGCGAGCGAGGCGGCGGTGGCGAGGAAGCTGAGGATGAAGCCCACAGCGTGACCCTATCAGGTCGTTTCAGACCGATGCGTGACGATTGTCAGTGCCTCTCATCGAGTCCCACCAGCGACTGAGCAACATCATGGACAACGTCGTGTCCGTGGCGAGCGTGGCGATCGAGAAGGGCGCGGGCTACCGCCAGGATCCGGTCCACTCCGGGCATCTGGCTGGCTTCGAGCCGGGGAGCATAGGGAATGACCCCGGTGGCGGTCACCCGGGCGTAGGGAACCTCGACTCCAGCTTCGGCCAGGGTGGCGGCGATCTCAGCGGACAGCCCGTAGGGCCCGTAGTCCTCGTCGACCACCAGGACCCCCCGTTTCCCTGCCGCCTGTGCAGTCAACTGCTCCCGGTCGAGAGGGCAGATCGTGCGCAGATCGAGCACGGTGGCCTCGATTCCCTCGGCGGCGAGAAACTCGGTTGCTTGGAGGGCCCGGTGTACCCCGACCGCCACCGAGACGATGAGCAGATCCGAGCCCTCCCGGCGGATCACCGCCTCACCAAAGGGGACCGGTGCCGGCGGGTCGGAGACTTCACCGCGCAGCCAGGATTCGGGGATGTCGAGCTCGGCGCCGGGACGGCGTCTACCCGCCAGCATCTCCAGCCAGAACGTCGACAGGAGCTTGTGCTCGAGAAGCACCACCGGGCCGAAGTGGTCGAAGGCGCTCAGGGTGAGCCCGGCGGCGTCGGCAGGGGTGGAGGGAACGGCCACCGCCAGGCCTGGAATCGAGCCCAGCATCCCCCACAGGCTCTGCTCGTGCTGGCCGGCGTCCCCATAACCCCCGCCGCAGGCGGCCCGGACCAGAAGCGGCGCCTGCCAGCGGCCGCCAGACAGGGTGTCGACCATGGCTGCCTCGTTGATGAGGGGATGGAGGGCGACGGCGAGGAAGTCGACGAACATGATCTCGATCACCGGGCGCAGCCCGCCGAGAGCGGCTCCGACCCCGGCCCCGAGGAAGGCTCCTTCGGAGATCGGGGCCTCGCGGACCCGCTCTGGGCCGAATCGGGCAAACAGCCCGGCCCGCATCATGGGAACGTCCTCCCCGATGACGATGATCCGGTCGTCGTCTGCCATCGCCACCTCGAGGGCCTTGTCGATGGCCTCGGTGAGCCCGAGGCGGCTCATGCTCCTGCCTCCTCGAGGACCGAGCGCACTGCCATGTCCACCTCGCCAGCGGCCTCCGCGTCGATGCGTCGCACCGTGTCGCGGGGGAGGAGGCGGGCGGCACGGGGCAGCGGGTCCCAACGCACGATCCACTGGTCGAGCATCACCTGGAACAGGGTCCTTCCGAATCGGCCGAGGACCTTGAGCCGCTGGCCCAGGCCGGGTGCGCCGCCCGTCGAGTCGGGAAGCATCCCCCACAACTCAGAGGGGTGTCGGACCGCCCGCACCAGGGGGTCGTCCTCGAAGTGGCCCCGAGGCCGTCGGCAGCTGGCGAGCACGAAGCTGGGCCCCCCGCCGCGGCGGGCTCGCTCCATCGCCTGGCCCACCGTCCTCTCCACCTTGGTCACGTCCTTGCCGTCGACCCTTATCGCCGGCATCCCGAAGGCGCGGGCCCGACCCGTCAGGGTGCCCGCGGTGAGCCTGGCGGAGCGCGTCGTGACCGCCCACCCGTTGTCCTTGCACACGAAGACAACCGGGAGCTTCCACACCACGGCCAGGTTCAGCGTCTCCAGCACCATCCCCTGGTTGGCCGCCCCGTCCCCGAAGAAGGCGACGGTGACCGACCCGGGGCGGAGCCTGGCCCCGGCCAGAGCCAGCCCGGCGCCGAGCGGGGCCGGAGAGCCGACGATCCCCGTGGAGAGGGCGAGATGCTCCGGGGAGAGCAGATGCATGTGGCCCCCATGGCCCCGCGACAAGCCCTGCTCGGAGCCGAGCATCTCGGCCAGCATCGAGGTCAGATCCACTCCCCGACCGACCAGGACCGGAGTGGGCCGGTAGTCGAGTGCGAGGGCGTCGCCCTCGCGGAGGTGGGAGGTGACCCCAGCCGCGATCGCCTCCTCCCCCACCCCGAGATGCATCTCACCGGAGACATACCCTTGGGCGTGGAGGTCGCCGAGCGCCTCCTCGAAGCGGCGCATCCTGGCCATTTGCCGGTATAGCGCCTCGGGGTTCATCGACTCCCCCGGTAGTGGCCGTGGATGATCGGCGCGAACCAGCGATAGGGGAGGATCCGCTTGAGCAGGACGGCGAGCCGCTCGGTCGGGGCTCCCGCCATATATCGAAGCCGAGGCGAGGCGGTGTTCATCACCTGGTCGAGACGACGCGCCACCACTCGGGGGTCCGCCCCATGGTCTTCGTCGGCTTCGATCACCGCCAGGGAGGCAGCGAAATCATCCCGATAGACGCTGGTGGCGGCGGCTTCCACCTGACGACGGGCCGCGGTGAACCCGGTGCGGCAGTCGGCCGGCTCGATCAGGACCACCTCGATCCCGAACGGCTCCACTTCCATGCGCAGCGCCTCGGACAGCCCCTCCAGGGCGAATTTGGAGGCGCTGTACACCCCCTGATAAGGGAGAGCGATCAGCCCTCCGATCGAGGCAACGTTGACGATCAGCCCCGAGCCCTGAGCTCGCATGTGGGGCAGCACCGCCTGGATCATCCGGAGCGGGCCGAAGAAGTTGGTCTCCATCTGGGCCCGGGACTCCTCCATCGAGCTGTCCTCGATGGCTCCGGCGATCCCGAACCCGGCGTTGTTGACCAACACGTCGATCCGCCCCTGCTCTTCGAGGACCCGGTTCACCGCGGTATGCACGGCAACGTCGTCGTCGACGTCGACGAAGAGGGGACGAACCGCCCGGCCGTACTCGACCAGCTCGCGATCGGCCCCGTACACCAGGTGGCCCCGGGCGGCGAGATGCTCAGCACAAGCCCGACCGATCCCGGAGGCGGCCCCGGTGATCAGCACCACCTTCGAGCCGGATCTCATCGGTCGAGCCGGTTCCTTGCCCGCCACAGCCGGAGCATGGTGAGCGGGCCGAAGATGACACAGAAACCGTTCATCAGGGCCTCCCATGCCATCTCCGGGGTCATCTTCTTGTACTTGCCGTGCTCGAGGTTGTAGAGGATGTCCATCCCGGCCAGATAGGTCATGGCGCTCCCCGCCGCGATCCCCACCGGTACTGCCTCGGCCCGCTTCTCGTGGAGAAGGTGGGCCGTGGTGAGAAACAGCGCCGCCATGTAGCCGTCGGCGAGGGGGAAGGCGTTCTCGAACTCGACGTAGGACCGGTTGGTCTCGGTGCGCACCTTGCCCGAACTGAAGTACTCGATCCAATAGGCGAGGGTGACCAGCCCGGAGAGACGCATGAAACCGGAGTGCCAGCGGTCGGCGGTGTTCTCTGTCATGACTCCATCGTCCGAATTCGAACAGCAGGCGGGTAGGGGCCAAAGACCCCGAGAGTGCGGACGTGCCAAGACTCGATCAGAGGTGCCGCGGGTGTACGGCAGTCTTCTGCAGACTGCTGGCTTGCCGCGACCCGATCGACCCTCAAGCAGTCGGGTGCTCGACGATGGTGGTGCCGCCCCCGATTCCAAGCCTCTGACCGACGGCGCCCACATCGAGGACGGCATAGAGTCTGGCCGGAGGATGGGCATGAGACGCTCGATGCTGATCGGTCTCCTGGCGTTGGTTGCCGCCTGCACCCCCGACACGAGCGCAGAGTCGGCTTCGAGCACTACGACCACCAGGGCTGATACCACGACCTCCTCGGCGGCCCGCCCCATGGTCGATTTGACCCAAAGGCCACTGGTCTGGCTGACCCCACAGCCCTACATCTCGATCAGGGATTTCGAGGGAGGTTCGGTCGATTTCTTCGACACGTTCGCCTCAGGAGCCGAGTGGGACACGGCGGCAGGACGGGTTCACGTATTCAAGTTGTACGACCAGCTCGGCCTCGTCGACAACCCACCTACCGACGACCAGTGGCGTCAGGCGATCCAAGGGATAGAGGACCGGGGTATGGCCCTGGCGATGGAACTGGGCCCCCTTCCTCTATCAAAGGGTTGCGGTGGCGGCGAGGGATTTGGAGGAAGCTATTCCCTTGACCTGGTGAGGAAGGTGCAGTTTCTGGGCGGGCGAGTCGACATCGTCACACTCCAGAGTCCCTACGGCCACGGGCACTTCTTCGACGAGCTCGAGTCGGCATGCAATTGGACTCTGGAGACAGTCGCCGCCGAGACCGCCGAGTTCACCCGCAAGTTGAAGGAGTTGGAGCCCGGGGTGGTGGTGGGTGGCCTCGAGCCCTTGTGGGTTGGGCTCACCCTGAGCGACTACATCGACTGGTTTGACGCCTATGAGGCGGCGGCCGGGGAGCGGCTGGCATTCTTCCATCTCGACGTCGATTGGAACCGTCACGATTGGGGCGAGGTCGCCCGCCAGATCGAGTCGGAGGCTCGCGCTCGGGGCATCGCCTTCGGAGTCATCTACAACGGTGGAGTTCAGGCGCAGAGCGACGAGGAGTGGACCCAGGCGGCGGCCGATCGCGCCTACCTCTACGAGCAGGTGCTGGGAGGACGGCCAGATCACGTGGTCTTTCAGTCATGGCATGTCTACCCGAGTCGCGTCCTCCCGGACACCGACCCGGCCACCCTCACCGGGCTGGTCAATCGCTACTTCGGGGAACGCAGTGGGATCACCGCCCAGGCCGTGGCGGGGGAAGGTGGACTTCAACTGAACGGATCTCTCACCACCGTCCAGGGTCGGCCGATCGCAGGGGAACAGGTTCAGATCGAGGCGGCCCCACTCGACGGTACCGCACAGACGCTGGTGCATGAGGGCACCGTCCCCGACGGCGTCGAGACCGCCGAGGTCGGGATCCGGATCAACACCGAAGGGGCCGGTCCAGGCAACGCGGATATCCGTATCTACGAAGTCGGCTACTTCGAGGACGGGGAGGATGTGAATCGGGTCGATGACCCGAGTTTCTCAGGGCTGGCCCAGTTTGACATCAAGGGAGTCAGCGTCATTCCCAGCGACCTGGGAGCGGGGACGATGCTTCGGCTCACTGCGACACCGGAAGATGTGATCAACCTGGGCTCGCTCCCGTTTCCGGTGAGACCGGGCGCCCCTTACCGGCTCACCGTCACCGCCTCGGTCCCGGAACCTTCGGCCCTTGCCGGTTACGCGACCGTGGTGTTCCTTCGTGGTGACGAGAGAGCCCGTCACATCCTCCGTCTCGCCCCCTCGGCGATGTTGCTGGCTGAGTTGACAACCGGACCCGACGGCAGTTTCGAACTGTCTCAGGAATCACCTTCTGGGCGTTACCGCTTGCGGGTGGGGTACGGCGGTGATCTCGACCATTGGCCGGCGTATCTGGAACAGGTGCTGCCCGGCGAGTGAGTATTTGCGCGTTCCTCTCCTGGAAAGGCCGGTGCCAACTGGAGGCTCATCTCTCGTAGGTCGCTGGCAAAACCGTTGAAGGGCACAGTGGCGATGCCGGACACGACTCGCCCGCGCGGATTCACAGCGGACGCAAGACCGGATTCAAACGGTGCCCATCGGTTGCACTCCGACATGCGGCCGGGGATGGGCCGACGGCGGAAGGGGCCGCGGCAAGAACGCTCTGGGAGTGACTGGTACCTTCAGAAGCCAGGAGGACATGGTATGGATGCCGAGTCGGCTGGGGAGCTGCTGGACCTTGCTGAGTCACGTTCGCAGGACCTCGCCGGGGCGGACGCTAAGGAGTCGCTAGAGCAGCTCGAGGCACGTTCCGACGAGCTGATGGCGGCCATCGCCTGGTTCCTCGATAACGGCTGTCCGGACGAGGCGCTCCGCCTTGCGAACGCCCTCTACCGGTTCTGGATTACCAGCCGCCGCTTCGACGAGGGCGCTCATTGGTTCGACCGCGTGCTCGAGTCCGAGGGTGGCGCCGAGGGGCTGCGCGGACGGGCCTACCTGTCCGCTGGCTTCATGCCCTTCTGGCTGGGTGACGACGACCGCGCGGCGTTCCTCTTCGGTCGGGCGCTCGACGCTGGTCGCGAGCTGGAGGATCCGGCTCTCACGTCGCAGGCGCTCGGTGGCCTCGCCCGGGTCGAGCTTCGGGCTGACGTCGCCGAAGGCCGTCGGCTCGCTCGGGAAGCCTTCGAGGTGAGCGACGCCGCAGGAGACGACCCGGGGCGCTCGAACGCGCTCCACCTGCTCGGTGTCGGCGCCCAGATCGCGGGTGACCTGCTCGAGGCACGGGACTGGATGACCCAGCGTCTCGCACTCGTGCGCGCAATGGGGAATGACTTCCTTGTTGCATCGGAGGCGAGCAACCTGAGCATGGTGGAGCGTCAAATCGGGAACCTCGAAACGGCCGAGGACCTCGCCCACGAGGCGATCAGGATCTGCGAGACTATCGGTGATCGATTCACCACGCCGTTTGCTATGGCCGGCCTGGCGGCGATCGCGCTGGAACGCGGCGACCATGCGCGCTCCGCGAAGCTCGTTGGCGCGGTCGAGGGTCTGATGGAGGCAGCGCAAATGGCTTGGCCGCCAGACGAGCGCCCTCACTACGAGCGGATTCTCGCTGAGCTGCCGAAGGCTATGGGCCGAGGCGAGTTCGAGCGCATGCGCAGAGTGGGCCTGTTGATGCCTCCCGCCGAGGCGGTCGCACTGGCCCTCAATGCGACAGGCTGAACTCCCAGCTGATCCCGCCGGGGAGGCGTACAACTCACCTGCTCAGTAGACTCTCTTGTCTATGAGGTGGGAATCAAGCTGCAGAATCAGACGCTGTAAAGCTCGAAGCAGCTGAGTCGGGGTCCTGGAGCAGCCTCTGTGGGGTATGCCCCGGCCCATCGCTTAACATGCGTTTCATCAGGTACGGATTGACCAGAAACCCTTGTAGTCGTTGACAATTCTTGCGCCCGTAGCTCAATTGGATAGAGCGTCTGACTACGGATCAGGAGGTTGGGTGTTCGAGTCGCCCCGGGCGCGCAAGAGAAATCCCT
>DATBIX010000066.1:0-67970 GCA_036556665.1 Acidimicrobiia bacterium
GTGCCCGCATCGCCGGAGAGCCGGCGTGAGGATCCTCGCCGTCTGCGCCGGGAACATCTGCCGATCGCCGGCTGCGGAGGCGGCGATCAGGGCCGCGGCGATGGAGGCCGGGCTCGATGTGGACGTGGATTCCGCCGGCACGGGCGCATGGCACATCGGCGAGCCGCCGCATCCCGAAGCCGTTGCGGCGGGGGCCCGAGCGGGGCTGAGCATCGAGGGAAGGGCTCGCCGGGTGACGATGGCCGACTTCGACCGCTACGACGTCATCCTGGCCATGGATCGATCCAACCTGAAGGACCTGATGGCGCTGGCGCCGTCGAAGGCGAGCTCAGCCAAGATTCGGCTGTTTCGCACCTATGACCCCGGCACCACCGGCGATGAGGTGCCCGACCCGTGGGGTGGGCCCACGGCAGGGTACGAGGAGACCGTTCGCATCGTCCGCGCCGCCGCGGCCGGCCTGATCACCGAGATCTCGGAGAACGCCTGTCACTGACCCATGTGAAGGGTCTGGTAGCCGCGTCGCAGGAAATCGAGGCACACCCCTTCGGGATCTTCGGCTTCGGCTATCTCTGCGTAGGGGAGACTGGCGCCGTTGAAGTGCCTGTCGTTCCAGAAAGGAAGATCACGGTCGATCTCGCTCCAGGCGGCGACGTAGAAGTACGGCTCGATGTGTCCCGGGTCCCCCGGCGATGCCCCATAGCTGGCTCGCCGGCCTGCCGTCTCGCTTCCCGCCTCGACAGCGGCGTCGAAGTGCTCAGGCCAGAGCTGGGTTTCCGACACGTCGTCGGCGCCGCCGTCGGCTCGAAAGCGGTCGAGCACGTCGAACCCGAAACGGAACCAGTCACCCAGGGCTTGCGTCGGCGTATCACCGATCTTCAACGGCCGATCGGGGTCCATCGGCGGCAAGGGGTCCTTGAACTCTGTGAACCAGGATTCGTCGTATTCGAGGCCGAAGAACTCGGCGGCGGCCCTGATGGTGGTGATCGTCTGGGTGGCGATCATGCCGTCTTGCTCGTGGACGAGGAGGCTTCCCTCCACCCTCGCCACCCGACCGTCGAAATCCGGGGTGCCGAAGCCTCCGGGGGCCGGTGCCAGGCCCATTCGCCCTTCGACGGCATATCGAGCCGGGGCGACGGCGTAGAAGGCGATTTGATGGAGCTGATCGCGGTTGAACTGGAAGTCGTCGGGGAGACGGGGCGGCTTCACGGGCCTGTTCTCTCGTCAGCCGGTCGACGCCAGAAGGTGGCGAGCTGGAGAGCGGCCACCACCAGACCGCCGCCGATGATGGCGAGACCGACCCAGCCGTCGAGGTCATCGGCGATGCCGAGCGCCTCATCGACCGAGAAGCGGCCCGGGCCGGCCATGGCGAGGCCCAGGGAGACGACTGCAAGGGTCGCCACGTACTCGTAACCCTCGTCGGGCCGGTGGAAGTTGAAGAAGCCGGCGAAACGATGAATGGCCCAGAAGGCCACGAACATCGTGGCGAAGAGACCTGCCGCCGCCACCGATGTGAGCAGCCCTGCGATGAGGGCGACGCCGATGGCGATCTCGTTGAGCGCCGAGATTCGGGCGTTGAGACCCTCCGACCTGAACCCCTTGGAGGCGAACCACCTCGCGGTGCCCTCGAGCGTTCGCCCGTGGTTGACCCCATGGGCGATGATGACCACCCCCGCCCACAATCGCAGCAACAGCAGTGCGATGTCGATCCAGTCCATTGCTTCTCCTGGCCGGCTTCGGGAGCAAACCTATCGACGCCGACCAGGCGATGACGCCGCCGTGGCGAAGCTCGACCGATCACCTCCAGGATGGCCGGCAAGCCATCGGATGGCTCGTCTGGTCGTCTACGGTTCAAGGTCAATGAGGAGCTGGGCTGAAGGGGCGCTCGCGCTCGGTTTGACCGCCGTGCTGGCCGTGGCGTTGTGGCTGTTCGCCGACGACGCCACCGGCAGCGAGAGCGCCGGCTCGACCTCGCCGATCGCATTCGACGCGGAGGCGGCGAGCCGCGGTGAGGCAACCGCTGCCTCGGCCGGATGTCTCGCCTGTCATGCCATCGACGGGACCACCGGTACCGGACCGACCTGGAAGGGTCTGGCCGGGGCCAGCCGACCGCTGACCACCGGAGAGTCGGTGGTTGCGGACGACGCCTACCTGTTCAACTCGGTGGTCGACCCGGTCTCCCAGGTAGTGGCGGGCTTCGACCCGGTGATGCCCACCACCTATTCCGAGACGCTCACCGAGGACGAGATCAACGATCTGGTGGAATACATCAAGTCGCTGAGCTGACCGGGGGCTCGCCCCGGCGCCCATCTTCCCCGGAATATGACAATACCCGACTCAGGTTGTAGCATTGCGACACACTCAAACCTGATTTGGAGGCAGTTTTCACATGGCACGTGCAGTAGGCATCGACCTGGGCACCACCAACAGCGTCATCGCCGTCCTCGAGGGCGGCGATCCCACCATCGTCCCCAACGCCGAGGGGGGGCGGACCACGCCGTCGGTCGTCTCGTTCAAGGATGGTGAGGTGCTGGTCGGCGAGGTGGCCAAGCGTCAGGCCATCACCAACCCCGACCAGACGGTGCGTTCGGTCAAGCGGCACATGGGGACCGACTGGAGCATCACAGTCGATGGCAAGAAGCTGACGGCCCAGGAGGTGTCCGCCCGCATCCTCATGAAGTTGAAGCGCGACGCGGAGTCGTATCTAGGTGACAAGGTCACCGACGCGGTGATCACAGTCCCCGCCTACTTCAACGATGCCCAGCGCCAGGCGACCAAGGAGGCGGGCCAGATCGCCGGCCTCAACGTGCTCCGCATCATCAACGAGCCCACCGCAGCCTCCCTGGCCTATGGGCTCGACAAGGATGCCGATCACACCATCCTGGTGTTCGACCTCGGCGGCGGCACGTTCGACGTCTCCGTACTCGAGATCGGTGAGGGAGTCTTCGAGGTGAAGGCCACCTCCGGTGACACCCACCTCGGTGGCGACGACTGGGACCAGAAGGTGATCGACTGGCTGGTCGAGGGTTTCAAGAACGACCACGGAGTCGATCTGTCCAAGGACCGCATGGCGCTCCAGCGTCTCAAGGAGGCGGCGGAGAAGGCCAAGATCGAGCTATCCACGGTCCCCGAGACCGAGATCAACCTTCCATTCATAACCGCCACCTCCGAGGGGCCGCTGCATCTCCAGCGCAAGCTGCCCCGATCCGAGTTCCAGAAGCTGACCGAGGAGCTCCTCGAACGGACCAAGCGCCCGTTCGAGCAGGCGATCAAGGACTCCGGCATTGCGGTCGAAAAGATCGATCACATCGTGTTGGTCGGAGGCTCGACCCGCATGCCGGCGGTCCAGGAGCTGGTGAAGGGCCTGACCGGCAAGGACCCCCATCGTGGGGTCAATCCCGACGAGGTGGTGGCGGCAGGCGCCGCCATCCAGGCCGGTGTGCTCAAGGGTGACGTCAAGGACATCCTCCTCCTGGACGTGACTCCGCTCACGCTCGGCATCGAGACCAAGGGCGGGGTCATGACCCGGATGATCGAGCGCAACACGACCATCCCAACCAAGCGGTCCGAGATCTTCACGACCGCCGAGAACAACCAGTCCGAAGTCGAGATCCACGTGCTCCAGGGCGAGCGGGCCATGGCCAACGACAACAAGAGCCTGGGCAAGTTCCGGCTCACCGGGATCCCACCGGCTCCGATGGGTGTGCCGCAGATCGAGGTCAGCTTCGACATCGACGCCAATGGGATCGTCAACGTCCATGCCAAGGACCTGGCCACGAGCAAGGAGCAGATGATGACCATCACCGGCGGCACAGCCCTGGCGCAGGATGACATCGACCGGATGGTCAAGGACGCCGAGGCCTACGCAGAGGATGACGCCAGGCGCCGGGAGGCCGTGGAGACGCGAAACCAGGCCGATCAGTTGGTCCACCAGACCGACAAGCTGCTCGAGGAGCAGGGCGAGAACATGACCGACGACGAGAAGTCGGCGGTCGACACCGCTTTGTCCGCTTTGAAGCTGGTCCTGGAGGACGAGGGCGCCGAGACCTCCGAGATCAGGTCGAAGATGGATGAGCTGATCACGGCGAGCCAGGCGATGGCCACCAGGCTGTACCAGGAGGCCGCCCAGCAGGCCCAGGCCGGGAGCGAAGAGCCGAGCGACGACGAGGAGGTCGTCGAGGCCGAGATCATCGATGACGAGGACGCGTGACGTCCTCGTCATCGACCGAGTCCTCGCGATCGGATGGTGAGCGCGACATGACCGAGAAGACCGAGATCGTCGAGGCGCAGGGGCCAACCGACGCAGCCGCGCTGGGCATAGACCTGCCCGACGACCCGGAGCAGGCGGTCGCCCTGCTCCTGGCCCGACTCGAGGAGTCACGGGACGAGGCGTCGTCCTACCTCGACGACCTGCGACGGGTTGCGGCCGATTTCGACAACTACCGGAAGCGGACCAACCGCGAGCAGGCCTCCATGATCGACCGAGCCGCCGAGCGGGTGGTGCGTGAGCTCATGCCGGTGCTCGACTCCTTCGATGCCGCCCTGAGCACCGAGGCGGCCACCGAGTCGGAGCGACAGTTGCTCTCCGGCATGATCAGCACCAGAGAGCAGTTGCTCAAGGCGCTGGAACAGGAGGGCCTCGAGGTGATCTCATCGATCGGTGAGCCGTTCGACCCCGAAGTCCACGAGCCGGTCGGGGCGCCGGGCAGCGGCAACGACTTCATCGTGTCGCAGGAGCTCCGGCGCGGCTACCGCCTCAGGGGGCGGGTCCTCCGACCCGCCATGGTGATGCTGGAAGCACGGAAGTGAACAGGGATTGGGTCGACAAGGACTTCTACCAGGTCCTGGAGGTGGGACCCGAGGCCACGGCTGAGGACATCAAGAAGTCGTACCGCAGGCTGGCGCAGAAGTACCACCCGGACGCCAATCCAGGCGACGCCGATGCGGAGGAGAAGTTCAAGGAGATCTCCGAGGCCTACGCGACCCTCTCCAACCCGGAGCAGCGCAAGGAGTACGACCAGGTGCGGAGGATGGTCGAGAGCGGAGGCTTCCAGGGGGTCGGCGGGCCGGGGGGCTTCGGTGGTTTCGGTGGCCAGCAGGTGCGGGTCGAGGACCTGTCCGACCTGCTGGGCGGGCTCGGCGGCCTCGGTGACCTCTTCGGATTCGGCGGCCGGGGCCGGAGCGGTCCGGCCCAAGGCCCCGATCTCCAGGCCGATCTGAGCATCCCCTTCGACGACGCCGTCAAGGGCCTCACCACCGCCGTGACCGTGCGTGGGTTGGACACCTGCTCCAACTGCGCCGGGACCGGCGCCGAGCCGGGCACTGCGGTCACCACCTGCCCCACCTGTGGTGGCCGCGGTGTGGTCGCCCAGAACCAAGGGTTCTTCTCCTTCTCACAACCATGCCCCCAGTGCCGCGGGTCGGGCCGGCTCATCGAGACCCCGTGTCACGTGTGCCGGGGGTCGGGGACCGAGACACGGACCCGGGAGGTCAAGGTCCGGATCCCGGCCGGCGTGCAGGATGGCAACACACTACGTCTCCGCGGCAAGGGAGGCCCGGGGCGCAACGGCGGCCCGGCAGGGGATCTCCTGGTCAGGATCAGGGTCGCCCCCAGCCACACCTTCGGGCGCAAGGGCAACGACCTGACGCTCACCGTTCCCATCACCTACTCCGAGGCGGTGCTCGGGACCAAGCTCGAGGTGCCGACCCTGAATGGCGGGGTCAAGCTCAAGGTCCCGGCCGGAACCCCCACCGGCAAGACCTTCCGGGTGCGGGGACGGGGGGTGACGCCGGATCATGGCCGCACCGGCGATCTCCTGGTCACGGTCCAGGTGGCCGTGCCCAGCAAGGTGTCCAAGGAAGAGAAGAAGCTACTCGAGGACCTGGCTGCGCTGGAAACCGACGATCCCCGGGCCCATCTGAGAACATGAGGTGGAAGTGAGCGAGACGACGCGAGCAGTCTTCGTGATCTCGGTGGCAGCCGAGCTGGCAGGCATGCACCCGCAGACCCTGCGCATCTACGAGCGCAAGGGCCTGCTCGAGCCCTTCCGCACACCAGGTGGCACCCGTCGCTACTCGCAGGAGGACATCGAGCGTCTCCAGCTCATCCAGGAGCTGACCAGCCAGGGTCTCAACCTCGAAGGCGTTCGGCGCGTCCTCGCCCTCCAGGAGGAGAACCGGACCTTGAAGCGGAAGCTGGACAGGCTGCGCGACCGTCTCGACGACCTCGAAGACGAGATGGAGCGGAAACTCGAGGACGTGAGGAGGTCATACCGCCACGAACTGGTGTTGCGCTCCGACGTCCGTCACATGATCGGCGAGGAGCGCTAGGCGGTGGCCGAGACCTTCCAGGGACCGGTGCGGGTGTACGGCGGAGACGGGATTCTCCTGACCACCGGGTCGGCCGATCTCGTGACCGACCACGACATGGGCAACTGGAAGGGTCGTCTCACGACCCTGAATGGGACGGGCGTGGCGGGCAAGGCCTTGATCGTCGAATTGGAGATCCCCGGGGACGGGAGGGCGCGCGCCCAGCTCACGCCGGAGAGCGTCGGAGGTGGCATGGCCATCTCGTCGGTCGTCGGTCTCTCACCACAGCCTTTCTGACCAGGGAATCCCTCCCGGCAGCGGGGTGGGGCAACGGCCGGGTCCGTTGGTTACGGTGAGTGGGTGGGAGCGGCAGCCGACTGTGAGGCGATCGGCCCCGGGTGGCTGGGCCAGCCGGTCAACTCGCTCACCACCCTCGCCTTCATCGTGGCGGGAGTGTTGGTTCTCGTCGCCAGGCCAGACCGCCGCTGGGTGGGGACGGCTCTGGCGGCAACCGGGGCCGGCTCCCTTCTCTTCCACGGGCCAATGCCGCCTTGGAGCGAGTGGGCCCACGATGTCACCCTGGCCTGGCTGCTGCTCGTCATCGCCGGAACCGGGACGAGATGGGAGCGACAGACACATCTCCCGGGCCTGGCCGGTCTCGCCCTCCTCTTTGCCGTGGCTCCGGTCTCGGCCGATCCGCTCGCGGTCGTGCTCACGGTCGTGGCCGTGATCTCGATCCTTCGTCGCGACCGCTCGCCCGCCACGGTGTGGCCCATGACCCTGATCGGGGCAGCCGCGATCTTTGGCAGGTTGGGGGCCTCCGGTGGTCCGCTATGTGACCCCGATTCGCTGCTCCAGCTGCACGGCATCTGGCACCTGGCCGCTGCGGCGGGAGTCGCCTGGTGGGCGCTGGCAACGACGAGACCTATAGAGTCGCCGGCCTTGCGTTAGAGGAGCAACCGATGTTCAAAGAGTTCAGAGACTTCATAAACCGGGGCAACCTGATCGACATCGCCGTGGCCTTCGTCATGGGCATCGCCTTCGCCGCGGTTGTCACCAGCCTGACCAACGACATCATCAACCCGATCATCGCCAAGATCTTCAGCGTCGACGACCTGGCCGAGTGGATGGTGGCCGACATCAGGATCGGGTCGTTCCTGGTGGCGGTGATCAACTTCGTGATCGTCGCCTTCGTGATGTTCCTGGTGGTGAAGGCCTACAACCGGATGCGGGCGGAGGCGCCACCGGCCGATCCCCCGGAGGAGGTGGTCATCCTTCGCGAGATACGCGACGGTCTCGTCAACCGCTAGAGACGGCCAAGACGGCGGCTTCCACTTCCACGCCGTGCCAGGTATTATGCAACGCATGGTACCTGGGCGTACCGGACATGATCGAACGACACAGTTACTCCACGGTGTGCTCGACATGTGTCTCATGTCGATCATCGCCGAGGAGGCGTCGTACGGCTACGAGATGGTGAGCAAGCTGAGGGACAGGGGCCTGCACCTCACGAGTGAGGGCTCGATCTACCCGCTCCTCTCGCGCCTTCAGAAGCAGGGCATGATCGAGAGCTATCTCGTCCAGAGCAGCGAAGGCCCGGCGCGCAAGTACTACCGGATGTCGAAGCCCGGTTTCGCCGCCCTCGATCAGTGGAGACACGACTGGCATCTGTTCCGCGATTCGGTCGACGAGGTCCTGGACGGCGGCAGTCGTGGCTGAGGACAGAGACATCGTCGACATGATCGAGCGCTACTGGCGTGAGACCGGAGTGCCCAGGGCGGCAGCCGCCGAGATGCGCGCCGAACTGACTCAGCATCTGGCCGACGCCGGCGTCGACGGGCGAGACCCTTCGGAGGTGGTTGGCGCCGATCCCGCCGGTTTCGCCGAGAGTTGGGCTGCCTCCTATCGGGAGCGGAGGCACTCCACCGCCACCTGGGACGAGGTTCAGACCGGGCAAGCAGAAGTCAATCGCAAGACGAGGAGAGACCTGATCTCATACGGAGTCGGTCTGGGCGCGGTGATCGCCGCCGTCGCCGTGGCAGGACAAGGAGGTAACGACGTGGACAACGAGGTCTGGCGCTGGTTGTGGACCATCTTCGCCATCGTGATGGGGATCGGCGAGATCTTCACGGCCGGCTTCTTCCTCCTTCCCTTCGCCATAGGTGCCGGCGCCGCCGCCATCCTGGCCTGGGCCGGCTCCCCGGTGCTCGCCCAGTGGCTGGTCTTCTTCGGGGTGTCGCTCTTCTCCCTCGCCTACCTGCGCCGTTTCATCACCCGGCAGGACGAGGGTGCGCAGCCGAGGGTCGGGGCGAACCGGTGGATCGGGCTGGATGGCATCGTCATCGAGGACATCGACCCAGATCGTGGCACCGGGATGGTGAAGATCGAGTCGGAGGAGTGGAGGGCGATCGCCCCTCAGCCGATAGCCACCGGCCAGAAGATCGTCGTGACCGACGTGCGGGGAGCGCGTCTCGTCGTGGAGCTGTTGGAAGTGAGCTCATGAGCTGCTCATCGGAGCGGTCTCGGGATAAGGAGAGAAGATGGAAGCGGTAGTCATCCTGTTCGCCGTCCTCGCGCTGGCGCTGATCCTCATCGCCGCCGCCGGGTTTCGAGTGGTGAGGCCGTTCGAGAAGGGGCTGATCGAGTTCCTCGGCCGCTACCAGCGAACCGTGGATTCGGGTCTGAGATGGGTGCTCCCCTTCGTGAAGCGCCTGACCAAGGTCGACATGCGCGAGCAGGTGGTCGACGTCCCACCCCAGGAGGTGATCACCAAGGACAACGTCGTGGTGACGGTCGACGCAGTGATCTATTACGAGGCCACGGACCCGGTGAAGCTGCAGTACAACGTGGGCAATTTCATCCTCGCCGCCACGAAACTGGCCCAGACCAACCTGAGGAACGTGGTCGGCGACCTCGATCTCGACGCCGCCCTCACCTCACGTGAGGTGATCAATGCCAAGCTGCGTCAGATCCTCGACGACGCCACCGACAAGTGGGGCGTCCGGGTGGTCCGGGTCGAGTTGCAGAGGATCGAGCCACCAGCTGACGTCACCGACGCCATGCACCGCCAGATGAAGGCCGAACGGGACCGGCGGGCCCAGGTCACCGAGGCCGAGGGCGGGAAGGCGGCAGCCATTCTCCGTGCCGAAGGAGTCAAGGAGAGCCAGATCCTCGAAGCGGACGGGCAGGCGGAGGCCATCAAGCGGGTCGCAGACGCCGAGAAGTACCAGAAGCTGACCGTCGCCGAGGGTGAGGGGCAGGCGATAGAGCGGGTGTTCTCCGCCATCCACACCGGCGACCCGACTCCCGATCTGATCGCGATCCGCTACCTCGAGGCCCTCCAGGGGGTGGCCAATGGCCAGGCGACCAAGATCTTCCTGCCGCTCGACACGAGCGGGGTGCTGGGCAGCGTCGCCGCCGTCGGTGAGCTGTTCAAGGAGGTGTCGACCAGGTCCGAGGGTCAGCAGACCCCGCCCCGTTCACAAGGTCAGTAGAGGGCGATCGATTGCCTCGGCGATGCGGCCAACGGTCGCCATGGTCGAGGCAAAGCCCTCCAGCGTCAGGCTCTGCGGCCCATCACTGAGGGCCTGATCGGGGCGATCGTGGACCTCGATCAGGAGGCCGTCTGCTCCGGCGGCGACACCGGCAGCCGACAGGCTGGGAACGAGCGATCGCTTGCCTGCGGCGTGACTTGGGTCGACGATGACCGGGAGATGCGACCTCTCCTTCAGGACCGGGACCGCGCTTATGTCGAGAGTGCCCCGGGTGGCAGTCTCGAACGACCGGATCCCTCGCTCGCAGAGGACCAGTCTGGGGTTGCCCGCCCCGACGATGTACTCGGCGGCGAGGAGCATCTCCTCGATGGTCGACATGAGCCCGCGCTTGAGCAGCACGGGAGTCGGCTGCTCCCCCACCGCAGAGAGCAAACGGAAGTTCTGCATGTTCCTACTGCCCACCTGGAGCATGTCGACGTAGCGGTTCATCAGCGGGATGTCCTCGGGAGCGACCACCTCGGAGACAACCCCGAGGCCGGTCTCCTCACGTGCCACCGCCAGCAGCTCCAGACCCTTTTCGCCCAGACCCTGGAAGCTGTACGGTGACGTCCTCGGCTTGAAAGCACCTCCACGGAGCAGGACGGCGCCCTCCTTGGCCACCGATCTGGCCACGGTGAGCAACTGCTCGGGCGACTCGACCGAGCATGGCCCGGCGATCACCGCCACCCCTGGGCCACCGATGACGACGTCGCCGACCTTCACCGTGCTTGGGTAGGAACGAGCCTCCCGGGCGACGAAGGGGTAGCGAGGAGCGTCAAAGCTCAGCGACTCGACACCGGGGAGACCGGCAATGACCTCGCCCACCCCTGGTTCCGGCTCGCCGATGATGCTCACGATCGTCGTGGCCCCGGCCTCGCCGACGTGAACCCGTAGGCCGTGACCTTCGATGAAACGGAGGATGGCGGCCTTCTCGGCGAGGGTGCAGCCGTCGGAGAGGGTGGCGATCACGGGAGCAATCCCTGGATGAACTCGACCGGGTCGTCTCCCCCGGCCAGGACCTCGACCAGGGCGCTACCGATGATCACCCCGTCGCAATGGGCAGCGAGGGCCTTCACCTGCTCTCGATTCCTCACCCCGAACCCTGCCAGGACCGGTGGCCGCGACGCCGACCGCACCTCATCGAGATACCCGGTGACCTCCGGCCCGTAGCTCGTGGTCCCCCCGGTGGTGCCGGTCATGGTCACCGCGTAGGTGAAGCCCTCGGAGACGGAGCCGAGCAGCCGGAGTCGCTCGCTGCTCGTAACCGGGCTCACCAGTTGCACCAGCCCGAGCCCGCTCGCTGATGCGGTCTCGCCCAGCTCGGCGGACTCCTCGTAGGGGAGGTCGGGGAGGACCAGGGCGGCGACGCCGGCGGTGGCCAGACGCGGCATGAGAGCGGATGGCCCGTAGGCCAGGATGGGGTTGAGGTAGCTCATCACGACCAGTTCGGCGTCGAAAGGGCCCACCGACTCGATCGCGTCCAGGATCGTATCGAGGGTGGCCCCTCGCTCCAGGGCGATCCGGCTCGATTCCTGGATCGTGGCGCCGTCGGCCATCGGGTCGGAGAAGGGGATCCCCACCTCCACTGCCACGGAGATCCGGGAAAGGGAGTCGAGTGCCTCCTGAAAGGCATTCAAGCTGGGGAAGCCGGCGGTGAGGTACGGCACCACTGCCGTCCCGGCATCTGCCAGCCTCGACTCGAGGGAGGCTGCGCCAGTCAGGGTGGCGCTCATCGACGCAATCCGGCCAGGATGTCGATGTCCTTGTCCCCCCGCCCGGACAACCCGACCAGAACGGTCGCCCCTCTGTTCTCGGCCAGCCATCGCCTCGCCCCAGCCAGGGCATGGCTCGACTCCAGAGCCGGGAGGATCCCCTCGAACCTGGCCAGGTCGTCGAGTGCGCTGAGAGCCTCGTCGTCGGAGGCCATCTCGTATCTCGCCCGGCCGGTCTCGGCGAGCCAGGCGTGCTCGGGACCCACTCCGGGGTAGTCGAGCCCGGCCGACACCGAGTGGGTCTCTTGAATCTGCCCGTCCTCGTCCTGGAGGAGGTAGGAGAAGCTCCCGTGGAGGACGCCCGGCGAGCCGAGGCCGATGGTGGCTGCGTTCTTCCCCAGTTGGGGCGAGATCCCCCCGGCCTCCACCCCGATCAACTCGACTGGATCATCGAGGAGTGGATGGAAGAGCCCGATGGCGTTCGAGCCGCCGCCGACACAGGCGAAGGCAGCCGACGGCAGACCACCGGTCTGCTCGATGATCTGCCGGCGCGCCTCGCGCCCGATGACCGACTGAAGCTCTCGCACCAGCCAGGGATAGGGGTGGGGGCCAACCGCCGATCCGAGCAGGTAGTAGGTCGTCTCTGGCTGTCCGACCCAGTCCCGCAGTGCCTCATTGATCGCCGCCCGCAGAGTCGCATCGCCGCTGACCACCGGCGCCACCTTGGCGCCGAGGAGCTTCATCCGCTCGACGTTCGGCGCCTGACGCTCTATGTCGATGGTTCCCATGTAGACGGTGCAGTCCAGCCCGAGCCGGGCGCAGGCGGCGGCAGTGGCGACCCCGTGCTGTCCGGCGCCGGTTTCGGCGATCACCCGGCCGGCGCCCATCTCCTCGGCGAGCAGTGCCTGGCCGATCGCGTTGTTGATCTTGTGGGCCCCGGTGTGGGCAAGGTCCTCTCGCTTCAGCCAGATCTGCCCACCCCATGCCTCACCGAGACGTGGAGCCGCGGAGAGGGGAGTCGGTCTTCCCACCCAGGAGGAGAGCTCGGCGTGATAGCGATCGAGGAACCGGTCGTCGGAGAGGAGCCGCCCGGCTGCCTCCTCGAGACGGGTGAGGGCGGGGATCAGGATCTCGGGCACAAAGCGCCCACCGAATCTCCCGAACCGTCCGTCGTGGGTGGACTCTGACATGTCAGTCCTCTCCGCCGTGCGTGCTGGTCATCGCCACCTCTGCGGCGCGGGCCGCTGTCACGAACTCCCTCATCCTGCCGGGGTCCTTCACTCCTGGCTCACGTTCGATCCCAGAGCTGACGTCGACTCCCCCCGGACCGAGTCGCGCCACGATCGTCCCGACGTTCCTGTGATCGAGCCCCCCGGCGATCACGACATGATCGATCGAGCGGATGGATGCCAGTCGATCGAGGTTGGAATGCCGGCCGGTCCCACCCTTTGCGGCAGAGTCGACAAGGACCATCCCCCTCGGAGTGGCCTCAAGGGCGCGATCCACGGCCTCGCTCAGGTCGGGCCGATCGACCACCACCGGAAACACCTTGTCGGGGGGCACACCGCTCAGCTTGGATCTCTCCGCTTGAAACAGATCGGGCCCGACCTCGGCCTCGGTCCTTCGCAACAACCCGGGAGTGGGGTCGTGGAATACCGCCACCCCGAGGACGCTCGAGGGCAACATGCGAAGGAGCCGACCCGCATGGGCCAGTGGGATCTGCCGCGGCGACGGAGTCAGCACGAACCCCACCGCGTCTGCGCCGGCGTCGACCGCGACCTCCAACTCGGCCGCGGTGCGAATGCCACAGAGCTTCACGAACAGGCTCATTGCACCACGACCTCGGCTCGGCGACCTGCCTCGATCATCGACGAGACGACATCCGCGGGGCGATCGCTCCTCATCAGGCTCGAGCCGACCAGCGCCGCCCGGTAGCCGAGAGCGGCCACCCGCTCCACGTCTTCGGGACCGTGCAGACCGCTCTCCGCCACCGCAACCCGGCCC
The DNA here is from genome assembly GCA_036556665.1 of Acidimicrobiia bacterium. Lineage (GTDB taxonomy): Bacteria > Actinomycetota > Acidimicrobiia > Spongiisociales > ZC4RG35 > JARDZU01. The sequence continues at coordinate 13,556 of DATBIX010000066.1, forward strand.
GCAGGAAGCGAGCCGGCGAGGTCGCGATGTCGATCGGGGGCGACGTCGAGACTGTCAAGATCACGGCAGTTGACCCCGATCAGAGAGCCGTGGTCGGAGGCCGCCAGCACCCGGTCGAGGTCGTGCTGGTCGAAGACCTCGAGGAGGGTGAACATGCCGAGAGACTCGGCGAGCAATCTCAGCGCCGAGAGCGCCTCATCGGGGAGTATCCGCGCGATGAGAAGGATCCCGTCGGCTCCGGAGGCGCGGGCCTGATACACCTGATAAGGGTCGACCAGGAAGTCCTTCGCCATGACCGGGATATCGACGGCGCTGCCCACCCTACGGAGGACGTCGAGTGAGCCGCCAAAGGCACCCGGTTCGGTCAGGACAGAGATCATCGCCGCCCCACCCTGCCGGTAGCTGGAGGCGGATTCCACGTGGTCGCGAACGGGGAAGGCTCCTGTCGCCGGGGAGCGTGGCTTTATCTCGGCGATCAGATCGAACGAGCGCCCGAAGCCGTCGATCGGTCTTGGGGCCCGCTGCTCGGCCGCCGCCTCCGCGACTGCGGCAAGGGGTCTGGCCCGAACCGCCTCCTCCACACGCTGACGCGACGAGCGGGCCATCGTGTCGAGGAACGAGCTCATCGCGCTGCCTCCGCGGCCCCAAAGTCGGCCATCTCCTTGGCCAGCGCCATGGCGCTGCCGTCGTCGATCGCCGCTGCCGCTGTCTTGGCTGCTTCGGCCGCGCTCTCCGCCTGACCCGTCACCTCGATCGCCAGGGCCGACCCGAGCACCAACGCGTCGCGGTGGGGGCCTGTCTCACCTTCGAGCACGTCGAGGAGGCGGCGTGCGTTCTCCTCCGGTGAACCGCCGGCCAGATCGGCAGGGGCGCATTGGCGAATTCCCAGGTCGGCCGGGCCCCGCACCGTCTCCCTGACCGCCCCTGGCCGGACGTCGAAAAGGAGGAAATCGCCAAGCGGCGAAGGCTCGTCCCAACCTGCTGCCCCGTGGACCACGAAGGCACGCTCGATCTCGAGCCCGGCCAGGGCGCCGGCCATCAGACGGGCCGCTCTCTCGTCGAAGGCCCCGATCACCAGATACGGCGGCGCCGACGGGTTGGTCAACGGCCCAAGCATGTTGAACACGGTCCTAATGCCGAGTGCGCGACGAACCGGTCCGACCGCGGCCATCGCCGGGTGGTAGTGGGGGGCGAAGAGGAAGGTGAAGCCGGTCGCCGCAAAGAGACGACGGGCTTGATCCCCATCCAGGGGAATCGGCAGACCGAGCTGCTCCAGGACGTCGGCGCTGCCGCTGGAACTGGTCATCGACCTGTTCCCGTGCTTGACCACCGGGATCCCGGCGGCGGCGGCCACGATCGCCGAGCCGGTGGACAGATTGAGGCTCCCTGAGCCGTCGCCGCCGGTGCCGACCACGTCCACCGCCCCGGAGACGTCGATCATGGGGTCGGTGGCCAATGATCGCATCGCTCGGGCGAAGCCCTGGACCTCTTCGGAGGTCTCGCCCTTGGCCCGCAGTGCGACCAGGACGGCCCCCGCCGCGGCAGGGTCGACCTCTCCGCCGGTGAGCTCATGAACGAGGCTCTCTGCCTGTTCCACGGTGAGGTCCACGCCGGCCAAGAGCGATTCGAGTGTGTCCTTCATCGCGAACGGCTCCCCAGGTCGAGGAAGTTGCGGAGCAGCAGCTCGCCGTGAGGAGTGAGCACGCTCTCAGGGTGGAATTGCACCCCTTCGACCGGGAGCTCACGATGCCTTATCCCCATGATCACCCCGTCGGAGGTAAAGGCGGTGACCACCAGGTCCGAAGGGAGATCCTCCTCCATGACGGCGAGTGAGTGATAGCGGCCCGCCTCGAACGGGTTGGGCAGCCCTGCGTAGATCGTGGCCGAGTCGTGATAGACCGGTGATGACTTGCCGTGACGCAATTCCTCGGCGTGATCCACTGTCCCCCCCAGGGCGGCTGCGATCGCCTGATGCCCGAGGCAGACCCCGAGGATCGGCACCTCTTCCAGCATCCCGACGATCAGCTTCATCGACTCACCTGCCGTCTCCGGGCGCCCCGGCCCCGGTGAGACGACCAGGTGGGTCGGCTCCATCTCCCGGGCCTCATCGAGGCTGATCCGGTCGTTGGGGCGCACCGTCACCTCGGCGCCCAGGATGCGGAGGGCCTGGACGACGTTGTAGGTGAAGGAGTCGTAGTTGTCGATGAGGAGGACCCGGCTCACAGCCCCTCCGCCGCCGTCTCGAGGGCGCCTCGCATCGCGCCCGACTTGGACAGCACCTCGTTCCACTCGGCGGTCGGAATGCTGTCGGCGACGATCCCGGCACCTGCCTGATACGAGTAGCCCCCCTCGCCCATGACGATGGTCCTGATGGCGATCGCCTGATCCATGCTGCCTCCGTGCCCAAAGTAGCCAACGGTGCCCGCATAGAAGCCTCGTGGAACCGGCTCCAACTCACGGAGGAGCTCGAGTGCCCGGATCTTCGGGGCTCCCACCACGGTTCCGGCGGGAAAAGCCGCTGCGAACAGGTCGAAGGCGTCCGCCCCGGGCGAAAGGACTCCACTAACCCCACTGACCAGGTGGATCACGTGGCTGTATCGCTCGATCGCCCGGTAGGGATCGACCCTGATCGACCCCGGCACCGCGACTCGCCCCAGATCGTTTCTGGCCAGGTCGACGAGCATCACATGCTCTGCCGCCTCCTTGGCGTCCCCCACCAGCTCCTCCTCGGCCCGGCGGTCGCGCTCGTCGTCGTTGAGCCTGGGCCGTGTCCCGGCGATGGGACGGAGCTCCGCGCTGACCCCGCGCAACCTGACCAAGGCTTCAGGCGAGGAGCCGATGACCTTGGTGACACCCAGATCACAGAAGTACATGTAGGGCGAGGGGTTGAGCAGGCGCAGACCTCGATACACGGTGAAGGGGTCGAGGTCGGTCTCGCCGGCGAACCTGACCGACGGCACGATCTGGTAGACGTCGCCCTCCTCGATGTGGTGGCGGCAGGCCTCGACGATCGACTCATACTGCTGTTGACCCATCGAGGGGGTCGGGTCGCCGAAGCCCCCCCTGCTCCCATTCCCGGTGGCGAGCCCCTGAGCAAGCAGGCTCATCACCTCTCTCCTCAACCCGAGCCGCTCGTCCTCGGCGCCGTCGTGGAGCAGAGCGGCGCGACGGCTGAGATGATCGAAGACGATGAGACTGGGCGGCCCATACAGGTGCAGCTCCGGGCCGGTGCTGGGGGGCGGGGCCGATCCGGCGAGACGGTGGGCCAGGTCGAACCCGATCGCGCCCACCAGACCGCCGTGGAACGGCACGCCCCCGGTGACCGGGCCAGGGGCGGGGGCCGAAGCCAGGGTCTTGCGCAAGGCGTCCATCAGCCCCTCGATCGTCCCGTCCGACTCGATCCGCGTGTCACCGGCGGTGACGGTGCGACCGTCGCTCGTCACCTCGAGGCCCTCCCCGAAGCCGATGAAGGAATAGCGCCCGATCTGGTCACCATGCTCGACGCTTTCGAGAAGGAAGCGGGGACGCAGCGGCCCCAGCTTGAGATACACCGAGGTCGGTGTGTCCAGGTCGGCCGGGATGTCGAAGAGATGGTTCATGGAGTCCTCCACCGGGCGGCGGATGGGCCCCACACGCGAGAAACCCATCTGCCGGGAGCCGGAGATGGGTTCGTTCCGATCAGAGAGCGGGGGCTATCCGACCGGGGCCACCTCCGGCGCGCGCCAACCCCACCACCAGGTGGAGCCGCTCGGCGAGATGGTCGATCTGCTCATCGGTCGGAACCCTACGCCCGGCCCCCCCGTCCGTCAAGATCGGCCTCCGGCTCAGCCACCTACCCGGTTCAGGCCGTCGATGACCATCTCCACCTCGGATGGGGCCACGTCCGGGTAGGCCACCAGGGTGTAGAGGTCACATCGCTCACCGGGCGCCTCGTACCAGCCGGCGACCCATGTGCCGTCGGGATGGGGACCGACCACCCCCCGGGTCCCGTCGACGAAGACCTCGCCCCGCTCGCCTGGCCACTCCACCGCGGGAAGCGTCCCCCGGATGAGGGCCACCCCGACCGACCCGTCCTCGCGGCCGAGCAGAGTGGCGCTTATCCCGGGGACCGAGGTCCAGACATCGGGCTCGATGGTGGCGGGGTCGAGCAAGGTGCTGCCGACCCCTTGGGGAAGGAAGGTGAACTCGTACGGAGGAGGTGGGCACTCGACTGGCGGCTGGGTCGTGCTGGTTGCGACGAGGGTGGTGGTCGGGGCGACCGGGTCCGATGACGTGGTGGTGCCCTCGCCCGTGCCGGCGCAAGCCAGGAGCACGATGAGGAGAACGGGGAGAGACCTGGTCATGGCGGCCCGATGATATGGGTCTGTCGTGGCGAGGCAGGCACCTAGCGCATCGCCCTCATGAACCCGTCGCGCGAGCCGAGGTAGATGCTCCCCTTCCAGACCACAGGGGTCGACTCGAGACAGGCTCCGCCGAGATTCAGCGACCAGTCCATCGACGGGGCGCGTGGGTCGGCGAGGGAATACCCACGGAGGTCGCCGAGACAGGTCGCCACCACCAGTGTCCCGTCCGCCACCACCGGTGAGGACCAGGAGTGGAACCCGGTCTGGTCCTGCCAGAGCAGGCGCCCGTCGGCCGCATCGACTGCGATCAGGGAGCCCTGGTGAGTGTTCAGGTAGACGACACCGTCGTGGAGGGCCGGGGTTGCCCACGACCCGGAATCCGAGGAGCCAGAGGTCAGATCGACGCCCCAGACCCTGGGGTCGCCCTCGGCGTAGGGGTCGAGCTTGACCAGCTGCCCCACTTCCTTGTTCCGCTCCGCCTCGGCCGAGCTCATCTGCGAGGGCTCGTGCTCGATCGACACGTAGAGCTTCCCTTCCTCATCCGCCACCATCGTGGCGTCGATGTCGCCACCGGCGTAGTAGTCGAACACGATCGGCGCCTCGCCCTCTCTCACCCTGGACACGTCGAGGCCAACGATGCGCCCGCCGGAGTTGGAGAAGTACACCCTCTGGTCGAACACCACCACCGAGCTCTCGATGGATACGTTGCGTCCCGAGTTGGAGAGCAACTCTTCGTCATAGCCGGGCATCTGCACCAGCTTCTCCGGATCGACCACGACGTTCCCATCGGAGTCGTATCCCCGGTTGAGCTGTACGGCGAAGAACCAGCCGTTCTCCCCGCCCTCGTACATGACGTCGTCCACGATGGCGGGGTTCGAGTCCCAGTCGTCGTTCCAGATCCCATCGACCTCGGTCGCATCCATCGACCAGAGGAGAGTCGGTTCCTCACGGTCGAGTGCCAGGATTCTCAGCTTGTTGTCGCGTGAGCCGAAATAGAGCAACGGGTAGCCATCCGGGTCCAGCGTGACCGAGCCCTTGATTATGTCCCCGGTCTGGAACTCGGTTCGCAGATCCTCCCCGGTGGCGGCGTCGACGAAGTGGACCGCGGCGTCGTAAGCACCGAAGATGAGCTCGGTCACCCCGTCTGGTCGCTCCCACACCGCCGGCTGTCCGGTCCAGCCCATCCCGCACCAGATCCGGCTCTCCCCTCCCTCCGACGATGAGCTGCACATCTGCTCACCGGGGTAGCGCCAGGCGACAGTTGGTGAGTCCGGCACCGGCCCCACCCCATGGAAGGTGCGGGTTGGGTTGCCCCGGAACATGGTCATCCCAACTGTCGTCCCCCAGGGTCTCCCCACTGTCCAGCCCGGAACCGTGCCCTCCTCGCGCTGAGGCTGCTCGGTGGTCGTCGTGGTGGTGGGAGCGAGGGTCGTTGTCGTCCCCACTGCGCCGGGGTCACCCTCGGGAGTGATGGCGGTCGAGGTGGGGGCGGCGGCCACCGCTTCGGGAGCCTCGTCGCCACGCGAGAAGAGGAACACGGCCAGGCCCAGTGCGAAGCCCACGGCGACGACGATCAGCACCTGTCCGGCCCTCTCGTTCACCTGTTCGCACCTCCTACGACGGCGGGGCGCACGTCGCCTCTCCGGTGAGGACAGGATGCCCGTGGGTCTCGATGTAGGCGGGGATCAGACAGGCTTCTATCGAGCCGTCGGGAGCGACGACGGCACGGGCGACGGCAGTCGTGGCGCTGGGCACCGAGTTGTGAGGCCACACGAAGTTGCCCAGCGACCAGAAGACCGCCGCATCGCCAATCATCTCCAGAGGTTGCATGCGGTGCGAGTGGTGCCCGAAGATCACGTCGGCTCCCGCCTCGATCATGGCATACGCCCGCTCGATGTCGTCCTGACGGGGGGTGGTGTCCAGCTCGAACCCCCAGTGGACGGTGACCACGACCAGATCTGCGACCTCGTCCGCCCCCCTGACTGCCTCGACCATCGACTCGGTGTCGTCCCCACTTCTCATCCCTGGCGTATCCGCCGTCGCGTACCACGCGTCGTTGGGGGCGACACCTCCGAACCCGACCACCGCGACCTTCCAGCCCTCGATCTCGAAGAGAGCCGGCGAGCCGGCCTCCTCCACGTCTCTGCCTGCCCCGACCGCCCCGATTCCCGCCGCGATCAGATTCTCCCTTCCATCGACCAGGGCATCCTTGCCGTAGTCGCCGGAGTGGTTGTTTCCCAGGTTGGCCACGTCTATGCCATTCGACCTGATCGAGGGCAGGGTCTCGGTGGGGCAACGGAAGACGAAATCTTTCTCCTCCGGTGTCCCCAGGTCGGAGGGGACGCACTCCATGTTGATGACGGTCAGGTCGTCCTCGAGGAAGAGCCCATCCAACCCCGACCAGGCGTGATCCCAACCCCTCTCGGCAAGAGCCGGGATGTACACCGGGTCGACGGCAACGTCCCCCGTCCCGTGGATGACCAGCCACCCCTTCTCGGGAGCCGTGGTGCTGGTGCTCGGGTCGATCGGGGTGCTGGTGGCCGGCGGGATCGACTCCGCGACGGAGGTGGTCGAGTCGGCCACCGCCATGATCGTCGTCTCGGTGCTCGAGGTGTCGTTGGCCAGCCCCCACACGCCGAAGGCGGCGGTGCCGGCGACGACCCCGCCGACGAAGACCACGAGAAGACGGGCCATCCGGGACACGAGTCAAGACGGTATCAAGGACCGAGTCGTAGGTTGGAGCACCCGCCCTAGAGGATCTGACTGAGGAACAGCTTGGTCCTGTCCTCCCGTGGATCGGTGAAGAAGTGCTCGGGCGAGCCGACTTCGACGATCTCACCGTCTGCCATGAACACCACCCGGTTGGCTACGGCCCGGGCAAAGCCCATCTCATGTGTGACCACGATCATCGTCATCCCGCCCCGGGCCAGCTCGACCATGGAGTCGAGCACCTCCTTGATCATCTCGGGGTCGAGGGCCGAGGTCGGCTCGTCGAAGAGCATCACCTTGGGCTGCATCGCCAGTGCCCTGGCTATAGCCACCCGTTGCTGTTGCCCGCCGGAGAGCTGGCCCGGGTACTTGTTGGCCTGCTCGGGGATCCTCACCCTCTCCATCATCTCCATCGCCAGGGCATCCGCCTCACGCTTCGGCATCTTGCGCACCTGACGGGGGGCCAGGGTGATGTTGTCGAGGACAGTGAGATGGGGGAAGAGGTTGAATTGCTGGAAGACCATCCCGATCTCTCGTCGCACCTCCTGGATGTTGCGGATGTCGTCTGAGAGCTCTACGCCGTCGACGACGATCCGGCCGCGATCGTGCTTCTCCAGCCGGTTGATGCAGCGGATCAGTGTGGACTTGCCCGATCCCGAGGGACCGATGACAACCACGACCTCCTGCCTCCCGACCTTCATGTCGATGTCACGTAGAGCCTGGAAGCTCCCGAAGAACTTGTCGACGTCCTGGAGCTCGATGATGGCCTCGCCTGTTGCCCGGGTGGCGTCGGTGAAGTCGGCCCGCTCGGTCATCGCTCCCCCACTCCCAGCTTCCTCTCGAGTCGTCGCGCCTCTCGTGACATCGTGTACGACCCCACCCAGAACACCAGACCTGCGAAGGTGAGTGTGACCACGAACAGCCCCTTCCCCAGGTAGTCGGGCTGGGCGTTGACGATGAAGCTCGCCTCGAGAAGCTCGAGCACGCCAAGGATCGCCACCAAGGTGGTGTCCTTGAACAGGCTGATGAACTGGCCCACCATCGCCGGGATGGTGGCGCGCAGGGCCTGGGGAAGCACGATCAACCGCATCGTCGTCCAGGGGGCGAGACCGACCGCTTGACCGGCCTCGACCTGGCCATGGGGGACCGCCTGGAGGCCGCCCCTGACCACCTCGGCGATGTAGGCGGCCTCGAACAGGGTGATGGCGAGGAGCATCCTGGTCACCAGACCGGGTCGAAGGTCCCTGGGGATGAGGAACCCGATGGCAAGCGCCCCAAACAGCAGCAAGGTGATCAGGGGCACACCCCGGACGAACTCGATGTATGTCACCGAGATGGCCCTTATCGCCGGGAGTGTGGACCTTCGGCCAAGGGCGAGCAGAAGTCCGAGCGGGAAGGCGAACATGATCCCGGCGACAGTCAGGAACAAGTTGAGGTGCAGGCCGCCCCAATCCTCCCACCCCACTCCGCCAAAACCGGCCAAGGCGAGATAGGCCCCCGCCAGGAGCAGGACCACGACCAGCCAGGTCCACCGGCGCACCGCGCGGGGAAGCACCCGGGCGAGGTAGTAGGCCCCCACCCCGAAGCCGGTGGCACCCAGTGTCAGCAAGCTGGGGAGCGGAGTCGTCGTGAAGACGAGGATGACCACCACCAAGGCGATGATCGGCCAGAAGCGAAGCAGTATCTGTCTGAAAGTGGTCCGTGTGTAGGGGAGACCGGCCTCGAGGGCCCGATCCCGAGCACCTGCTGCCAATGCCCCACCGACGAAGCCGATGAGGACGGCGAGCAGGTAGGTGGAGACCCACGGACGCCACAGCTGATCGACCGGGAACTGGCCGATCATGAAGAGACGGAGATTCACCCGGACGATCTCGAAGTCGGCGCCGAGGATCGCGGTTATCACCGCTACGAAGGCCCCGACCAGGAGGGCGCCCAGGCCAACCGTGAGCAGCGTGTTGTACCAGGTGTTGAACAGGTTCTTCCTCAGCCAGTCCATCGGGCCTTGCCCCGGCTCGACCTCCACCGGCTCCACATCGAGCACCGGGGCCTCGACCGTCATTGGGTCACCAACTGCAGGCGCCGATTGACCAGGTTGACGATCAGTGAGATGACCAACGAGAAGAGGAGATAGCTCGCCATCAGGATGGCGATCAGTTGGGGAGCCGGTTGCCCGTTGCCGATGGCCTGGAAGGTGATCCTGGTGATATCGGCGTATCCGACGGCGATGGCCAGGGAAGTGTTCTTGGTGAAGTTGAGGTATTGGCTGATCACCGGTGGGATGGCGATCCGCATCGCCTGGGGCAGGGTCACATGGCGAAGCCGCTGAAATGCGGTGAGCCCGATGGCGTTGGCGGCTTCGGTTTGGCCCTTGGGCACGGCCAGGATGCTCCCTCGGGTGATCTCGGCGACGTGGGATGCGGTGTAGAGGACCAGGGCGGCCAGCACCGCAAAGTAGGCGGTCAGCCCTTGGAAGCCGCCCTCGAGGGCCCGGCCATCGAGCTCGGGCCGGGACAACCCGATGGGGCCGCCGAGCAGCCCGAAGGCCACGGTCGCGATAACGACGAAGGCCCCGAACGACCAGGCGAATCGATGATGGGCCTCTCCGGTCCGCTCCCATCGTCGAGTGCGCCACCACCACACCACGGCAGCGATCAACAGGTCGCCGGCCAGGATCAGAAGGAACGGCCCGAACCCGGGCTGGGCCGTGAACCCGACCACGGCGAGGTACCTGTTGTTGATGATGACGAGGTCGGCGATGTTGATCGACTCCTGGAGCAGTGGGAACTGGAGCACCACCGCGTTGAAGGCGAAGAAGATGATCAGCAAGGGCGGGATGTTCCTCAGGATCTCGACGTAGAGACCCGCAATCTTCGATACCAGCCAGTTGGTGGAGAGCCTGGCCACCCCGACGATGACGCCGAGGATGGTGAGAATGGGTATGCCCACGACTACCAGCGCCATGGTGTTCTTGATCCCCACCAGCAGTGCCTTCCAGATGGGGGCAGACGGGCTGAGACCCGACCCGGCGATATCCACTCCGATCGGCTGGGTCAGGAAGTCGAAACCGGTGGGGAGCCCGGCGGCGCGGAGGTTGTTGGTGAGGTTGAACCACAAGACGTAGAGGAGGATGGCGACTGCCGCCACGGCCAGTATCTGCGCCACGGCGCGAATGACCCTCACGTCCCGCCACAACGGGGGCCTGGGTCGAGCCTCCTCCACCGTGGTCAAACGATCACCGCCGATCCGAGGACCAGGTGACCCACCCGACGAGCGGGTGGGTCATCTCCTGGTCGTCTGCTAGCGATAGGGCGGGGCGTAGAGCAGCCCGCCGTCCGTCCAGAGGGCATTGACTCCCCGCTCAAGACCGAGTGGGGTGTCGGGGCCGACATTCCGCTCGTAGATCTCGGCGTAGTTGCCCACGGCCCGGATCACCTGGGCGGCGAAGTCGGTCGCCAACCCGAGACCGGGATCGAAGGGAGCCGTGCCCGACTCGGTCTCCACTTCGAGTCCGAGGAAGTTACGGATCCCGGCGTCCTCGGTGTCTGCGAAGGTGTCGACATTGGTCGAGTCGATCCCGAACTCCTCTGCCAGGATGGTGGCCAGGATGATCCAGTCCACCACCTGGGCCCACTGCGTGTCACCGTCGAGCACCGCCGGGCCGAGCGGCTCCTTGGAGAAAGTCTCCTCCAGGATGACGAGGGCCTCCGGCCCACCCTGGTCCTCGGGCCAGGCCGAGCGCACCCCTGCCAGCTGCGACTTGTCCGACGTCCAGCCATCACACTGGCCCTCGATGAACGCCGCCTGCAACTGGGCGTTCTCGTCGAAGGTCAGCGGGGTGTAGTTGATCCCTGCCATCCTCGTGGTCAGGTTCAACTCGGTGGTCGTGCCAGAGAGCACACAGATGTTGGTGTCCGTCATGTCGTCTATCGAGGTGAACCCGCTGTCCGCAGCGACCATCATCCCCTGCCCGTCGTAGAACGTCGTGGTGAGGAAGGTTGCCGCCAGACCTCCATCCCGACTCGAGGTGAAGGTGGTGTTGCGGACCAACACGTCGATCTCACCCGACTGCAATGCGGTGAAGCGCTGCTCGGCGGTCAGGTCGACGAATTCGACCGCGGCCGGGTCACCGAGGACCCCGGCGGCGATGGCGCGACAGAAGTCGATGTCGAAACCGGTGTGCTCGCCGGCGGCGTCGACGAAACCGAAGCCGGGAACGGCGTTGTTGACACCGCAGAGGAGGGTTCCTCGACTCTGCACCTCGGCCAAGAGACCCCCGGTCGCAGGTCCCTCGGCGGCAGCCGTAGTGGTCGTCTCCCCACCCCCGGCTGCGGTAGAGGTGGTTTCTTCCTGGCCGGTTCCCCCGGCCGTGGTGGTGGTGTCGGCCGCTTCGGTGCAGGCAGCCAGCACCATGGTCAGGGCGGCTAGCACCGCCAGTGGCTTAATTGCTCTCATCCCGTTCCTCCGTGGGTCGCTCCGACAGGCGCTCTTGGCGCATGCCATCACCCCGGCGACCCTAGCCCCCTGACCGGGGCGGAGGTCGGGCTCGAGCCCCGAGGCTCGGGCGAAGTCTCCAGAAGTGTCAGCGCGCTTCGGTCATCAGGCTCAGGAACCGCTGAGCCCGCTCCGTCACCGGGCTGACCAGCACCTGATCCGGGGGGCCCTGTTCCACCACCCGTCCCTCGTCCATGAACAGCACCCGGTGGGCCACGTCGCGGGCGAAGGCCAACTCGTGGGACACCACGATCATCGTCATCCCTTCCCCGGCCAGGGTCCTGATCACGTCGAGCACCTCGCCGACCAGCTCCGGGTCGAGTGCGGAGGTCGGCTCGTCGAACAGCATGAGGCTGGGGCTCATGGCGAGAGCCCGGATGATGGCCACCCTCTGTTGTTGACCCCCGGAGAGACGGTCCGGGTACTCGTCGCGCTTGTCGGCGAGATCGAACCTGACCAGGAGCTTCTGCGCGGTGATCTGGGCCTCCTCCACCGACATCTTGAGCACCCGGCTCGGTGCGAGGGTGATGTTGTCGAGAACGGACAGATGAGGAAACAGGTTGAAGGACTGGAACACGATCCCGATCTGGCGCCGGACCGAGTCGGCGTCGAAATCCGGGTCGGCGATGTCGACACCGTTGAGCAGGATCTCACCGTCGTCGACCGGCTCGAGCAGGTTGATGCAGCGCAGGAGTGTCGACTTGCCCGATCCTGAGGGGCCGACCACCGCCATCACCTCATGGGTCGACAGCTCGAGGCTGATGTCGGCCAGAACGGTGAGATCACCGAAGTCCTTCCAGATCCCGCGGACCTCGAGGAGCGGGGCGCTCACGACCTGATCCCTCCAGTCCGCTGCTGCTGTCTCCGGATCAGATAGTCGGTGAAGCGGGCCAGAGGGATGGTGAGGAGCAGGAAGAGGAGGGCCGCGGCCAGGTAGGCGGTGAAGTTGAACGTCTCGGCCACGTAGATCTGGGCCTTGCGGAACGCCTCCTGGACACCGAGCAAGGCGACCAGGGCGGAGTCCTTCTGCAAGGCAACGAAGTCGTTGAGCAGTGGCGGGATGACCCGTCGCACCGCCTGGGGCAGCACCACGAACCTCATGCTCTGCCCCGAGGTCAGCCCGAGCGACCGGGCGGCTGCCCGCTGACTCTCGTGCACCGACTCGATCCCGGCTCGATAGACCTCGGTCACATAGGCCGAGTAGGAGACCACAAGGGTGGTGATGGCCCAGAACTCCTGGCTGTTGGGCACACCCTGGAGACGAAGGGCGGGGATGCCGAACCCGAATAGGTAGAGCAGGATGATCGTCGGGATTCCCCGAATGACGTCCACGTAGGCGGTCGCTCCCAGCCTCAGGGGAGTCAGGAGCGGCGACCGGCTGTTGCGGATCACCGCCAGCACCAGTGCCACGAACAGGATCAGCACCTCGGCGATGAGGAAGATGCGGACGTTGGTGGCGAACCCGGAGAGGATCTCGGGGAAGGACGCTTTGAAGTCCTCCCAGCTGAAGAACGACTCCTTGACCGCCTCCCAGCCGGGGGAGTTGACCACGACCAGGGCCACCGTGCCGAAGACGACAATGGTGCTGATCGCACCGATCGAGAGCGATCGGCGTCGCTGGGCTCGTTGGAAGGCGAGACGCCGTGCCCGGCCGGGCGAGATGCCCGGGCTGTGACGCGGCGCCTCGGCCTCAGTCATTCATAGGTCAATCGAGTGCGATGACCGGAGCGTCGACTCCGTCCGACAGCCACTCCTGCTGGATGGCAGCCAGATCGATGTTGGCCAGGGCCTCATTCACACAATCGCGCAGAGGGTTGCCCTCTTCGAACAGCATGCCGAACTGCTCGCCGGTCTCTCCACCGGTTGGGAACTGGGCGATCACCGCTGATCCCTCGATCTCCACGTCCGACACGTAGAAGGCGGTGGGCAGATCGAGGACGAGGCCATCGAGCTGGCCGGCGTCGAAGGCGGCCTTGGCATCGGCGTTGGTGTCGTAGACCAACGGCTCGGTCTCGGGCTGGATCACGTCGTTGATGAAATCGAGGCTGGTGGTCCCCACCTGCGCCCCGAGCCGGAAAGCCCTGAGCTCCTCGAGGGTGGTCACCGAGGCGATCTCCGAATCGGCGAATCCGAGCAGGGCCTGGTTGGCGTTGTAGTAGCCGTCGGAGAAGTCCACCACCTCGTCCCGCTCCGGGGTGATCGAGATCTGGTTGATGTCGAAGTCGAAGTCCTTCTCACCGGGGGCATACGAGTTGTTGAACGGGACCACCACCCACTCCACCTCCTCAGCGGTGAAGCCCAGCTCCTCGGCCACGGCGTAGGCGACTGCGCTCTCGAAGCCCTGCCCGTTGCTCGGATCGTTGTCGATCATCCACGGATCGAACACCGGGTCATCGGTGCCGATGGTGAGCACGCCCTCCTGGACCAACGTGAGATTTTCCTTTTCGCAACTCACCCCGCTCTCGGCGCCGTCGCCTCCGTCGGTGGCACAAGCGGCGAGAACCAGGCCGAGCACGGCGATCAGGGCGATGTACCTCTTCATGTGGAGACCTCCTCCAAGGCCGTGGCGGGAAGTGGGGGGCAGACTACCCGCTACTTCTCCTGCACCATTCGCAGGAAGCGGCGGCACCTCTCCGTCGTCGGGTTGGTCAAGAGCTGATCGGGGGGGCCTTCTTCGACCACGATCCCGTTGTCCATGAACACGACACGATCCGCCACCTCCTGAGCGAACGCCATCTCATGGGTCACCACCATCATGGTCATCCCATCCATGGCCAACTTTCGCATCACGTCGAGCACCTCGCCGACCAGCTCGGGGTCGAGAGCGGAGGTCGGCTCGTCGAACAGCATCATGTCCGGGTTCATCGAGAGGGCTCGGGCAATGGCCACCCGCTGCTGCTGGCCGCCGGAGAGCCGGATCGGGTACTCCTCGATCTTGTCGCTCAGCCCGACCCGTTCCAGCACCTGACGCGCTATCTCCTCGGCCTGCTCTGAGCTCCGCTTCAACACCTTGGTCTGGGCGATGGTGAGGTTGCGCAGCACGTTGAGATGCGGAAACAGGTTGAACTGCTGGAACACCATGCCGATCCGGGTCCGCAGCTTGTCGACGTCGGCATCGGGATCGGTGATGTCCTCGCCTTCGATGAGGATGGTCCCCGAGGTGGGGTCTTCCAGCCGGTTGACACAACGAAGCAGGGTCGACTTGCCGGAGCCCGAGGGGCCGATGATGCAGACCACCTCCCGCTCCGCCACTTCGAAGTCGATGCCCTTGAGCACTTCGAGGGTGCCGAAATTCTTGTGGAGGTCATTGATCTCGATCGCGGAAGTCATCTCGCTTTGGCCGCCTGTCTCTCCAGCCGGCGCACCAGCCAGGTGAGCGGCAAGGTGATCAACAGGTACACGATCGCGGCCACGGTCAACGGTGTCGCATTGCGGGTGGTCGTCATGAAGTCCCGCGCGAACTTGGTGAGCTCCTTGGTCAGGGGCGTTGTACCCAATACGAACAAGAGGGAGGTGTCCTTGATCAACAACACGAACTCGTTGGTCAGGGGCGGAATGATGATCCGGAAAGCCTGAGGCAGCACGATCGAGGCTAGCGCCCTCGAGGAGGACATCCCCAGAGAGCGAGCAGCCTCAGCCTGGCCCCGGGGAACCGCCAGGACACCGGCCCGGATCGTCTCCGCCATGTAGGCAGCAGCGACGACACCGAGCGCCACCGACCCGGTGACCAGGGTGCCGCCCGGGAGACGGAACCCGTCGAAGGCGATGGGTAGCCCGAATCCGAAGAGGATGATCGTGATCAGGGCCGGCAACCCCCGGAACAGCTCGATGTACCAGGTGGCGAACAACCGATAGGGCTTGATCGTGGACAGCTTCATCAGCGCCAGGAGCAATGCCAGCAGCAAGCCGAAGCTGAACGAGCCCGCGGTGTAGATCAGAGTGTTGCGCGCCGCGATGGTCAGGACTTCGGGGAGCATGTCGATCATGACGTCGACGTTGAAGAACAACCGCTGGATACGGCCCCAGTCGGCCACGAGGATCATGACGAGGATCCCCGCCACGAAGATGCCGTACATGATGCCGCGGAAGAGACGCCGGCGCTGTCTGGGCTTCAAGGCCATAAACGAGAGGCGACCCTAGTGGGTCGCCTCTCATCATCGAGTCGGTTGCCGCTACTCGAACCAGTCGGCGTAGATCTGGTCGTAGGTCCCGTCATCCTCGAACTTGGCCAGCGACGAGTTCACCGCCGCGAGTAGGTCCTCGGCGCCTTCTTCCTTGACCGCGAAGCCGTAGAACTCCTCGGTGGGATAGGTCTCGATCACCGAAGCCCCCTCGTTGTTGAGGGCATAGTCACCGTTGGTGACGATGTCCTGGAGCACGCCCTGGACCGTGCCCGCTTCCAGCGCCAGGAACATGTCACCAGGTGCGTCGAACGAGACCAACTCCGTGTCCTCCGGCGCGTTCTCCTGGGCGTAGATCTCGCCAGTCGTACCGGTCTGGACCGCGATCGAGCTACCACCCAAGTCGGCGAGGGCGGTGAAACCGGACTCGTCGAGTACGAGCAGCGATTGGTCACCGCTGAAATACGGCTCTGAGAAGTCGATGTTCTCCTCGCGCTCTTCTGTGATCGTGATCGAGGCGGCGGCGACATCACAGTCACCCGCCTCCATCGCCAGACCCGAGGTGATCGGGTCGAACCCGGTGTTGTTGACCGCCAGGCCCAGCCCGAGGTCCTCCGCGATGGCGCGCATCAGCTCGATGTCGAACCCGGTGTACCCACCCTCGGCGTCCGGGTCCTCCATTTCCATGGGCGGATACGGCGCATCGGTGCACACAGTCAGAGTCCCGTCCGTGACCAGGTCGAACTCGCCCGTGTCGGCCGTGTCATCGCCACAAGCGGCCAACACCAGCCCGAGCACGGCCGTCACGGCCAGCAATCGTGTGAGTCTGTTCATTCTTCCTCCATTGATGCCCCGGAAACCCGGTCCGGGGAGTGACAAAGGGTAAACCCGACGAGAATCCGGTGCGCAACCGGCCCACCATGGCGAGGCGCCGTGTGGGGATGAGTCAGGCGAGCAATGCCAGGACCCGGGACACCACCGAGTCGGGGTCGAGCCCGACCGATTGAGCGACGTCGGCGGCCGACCCGAAGGGGAGGAAATGGTCGGGAACGCCGATGCAGGTCACCGGCTTGACGATGCCTGCCTCCGCGAATGCCTCCAACACGGCGGTGCCGAATCCACCCATGACGACGTTGTCCTCGAGCGTCACGACGCGTGCCGACTCGGCCGCCCACTCCAGGATGCGCAGATCGAGTGGCTTGACCCAGCGCGCGTTGACCAGACCTACCGAGTATCCACGGGCGCGCAGGTCGGCGGCCGCCTTCTCGCCGGTCTCCACCATGCGGCCGGCCGCCACCAGCATGACATCGGCCCCCTCCGAGATGATCTGGGCCTCCCCGATGGCGAGCGGCTCGACCGGCACCGCCGGCACCGAGACTGCGGCGCCCTTGGGATATCGGATCGCGATCGGGCCGTCGTGGTCGACCGCGGTCTCGATCATGGCGCAGAGCTCGGTGGCGTCTGCCGGGACCCCAACGGTCATGTTGGGGATCATGCGCAGATAGGAGAGATCGAACACCCCGTCATGCGACGGGCCGTCCGGGCCGGTGATCCCGGCGCGGTCGATGAGGAAGGCGACCGGAAGATCATGGAGAGCCACGTCGTCGACGATCTGGTCGAAGGCGCGCTGGAGGAAGGCCGAGTAGACGGCTACGACCGGCTTCTTCCCCGCCATCGCCATCCCGGCGGCCAGGGTGACCGCGTGCTGTTCGGCGATCCCGGTGTCGAAGACCCGATCGGGGAACCGCTGCCACATCTGCATCAGCCCGGCTGTAGTCACCATCGCCGCCGAGATGCCCACCAGGTCGGGTCTCGAGGCGGCGGCCTCGGCCAGAGCGTTTCCAGCCACGTCGGTGAGGCGCAACTCCTCTTTCAAGGCCTTGCCGGTGGCCAGGTCGAATGAAGAGACACCATGGAGCTTCTCGAGCTCGTCCTCGATGGCTGGCTTGTAACCGTTGCCCTTCTCGGTCACAACATGGATCACCACCGGCACGTCGTAGGTCTTGGCGGTGTGGAACGTCTCCTCGAGAAGCCCGATGTCGTGCCCGTCTATCTGGCCCGTGTACTTGAGGTCGAGTGCGTCGAACACGGTTGACGGCTCCAGGATCTGCTTCACCGCATCCTTGAGCCTGCCGGCCAGCTCGTCGGCGGTCTCCCCTACCAGGGGAAGCCCCCTCAGCATCCGGCCCAGGGTGCGCTTCGTCTTCTCGTAGCGCGGGTCGAACCGGTAATGGGCCAGCGTCGCCAGCGCCGCCAATCCTCCGACGGTCGGGGCATAGGACCGACCGTTGTCGTTGAGGACGATGATGAGACGCTCCGGCTTGGTCACGGCGATGTGGTTGAGCGCCTCGTAGGCCATGCCCCCGGTGAGGGCGCCGTCCCCGATGATGGCCACCGTGTACCCGGGGTATCCGGCCAGTGCATGGCCCAGGGCATAGGACAGCGAAGTCGAGGCATGGCTGTTCTCCACGAAGTCGTGAGGCGATTCCTCACGACTCGGGTAGCCGGAGAGGCCGCCGGTGTGACGGAGCCGATCGAAGTCGCCCATCCTGCCGGTGAGGAGCTTGTGGACGTAGGCCTGGTGCCCGACGTCCCAGATGAAACGGTCATGCGGCGAGTCGAAGCTGCGGTGGAGGGCGAGGGTCAGTTCGACCACGCCGAGGTTGGGCGATAGATGCCCCCCGGTCTTGGAGACCTTGTCCAGGATGAACGAGCGGATCTCCTCACTGAGGGTCTCCAGCTCGCTTCTGGTCAGCCCTGAGAGGTCGGCAGGGCTCGAAATCGTCTCGAGAATGGACATGGTGGAGCCCGCTCAGGCTAGCCGGGCGTCTCGGCTTGCACTCTGAGGACTGGGAGATGGACGGTGAAGGTCGACCCTGCCCCGAGCTCGCTCACCGCCTCGACGGTGCCACCATGACTCTCCACGACGTGCTTGACGATGGCGAGACCAAGACCGGTGCCGCCGGTTGCCCTCGATCGGGCGTTGTCCACCCGGTAGAAACGCTCGAAGACGCGCCCCAGATCACGGGTTGGGATCCCCTCGCCTGTGTCGGTCACCCTGAGCACGGCGTCGCCGTCGACCGTGATCAGCCGGGCCCCGATCGAGCCCCCCGCATCGGTGTAGCGCACCGCGTTGTCGAGCAGATTGCGCACGGCGATGGCCACGTCCCGCCGGCTCCCCGCCACCTGGACCGGCTCCGCCTCGACGGTCACGGCGATGCCGCGCTCCTCGGCCATTGGGCGAATCCGCTCGACCTCCTCACGCACCAGATGGTCGAGGCTGAGTTGGTCCAACTCGGGCTCGTCCCGCTCCAGCCGGGACAAATCGAGGAGATCAGTCACCAGGCGGTCGAGCTGGCGGGAAGAGGATTCGATCTGACGGGCGAACCGGGCCGAGGAGGAATCCCCCCTCTCCAGCGAGACCTGGAGCGCCTCCGACGAGGCGATGATCGCCGCCACCGGCGTCTTCAACTCGTGGGAGGCATTGGCGACGAAGTCACGTCTGATCGAAGCGGCACGCTCCCGATCGGTCACGTCTGCAACCACGAGAAGGATCCGGCGGTCGTCGGAGTACGGCGTCGCCGTCCCACGCAGCTGTCTTATCGGCTTGCCGTGCTCGACCACCCGCGACGAGGGGGAGCGGTTCGACCGGCATTCGCGCACCACGCTCTGGAATCCGAACGGGGTCAGACCCGAGAGGTTCTCCGGCACCGAGCCGAGCAGCTCGACGGCGGCCGGGTTGGCGTATATGACCCGGTCGTCGTCGTCGAGGAGGACGGTCCCCTGGGGCAGGGCACCGAGGACGACTTCCAGAGTCGCCGATGCCCTTTCTGCCTCGCTGAGCCGGGCCCGACCATCCTCGACGAGAGTGGCAATGGCCACCGCCAGGTCGTCGATCTCGCCGAACTGTGATCGAAGCAGGCTCTCCCCGGCCGCCTGTTGCGACAGGGCGATCGCCTGGTCGGTGAGAGCGGTCAACTGGGCGCCGAGACGGTGCGCCATCCAGTAGACCAGGGCGAGGCCGGCGATCAGGCCCAGCACCACGTACAGGATGACAGGGCCGATATCGCCTGATGACGACCACGCCATGACCCCCACCAGACCCAGGGCGAGGAGGAGCGCCCAGGCCGAGTAAGCCAGTAGCAGTCTGCGGGTCAGGGAGATCCGGTTCGCCCCTCTACTGGTCATCGACGAACTTGTACCCCAATCCTCGCACCGTGACTATGTGGGTCGGTCTGGCGGGGTCGGGCTCGAGTTTCTGGCGCAGTCGCTTGATGTGCACGTCGAGGGTCTTGGTGTCGCCGAAGTAGCTTGGCCCCCATACCTCGTCGATCAAGGTGTGACGGGCCGCCAGCCGGTTCCTCCGCCGCATCAGCGACTCGAGCAGTTCGAACTCCTTCGGCCTCAGGTCGACGGGGAGACCGTTGAGTCGGGCCTCGTGGGCATCGATGTCGAGCTCGACCGCCCCCCCGCGCAGGACCTCGTTGGACTCGGCGAGCGCCCCGGTCTTGGTGGCACGACGGAGTTGGGCGCGGATCCGGGCCACCAGCTCGCGCATCGAGAAGGGCTTGGTCATGTAGTCGTCGGCTCCGAGCTCGAGACCGGCCACCTTGTCGGATTCGGCGTCCTTGGCGGTGAGCATGATGATCGGGACGTCGGACGAGGCCCGTATCTGGCGGCAGACGTCCAGGCCTGACATCCCGGGGAGCATCAGGTCGAGCAGGACCAAGTCGGGCTGATTCACCCGGGCCGAATCCAGCCCAGCCACGCCGGTATCGGCCACGAGCACGTCGAACCCCTCGACGTCCAAGGAATAACGGATCGACTCGGCGAGGCCTGGCTCGTCTTCGACGACGAGGATGCGCTGTCTCCTGCTTTCACGTTTCAGCGTCATTGGGCGCCTTGTCGATGCCGACCTCGACGAACTCCGCCCTCTCGCCGGTGATGAGGTACGCCGTCTGCTCGGCGAAGTCGACAGCTTGGTCGCCGATCCGCTCCAAGGCTCTCGACACCATCAGCGTCTTGGTGGCCCACTCCAGCAGTTGGGGGTTGGACCCGACCGCGACGATCTCCTTGTACATGTTGGCGTTGAGACGGTCGATGGGCTGATCCATGGCCGGAAGCAACCGTGCTTCGTCCAGGTCATGTCGCAGGTAGGCCTCCACCGCCGACCGGATCATGGGTCGGACCAGGTCGCCCATCTCCCGGATCTGGTCGGCGATCCGTTCCACCCGAGGGAGACCGGCGTTGTGCTTGGTGATCTTTGCGATGTTGACCGATTGGTCGCCCATCCGCTCGAAGGTGATGTTGAGATGGAGGAGGACCGACATCTTCCTGAGGTCTGATCCCAAGGGCTGGAAGCGAGCCATCAGCGAAGTCCAAAGGTGATGCACCTTGAGGTAGGTCTCGTCCATCACCTGGTCCATCTCGATGACCCGATCGGCCAGTTCCACGTTGCTGGTGGTCACGGCATCCACGGCAAGACCCACCATTTGCTCGGCGCGGTCCACCATGCCGAGGACCGTCTGCTCGAGGTTCTCCAGCTCCTGGTGGAAGTGAAGGTTGGTGTCTTGTGCGCTTGTCATCCGAAACGTCCCGTTATGTAGTCCTCGGTGTCCTTCTCGTTGGGCGAGGTGAACAACTGCTCCGTCGAGTTGAACTCGACCAGATAGCCCGTCCTCATCCCCTCTTCACTCAGTTTCACGTTGAAGAAGGCGGTCTTGTCGCTGACCCGGGCGGCTTGCTGCATGTTGTGGGTCACGATGATGATGGAGTACTCCTTCTTCAATTCCAGCATCAGCTCCTCGATGCGCAGCGTGGCCACCGGGTCGAGCGCCGAGCACGGCTCGTCCATGAGCACGATGTCCGGATGGGTGGCGATGGCCCGGGCGATGCACAGTCGCTGCTGCTGGCCGCCGGAAAGTGAGTAGCCGGAGTCCTGGAGCTTGTCCTTGACCTCGTCCCAGAGGGCAGCACTCCTGATCGCATGCTCGACCAGACCGTCCATGTCCGACTTCGACCCCTTGAAGCCGTTGACCTTCGCCCCCCAGGCGACATTCTCGTAGATCGACTTGGGGAACGGGTTGGGCTTCTGGAACACCATCCCGATCCGGCGACGGATCTCGACCGGGTCCACCTCCGGGCCGTAGATGTTGCGGTCGTGGTAGATGACCGATCCCTCCACTCTCGCCCCGGGGATGAGGTCGTTCATCCGATTCAGGGAACGGAGCACGGTGGACTTCCCACAGCCCGAGGGGCCGATGAGCGCAGTGATCTCGTTTCGGGCGAAATCGAGGTTGACGTCGCGAACGGCGCGGAAGTCCCCGTAGTAGACCTCCATGTCCTTGGTGGCGATGACCGGGGCCGCGGCCGTCCCGGACGGCTGGGCACTGGAGCCTTCTCGATGCACGTCGGGTGCCCTGCTCAGAGGCTGATCGGTCTGTGTCTCGCGAGTCACTGAAGGCTCCTGGAGTATCGGTTGCGAAGTATCACCGCGGTGGCATTGAGGGTCAACAGGAGGACGAGCAGGACAAGGATGGCCGCTGCCGCGATCCGTTGGAACTCCTCCTGGGGCCGTGAAGTCCATTGGAAGATCTGGATGGGAAGAGCGGTGAACTTGGCGAAAGGCCCGCTCGGGTCCACAGTGATGAAGGTCGATGCCCCCACCACGACGAGAGGGGCGGTCTCACCCAAGGCGCGGGCCATGGCGAGTATGGACCCGGTGAGCACCCCGGGCATGGCCAGCGGGAGGATGTGCTTGCGGATCGTCTGCCATTTGGTGGCCCCCAGGGCGAGACCCGCGGCGCGCAGGGAGTTGGGCACCGCCCGCAAGGCCTCCTGGGAGCTGATGATCACCACCGGGAGGATGAGAAGACCCAGGGTGAGACCGCCGGCGAGAATGGTGCGTCCGTTCTCGGAGACGCTGCCGCCCTCGCCGAGGAACAACGATCCCGATGTGATCGGCTCCAGGGTCCTCACCAGGATGGCGAGGCCGAGCATCCCGTAGATGATCGAGGGCACCCCCGCCAGATTGTTGATGTTGGTCTGGATGAGCCGGTTGAGCCTGTTGGGACGGGCGAACTCCTCGAGGTAGATCGCCGCCCCGACTCCGACCGGGAAGGCGAAGAGGACGGTGATCAGCATCAACCAAAGCGACCCGAGAATGGCAGTGCGGACACCGGCCAGCTCGGGCACGTCGGACTGGGGCGAGACGACGAACTGCCAGTTGAGCCAGGCTCTGAACTCGGGTTGGGCGCCCGGGTTGTCTGCCTGGAATCCCGCGCTGGCGATCTCGGCCTCGATCTGGTCCCGGCTGGTCAGCGACTCGACCAGATCCCAGGTCTTGACCACGTCGGGCACGACCACGCGCTCGTTGACCAGTTGCAGAACGTTGGCCTGGTCGCGGGCGGGAAGGGTGCAGCCGGTAGGCGCATCCGCCGAGGCGCAGATCTCGTCCCAGGTCTCCTGACTCTCGAACACCAGACGGTCCTGGTAGAACCGTTGATCACGTTCCAGACGCCGGCCGACGTTGGTGCTGACGGCTCCCTCGAGCACCCCGACCAGCTCGTCCTTGCTCAGGTCGGACAGGGCGACCTCGGCGGGGTCGTACCCGACCGAGGCGACGATCTCCTCAGGCTCGCTCTCGTTGACTATGGCGACCATCCCGAAGGCGGCATTGATGATGGTGTAGAGGAGGGTGGCCAATGCCCCGATGGTGAGGAGGAGAACCAGCATGAAGACGATGCGAGCCCACCCCTCGCGGCGACGTCTTCCCCCGACCTGCTTGGTCAGGTCCTCGCCCTCGGGGAACAGGTCCGAGTAGTCCTTTTCCTCCAGTTCGAGGACAGGCAGCCCCCGCGTCATTCGTAGGTCTCCCGGAAACGGGCGACGATCCGGTTGCTGATCACGTTGAGGACGAGCGTGATCACGAACAGAGTGAGCCCGATGGCGAAGAGAGAGGTGTAGTCGATGGAGCCGTAGCTGATGTCACCACCTGAGATGCGGACGATGTGGCCGGTCATGGTCTCCCCGGCCACAAAGGGGTTGAGGATGTAGCCGAAGAGTGGGTCCTCACCCCAGGTGAAATTCCTCGGCGTGGCGCCGGACGCCAGCGCCACCACCATCGTCTCGCCGATGGCGCGCGAGGCGGCGACGACGACAGCCGCGGTGACACCGGAGAGGGCCGCCGGGAAGACGACCCGTGTGGCCACCTCGAGCCTCGTCGCCCCGAGGCCGTAAGCGGCCTCCTTGAGGGACCGCGGGACGGCATAGAGGGCGTCCTCGGCCAGTGAGCTGACCAGGGGGATGATCAGGATCCCGATCACCACCCCGGCGGAGGCAGTGTTGAAGATCTCGACCACCGAGACCCCGAAGATGGCGCGCAGCAGCGGGGTCATGAACAGCAGGGCGAAGTAGCCGTAGACGACTGTGGGGATCCCGGCCAGGACCTCGAGGATCGGTTTGAGGACGGCGCGGACCCGTCGTGGGGCGTACTCGCTCAGATAGATCGCCGAGGCGAGCCCGAGCGGGATGGCGACGAGAAGGGCGATCCCGGTGGTGATCAGCGTGGCGAGGACCAACGGGAAGATGCCGAACTGGCCGATGGTGGGCTGCCAGTTGGTCCCGGTCACGAACTCGAGAAGGGTGACCTCGTCGTCGAGGAAGAACTGCAGCGCCTCCTCGGCCAGGACGAAGACGATGCCGATGGTGGTGACGATGGAGAGGATCCCGGAGAAGAAGAGGAACACCTTGATCAGGGCCTCGCCGGGGCGGCGCCTTGCCTTGTACCACTCGCCGCTGTCGACCCGGGTCGGACCGCTCTCAGGTGTCATCTCTGGCCACTCCCACTGACCTTGGAAGCTAGCGAGGGCGGGTGACCCCGGAAGGGGGCACCCGCTCTCTTCATCTGACTATCGAGCTCAGCCACCAACCAGCGGTGCCAGGTGCCCGGCCGCTTCCACGATTGCCTCCTCAGGCGCCGGGAAGTAACCGACCTCAGCGATCACCTCGCCCACCCGGTTGAGGTAGAAGGCGATGAATTGCCCCACCTGCGGCTTCTCCTCGATGATGGGGGCGGCGCTGTACATGAACAGCGGCCTGGACAGCGGATACTCGTTGGCGTCCACCGACTCGGCACTGGGAGCCACACCCTCGATCGAAGTCGCCAGGAGCACGTCCTCGTTCTCGGCGAAATAGGCGTAGCCGAAATAGCCGATGGCGCACGAGGTGGCCAGATCGCCTTCGGTGCAGCCGTCGCCGCTGACTCCCTGGACCAGGATGTTGTCGTCCTCAGAGAGCTGGGCGCCGCTGTTGAGCAGTGGCTCGGGATCCTCCTCGAACACCTCCTCGACGAAGTAGTCGAAGGTCCCGGAGTCGGTGCCCGGGCTGAACCGGGCGATCGGGTGGGCCGGGAACTCGGGGTTGACCTCATCCCACGTCGTGGCGGTGGAGAAGGCGAGAGCGAGCTCGGCCAGTGTCAGGTTCTCGACGAAGTAGTTGGTCGAGCTGACGGTGATGGCCAGGGCATCGGTACCCACTCTGAATTCGATCGGAGCACGATCGATCGACTCACACTGTGTGACCTCTTCCGCCTCGATCGGGCGGCTGGCGTTGGCGATGTCGCTCTCGCCGGCAACACAGAAGCGCTCGATCCCGGCTCCAGAGCCGATCGAGTCGATCGTGATCTGTCCGCCGTAGCCCTCGTCCTCGAACAAGGCGGCGACAGCCTCGGAGAGGGGGAACACCGTCGAGCTGCCCGCGGTGACGATGTCGCCGGTCACCTCG
This sequence comes from Acidimicrobiia bacterium, assembly GCA_036556665.1. Classification (GTDB taxonomy): domain Bacteria; phylum Actinomycetota; class Acidimicrobiia; order Spongiisociales; family ZC4RG35; genus JARDZU01. The sequence goes on from DATBIX010000066.1 coordinate 39,003, forward strand.
AGCGGATCGATCACGGGCAGCCCTGTGACCGGGTCCATGTCGCCACCCGCTTCGGCTGCCGTGGTCGTGGGCCCTTCGACCGCGGCCGTCGTGGTGGTCTCCTCGTCAGCCGGTGCGGCGGTCGTGGTCGTGTCCCCGGTGTCGTCGCCGCAGGCGGCGAGCACCAGAGCGATAACGGCCAGCAGGCCTACCAGACGCTTTGTTCGGGACTTCATCCCTGAGAGCTCCTTGTTCGACATCGTTTCTCACAGGGCAGCGACAATCCACCGCCCGAGGTGAACGTATGGGGCGCCGTTAACCGTCCGTTTGCCCTCAAGTGAACGAGGAATGAACGTTCCGGGGCTTTTGCCCCTACCTCGAGACCACTGAATCACAGACACTGCTCACATGAATCCGGAGCAGGTCATCGACGAACAGGCGTTGCTCGTCGTCGACGAGGAAGGCGATGTCGTGGGCACAAGTCAAGAGATCGCCGACCGGGACCTCGCGCCCCCCCGATACCGGGTCCATGGCGTGAGCCGACCCGGCGGGCACGGGCACATCCGATGCAACACCACTGACCTCAAGGTTGACACCGGTTCGATCTCGGACGGATCCCGACCAGGACCCGCCGAGTTGCTGTGCGCCTCACTGGCCGCCTGTCTCCTCAAGAACATCGAGCGCTATTCGGAGCTACTGCCATTCGAATACCAAGTCGCCGCAATCGAGGTTGAGGCGGACCGTCAAAACGCCCCGCCTCGCATGATCCGGCTGCAATACCGGATCGAGATCGTCACCGACGAGCCACAGCCGCGTGTCGATCTGCTCCACCGGAACATCCGGAAATTCGGGACGATCACGAACACCCTGGCCGCAGCCTGCGATCTGACCGGGGAGATGGTCGCTCGAAGGCCGCCCGAACAGACCGGAAAGCGCTAGAGGACCGCCGAGGCCCTCGTCCTGGCCAGGTCCTGGAAGGCGACGTGGGCGTCGACGTTCGTGGTCGAGGGGACCCGCCTCCACTGCCCGTCGGGAAGCAGTTCCCAGGCGAGGTGATCGTCGGCGCGCAGGACGTCGAGGATCTCGTCCAGGCGGAACTGGAGATCGGGGTCCATTACCGGGGCCAGGGCCTCGACCCGACGGTCCAGGTTCCTCGGCATCAGGTCCGCCGAGCCGATGTAGTAGTGACGGGTGCGGCCGCGGGCCCCGAATCGGTAGATCCGTGAGTGCTCCAGATAGCGGCCGACGATTGATCGCACCCGGATGTTCTCCGACAGCCCCTCCACTCCCGGGCGCAGACAGCAGATGCCGCGCACGATCAGGTCGATCCTGGTCCCGGCGCGTGAAGCCTCGTAGAGAGAGTCGATGATCCGAGCGTCGACCAGGGAGTTCATCTTCAAGGTGATCTGCCCGTCGGTACGCCCCGCTTCGTCCTCGATCAGCTCGGTGAGTCGGTTGCGGATCCCGTTGGGTGAGACCGCCAGCCTCTTGTATGTGGTCTGTCGGGAGTACCCGGTCAGGTAGTTGAACAGCTCGGAGAGGTCGGAGCCGAGCTCCGGGTCGGCCGAGAAGATGCCGATGTCCTCGTAGATCCGTGCCGTCTTCTCGTTGTAGTTGCCGGTGCCGATGTGGGCGTGCCGGACCACGCCGTCCCCGTCCCGCCGGACCACGAGCGCCAGCTTGGTGTGGGTCTTGAGGCCGATCACGCCGTAGGTGACGTGAACCCCTGAGTCCTCGAGACGCTGGGCCCACTCGATGTTGCGCTCCTCGTCGAAACGCGCCTTGAGCTCGACCAGGGCCACCACCTGCTTGCCCTCCTCGGCGGCCTTGATCAGTGATGTCATGATCGGGCTGTCGCTCGATGTGCGGTACAGCGTGACCTTGATCGCCAGGACCTTGGGATCCCGCGCCGCACGCTCGATGAAGGCCTCGACCGTGGAGGCGAACGAGTCATATGGGTGGTGAACGAGCAGGTCGCCCTGCTGAACCACCTCGAAGAAGTCGACCAGCTCCCCGGGGGCCGAGGCAAGCCGGGGCGGAGTCAACCCGGCGAACACCTCGAACTTGAGCTCGGGGCGGTCGAGGTCGTAGATCCCCATGAGACCGGCCAGGTCGAGGGGGCCGTCGATCCGGTACACGTCGTCCTCGCTTGCGCCCATCTCCCTCATCAGGAGGTCGAGAACGTCGTCGGGCATGTCGGGGTGCACCTCGAGCCGGACGACGCTCCCGAATCGCCGTCTGGTGAGCTCGGACTCGATGGCCATCAGGAGGTCACCTCCCTCGTCCTCCTCGACCTCGAAGTCGGCGTTGCGCGTGACACGGAAGATGTGATGACCCAATATCTCCATGCCGGGGAACAGGGCGTTGAGGTGGGCGGCTATCACCTGCTCCAGCGGCACGAAACGCTCCAAATCGGGCAGCACCACGAATCTGGGGAGGATGGGCGGGACCTTGACCCGGGCGAATCGGGTCAGCCCGGTCTCGGGGTTGCGCACGAACACCGCCATGTTCAGGGACAGATTGGAGATGTAGGGGAAGGGATGGGAAGGGTCCACCGCCAGAGGGGTCAGCACCGGGTAGACCAAATCCCGGAACTGATGGTCGAGGTAGTCCCGGTCCTCGGGGTCGAGGGTGGAGTAGTCGCTGAACACGACACCCTCGTTGGCCAGGGCCGGGGCCACCTCGGAGAGGAAGAGCTTGGAGACGGCTTCGGCCTGGAGCTCCACGTCGGCTCTGATCGCAGCGAGCTGCTGTGACGGAGTCATGCCGTCGGGAGGAGTTGCGCCAACTCCGTGGGCCACCTGCTCCTTGAGCCCGGCAACGCGCACCTGGAAGAACTCGTCGAGATTGGAGGCCCAGATGGCGAGGAACTTGACCTGCTCGAGCAAGGGGAAGTCAGGGCGTGAGGCGAGCGCCATCACCCGGCGGTTGAACTGGAGCCAGGAGAGCTCCCGGTTCAGATAGTTCTCGTGATGGATCGGTTCCACTGTGTCGCCAACAAATAGCACAGCCGGATTATCGAACGGTTAACCGGGCCAACTGAGCCCTCCCAGGAGAAAGAGGCGAAGATGCTCGGTGACCTGCCGGATCTTCTCCCTGGGATCCGGGGCGGATATCACCGATTTGGCGGCCGACATGATCGTGTCCTGAATGAGCCGGCCAGCCAGGTCGGGTGGCATCGGGCGAAAATCCCCACTCTCGACACCCTCGAAGTAGAGGGTGGTCATCTCGTTCGCCAGCTCGGCATGAGCGACCCGGATCCGCTGTTGGGCGTCGGGGCTCATCCGACCCGCCTCCCGATGGAGGATGAGGCCGAGCACGGGGTCGCCCGCGACGAACTCCACGGTCCTTATGGCCAGGTCGGCCAAGCGGGACGGCGCCGGTCCCGATCTGGCGGACTCGGCGATGAGCCGGTCCACCACCCCAGGTAACTCCTCTTCGACCAGGCTGGCGATCAGGTCGTCGCGATCGGTGAAGTAGTCGTAGAGAGTGGTCCGGCCCACTCCAGCCGCAAGGGCGACCTCACCAAGCGAGATCTCGGCGCTCCCCGCCTCGGCGATCTGCGACTTGGCCGACTCGAGCAGGGCGCCTCGGGTGAGGGTCTTGTGCTCGTCGATCGATGTGGCGCGAATACGCGGCATGGCCGAAAGGCTATCCCGGCCTCGACGGAACGACGCTGGATGTGCGCCAAGGTGGCCCCATCACCGCCTAGATTCGCCATCGACACAGGAGGACTCATGGGCACCGAGCAGGAATCAGTCGAGACCGTGCGTGTCGTGAAGTCGGCGAGACCCTGGACCGGCTTCTTCCTCGGGCTCCTATTCGGGATCTCGCTCGCGGTCGTCCTCCAGCAGGCCGGGGTATGGCCTCTCGATCGTCTCCTACTCTTCGGATCGGCCGGCCTGTTTGCCCTGATCGGGATCCTGCTCGGAGGGGCGGGGAGACAAAGGGCCAGCGTTTGGGCGACGATGCTGCCCCTGATCCTGGCCATCGCCATGATTGCCTTCGGGGCGGTCGGGCTGGCCCGGGTCAACGACCAAGGCGAGCTCCACGGCGGCTGCACCGTCGAGGCGACCTCCGACGTGGACAGCACCGTGGTCACCGATACCAGTCGTCAGGACCCGTTCGAGATCGACCCCGACGGCTCCTTGTCCTGGATGGCCACCTCGCCGGCGCCGATCATGAACCATCTGTGGGAGATCTACGTCGACGTCGGTGGATTCCAGGTCGTGATCGCCGACAACGAGGAGCCCGAGCCGAATACGGACGCCAACACCCAGAACTCGGGCGATGTGGCCGACCTGTCTGCCTACGTCGAGGAGGTGTCGAATTACGCCGGGGTCGAGCTGGCCGGGGTGCTGTTGGTCGGCGGCAGCATCGACGGCGAAGGCGGAGCCTGCGACGGGTTCGGTTTCGTTCACCTGGTCAATGACCCCCTGGCGACGCTGATCGGTCAGGTCGCCGCGGTGGTCGGGCTGCTCTCGCTGATCGGCCTTCTCTTCCTCGTCTTCAACCGCACTCGGAAAGCGGAAGTGGTTCCGGACGACATCGACGCCGGTGGAGCCGGGTTGGCCGCCGCCGCAGCGACCTCGCCCGATGTTGGAGGCGAGAAGGTCGGCGCCCACGAGATGAGAGAAGAGACGGCGGCGCCGGCGGCCCCCGTCGGCGACGAGGAAGGCGCCGGGACGACAGTGGAGCCGCCGGAGCCGGTCCCGCCGCCCGAGGACAGCGCCGGGGACGACGACCCCAACCGGAACACCGTCTGACCAGCCTCAGGCGGGCCACGCTGGGTGTGGCTCTCCTCTTTTTCGGGAACGGGCTGGTGGTGGGGAGCTGGCTTCCCCGTCTTCCCGAGATCCGCGATCGGCTCGGGATCGATCTGGCCGCCATCGGGTTCACCCTGGCGCTTGGGGGGCTTGGCTCGCTGGCCGGCTCCTCCACCAGCGGCCTCGTCGTCACCCGGCTCGGCGCCCGTCGCACCGCTGCGCTCGGCGGGTCGATGCTCTTCCTCGCCCTGCCGTTGATCTCTGTCGTGCCGACCGCCGCCCTGCTCTCGGCCCTGCTCGCCATCATGGGTCTGCTCGATGCCCTCGCAGATGTTGGGATGAACGCTGTGGGTATCAGGGTCGAGGAATCGGTCGGCCGGTCGATCATGACCAGGCTCCACGGTCTGTGGAGCCTGGGCACGCTGGTCGGCTCCGGTGTCGCCGCAGTCGCGATCCTGATCGGCGTGGGGTTGGGGGCCCATCTGGCCGTGGTGTCGGTGGTCGGGCTCGCTGCCGTGATCGCCGCGAACCGTCTGATCCCCGACACTCGACCGCGGGCCAAGGTCGGAGCCCGCTCCGGGGCGCTGGCGGTGGGGCTCATGCTCGCCGGGGCCACCGCCGTCTTCATCGAGGGGACCCCGTTCGACTGGAGCGCCCTGTTCCTACGCGACGTCGTCGGCACCGGGGAGGCGCTCGCCGGCGCCGGAGTGATCCTCTACACGGGGGGCATGCTCGCAGGCCGTCTTGGCGGCGATCACCTCATCGACCGGCTCGGGGCGGTGCCGACTCTGTTCGGCGGGATCGTGTTGTCGGTGACGGCCGCCCTGGCAGTGGTGGCCGCTGCGGCCACCGCCACGGCCCTGGTTGGCTTCGCCCTGTGGGGGCTCGGCATCTCCGTGGCGTTGCCGGTCCTCTACAAGCTGGCCGGCTCTCATCCTTCGTTCAGCGAGGGGGCCGGTCTCGCCGCGCTGACCGTGGGCACCAGACTCGGGTTCATGGTGTCACCTGCGCTGGTGGGGGTGGCGGCAGAGGTCTGGAGCCTTCCCGTGGCCCTTGGGGTTGTCGTCTCGGTCGCCGCCGTTGCCACCACGATCGCCACGCGTCTCACACTCGGTCGGCCGTCTCAGCCAGACGATTCCCAACTCCGACCGTCCGGTTCATAATGTGCTCAGAACGACCATCGGGAAACGCCCATGAACAAGCAAGCCGAGTATGTCCTCCGCACCGTCGAAGAGCGGGGAATCCGGTTCATCAGGCTCTGGTTCACCGACGTCCAGGGTTTCCTCAAGTCCGTCTCGATCAGCCCGGCCGAGCTGGAGGTGGCCTTCGAGGAGGGCATGACATTCGACGGGTCGGCCATCGACGGGTATGCCCGCATCCAGGAGGCGGACATGCTGGCTCGCCCCGACCCCTCGACCTTCGGGGTCCTTCCCTGGCGCACCGAGCAGCAGGTGGCCCGGATGTTCTGCGACATCGCCACCCCGGACGGTGAGCCGTTCTCCGGTGATCCCCGCATCGTGCTCAAGCGCAACCTCGCCCTTGCCTCGGAGATGGGGTACACCTTCTACGCCGCCCCCGAGCTCGAGTTCTTCTACTTCAGGGACTCGGGGCCGGAGCCCGAGGTGCTCGACCGTGGGGGCTATTTCGACCTGACCCCTCTCGACGTGGCGCAGGACTATCGGCGGGACACCATCAACGCCCTGGAGCAGATGGGGATCCCGATCGAGCACTCCCATCACGAGGTCGCCCCGAGCCAGCACGAGATCATCGCCCGCTACACCGACGCCTTGACCATGGCCGACACCATCATGACGGCGCGGCTCACGGTCAAGGAAGTGGCCTTGAAGCACGGGATCTACGCAACCTTCATGCCCAAACCCTTGGAGGATCACGACGGGTCGGGCATGCACCTCCACCTGTCGCTGTTCGAGGAGGACGTGAACGCCTTTCACGAGCCGGGCACCCCGGGTGGGCTGTCAAAGGTGGGTCAAGCCTTCATCGCCGGGCTGCTGCGCCACGCCGCGGAGATGACCGCGGTGACCAACCAGTGGGTCAACTCGTACAAGCGGCTTGTCAGCGGCTTCGACGCCCCGATCTACATCTCGTGGGCACGCAACAACCAGTCGGCGCTGGCCAGGGTGCCGACCGTGAAGAAGGGAAAGCCGTCGAGTGTCAGGGTCGAGTACCGGGCTGCCGACGCCGCCTGCAACCCGTACCTGACTCTCTCCGTCATCCTCGCCGCCGGCCTCGCCGGGATTCGGGAAGGATATGAGCTGCCGCCCGAGATCTCGGCCAACCTCCATCTGATGACGCCCTCCGAGCGAGCGGCGGCAGGTGCGAAGCGGCTGCCCGAGACGCTGGCCGAGGCGCTCGACATCATGGAGTCTTCCGAGCTGGTGGCCGAGTCGCTGGGCGAGCACGTCTTCGACTGGTTCCTCCGCAACAAGCGACTGGAATGGGAACGGTTCCAACACCACGTCTCTCGCTTCGAGTTGGAAAGCTTCCTGCCGATCCTGTGATCGTCGCCATCTACCCCCCCGAGTGCTCCGAGAGCATCATGGACGGGTTGACGCTCGCCGGCGCCACCCATGTCGAGGTGTCCGAGCTGGTACCCGAGGACCGGGCCATCGACGAGGCCGACGTTCTCCTGGTCGAGCTGGGTGACCAGCCCATGCGACGACTGCGCGAACTGGGTCGCATCGTCGAGGTGGTAGGGCTGCCGGTGTTCTTGGTGGCGTCCCTGGAGCAACTCGCCCTGATCGAGAGCACGGCGGGGATCACCGAATTCATCACCGCCCCGGCCGACCCTCTCGAGCTCAGACTGCGCATCAACCGCCTCGCCGTCGACTCGTCCCAGGAGGAGCTCATCGTCTTCAAGGACCTCGAGCTCAACCCGCTCACCTATCAGGCAACCCTCGCTTCGGTCCCCATCGATCTGACCTTCATGGAGTACGAGCTTCTCCGCTTCCTGGTCCAGAACCCGGTCCGAGTCTGGTCGCGGGAACAGCTCCTATCCAAGGTGTGGGGCTATGACTACTACGGCGGTGCCCGGACCGTCGACGTCCACATCCGACGTCTCCGCTCCAAGCTCGGAGAGGAGCGCGCCTCGTGGATCACCACGGTGCGCTCGGTGGGCTATCGCTTCGGCTGAGCCCGCACCGGTCGACTCTCCGGAACCTCGTGTGCATCTGACCACCTCCAGGGTGGTCGGTTGCACACAACTCGGACCCCCTTGTTCGCATGTGCAGTCAGACACCGTGTGCGTGGCTCGATGCACACGACACGCGAGGGGGTTGCGCTCTGGGTGAGGGCGCGGCACGTTCATGAGATGCGACCGGACCGGCGTCTGGATGAGTATGCGGCTCGACAATTCGGTGCCTTCTCGCTGGAACAGGCCCGCGAGACCGGGATGACAGACCGCATGGTCGACGGTCGTGTCCGCTCAGGGGCTTGGGTCAGGCTCGCGCCCGGGGTGTATGCACTCGCCTCATCGCCACCGGTGTGGGAGCGACAGCTCGCCGCCGCAGTGCTGAGCCGCCCGGGCAGCCTGGTCGCCGGGCGCTCGGCGGCTCTTCTCCACGGCTTCACGGGCGTGGCCAAGAGTCGTCCGGTGATCATGGTGCCACTCGAGGGCAACCCGAGGTCTCCGATTGCCCGGATCGTGCGCAGTCGTCACTTTGCCGAGGTCGAGCAGGTGAGGGTGCGCGGATTCCCGGTCATGAGCCCATCGGAGACCATCGTCTTCATCGCCGGCGAGTTCGGGCCGACTCGGCTCGAGGTATTGGTGGACGACTGCCTTGCCTCGGGCTCCTTCGATGCGGATTCCTTGATGGCCACGATCGAGGCCCGCAAGGGGCAACGCGGGATCACGGTGCTCCGCCGGTTGGCAGCCGAACGGCTGGCCGACTCATATCAGCCTCCAGCAACGGAGCTGGAGCGTCTCCTCTACAGGCTCCTGAGCAACCCGCGGATCCCTCCGGTCGTCCGCCAGTTCCCGTTCCCGATCGAGATCATCCCGATGACGGTCGATGCCTACATCCCAAGATGGCGCCTCATCGTCGAGGCCGATGGGCGTCGCTGGCACACTCGCAAGGCTGACTTCGAGCGTGACCGCCAGAGGGACAACCTCGCCACTGCCACCGGAGTGGCAGTGCTTCGCTTCAGCTACTCGATGCTGACCCGCTCCCCCGATTCGTGTCTGGCGACCGTGCTCGAGACCGGGAGAGCGCGCTCACTCGCCTCCTGATCTCGTGTGCATGTGACCACCGTGAGCGTGGCTCGTTGCACACAAGCCGACTCATCGGAATCTCGTGTGGATGTGACCACCGTGAACGTGGCTCATTGCACACAAGTCGTCGGGGACCAGACTTGCGATAGGGGCGATGACATGGTGCACACACGTTCCCACAGCGACCACAATTGAGCGATGGGCTTTCGTACCAAGCAGGTTCACGCCGGGGTTACACCCGACCCCGGCACGGGGGCGATCCTGACCCCGATCTTCCAGTCGACCACCTTCGTCCAGGCCTCGGTGGACGAGTACATGGAGAAGGGATACTCGTACACCCGGGGGGGCAACCCCACCGTTCGCGCCTTGGAGGTGAAGCTGGCCGCCCTGGAAGGGGGTCACGACGCAACCGCGTACACCTCGGGGATGGCGGCAACCGTCGCCGTCTTCATCGCCCTGCTCCAAGCCGGTGACCACGTGGTCATCGCAGATGTCGTGTACGGCGGCACCTACCGGTTCGCCGACCAGTTCCTGACCAAGTTCGGAGTCGACGTGACCTTCGTCGACGCGGCCGATGTCGGGGCGGTCAGAGCGGCCATGCGCCCTGAGACCCGAATCGTCTTCACCGAGTCCCCCGCCAACCCGACCCTCAAGGTGACCGACCTCGCAAGTGTGTCGGAGATAGCCGCCGCCGGCGGTGCCCTGCACGTGACCGACAACACCTTCCTCACCCCCTATTTCCAACGGCCTTTCGAGCTGGGGGCGAATCTCGTCATTCATTCGACCACCAAGTTCCTCGACGGCCACAACGCCACCCTGGGTGGAGCGGTGGTGGTCGATCGGGAGGAGCTCCAGGAGAGCCTCTCCCTCGCCCGAATCTCGGCCGGGCTTGTGATGTCTCCGATGGTTGCCTTTCTCACCCTCCAGGGGGTCAAGACCCTGAGCGAGCGAATGGACCGGCAGTCGGCCAGCGCCCTCGAGATCGCCCATTGGCTGCAGGGCCATCCCAAGATCGACTACGTGAACTACCCCGGCCTCCCCGATCATCCGCAGCTCGAGATCTCGAAGAGACAGGCCACCGGATTCGGCGCCATGGTCTGCTTCGAGCTGCACGGAGGACTCGAAGCCGGGAAGAAGCTCATGGACGCCGTCGAGTTGTGGAGTCTCGCCGAGAACCTCGGCTCGGTCGAGTCGCTGATCACCCACCCCGTCACCATGACCCATGCCGCCGTGCCGAGGGACCAACGTCTCGCCGCGGGGATAACCGACGGGCTGGTCAGGCTCTCGGTCGGCCTCGAGGACGTGGAGGACCTGATCGCCGATCTCGGCGCGGCCCTCGACCGCGTCTAGACCGACAGTGCGCCCAGCCGGGCGCGGACCAGGGTGTCCCGGGCATAACGCCGCCCTTCATCGGTCTCGACCGGGCGGCGGACGACCTCGGCCTCGACGATGGAGAGACCGTCGAGCCAGCCGAGGATCGCGCCGACATCCCACAGGACCTCGGGGTATTGAGGGCCGCCCCATCCCTCATCCAAGTTGCTGGTGTCGTGACCGATGAGGAACAGCTCACCATCCGGCTCCAGCCATTCGCGGGCCCGACGCACCAGCTTCTCGAAATCGGGCGGTTGGAGATGGATGTAGGCGACCAGGATCAGGTCGTACCTCTCCTCCGGCTCCCACTCCCGCACGTCGGCTACCACGAACTCGACGGAGTCGGACTCGGCGGCTCCCTTCTCGATGGCCACACTGGAGAAATCGACCGCGGTCATCTCCCAGCCCAGCGAGGCGAGCCAGATCGCGTTCCGCCCCTCACCGGCTCCGAGGTCGAGGCCACGACCAGGTGTGGTGTGGCGGAGTCGATCGGAGACGAACAGGTTGGGAGTGACCGGCCAATGCCGGTGCGACTCCCGATACCTCTCGTCCCATTCGGCCGCGTCCATCGTCAGCCGAATTCGATTCCCTGGGCCAGGGGCAGGTCGTCGCCCCAGTTGATCGTCGTGGTCTGCCGGCGCATGTACGCCTTCCAGGCATCGGACCCGGCCTCGCGGCCGCCTCCGGTCTCTTTCTCGCCGCCGAACGCCCCGCCGATCTCGGCTCCTGACGTGCCGATGTTGACGTTGGCGATGCCGCAATCCGAGCCCACGTCGCTGAGGAACCTCTCCGCGTTCTTGAGCGACTCGGTGAAGATGGCGGAGGAGAGCCCCTGGGTGACCCCGTTCTGGATCTCGATCGCCTCCTCGAGAGTGTCGAACTCGATCACCCACAAGATCGGGGCGAAGGTCTCCTGTTGCGTGATCGAGGCGTCCTTGGGGACCACGGCGATGGTCGGTTCCACGAAGTAGCCGGGCCGGTCGACCCGATTGCCCCCGGTGACGATCTGGGCACCCTGCTCCCGGGCCATGTCGAGGGCAGCCATCATCTGCTCGACCGCCCTCTCGGCGACGAGTGGGCCCATCAGGGTGCCGTCCTCGAGTGGGTCGCCGATGGTCACCTGCTTGTAAGCCTCGGTGAGCCTGCTCACCATCTTGTCGGCCACCGCTTTGTGGACCAGGAGCCGGCGAAGGCTGGTGCATCGCTGCCCGGCAGTGCCAACCGCCGAGAACAGGGTGGCCCTGACGGCCAGGTCGAGATCGGCGTCGTCCATGACGATCACGGCGTTGTTGCCGCCGAGCTCGAGGATGGTGCGCCCCATCCGCTGAGCAACGGCCGGGCCGACGATCCGGCCCATGTTGCACGATCCGGTGGCAGAGATGAGGGGGAGTCGGACATCGGCGCTCATCGTGTTCCCGATGCTCGCTCCATCACCTACCACCAGATTGAAGACGCCTTCGAATCCGCTCCCGGCCATCACCTCGGCTGCGATCCTGGTCACGGCGATGGCGGTGAGCGGGGTGCGCTCCGACGGCTTCCATACCACGGTGTCGCCGCACACCGCGGCTATGGCCGAATTCCAGGACCACACGGCCACCGGGAAGTTGAAGGCCGAGACCACACCGACCGGGCCGAGAGGGTGCCATTGCTCGTACATCCGATGATTGGGCCGCTCCGAAGCCATCGTGTTGCCGTAGAGCTGGCGGGATAGACCCACCGCGAAATCACAGATGTCGACCATCTCCTGGACTTCGCCGATGCCCTCGGGCAGGATCTTCCCCATCTCGAGCGTCACGAGCGCCCCCAGCGGCTCGATCCTCTCCCTTAGGGCATCACCCAGTCGTCTCACATACTGCCCGCGCTTGGGTGCGGGAAGCAGCCGCCACCGCCTGAACGTCTCGACCGAGTTGGCCACGACCCGCTCGTAGTCGTCGCCCGACCCCATCGTCACCGAGGCCAATCTCTCCCCTGTGGTCGGGTTGACCACTTCGATCGGCTCCCCGGTCGCCTCGAGCCATTCCCCGGCGAAGACGCCGCTGTTGTGGTCCTCGACGCCGAGGGCCGAGAAGATGTCGTCCTTGTTCATCTCGCTGCCACCACCTCTATCTCGACCAGGAACCCCCCGGGGAGCGCCCCTGCCTGCAAAGCCGAACGAGCCGGCGGCTCGGTGCCGAAGTAGGAGCCGTAGACCTCGTTGACCTTCGGGTAGTCGCCCATGTCGGCGAGGAAGATCGTCGTCTTGACGATGTCCTCGTAGGCGAGCCCGAGGTCCCCGAGTATGGCCCCGACGTTGTCCATGACCTGGCGCGCCTGGATCTCCACGTCGTCGGGGCGACGATCGCCGGTAACCGGGTCCAATGCCACCTGTCCGCTGAGAAAGACGAGACCGGCCGCCTCGGTCACGAAGGAATAGGGTCCCATCGCCTTGGGGGCGGAAGGGGTCGAGGGGACCGTCTTGGGCAAGGGAGGACTCCTGGTCGGCGACGGCGCGAGCGTACCCCACGCAGGAGGTTGTGCTCTGAGGGGTACGACCCCCACCTCGCCCGTTCGGCGGAGGTCAGGAGAACGAGTTGCCGCACCCGCAGGTGCGAGTCACGTTGGGGTTCTCGATGTGGAACCCGGCTCCCATGAGCCCGTCCTTGTAGTCCAGGGTGGATCCCTTGACCATCTCGGCGCTCTGCGGATCGACCACCACCCTCACCGGCCCGAACTCCTCGACCAGGTCGGTCTCGTCGATCTCACTGTCGAAGAACATCTCGTAGGAGAAGCCGCTGCACCCACCGGGCCGCACGGCCATGCGCAGGGCAAGACCCTGGTCGCCTTCGGCGGCTATGAGCTCGCCGATCTTGGCGACGGCGGTGTCGGTCACGTTGACCGTCTTCTCGGGCCGGTTGGACTTGATGCTGAGGATCTGTGTCATTCCTGAACCTGGTGGGCTGTCACGAACATGATAACCATCGATCACGCTAGGGCCATTCCCCCTATATCCATAGTGGAAATTACCATTGGGGGCGAGATGGTCACCCGCGACGACGTCATCAGCACGCTGGAAGGGGTCCGCGATCCGGAGCTGGGGGGCAACATCGTCGAGCTGGGGATGGTCACCGACGTCACCGTGGACGGCGCCGCGGTCGGCGTGGGGATCGCCCTCACCGTCGCCGAGTGCCCGCTTCGCAACCAGATCGAGAACGACGCCCTGCGCCGGGTCAGATCGATCCCTGGTGTAGACACCGTCGAGGTGCGGACCACCGCAATGACAAAGAAGCAGCGAGCCGGGCTGATGTCGGTGGCGAGGAGCAAGGCTCGCGAGAACGCCGAGCCGACCCGGGTCGCACCGACCACACGGGTGATCGCCATCGGCTCCGGCAAAGGAGGGGTCGGGAAGTCCTCGATCGCGGTGAACATCGCGGTCGCCCTGGCCGACCTCGGTTTCGCGGTTGGGCTGCTCGATGCCGACATCTGGGGGTTCTCCACGCCCCGGATGCTCGGGGTCGATGACCGGCTCGAGGCGCACCACGACACCAAGCTCATCATCCCGGCTGAGGCGCAAGGCGTGAAGCTCGTCTCCACAGGCCTCATCATCGAGACCGAGGAGACCGCCCTGATGTGGCGGGGCCTCATGTTGTCCAAGGCCCTCGAGCAGTTTCTCAAGCAGGTCGACTGGGGAGAGCTCGACTATCTGGTCATCGATCTCCCACCCGGCACCGGAGACATCCAGATGGCTCTGACCAGGATGCTCCCCCAGGCAGAGATGGTGGTGGTGACCACCCCCCAGCGTGCCGCCCAGAAGGTGGCGATAAGGGTGGCCGACATGGCGCGCCGGTCACACATGCCGATCGTGGGCGTCATCGAGAACATGGCCGGCCTGGCCTGTGAATGCGGCCGCGTCCATCACGTCTTCGGCGAGGGAGGGGGGGCCGACCTGGCCGACGACCTCGGAGTTCCCCTGATCGCGTCGATCCCTCTCGACCCCGAAGTGGTGCCGGGGGGCGACGACGGCAGGCCGGTTGTGAGCACAGCCACGGCCTCGGCGGCCGGGGCCGCCCTACGTGGGGCGGCGGAGCGGCTGGTCCAGCTGGTCCCGCCTGCCGAATTGGAGACGTGCACGGGGCGTATCGCCAAGATCCTCACCGAGCTCGAGGGAATGCCCGCCTGAGCGCCTCCCTCCGGTCACCCCTTGGTTCCGCCTCCGAGCAGACCTCCGAGCAGGTCACCGATGTCGACGCCTCCTTCGGCCCCTGATCCACCTCCGAGCAGCCCGCCGAGCATGTCATCGAGCCCGCCACCGGAGGCGCCGCCTGTCATGCCCCCGATCAGATCGTCGAGACCGCCGCCACCACCACCACCCGACGTGGCCTGCCCCTGACCGCTACCGGTGAACTTCCCGGCCAGCCAGGACATCACGAGCGGGGCCAGGATCGGGAGCAACTTCCCCATGATCCCGCCGTCGGTCCCCTCCCCGCCGAGTCGATTGACCACCTCCTGCCGACTGCCGCCGAAGACGTGGTCGACGATCTTGTCGCCATCCGAAACGTCGACGTCGTCCAGGTTCAAGCCGGCGAATGGGTCGCCGGCATGCTGCCCCAGCGCCTTCTCCAGTGAAGCCGCCCCCGATGGGTACCGAGCGTTGGCCTCCATTCCCCCGAGAAGCGCGGGCACCGCCTGCCGCACTGCCTGCTCGGCCCCGGCCTCGTCGACGCCCAATTGGTCCGCAAGCTGAGCCAGAGGTATCTGCGAGAGGATCTCGTCGGTCGCGCTCATCCAAGCCTCCTTCTACCCGGCCCACCCAAATAGTGGCCGACTCGAGGAAAGCTACCCCGCTATGCCGTGGGTGTTGTCGGAGGCATCGGCGGCTCCGACGGCGGCTCGGGTGGAGGAGCCTGCGGTGGCGTCTCGGGTGGGGGCGGTGGCGTCTCGGGCGCCGGTGGCGGCAGGGTCTGTTGGGCCGGAGGCGCCTGTGCCGCGGCCGTCTTGGGCGGCAACCACAGATCGATGGCGAACGGCTTTCTCTCCAGGCCCTCGATCACATAGGTGTTCATCACCTTGTCTGCGATGGTCTGACGCTTGGAGTCGACCAACGGGAGGAGGAAACCGAGGCCACAGACGAGGAAGTCGAGGATATGGAGGAACTTGCGCCCGATTCCGGCCCCGCTGCCGATGAGGCCGCCCTGCTGGTTCACCAGTCGCGTCCCCATGATCGCCTTGCCGGGCGTCTGCCCGGTGATCCCCTCCAAATGGCCGAGATAGCCCCAGTACAGGTAACCGATGATGCTGAAGAAGAAACTCGCCCGATAGGTGAGAAGCGATAGGACGAGTGCCGGGACCCAGTCGATGAGGAGACCAAGGGCGCGCGTGGCCCAATCAGCCAGGCTCGATGGCGTTGCCGCGGGCATGGGTGCCGGTGGCGGTGCCTGTGGGGGCTCTGGTGGGGTGGTCAATGCCTGTCCTCCTCGTCGATGCTGCGGGCATTGTGGCAGCAGGAGGGTCTCCTCCGTCGCCACAACGTCAACTAAATCGCTCCCGAGCGGTGAGAGTCAAAGGACTAGTCACAATGCGCATCTCACCAAGAGTCATTTACTCACCACTCTCAGTGGTTGAAGATACCGCTCAGAACGTGCCTCGGGTGCGTGGGGGGCTTAGAGGGCTTGGGAGGCCAGATCGGAAGAGGACCCGAAAGGGTCCTCTTTCCGTGTCAGCCGCAGAGACGTTTGGCCAGCGGGTAAGGGTTCACCGCCGGCCCGCCGCCCGGGTGGTACTCGAAGTGGAGGTGGGGCAGGAACTCGGGTGCATTGCCCGACGACCCGTTGTAGCCGATCACCTCGCCCTGGCTCACGTGCTGCCCCGCAGAGATGTCCGCGAAGCCCTCGAGATGGGCGTAGAAGAACTGGTCACCGTTCTCCGCCCGGAGCCAGATGGCCAAACCGCTCAGAGGACCATCGGTGAGCCGCCGGATCGTCCCCGAGTAGACGGCGACCAGTGGGGTGTTCCGGGCGGCGATCATGTCGACTCCCTGGTGGGCCCGCCCACCCGAGCGGGGAGCGCCCCAGGTGTCGCTGAACCTCACCGCCCCTGCCACCGGGCATGTTCCCCCTGACCCCGACGAAGGGGGCGGCTCGTCCGGGGTCTCTTCCGGGACGGTTGTCGTCGCTCCCTCATCGGGCGGGTCCTCGGTCCCGCTGTCCGACGGAGTCGTGGTGGTGGTGGCGTTACGCGCCTGTTCGGCCTGACGGGCCTCTTCCTGACGTCGACGCTCCTCTTCGGCCCGCCGTCGGGCTTCCTCCTCGGCCGCCTGTTGGGCGACCAGCCCGTCGTAAACCCCCTGGGCGGCGATCAAATCGCCCTGGAGGACGTTCGACTTCTCTTCGAGGTCGACGGCGAGGGCCTCCTGTTCCTCCGAGGCGTCGGCCAGCCGCTCTGTCTGCTCCCCCAACTCGGTGCGGAAAGACCGAAGCTGGTTGACCACGTCGTCTTCCACTCCCGAGACGTTGCGCAGATACTCCATCCCCGCGCCGTAGGCCTCGTCGCTCGAGGAGAACAGGACCTGGATAGAGGCGACGCTGGTCGAGCCCATGTACATCTCGACGGCGACCTCGTCGAGACGGCGCTCTGCCTCGGCGATCTTGACCTTGGCCACCTCGATCGAGGAGGTCAGGTCGGAGATCTCCTTCTCGAGGGCGAATTGCCGTGCCCAGGCCTGCTCCACCTCGGCCACGAGGGAATCCGATTCTGCGAGCAACTCGTTGACCTCGCGCCGGGCGCGCTCGATGTCCTCGTCGGTCACCTGGCCCGTGGCGGGCATGGCCAGGGCCGTGACGAGCAGGGCTGCGAGGATGGTGGTGAACCGCTTCATCGAGGGCGGGGCGGGATCAACGTCGGACCGTTCCCGGTCAAGGCTATCCGTCCCTCCTCTCTGAGCAATTCGAGGTGGGCCGACACGGAGCGAGCCGCCAGGGGATGGAGCGATCGGTCGACGTCGGCATAGACGGTCTCGACGATCTCGGGGATGGTCGACGCCCCGCCCGCGATCGCCTCGTAGATCTGCTCGTGACGTTGGCGACGATGGGCTATGTACCAGTCGATCACGGCGTCGGGCTCATCCATGTCGTCCCCGTGCCCGGGATGGAGACGGGTCAGCCCCAGGCCTCGGAGTCGTGCCAAGGAGCGGAGGTAGGAGCCCATGTCCTCCACCATCACCGACGAGCCGCCCATTATGTGATCGCCGGTGAACAGCACGTCGTCGACGAGGAAGCAGAGGTGATCGACCGAGTGGCCGGGCGTGTGGATCACCTCGAGCCGAAGAGCGCCGATGCCCAGTTGGGAGCGATCCTCGACCACCAGGTCCGGTTCGAACTCGGGGCCGGCGGAGTAGCCGATGGCGGGGGCACCGAGCTCACGGGCGAGAGGGTTGGCAAGCGGGGCGTGGTCGGGGTGGGTGTGGGTGACCAAGACCATCACCGCAGTGCGATCGGCGATCTTCGCCATCACCTCGTCCCGGTGCCGCGGGTCGACGGGGCCCGGGTCGATCACCGCAACGTTCCCGAATCCGTCGTCGAGGAGCCAGGTGTTGGTCCCGGGGCCGGTGTAGGGCCCGGGATTGCCGGCGAGAACGCGCTCGATGAGCATCACGGGTCTCCCGGGAGATGAACCGGGACGATGGACCCGTCTTCCATGTGACGGGGTTGGACCAATGACCGCCCGTCGGCGCCTTGGGCCGAGGCGATGGCGTCCTCGACGTCGACACGGAGATCGAGCCAGCGGAGATGCGAGACGGTGGGGAGGAACATGTCCCACTCCCCGGCGGCATGCCGGTGCAGGGCCTCCCCGGGGCGAACCCACACGTGTGCGACCAGCTCCTCGGCGTCGAGACGGACCGCAGGAGCGTCTTGGGCACGGGCCAGGTAGAACCGGGTGTCGTATCGCTTGGGCGCATACTCCGGGGTGACCCAACGTGACACCAGTGTCAGGGCTTCGAGGTCGAGTTGGATCCCCTGCTCCAATAGCGCCTCGAGCAGGGCCACCCCTTTGGCAAGGGGCGCACGTACCGGCCCCTCAGTGGTCAACGCAATGCCTGTCTCCTCGGCCAGCTCTCGCAAGGCGGCGATCCGGTAACTGCGGTCGGCCACCTCGCCGGGAGCGACGAGACCGGCGAGAGTGGACTCGTCTTCGGGATCGAGCGCCCCGCCGGGGAAAACGGTGAGACCGCCGAAGAAGCCGCCCTCGGGCCGGTGCACCATGAGAACCTCGATTCCCTGGTCCGTCTCCCGTAGCGCCATCGCGGTGGCGGCCGGGCGCGCTTCGACGACAGGCACGGTCACGGGATGATCCTACGAACCGATGCCGGGCAACCTGGCACACTTCCCAGGTGGACCCAGCCTCGAACCCCTATCGGGACCTGCCCCCGGTCGACGTCGTGGTGGCGAGCCTCACCGAGACCGGGCTGCCACGCCCGGTGCTGCTCCACTGCGCCCGCCGCGCCCTCCAGGCGGCGAGAGAGCAGATCGCCATTGGGGTCGTGCCCGACGTGTTCCAACTGGCCTCCGCCCTCTCTGCCGACGAGGATCGGGCCCGACCACGCCCGGTGATCAACGCCACAGGGGTCCTCCTCCACACCAATTTGGGACGCGCTCCCTTGTCGAAGCGAGCCGCCGAGGCGGCGAGGATCGCCTCGATCTCCTACACCAACCTCGAGCTCGATCTCGAATCCGGCGATCGGGGAGGAAGGGGGGCCCATCTCCGCACTCTGCTCAGCTCGCTGACCGGCGCCGAAGATGCCCTGGTGGTCAACAACAACGCAGCCGCCGTCCTCCTCGCCATCGCCGCCAACGCATCGGGCAGGGCGGTGCCGGTGTCGAGAGGGGAGTTGATCGAGATTGGCGGGTCATACCGGCTGCCTCGCGTCATCGAGGCTGGTGGCGCCCGCTTGGTCGAGGTCGGCACCACCAACCGGACCCGGCTCGGCGACTTCGAGACCGCCTTGCAGATCCACGACTGTGGGGCGGTGCTCAGAGTCCATCCGTCCAACTATCGGGTCGAGGGGTTCGTCGCCCAGGTGGAGCTCGGCGACCTCGTCGCTGTCGCCCACGATGCCGGAGTCCCGATCATCCACGACATTGGCTCGGGCCTCCTCGACAAGGACGCTCCCTGGCTGGGCCGGGTGACGCCTGCCTGGCTCGAGAGCGAGCCGGCGGTCCGACAATCGATCGAAGCCGGGGTCGACCTGGTCACCTTCAGCGGCGACAAGCTCATCGGAGGGCCGCAGGCGGGGATCGCAGTCGGGTCCGCCGCCATCGTGGATCGGCTCCGCCGCCATCCCCTGGCCCGTGCCTT
Source organism: Acidimicrobiia bacterium (assembly GCA_036556665.1). GTDB lineage: Bacteria > Actinomycetota > Acidimicrobiia > Spongiisociales > ZC4RG35 > JARDZU01. The sequence continues at coordinate 58,674 of DATBIX010000066.1, forward strand.
ACGGACCGATGCCTCCACCAACGCCGCCCTGGCGGTCACCCTGGAGACACTCGCCGCAGGGGACGCCTCCGAGATCCCGTTCTGGCGGATGGCAACCGCGGAGCGAGCGGAGTTGGATCGGCGAGCCGCGGCGCTGGCGGATCGGATCCATGGGGTCGTCGAGGAGGGAGCGTCGCTGATCGGCGCCGGAAGCGTCCCCGGGGTCGAGTTGCCCGGCCCTCAGGTGGTGCTGGGGGGAGAAGATCACCTCTACACCAGACTGCTCATGGCCGAGCGCCCGATCCTGGCGAGACGCCAGGGTAAGGACCTGGTGATCGACCTCCGCACCGTGGACCCGGCCGATGACGAAGTCATCGCCGAGATGGTGGCCAGTTGCCGCTGATCGGCACGGCCGGGCACGTCGATCATGGCAAGTCGACCCTGGTCGAGGCCCTCACCGGGCGGGACCCGGATCGGTGGGAGGAGGAGAAGCGGAGAGGCCTGACCATCGACCTCGGTTTCGCCTGGGCCCGGCTGGAGGGAGCAGGGGAGGTGTCGTTCGTCGACGTGCCGGGCCACGAGAGATTCCTCAAGAACATGCTGGCCGGGATCGAGGCCGTGGATGTCGCCCTGTTCGTTGTCGCCGCCGACGAAGGTTGGAAACCCCAGTCGGAGGAGCACCTCGCCGTCCTCGATCTCCTCGGAGTGGGCTCGGGGGTGGTCGCCCTGACCAAGGTCGATCTAGTCGACGATGAGACTGCAGAGTTGGCCGAGCTCGAGGTGAGGGAAAAACTGGCCGGCTCGTCGCTCTCGTCGGCAGAGATCATCCCGGTGTCGGCTCGAACCGGGTCGGGCATCGAAGCGCTCAGAACGGCCCTCGCCCACCGGGCGGCTGAGATCGCAGACGACGGCGATCGGCCTCGTCTCTGGATCGACCGGGCCTTCACCGTGACAGGCGCAGGGACCGTCGTCACCGGATCGCTGATCGACGGGTGGATCAAGGTCGGTGACAAGCTCGAGGTCCTGCCCGGCCGGCGGTCGGTCAGGGTCCGAGGCATGCAGAGCCACGAGACCGAGGTCGCCACGGCGGGGCCGGGTCGACGTGTCGCCCTCAACCTGAGCGGAGTGGAGCGTTCCCAGGTCCCGAGAGGGTCGATGCTGGGCATCCCCGGACAGTGGCTGACGAGCAACCGGTTCACGGGGCGGATCAGGACGGCCCGCTACGTCGAAAGGCTCCCCCAAAAGGGGTCATTCCACCTTCACTTCGGCAGCGGCGCCCATCCGGCCGTGATCAAGAGACGTGAGGGAGACCTGGCTTTGATCCAGGTGGCCGGGGCGGTCCCGATGCGCACAGGCGATCGGTTCATCCTCCGCGACACCGGTCGGCGGCTGGTGGTGGCCGGGGGAATCGTCCTCGACCCCGATCCGGGCCCATCCGCCCTCGCGCTGGCTTCGTCACTGCGCATCGATCCTTCGTGCGACCCGGATCAAATCGCCACCGACCTGCTCGCGGTTCGCGGCACCGACGGCCTATCACGACTGGCGGCGCACAGCGGTGGGGGCTCCCCGCCCGAGGCGGTGGTGGTGGGAGCCCTCGCCCTGACCCGCGATCGATTCGAAGATCTAGAGCATCAGGTCGAGGTGCTGGTCACGGCCCATCACGACGACCATCCGCTTCGAGCCGGGATCAGCGCAGCCACCCTGGCCACCTCTCTCGGCGTGAGCCAGGATCTGATCGACCGGATCGTCGAGCAGAGCTCTGGCCTGGAACGGATTGGCCCCGACGTCGCCCTCGCCGATCACAGTCTCGACATCGACGAGGCGATGGGCGAGCGGTGGCGGCAGGCGGAGAGCCGGCTCCGCTCGGGTCTGGCCGTCCCGACAGAGGTCGAGCTCGGCCTGGGGGCGGAGCTCACACACCTGATGGTTCGAAACGGGAGACTGGTGCGGGTCTCGGACGACCTCCTCTTCCTCCCTGATCAGATCGACGAGATCGTGGCCATGATCCGGTCGATGGGCGATGGGTTCACGGTGTCCGAGTTCCGCGACAGGACTGGCTTGTCGAGGAAGTACGCAGTCCCGCTCCTGGAGTGGGCGGACAAAGAAGGGCTCACCGTCCGGCGGGGTGATCGCCGCCACCTCAGGTGAGCCCGTCTTCGCTGATATCACTATCAACCGACCAGAGGCAGGCTCCTTCTCTCCACCTCGGTCAGGCCGCCCCAGATCCCGAATGGCTCCCTGATCTGAACGGCATGGTTGGTGCACGGCATCCGTACGGGGCAGACCCCGCAGATCGCCTTTGCCTTCATCTCCCTGCGCTCCCGCTCGTCCTTGCGCTCGAACGTCGAAGGCGGAAAGAAGAGGTAGGCATGGTTACCCCGACACAGCGCGTCGAGCTGCCAATCGTCCATGGTGGACAATCCGACTCCTCCCTGTCTAGCGACAACCGGACGGAAACCTACTCAGGGCGCCGCCAGGCGGCAAGGAAGAATCTGGCAGGTCTCGAAATCAGTTTTCGCGCTCGGTGTGCGCCGGCTCGACCTCGAGGAACATCCCGTCGACCCCTGAGACCACCACATCGGAGCCCACGCGCAGCCCCGCCTCCCGGTGCGCCGTCGCCCTCCACCGCGCTCCTTTCACCTCGACCAGGCCATCCGGTTCGAAGTCGGCCAGAGCGACGCCACGCTCTCCGATCAGGCCCTCACGGCCGATGGTCTGGGTGGAGAAGCGGGCTCGCTGCACCGTGGGCATGGCAAGAAGGAAGAAGAAGAGCACCACCAGCACGGAAGGGAGCACCAGGTACCAACGTGGGTCGATCTGGCCCGATCCGTCCACAAAGAACATCCCCGCCGTCTGGAGAAGAGCCGCTCCCACCAGGGTCAGGAACAGCACTCCACCCTTTTGGTAGGCGCCGGCGAGGAGGGCCCATCCGAGCACGGCGAGCCCGAGCGCCCAGTAGCGCACCGGGAGATTGACGATCCCCCATCCGGCCAGCAGCAGCGAGATGGCGGCGACACCCGCGGCCACTCCGGGCCCGATGGCGAAGAACTCGAACGTGGCGATGGTGAGCCCCATCACCAGGAAGAAAAACGCTGCCTCCGGCGTGACCGCCAGCCGCCAAAAGCGTGTCGCCAGCCCCGGCTGGCGGAAGGTGACGGGCTTCAGGGTCACCCCTTCGCCGACTGGCGTCAGCGTCTCGACGGTGACCGGGCCCTCAGACGTCGTGAAGGTCTGACCGTCGAGGTCCTGGAGGTACTGGCGGATGGAAGGCTGAAGATCGACAAAGGAGTCTTGGTCGGTGAGCGCGTGACTGCAACACCCCGGGCTCTCTCCGGCGATCAGAGGGACGGGGGGACCGACTTCTGATCCAGGGGTCATGGCCCACCGGTCGGCAGTGAGGACGATTTGGGCTGCTCCCCCGCCGGCCACGGCCGGTGCCGGGCCGACCCATATCGCCAGGGGAAGCGGGGGAGTCCGCACACTCTCTATGACGGCGTCGAGGCCCGCTTGATCCAGCACCGCCGGTGAGTTGATCTGGAGCACCGCCAGCTCCTGACCTTCCTCAGCGGCACCGTGAATCGCCTCGTCTATGAACTCGAGCGCGGAAGCGTCGAGTGGCCCGCTCACGTCTATCACGTCGATGCCGCCACCTTCCTCGGAGGCCGAGACGGCGAGAGGGACGAGGCAGAGGGCGAGGACCAGGAGGGTGCGACGCACGAAAGCTGAGGTTAGGGGTGCGTTTGGGCCTACAGATCCGGGTGTGTGCCACCGCTAACGTGCCGCCCGATGCCGAGCCTGCTCCTGATCGCCGACTCTGAATGGGTGAACAACGACGTGCTGTCGGTTCTCGGGGTCGGTGACTGGGAAGTGGACGTCCTGCCAGATCCCGGACAAGCCCGTTCGACAGTCGTTCAGATCTCGCCTGACGTGGTCGTGACCGATCTCCAGGTGGGAAGCATGGGAGGGATGGCCGTCGTGCGCGAGCTGCGAGCCAATCTCGACGACGATGCACGTCCCCGGCTCGTGCTGCTCCTCGACCGTGAGGCCGACGCCTTCCTCGCCAGACGTGCCGGAGCCGATGCCTGGGTGGTCAAGCCTTTCGAGGCCGACGAGTTGCGCCGGGCGATCCAACCCGACTGACGGGTCTCAGCGAAGACGGAGACCGAGGAAGATCTCGCGGTCGTCCGGGTCGATCACCGAGTCGGCAGAGAAACCCGCCGACTCGAGCAAGGAGAGCCAGGTGGCCCTGGGGAACAATCCCACCTGATGGGGATCGTGCACGACCTCGACCTGCCCTGTCTCGTCGCGAAGCGCGTAGACGTAGTCGACCCTGACCTGGGTGTCCGACGGATCCGGATCCCATACCCATTCCAGGAACCTCACTCCCCGACCCGAGGCATCGTCTGTGCCCTCGTGAGAGGCCGTCGGCTCGTACGACTCGAGGGTGAAGTCGGGGGCGATGATGGTGATCCCACCTGGGCGGCAGTGGGCGAAGGCAGTGGCCATTGCCGCCATCAGGTCGTCCTCCGAGGTCATGTACATCACCGCGTCGTGGATCAAGACCGCGTCGAACTGCCGGCCGAGTCTGACATCGCGCATGTCCCCCTCTATGTGGTTGCACCCCGGGTTGAGCTGTTGGCTCACCGCCAGCATCTGAGGTGAGATGTCGACCAGGGTCATGGCGAATCGGTCGCTCAGGTGGCTGGCGACGTGACCGCCCCCGCTCCCCAGCTCGAGCACCTCGAGAACTGGGATCTGCGCCCGACCGAACAGGCCGGCGATGAATGCCGACTCTTCCCGGTAGTCCTCCACCGGTGTGATCAGCGGGAACCAGACCGCCAGGTCGTCATACATCCGCGGCATCGGGTTGTCCGTGGGCACCTCTGCAATTATCCCTCTTGGGCCACGAACTAAACAGCGCGCCGACCTGTTCACAATCCACCCCGCCAACAGGAGCATGGCTGCGAAGCTGGTCTGGTGACCGACGCCAACGGATCAGAAGTGACCTCAGAGCTGGGCCTCCGCCTATCGGAAGGCCCCACACCACGCGCGATGATTCTGGTGGAAGGAGCCAGCGATCAGGCGGCCCTGGAGACCCTGGCCCGCAGACACGGTCGCGACCTGTCGGCCGAAATGGTCTCCATCGTGCCGATGGGCGGGGCCACCACGATTCGGCACTATCTCGACCTGCTCGGTCCGCATGGGCTCGGTATCCGGCTTGCCGGTCTGTGCGATGTCGGCGAGGAGCTCGACTTCCGCCGCGGGTTGGAGCTGACCGGGTTGGGGACCAACCTCACCCGGGCCGACATGGAGGAGATCGGCTTCTTCGTGTGCGTCGTCGATCTCGAAGACGAGCTGATCCGCGCCCTGGGCACTACCACGGTGGAACAGATCATCGATTCTCGGGGTGAGCTCGGCTCGTTTCGGATACTGCAACAGCAGCCGGCGCAGAGGGAACGGTCGATCCATCAGCAGTTGGTCCGGTTCATGGGCACCCGAAGCGGGCGCAAGGTGCTCTACGCCCGCCTGATGGTGGAGGCATTGGACCTGGCGCTGGTCCCCCGTCCCCTCGATCTGGTGCTCGCCGCCGTTTGAGCCGTGACCGGCTCGACGTAGGGGCGTTTGGGCATACCCATGCATTGACAATCATCGATACGACCAGTAGTGTCACATTGATGATTGTCGATACGAAACCGGCGTCATGACCAGCGAGAGCGACCTCCGCGAGCAGGTTCGCCGTCGTTACGCCAACAGCGCCTTGGGGGTGGCTGACGGGTGCTGCGATACGTCGTGTGAGGACGTGACGGGGGGTCTCTACAGCGCGGCTGAGCTCTCCTCCCTGCCCGATCAGGCCGCGGCGGCGAGCCTCGGCTGTGGCAATCCCACCGCTGTGGCCGAGTTGGCCGAAGGCGAGACCGTCCTCGACCTCGGTTCGGGTGGGGGCATCGACGTGCTGCTCTCGGCGCGCCGGGTCGGGCCGACGGGGTTTGCCTACGGCCTGGACATGACCGACGAGATGCTCGAGATGGCGCGTCGGAACGTCGAAGAGGCCGGAGTGAGCAACGTCGAGTTCGTCAAGGGGTTCATCGAAGACATCCCCCTTCCCGAAGGATCCATCGACGTGGTGATCTCCAACTGTGTGATCAACCTGTCGGTCGACAAGGATGCGGTGTTTGCCGAGATGTTCCGGGTGCTGCGGAACGGCGGTCGGATCGGCGTCACCGACATCGTGGCCGACGACTCGCTCAGCCCGGCGGAGAGAGCCGAGCGAGGGAATTGGGTCGGCTGTATCGCCGGGTCCCTGTCCCAGAGTGAGTATCGGTCGGGGCTGGCAAGGGCAGGGTTCGAGGACATCAGCCTCTCGCCAACGCATGCTGTCGCCGACGGCCTCGATTCGATGGTCATACGAGCCACCAAGCCCATGTGAAGGCCTCGCAGCGGACATCGCTGCTCCAACCCGGCCTCCTTCGGATCAGGCTTGGATTTGCTCAAGCATGTTTGACTCAATATATTCTGAGTTGAAATGGATCTCGCCAGTAGAGCTGGGGCCCACGCCGCCTTGGGCGACGAAAGGAGGCTCAGGATCGTCGACCATCTGGCCCTCGGCGACCAGACCGTGGCAGGACTCGCGGAGGTGTCCGGCATGCGGGGCAACCTCCTGGCCCATCATCTCGACGTGCTCGAATCGGCCGGTCTGATAGAGCGACTTGTCTCCGAGGGAGATCACCGCCGCCGATATGTCTCACTGTGCTGGGACCGTCTCCCCTCCCGCCTTCATCATCCGATGCCGGACGTGCGAAGGGTCGCCTTCGTCTGCACCCACAACTCGGCGAGGTCTCAGTTCGCCGCCGCACTCTGGGAGGAGAAGACCGGCCGTGACTCAGCAAGCGCAGGAAGCCATCCCGCGGGAAGGGTGCACCCAACGGCCATCCGCATCGCCGCGGAGTTCGGGGTGGACATCTCCACGGCTCGACCGTCGGGTTACGACAGCCTCCCTGAGAATCCTGACCTGATGGTGAGCGTCTGTGATCGAGCGTTCGAGTCGGGCGTCCCCGCGGCCCGAACCCAGGTGCACTGGTCGGTGCCCGACCCGGTCGTCACCGGAACACTGAAGTCGTTCCGTTCGGCGTTCACCGAGATCGCCTCGCGCGTCGACCACCTGATCGAGCAGACCGCCCCAGGGACATGAGCAGGCAGCTGACAGGAGAAGGCTTGGGCACGGCGCTGCTCCTGTATGTCATCGTCGGGAGTGGCATCGCCGCCGAGACCCTGAGCACGGATCCGGGTGCACAGCTGTTCGCCCATGCCATCGCGGTCGGGCTCGGGCTGGGGGCGTTGATCACCGTGTTCCAGACAGTGTCAGGATCTCACTTCAACCCATCGGTGACACTCGGCTTCTGGCGCACCGGTGCCATGCCGGGGGCGGAGGCAGCGCGCTACGCGGCTGCTCAGGTCCTGGGCGCCATCGTCGGGGTTGCCGCCGCCAATCTCAGCTTCGACCGGACGCTGGTCTCGTTATCGACGACGGCTCGCAGCGGAGTGGGGCGGGTCGTCGCCGAGGCCGTCGCCACCTTCGTCCTAGTGCTTCTGATTCTGGTGTTGGTGCGCAACGGACGGGGTGGCCTGGTCCCAGCCGCGGTGGGCGCCTGGGTTGCTTCCGCAGTCTTCGCCACGTCGTCGACCGGATTCGCCAACCCTGCAGTCACCTTCGCCAGGATGCTCACCGACAGCTACACGGGCATCGCCCCCGCATCGGTGGCCGCGTTCGTGGCTGCCCAACTCGCCGCGGGGCTGCTCGCGGCTCCCGTCGCCGTCCTCTTCCAGTCCCACCGTGTCTCGCAACAGGCATCCACATGAGGAGAAACCATGCCGGTCACGCTCACCACAGCCGAGAAGCTGCAGATCCGGGAAGCCGCTGAGCGGCTGAAACGTCGCTTCGCCGGAGAGCTCAACACAGAGACCATCGAGCGCTTCATGAACGAATCGTTGGACATGCTGGTCCAGCGCGCCCACACCAGCACCTGGATTCCACTCCTCGCCGAGCGGTTCGCCCGGGACCGCCTCCGCGCCCTGATCCGTCTCGAATCGGATGCGACCACCCTCAAGCCCAGTGTCCTGTTCCTCTGCGTGCACAACGCAGGTCGGTCCCAGATGGCTGCCGGGTGGATGCGCCATCTCGCCGGCGCGTCCGTCGACGTGTTCTCGGGGGGATCCGAGCCCGCCGAGCGGGTGAACCAGGCCGCAGTCGCCGCCATGGCGGAGAAGGGAATAGACATCGGGGGCGAGATACCCCAGCCGTGGGCCGACGAGATCGTCCGCGCAGCCGACGTCGTGGTCACCATGGGTTGTGGGGACGCCTGCCCGGTGTTTCCCGGAAAGAGATACATCGACTGGGAGGTCGACGACCCGTCGAACAAGACGGTCGAGGAGGTGCGACCGATCAGAGACGATCTGGAGCAACGCGTCAGGGCGCTGATGGTGGAGCTGGAGAGAGCACGAGGTGGTAGTCGGTGCCGTTGATCCTGAGCACCCTCCGACGGTAGGTCACGCCTCCGACGGAACTCACAGTCTGTGGCTCTGCTGGTGGACTCTCATCGCCTATTGGATACCGGACCGTGGCTTCATGCCTCCTACCCAGACCTCGATGGAAGCCGCACAGGAAGTGCCGATACCGGATGGGTAGGTAGAGCGGGCGTACTGATCCTGAATGGGTGATCTGGTACCAATCGCGGGGCGTCAACCGAAGAACTCATCCACTTCGTACTGGTTGGCTTCGTAGATGTCGATCTCGGCAATCTTGCCGTTGACGACTCGATACAGGTTCACCCGATACAACTCGAGGGAGGCTTGGGAGCGGCTCACCGCCTCGCGAAGAACGAGCGCCACCCGATCCCCGGATGTCAGCCGGTCGATGACCTCGACTTCGGCCGACAGGCCACTGGTACGAGCCAACAACGCCTCGATGGCCGCAATCACATTGGCTCGGCCGACGTGAGCGCCGGCCAGCCGCGTCCGGGGAGGTTCATGACGACGTCGTCCGCGTAGAACTGCCAGGCCGCCTCGGCCTCGCCGCGTTCCCAAGCAGCCGCGTACTCGGCCATGACCTCGACTGGCTCCATCCCTCGCAATGTACCGACCGATGACCGGGCCGCGCCGGGGAAAGCGAGGCGTGGCACCAGCACCACACCTCGCAGGCCAGGACCGTACAGAACGACAGCGCGACAGGGGCTTCGGACTGTGCACAGCGTCCGGCATCCGGCAATATGCGCCACCGAGCATCATGGACCGTGGCAGTGATTACCTTGAGGCCTGAACCGC
>DATBIX010000067.1:0-9611 GCA_036556665.1 Acidimicrobiia bacterium
CCGGGTCCATCCCGCCGCCCACGAACGCCGACTCGTCCACCCCCTCGAAGCGCAGGGTGTGCTCCACGTCGCCCGAGCCGGGCTGCATCACCAGCTCCCCGAGCACTTCGACGTTGCCCGAGGCGGACAACGTGATGCTCGTATTCGGGTCGAGCACCCAAGACTCGTCGGCCGGGATCACCACACCTTCGGGGTAGCTCTGGTCTTCGGTGATCATCACTTCCTCACGCACGATGGGTGCACCAGGCGTCGATGTGGTGGTCATGGGAACGGTCGACGTCGTGCCCTCCTCGGTGGCCGTCGTCGACTCACCGGGTCCGGTGGTGGTCGAGGTCGACTCGGAGGTGCATGCCGCCAACATCAGCAACAGCCCCGCGGCCGCCGTGACCCGACCACGCATCAGAGGCGCAAGAACGGCATCAGGAGACCATGGAGCACCAGATGGAGAGACCTGATGCGGGGGTCGAGTCGGCCGGGCCGACCTCTCTCACCGCGCCCTCGACCTGGGCATCACCCGCCTGGGCCACCAGAACCGAGGCCGACGCCGCAGCCGACGCTCCGTTGGTCAACGCCCTCTTGAGGAAGGCCGCCATCTGGCCCCGTGTGACGAAGTCGTCGGGGCAGAACCGGTTGTTGCTCGGTGGGTTGCATCCAACGGTGATCCCGGCCTGGGCCAGCCGCTCGATGGCGTTCTCGAACACGCTGCGGTTGTCGTCGACGAACCGGTCGGGCCCGTTGTAGGCGGGGAGGTCGAATGCCCTGGCAAGGAATGCCGCCATCTCACCTCGGGTCACGAAGCGGTCGGGGCAGAACCGGTTGTTGGTCGGCGGATTGCACCCCTGGGTGACCCCCGCCGTGCGCAGCCGGTTGATCGCGTTCTCGAAGATGTGCCCCCCGTCGTCGACGAAGAAATCGTCGGCGATCTGCGAGTAGCCCTTGGCCCGGACCAGGAAGGTGGCCATCTGCCCTCTAGTGACCCGATCGTCGGGGCAGAACATGGTGTTGGCTGGCGGGTTGCACCCCTGAGTTATCCCCTTGTCGGCCAGCCATTGGATGGCGTCGGCGAACACACTCCCACCGGTGTCGATGAAGCCGCTGCCCGGGACCGTCCCGAAGTAGAAGGCACTGATCTGGGTCACCGTGCCGTTACCGGTCAGCCGGTAGGCGGTGCCGTTGGAGCGCTGCACCCGGAACACCGAATCGGACCTGGCGCCACCGAGGTCGAAGTCTGATGGCTCCAACCCGCACCTTATGAAGTCGTAGACACTCCCCTCCGGGCCCCCGCTGTCCTGGACGTCGACCGATCCGAAGTCGCAGTCGACGAAGCGAACCGGGCGCTCCGCCTCCCTGGCATGCTCGTCGATGATCAGCGTCCCGCCATTTGTCTTGATCTTGGACCAGATCTGGGTGTCGGCCCCGGCGTCGCCCGGCTCACCCAGGGCGTGGGAGTGGACCGCCGTGCCGTTCCCGAGCAGAGTGAGGTTCTTGTAGACGTACGAGTTGGTGTAGGCGCCGTGCTCGACCCCGGCATCGGAGTTGTAGTAGGCGATGAAGCCGTCGATGACGTGGGGCAGTTCGTTGTTCTGCCAGACGAAGATCCCATTGGAGTCGTTGTTGTGGGCCCGGTTGTTACGGAAGGTCCAGGTGGCCTCGGCGTCCTCGGGCCAGATGAACCCCGATCGGTCCGCCCCTCCCTCATCGTTTTGGATTCCCACCGCCACCGAGTTGGTCACGGTGACACGGCTGCCCGCCCCGAGGAAGAAAGCCGACATCCGATGGTTCTCTCCACCCGAGGCGAACCCGACTCTGGCCGCGATCGTCCGGTCGAACACGATGTCGTCCGAGGTGTCCCCCTCGTCCCACCAGTACGCCTCGCCTCTCACGTTGTAGGCGATCGTGTTCTTCATGGTGATCCCGTTGGAGAGATGGGGCACGAAGGCGTGGCTCTTGGTGTCCCTGATCACCAGGCCATCGACGATCGTCCCCCGGCTCCCGTTGCCCGACATGTGGATGTGGAGCCCATATCGCCCGGTCACCGCAGATCCACCGAAGTCGGGCGCCATGTATCGGAAGGCGGCGTGCTTGATCGAGGATGGCTGGCTCGATCTGATGAAGACGTGGCTGTAACCGCTGGTGGTGCCTTCGATGCGGACGTTGCGGGTCAGATTCATCAACTCGGTGCTGTATCCGAGGGCGTTCTTCGCCGGTGTGGAGGTGACCGAGCGGAAGCCTGTGTAATTCCCCGGCGTGTTGGGGGCAGCGATCACCTCGTCGCCTGCCCAGGAGCTCTGATAGGTGTACGACCACGCCGTCTTCGCCTCCCCCTGGAGGATGATCCGGCCCGAGCCCATCACCCACAATCCGACGTCGGAGGCGATCGGATCCATCCCCCCACCGACGAAGTTGTTCTCATTGATCCCGGTGAAGCGGAGCAGATGGGTGACGTTCCCGTTGGCCGGTTTCATCACCAGGGTCCCCCGCACGATGATGTTCCCTCCCGAGCTGACCGTCGTGTTGGCACCCGGATTGAACTCCCAGGTCTGACCGGCGGGGACGGTGAATCCGCTGGGAAAGCTCTCGCCGTTCATCAGACGCCGGTCGGCCGCCTGCGCCGGCTCCGGCCAGGCCAGAACGAATGCCACCACCGTGGCGATCCCGATCGCAAATAGGGCGAAGGTTCGCCAGGGCGACGTGAAGGAAAAAGGCGAGCGACCCGTGGTCGTCGCCAGGTCTGTTCTGGTCACCGGCCTTCTACCTCCTCGGTTGGCTGGGTGCCAGTCCCCTGTCGGCCCAATAATTGGCCACCGACATCCGCGAACGGGTCAGCATAACCACACCTCGTCGATCGCAGCCACAACCACCCAGAGTGGCGGTCAGGGGTAGACCGCCGGTCCGCCAGGGGTAGTCTGTCCCCAGGACCTGGGAGGACTCATTGCAGCAGACCACGGATCGACCCGATCACGGTGGGGCACTGAAGCGGCTCGTCATCTATGTTCTCGCTCCGCTGGCGTTGTTGTTCCTGCTCGCTTTGACCGCCGCCTACCTGCGGGACGTCCCGGTGACCGACCTGCTCCGCGATCCCACCGCCACGCTCGAAGGCCCCTGGTACACCGGGCTGTTCTCCACCACCGGGGTAGCACTCTGGGCGGCAGCGGGGGCGATGTGCCTTCTCACCCTGGCCACCCAGGTCTCCGGCGGCGCCCGATCACTGCTCATCGCCGGCGGGGTGATCAGCCTCATGCTCGGGGCCGATGACGCCTACCTGATCCACGAGACGTTGAAGAACGGCATCGGCATCCCCTCCCCGGTCACCATCGCCATCTACGGGATCGTGGCGATCGTCCTTCTCAGGCCTGCCTGGAGCTATCTGACCTCCCGTCCCGATCTGGTCGTGTTCTGGGTCGCCATCGCCTTCTTCGCCGTATCAGTGATCCTCGACGCCGCCGGTGAGCTCGACCTTCCGACTCCGCCTCTATCAGCCGTGATCGAGGACATGGCCAAGTTCCTCGGCATCGCCACCTGGACGACGTTCTTCGCCTGGGTCTGCCGTGACCTGATCAAATCCGGGTCGAGCTCGGGAGAGAGCTCTCAGCCCGAAACCGCGGAGAGCGCTGGGTCGTCCTGACCTGCGTGCTCCGTATGTGCGAGCGGTAGGGCCACGCTGAATATTGTGAGACCGTCGGATCGGACGTATTCGAGTCTGCCACCCATCCCCTCAGCAAAGGAACGGGCGATTGCCAGACCCAGCCCGACGCTTCCTTCGAGGATGGCGTCCCCGTCGGCGTGGACATAACGCTGGAACAATCGCTCCTCCACCTCGGTCGAGACGCCCGGTCCGTCATCGATGACCTCGATCACACCCAACTCTCCCCGGTTGTAGGCAGTCAGGGCGATCTCATCGCCTCCGTGCTTCGCCGCATTGGACACCAGGTTTCTGAGCAGCTGCCGCAATCGCATTCGGTCGGCGAGGACCGTGATCGCGATGTCGTCGACCTCGACCGAAATGCCGCGGCGACGGAAGGGGCGTAGGACCTCCTGGATCTCGGGGAGCAGCTCCACCGGGCGAAGGTCGAACGTGATCGCCTCGGCATCGATACGGCCGGCGGCCACCAGGTCGTCGACCATCCGCGCCAGCTCTGCAGCCTCGGTGACGATCAAGCCGACCAGCTCCCTCGAGGTCGCAGGTAGGAGGTCGGCGTCGTCTTCGAGCGCGGCGGCGAAGCCGTAGATCCCGGTCAGAGGCGTGCGCAGCTCGTGGGAGACGTCTGCAATGAACTCGTCCTTCGACCGTGACACCTCCCGCTCATGGCGAAGCTCCTCGGTCAAGAGACGTCGGGCGGCGGAACGGCGAGTCGCTCGCCACACCCCGATCATGATCCCCAGAGGCAAGGCAAACACAACTATGAACCGGACCGCGTCCGCCGCCCTACCGACACCTTCGCCCGACACCAGGATCTGGCTGGTACGACTGTCGCGTGTCTGCGCCAGGGTCTCGGTGAAAGTGTCGTAGCGGCCCACCAGCGTCTCCTGGACCGTGAGTGGGGGGTCTGACCCGATTTCGCCTAGCCCGCTGAGGGCGTCGGTCACCGCAGCAGCAAACAGCTCGTGCTCGAGTGCGATTTCTTCGGCTTCGACGCTGTCAAGTCCTTCCTCGAGCCGGTGCGCTCGAGCCGCCAGTTGCTCGAGGGCATCCTCGACTCCCCGCCTCGCCTGGCCGACCAGTTCGGAGTTGGCATCCTGGGCGGCGAGCACAAAGAGAAAGTTGATCGCGTTACGCACTCCGGCCGAGGCGCTGAGCGTGGATTCGGCCAGAATGGCGACCTCGGCGTCCTGGGCCACTGCTCCCGAACTCTCCCGGTTCACCACGAAGACTGCGAGGACGAGCAATGCAGTCAAGGTCACGCCCACGACGAAGATCTGGACGAAGTCGGAATCCGGCCTGCGCACCACACATGTTTTTCGGCGTCACTCCAGCATCCCTTGAACCTGTGGCTCAGGAGAATCGTGAAAACCGCCGATAACTGATCATGATGATCCGGCGGGCATCGATGTGCCTCGGCATGTCCGTTCTCGTTGCGCTCGCCATCTCAGCGCCGGCCGCTGCGTCGCATACCTCATCCCATGCGATCGAAGAGGTCCTGACGATCAGGGACCAGGGTCTGGCAGAGATGGATGCGGTGGTTGCCGACTTTCAGGCCGACGTCGCCTCGGTGACGACCCAAGCCGAGGTCGATCAGGCCCGAGCCGCCGCCGAGGATGCCGTCGAGACGACCTGGACCTCTTCCAAGACGGCTATCGAAGACCTGAACAAGCTGTATCCGGGCGAGCTGAAGAGCATCACAAACCAGGCCAAGCAAGACCTCCAAGCGAGACGCAACACAGCCAGAACCGAGATCCGGGACATCGCCGACGCCTGGACGCCCGCCCCATCCTCGACCACCACGAGCACGACTATCCCCACGACGACCACGACCATCGTCGACACCACCACCACGTCGTCCGGCCCAGGGACGACTCCGGGCAACAATGGGAATGGGCCGCCCGCCGGAGGAAACGGGAACGGAAATGGGAACGGCGGGAACGGAAACGGTGACGGGAACGGCCTGGTCGGGGGGGAAACGGGTACCGACAACGGTGCCACGTCGAGTGGAACGGGCGACCCGGGCCCTTCTCTCCCGGCCGCCCCCGACGTCGTCGGCGGTGAGTCAGCCCCGACTGGGGTCGTGGAGCCCAACGACGTGATCGATCAGCTTGCCCTCGCCGTCCCCGCATTCACCCCCGTTCAGGGGAATAGCTCTGTGCCGGAGTCGGTGGCAGAGCTCGTCGAGTCTGGTCCCGCCGTCGCCACGGAGCGAATGTCTGCCGTGCTCGACACCGTTCTGCCACCGGCCGTGGTCGATCTGGTGCTTTCGCCTCTCCTGGTCTTGGAGATCCTCTTCCGCACCACCCTCCAGGACGGTCAGCGTGTCCTTGCCCCCTTGATCCTTCTCGCCATCGCCGCGATCGTCATCGCCGTGGCGGATCGCTTTGCCAAACGGCAGGCCGCCGCTTAGTCCCGACCTACTGGTAGTGCTTCGAGACCACCGCCCAGGCGCTACCGGTCGCCTCCTCGATCCAAAGGACCAGGGTGCGCAGCCCGACCACGAACGCCCCGGTGAGGAGGACCACCGCCACGGTCTGCGCCCCGGCGAGCAGGGCAATCGCCATCGCTGCCAGAACCGCCCCGGTGAAGGTGATATGGGTCAGGAGGCGCCGTCTCACTCGTTGACACCGCTCCAACTCGTCGGCGGCCTGTTTCAGCGCCTGGAGTGATCCCGAGGTCCGAACCACCTCCGACAGTATGGGCCCTCTGAGGCTCGGTTGGCTGGGGCGCCGGCTCAGCACCCAGAGTCGTGGGGCAGCCAGCTCGATCTGGTACGGGCCTCCGAACCAGCCGTCCAAGGTTTCGTTCCAGACAATGCGACTCATGTCGCTACCTCTTGGGTATCAGGATACCCGAAATGCGCCTCCTCGAACATGGAACCGTTTCGACGACGGGAACGTCGAAACCGCTCGAGAGGAGATCGGAATGGCAATGCGTCGATTGAATGCAGTCGTCATCGCCTTCTTCCTGGCCCTCGGTCTCGTCGTCCAGGGAGCCCTTCCGGCACGTGCCTGTTCCTGCATGATGCCAGATCCCTACCGCGGGCTGGCCGAGGCCGACGGAGGCTTCGTCGGCACACTGGTCGAGGTCGACCGCCCTTCCGAGATCACCAACTCGGGGCAGCTCGTCGATTTCCACTTCCAGGTCGAGACGGTCGTCAAGGGTGACATCGGCGACGAGGTCGTGGTCAAGAGCGCAGCCAGCGGGGCCTCATGTGGTTTCGAGCTACCCGTCGGGGAACGAGCCGGGTTCCTCCTCACCCTGGAGAACGGGGAGTGGCTGGGCAATCTGTGCTGGACCATGGACCCGGACCTGCTCCTCTCGGCCGCCGAGGGGCCCCCGCACCCGGTGCAGGGATCGCCGCCGCATCTGGTGCTGATCACCCAGATGGGTGACGCAGGTCTGGTCGCGATCGATCGCGACGGAAATGTGGTCGGCTACGGCGCCGGCCCATCCCCGCTCATGGTGAGTGCCTGCCCCGACGACGAGACTTTCATCGGGCTCACCCAGGAGAGCACGATCGAGGTGTGGGCCTATCGGGACCTGGGCGTGATCGAGGAGAATCCGCTCGACCCCGAAATCGCCCCATGGTTCACCCATCTGGTCTGCACCGAGGCCGGTGGCAGCGGTTACCTCGCATTGACAACGCTCTCCGGTGTGGACCGGACGTCGTTGGTTCGCCATGCCGACGGCGAGACCGAGGTCATCCTCGACAGTGTCGAGTGGCTGGTCGACACCGCGGCGGGCCCTGTCGGCCTGACCTCAGACGGCTCGATCCTCGCCGTCGACCCGGGCACCGGCGCCACCACCGATCTCGCCGGGCCCATCGGCGAGATCCACGGCCAACTCGCCTCGGTGGCGCCTTCCCCCGACGGCACCCACCTGGCGTTCGGTCTCGTCGACTGGAACGTCTCCCCGGTGGCCGGTCGGGCCGTCGTGGTCGACCTGATCAACGGGACCACCGTCGAGACCCCGATTGCATGCGATGTGTACCCGGTGTGGCTGGACGACGAGACGATCTCGATCTGGGACTCGTGCAACTCGGACGTCCCGACGATCTACGACGCTCAACTGAACGTGATCGGTGAGGGAGATCTCCCGGATCGCGGATACTGGAGTTGGAGCATCACCGATGAGGAAGGCGCCGTGTTCCAGCCTGGCAATCTGGGCGTCACGGTGCTCGAGCCCGGCGCCGACGCCACCGTCCCATTCGGGCCGGAAATGGGCTACGTCGCTGCGGCCGTCCTGGTTCCCGAGACGGCTCGGGCCGATTGGGTCGGCTCCGGATTCGTCCCCGCCCCGGTTCCCGATGTGGTCGAACCGGTGCCCGAGCCCCTGCCGACGCCCGAGCCGATCCCGGTGCCGGTCGAGGACACACCTTCTTCCTACGACGCGCCGATGTGGCTGATCGTGGTGGGAGTGGTCGTCGTGGGTGGGGCGATCTGGCTTCTGGTCAGCGAACCGTCCCAGGACGACCTGATCGGTTCCGAGAGGCCTGCCTGATCATGCCACCCCGGCTGCCGCACCGCCTCGGTCAGTGCAGGGCCCGCCCGGCGAGGTACCCGAGCCAGGCAGCGACCAGGCCACCAACGATCGACGCCCCGATATAGGCCGCTGCGGCCGCGGATCTACCGGACTGAATCTCGGTTAGGCCCTCCCAGGCGAAAGTCGAGAAGGTGGTGAAACCACCGAGCACGCCCACCGTCAGCCCGGTCATCAACGATCCCGACCAGCGCCCCAGGAAGGCGGTGAAGACGAAGCCGATGAAGAGCGACCCCACGATGTTCACCACGAGGGTGGCCCAGGGGAACACGCTCCCCGAGAAGGCCAGGCTCACCGCGTAACGAAGGACCGACCCGACCGCACCACCCACCCCGACCCAAACCAGCCTCATGACAGCTCCATCCGTCGCCGAACCCGGTAGGAGCCATCAGCAGACGGGCTGCGGTTGCGAGGCGGGCCCCATCACCCGCATCACAGGGTAGAGGCTTGGAGGGAGTCGGACCACCGGCCCGGGTCACCGGGGGAGGTCAAACCTGGGCGTTGACGGACTCGAGGATCTCGGACCAATGCTTGACGAATCCAAGATGCCCACAGCCGGGCCAGATCGTCAGCGAGCTATGTGGAATCGCCTCCACCTGGAAGTCCATATGCGGGAGCCGCGGATCCTCCCGGCCACACCAGATCGTGACCGGGATCGAGATCTCGGAAAGGCGGAAGCCCCACGGCAGGAAGACGTCGATCAGGTCCCACTTCAGAGCCTCGACCCCTTGCCTACCCCACTCT
The DNA here is from genome assembly GCA_036556665.1 of Acidimicrobiia bacterium. Taxonomy (GTDB): domain Bacteria; phylum Actinomycetota; class Acidimicrobiia; order Spongiisociales; family ZC4RG35; genus JARDZU01. Next base: position 8,930 of record DATBIX010000067.1, read on the forward strand.
CTCATGCATGCTTCGAAGTTGGCCCTTCTCGACGGGTCGTCGAAGAACCAGTTGTCTGCTTCCGTCTCCGATTCGAGCCACTCCTGGATTCCCTCGGGATGTCGACTCACCTCGTCCACGAACTCGACGTTGTGTTGCGCCGCTAGGTCCGCCCCGGCCCCTCGATCGACCCGAACGAGATCGAATTCGGCCCGCTCCTCGACGTCCCACTCTTCCTCGATGCCTGGCCGCTCGGCCCAGTTGTACTCGGAGATGAGCCTGCAGGCGACGATGGCGACACCACGCAGCCGCCCGGAAATGAGTGCAGCGCAGGCAGCCGCGTACTGCCCACCGGCGGAGATTCCGATGATTCCGAACTCGGGAATCTCCAGCGCGTCGGCCAGCGACAACACGTCCTTGGGCCAGTCGGCCAGTGTCCGCCCTTCCAGGGGATCGGAACGCCCGATCCCGGGCCGGTCGGGCATGATCAACCGCACTCCCGACGCGGCTGTGGCGGCTTCGTCGGGACACCATGTTCGGGCCCCGGGCGAGCCGTGAAAGCACAGAATCGGCGTGCCGTCCGACAGTCCCCACTCGGTGTACGCCAGGCGGCGGCCATCCGGCATACCGACTATTGCGTCCCGCAAAGCCGACATGGGTGCAGGATACGTCCGGCCACTCTGTCCGGTTACGGGCCGATGCC
>DATBIX010000068.1:0-29855 GCA_036556665.1 Acidimicrobiia bacterium
AAAACCTGCAGTGCTACCGGTTACACCACCCCCCAAAAAGGGGCCGGCCACAGGTTAAACGGTGGTAGTGGTGACGCCCGCTCCGGCAGGACCCCGCACCCCACGGTGCCACCGGTTTGCACCACCCCCCAAGAAAAGGTCCGGTCACAAGGTTAAACGGTGGTAGTGGTGACGCCCGCTCCGGCAGGACCCCGCACCCCACGGTGCTACCGATTGCACCACCCCCCAAAGAAAGGTTCGGCCACGCTGCCGGACCCTTTGACCGCATCCGGATAATCGGTATTGTATATATTGCAGGACAACGGCTGATTCATCACCTGCTGGGAGTCCGGGGCCCTCCGCAGGGAGTTTGGACACAGGAGGAGAAGACTCGATGACGTTCACCTGGAAGCGACCGTCCGGTCATACCCGGACGGCAAGCCCCAAGACCCTCGCATTGCTGCTCGCCCTGACCCTGATGCTGGCGGCATGTGCCAGCGATGGCGAAGGGACCGACACAACCGGTGGCGACACCGGGACCACACAGGCCGGCAGTGGTACCACGGAAGGGGGCAGCGGGACCACAGCGGCCGAAGGTGAGGGGGTCAGCCTATTGGTCTGGGTCACCCGCCCCTACTACATCCCCCCCGACGACTTCGCCAGCTTCGAGGCGGACAACCCCGGAGTGACAGTCGAATACGACGTCCAGTCGAACGACGACATCCTTCAGCAGTTCCTCAGGATGCGGGATGCCGGCCAGCCACTCCCCGACGTGCTCGGCGCCGAGGACTCGTTCCTGATCGTCAACTATGCCGAGGCCGGCCTGGTCGGGCCCCACGACGACATCGCGGCGGCGTGGCAGGAGGAGAACCCGGAGCAGTACGACACCCTCCTACCCCTGGTCTGGGACGAGACTGCGATCGACGGCGTCAAGCACGGGATGTCGGTGACGGCCAACTTCGACATCCTCTACTACCACACCGACTGGTTCGAAGAGGCGGGGATCACCACACCCTTCGAGTCCCTCGACGCGGTGCTGGAGGGGATGAGAGCGATGAAGACCGCCCGACCCGACGGGATCCCACTCACGGTCCAGGCGCGAGCAGGTGACGGGGTGACCACCCTCAAGACGGTGCTGGCTGCATCGGGAGCCCCATTCGACGGCGCAGTGCCCGATCTCAACTCGGAGGGTGGCCTCTACACGATCAACTGGTTCCTCACGGCAGCCAACGAGGGATTGTTGCCCCCCGAGGCCATAGCCTGGGGTGAGGACGAGGCCCGGGGAGCCTTCATCTCAGGTGACGCCGGTCTCATCCTCGACGGCTTCACCACCGCCGGCGACTTCAACGAGGTCGGAGACTTCAGCTACCCGGATCAGTGGAGCCTGACCCCGGTGCCCCTGTCCCGGTCAGGTGGAGGCGCCGACGGCGTCGCCCTGTCCGCGGCACGGACCTGGGCAGTGGTGGAAGGATCCGAGCATCCCGAGGAAGCGGCCCTGATCCTCAGATACATCGCCGAAACAGACAACTTGATCGAGGCTGCCGGCAATGGCTCCGTGCCGATGCGGCAGACCGAGGCGATCAACGACCCGAGGCTCACCGAGATCTGGCCGTTCTTCACCGAAGACCTCAAGAACGCCTATCTGGGGAGCACCCCGACCCCGGCCGGCGCCAACGCCGGCGAGGTCGAGGGGATCCTCGAGCAGATGTTCGGGGAGATCGTGGTCGGGACCGACAAGACCGCCGAGGACCTGGCCGCCGAGTACCAGCCATTGCTCGACGCCACCGCCTGAAGCGACGAACGGTGCCAGGTAGACCCAGGCACCCTGACAGAACGCGCACACCCGCGCTCACCACAGGTGAGTGCGGGTGTGCGATCCTCCGGTCCACATCCATGGACGATCGATGACGGCGGGCACCGCGACCAGAGCCAGGCGCTGGTTCCGCCGACCTGAGCCAAGGGGCGGGAGCAGCGCCCTGGTCGGGCACAACAAGGCGATCCCGTATCTCTTCAGCCTGCCCTCGATCGTCCTGGTGGCCGCAATCCTCGGCTTCCCCGTTCTCTACGGGATCTGGCAGAGCCTCTATCGGGCCCCCAGCCTGGGCCTTCCCGCCGAGTATGTCGGTTTCCAGAACTACGTCGAGATGTTCTCCGGCCCGGCCTTCTGGCATGCCCTCAACCGAACAGCCATATTCGTTTTCGGGTCGCTGATCCTGGGAACGGCACTCGGGCTCTTCTTCGCCTTCGCCCTGTTCCGGGTGGTGGGGCGGCTGCGCTTTCTCAGGGCTGTGACAGTCGCCCCCTACATCATCTCGAATGTCGCCGCAGCGGTGATGTTCAGGCTCCTCTTCAACAGCCAGTTCGGGATGGTCAACCAGGTGATCGAATTCTTCGGCTTGGAGGGCCTCGGCTGGCTCGCCGATCCCGGATTGGCCATGTTCGTGGTCATCGTCACCCAGGTGTGGACCGACCTGCCCCTGACCATCCTCGTACTACTCGGCGGGCTGATGACCATAGACAAGTCGTATCTCGACGCGGCCCTGGTCGATGGGGCGACCGGGTGGACCCGGGCCCGACGGCTGACCATTCCCCTTCTCACCCCACAACTGGTGATCAGCATCGTCTGGCTGAGCTACTCCACCCTGACCGGTCTCGGTGTGGTCCTGGCCATGACCGGAGGCGGGCCGCTCAAAGCGACTCAGACCCTGGCGATGGAGATGTACACGGTGGCGTTTCGCAACCTCGAGTTCAACCAGGCGCTGGCGATCGCGACCTTCATCCTCGTCCTCAACGCCCTGCTCACCCTGGCCTACGTCGGGGTGGCGAGAAGATACGAGTACGAGCAATGACCGAGATCCGCCGCACCGACGAACCGCCTCTCTCCATCGAAACGGCGGCGGCCGCCGAGGCGGTCACCGGCCCGGCCCGGGAGCCGAGGCGCCCGGTCGGCGGCCGAATTCGACGTGGCTTTCGTCAGGTGCTCCTGGCGATCCCGCTGGTCGCCCTGGTGGTTTGGACGGTCGCCCCGTTCCTGGTCACCACTTCTGTCTCCTTCAAGACCAAGGCCGAGGTGTTCTCCGAACCCAGTTTGATCCCGGCAGAGCCGACCCTCGACGCGTACCGCGAGGTGCTGTCGAGCGAGAGCTTCACGTCGTCGTTCGTCAACAGCGTCGTTGTTGGTATCGGGACCACTGTGCTGACCCTCCTGATCGGCGTCCCCGCCGCCTATGCCTTCGCCAGGTTCAGGTTCCGAGGCAGGCACCTGCTGCTCTTGTTCACCTTGCTCCCCCGGCTCGTCCCCAGTCTCGGTCTCATGGTCCCCATCTACCGGCTGGCCGTGGCAGCCGGGCTGCTCGACAAGAGGATGACCCTGATCATCGTGTACACGGGCATGCTCCTTCCGTTGGCGGTCTGGTTGATGGTGGGGTTCTTCCAGCAGATCCCGCGCGAGATCGAGGAGGCGGCCAGCGTCGACGGGGCGACCCTCTGGACCCGTCTCCGCTACATCGTGGCACCTCTGGCCGCACCGGCCATGATCACCATCGGCGTACTCGCATTCCGTGAAGCCTGGAACGAGTTCACCTTGGTCCTCGTCCTCACCTCGAGCCCGGGCAAACGGACGCTCCCCTTCGAGCTGTATCTGATGCAGGGGATCGAAGGGCTGGCCAATTTCCCGGCTGAGGCGGCCTTCACCCTGCTCACCGTGCTGCCCTTCGTCCTGGTGTACACCAGGGTCGAGAAGTACGTGGTCGCCGGGCTTGTGTCCGGGTCGGGCAAATAGGGGAAGCGGGATCCCCAATGGACAAGCCGATCATCACGGCCGGTTGCGACTCCTCCGTCTCCTACCCGTCCAACCGCAACTGCCCGCCCCCGACCAGGGAGGTGATCGGCCTCGGAGGCCATGTCCGAGTTGGCGCCGAGGACAACCCGAGTGTCTCCCCGGGCCATCTCGCCGACAGCAACGCGCAGTAGGTGGAGAAGATCATGCGCATCGCCGGCGAGCAAGGACGAGATATCGCCGACCCGGTCGATGCGAGAGAGATCATCGGGGTCGCACCAGCGTGAGCAAGATCCTGGTCTCGGAGTACCTGCCGGAGCAGTACGTCGATCGGCTGAGGGAGGAGCACTCGGTCGTCTACGACCCCGATCTGTACGCCGACCGCCCCGGCCTCCTCGACCAGGTGGGGGACGTATCGGCAATCTTCATCCGAAACCGCACGCGGATCGACGAAGAGCTGATCGCCGTCGCCGGGAAGATGCGTGTCGTTGGCCGGCTTGGAGTCGGGCTCGACAACATCGACATGGGCGCGTGCAGCCGGGTCGGCATCGAGGTGATACCAGCGGGGGGGGCCAACGCCACCTCGGTGGCCGAGTATGTGATCGGGGCCATGCTCGTCTTGATCAGGGGTGTGTACGGGATGACTCCGTCGATGGTGGCGGGAGAGTGGCCCAGGCAGGGTCACGCCTTCGGCCGTGAGCTGGCGGGGAAGGCGTTGGGGCTGTTGGGCTTCGGCGCGATCGCTCGCAAGGTGGCCGTTCGGGCGGCGGCGCTGGAGATGAGGGTCGGGGCACACGATCCCTACCTCGCGCAGACCGATCCGGTATGGGAGAGCACCAAGCGCCTCGACTTCGACGAGCTGCTGGCATGGTCCGAGGTGGTCAGTGTCCACACCCCCCTCACCGAGGAAACCCGGAACCTCATCGACGCCAAGGCCCTTTCTCGCATGAGGCGGTCGGCCATCCTCATCAACACCTCACGGGGGGGCACGGTCGACGAGGTGGCCCTGGCCCAAGCTCTACGTAGTGGTCAGATCGGGGGCGCCGCCCTCGACGTGTTCGCGGCCGAGCCGCTGGGACCTGGCCCTGCCTCGACCTTCGCCGGGGTGCCCAATCTCCTCCTGACCCCGCACGTGGCGGGTAACACCCACGAGTCGGTCGACCGAGTGGCGACGACGATCGTCGAGGCGGTGCTGGACCAGTTGCGCCGCCAGGCGGGCTAGAGGAGCAGCCGCTCCTCGTACTCCACCCGTGAGAGCAGGTGGGGGTCACCTTCCGTGATCAGGATCATGTCCTCGAGGCGGACGCCGCCGCCCCCGCGCACCCCGGGCACCCACACCAACGGCTCCACCGCGAAGACCATGTTCGGTTGGAACTCGTAGGTCGTGGCGCCGGGAAGCGTCTCACCGATGTAGGGAGGCTCGTTCGCCCCCATCCCGATCCCGTGGCCGATGAAAAGGCTGAAGAGTCTGTCTTCCAGGCCGTGCTCACCGATCTTGGCGATGATCGCATCGGCGCAGTCGCGATTGGTGTTCCCAGGGCGCATGGTGGCCAGACCGGCCATGAGGCCCTCGTAGACCGCGGTGTAGATCTTCTGTTGCTCGCGAGATGGCCTGCCCACGATGGTGGTGCGCCCGATATCGGCGAAGTACCCGTTCCACATGGCGCCGATGTCGATGAAGCAGAGGTCCTGGTTCCGGATGATCTTGTCTGTGGCGAGCCGATGAGGCGGAGACATGTGCTCCCCCGAGGCCACGAACGGGGTGATCACGTGGGCCATCTCCCCACCCAATCGGAACAGGGTCTGCATCGCGTCGGCGGCGACCTCGAGCTCGCGCCGGCCGGCCCTGGTCTCGTCGAGGGCGCGTTGGGTGACCGAGTCCCCGATTGCGCAGGCCTCCTCGATCACTGCCACCTCGAGGTCGGTCTTCACCCATCGCGCCTGCTGCATGATGGTGTCGCCGTCGACCAGCTCGATGTTGGGGAAATGAGCGGTCATCGACTGGATGAACGACATGTTGGCCTGGTCGATGGCGAGTCGCCCCGAGGTGAGACTCCGCTCGGCCAGGATCGGAGTGAGGATGTTCTCCACGAATCCGTCCACCAGCTCGCGTTGCTCCATGATCGGCACCGCGTGCGCCTCGCCCACCCAACTCATCCCGAAACGGGCCTTGTCGATCTCCCCGCCGGAACCGAGCAGAACCGGTTCCTCGCTCCCATGGAGGAGCGCCCCGTTGAGCGAGGTGGTCTTTCCCGCGATCAGCTGGGCGCGCAGCGAGGTGAGATAACGGACGTTCTCGTCCTTCCACACCAACAGACCGTCGGCCTCACCCGCCTTCAGGGCGTGCTGTGCCTTCTCGACACGTTGACGACGCAACTCGGCGAAGTCGTAACGGTCCTCCCAGTCGACCGCGAACGGCCCCTTGGCATATCTGCTGCTGACTTCAACCGCTCCTACTCTATATATTCGGTATACTACAGAACACAACACACCCGACAACCGAAGGTGGACACCTCTGACGAGAGGGCTCTCATGACGAGCGAAACCGCCGGTCTCCGGCTCGACTCATCGGTCTCGCGGCGGGTTACCGCAGTCGATCTGGTTCGTGATGCGTTACGTGCGGCCATCCTTCGTGGCGATCTTCCCGGAGGGGCGAAATTGGTCCAGACCGACATCGCCACTCAGCTCGAGGTGAGCACCACCCCGGTGCGCGAGGCGATGCGCGACCTGGCCAGTGAGGGTCTGATCACCCTGGACAGCCACCGCATCGGGACCGTTCGCAAGCCGGACTGGGAGGAGATGGGCGAGATCGTCGAGATCCGACGATCTCTCGAGACGATGGCGATCCGCCGTGCCATGGCCAACATCACCGACCAGCAATTGGACGAGGCGACCTCCCTCGCCGACGTTCTCGCCGAGGAGGAGGATCTCGGCTCCTGGGTGCAGAAGAACAGCCAGTTCCACAACATCTTCCATCGGGCCACCTCCACCAGGCGGTTGGCCGGCATGCTGCAGGGTCTCGAGGAAGCGAGCGGGGTCTTCGTCGCCGCCGCCCAGAGACTCCATCCGGAGATCCGGAGACGGGCCGTCGCCGACCACTACGCCCTTCTCGACGCCTACCGGGACAAGGACCTGGAGCGGGCGGTGGAGATCCAACTGGCCCACGTGATGCTCCCGTTGGAGAACGCCGACCAGGAGAGCTGAGTCGGGGAGTCACTCCCAGATCCGGGCGTACTCCTGCCTCAGAGAAGCGAGCCCGGTCGTCACCAGCTTGACGTCGTTGGTGACCGAGATGAGATTGCAACCTCTCTCGACCAGTGTGGCCGCATAGTCAGGGTTCGGAGTCACCGCTCCCCATTGCTTTCCCTGGTCGTGGCAGGCGGCGGCCACGCGATCGATCGCGTCCATCGAGGCCGGACCGGTGAAGTCCCCGATCACGCCGACCGCCTGGCTCAGGTCAGACGGCCCCACGAAGAGCAGGTCGACACCGTCGATTGCTGCGATCGCCTCCACCTCTGCCACCGCTCCCGCCGTTTCGATCTGAATGGCGACCAATGTCTCCCGGTTCGCTCGCGCCGCGAACTCGGCGAGTGGCACGGAGCCGTATCCTCCGTCGTAGCCGAGGGGATTGAGACCCCGTCTCCCCCGTGGGGCGAACTTCGCCCAGGTCACGAACTCCTCGGCATGCTGCGCCGAAGTGATCTGTGCCGCCATGACGCCGATCGCCCCCGACTCGAAGCATCTGGTCACGGTGGCGTAGTCGGTGGGCGGGACCCGGACGAAGCACTCGAGACCGTGGGCCGCCCCGGCGGTGGCAGCCAGCTCGATGTCCCGGGTGGTGAGGCCACCGTGCTCGACGTCGACCCAGAACCCGTCGAAGTCGCCCTGGAGACCGAGGTACCGGATGATGTTGGGGTGGAACATCCGCCCCACCGCGAACACCAGCAGCCGCTCACCTGATCGGAGACGGTTCTTCATCGACTCGGACATCAGTGTTCGCTCCTCGGGTCTGGACCGGTTCGGTAGAATGCATAATGTAGGTTATCCGGCCCTGGCGGACGCCCACCCGAAACAGGAGAGTCCACGTCGTGCCCGTCGTCGATATGCATGCTCACGTCACCCCTCAGCGATTCAAGGATGCCATAGCCGAGACAGGCAACTGGCACGGGCTGGAGGCGAGTGTTGGAGAGCTGGGGCGTGGCGGCTGGGACAAGTCGCTGGAGGAGCGTCTCGCCGAGATGGACGAGCTCGGAGTCGACCTGCAGCTGGTGACCCCCTGTGTCGGCTTCTACCAGTACCAGCGCGAGGTCGACTTCACCACGATGGTGGCGCGGGAGTGCAACGACGAGATCGTCGAGATGGTCGAGCGTCACCCGGACCGGTTTACCGGTCTCGCCACACTCCCCATGCAGGCGCCGGCGGCGGCGATCGCCGAGCTGGAGCGAGTGATGGGCGTCGCCGGCATGCGCGGCGCGATCATCAACGATCACGTCGTCGGCCGGACCTACGACGAGCCGGAGTTCCTCCCCTTCTTCTCGGCTGCCCAGGACCTCGAGGCGCTGCTCTTCTTCCATCAGGGCGGCGACACCGTGGTGAACCACCGAATCCAGCGCTACAAACTGGGCAACGCCGTCGGGAACCTGACCGAGCGAGCCCTGGTGTTCGCCACCCTCGTCTTCGGAGGCGTGCTCGACCGCTTTCCGGGTCTCCGTCTCCTCCTCGCCCACGGTGGGGGCTATGCCCCCTACGGGGTGCGACGGATGGACAAGGTGGCGGGGGCGCTACCGGGCGACTTCGACGGCGGAATGCGGCCGCCTTTCCCCGGGGACGACGGGTTCGCCCAATCGATGCCTCCGAGTGACTACCTCGGCCGGTTCTTCTACGACTGCTGCACCTATGACGGGCCGGTGCTCCGCTTCCTCATCGACACGGTGGGCATCGATCAGGTCGTGTTGGGGACGGACTATCCGGCGCCGATGTTCCTCCATGACCCGGTCAACTGGGTCCGCGGTCTGTCCGAGCTGTCCGAAGTCGAGAAGGAGGCGATCCTCACCACCAACCCGGCCCGGATCCTGGGACCCTGACGATGTCGCTCGGCTGGGGGATCATCGGCCTGGGGAACATTGTCAGGACCACGATGGCCCCGGCGATGATCGCCGAACCGGACTGCGATCTCGTGGCAGTCGTGAGCCGGGATCAGGGTCGGGCGGACGGCTTTGCCAGGGAGTTCGGGGTCCGTCACGCCTACGACGACTACTCCGAGCTGTTGGCCAACCCGGAGGTCGAGGCGGTGTTCATCGCGACACCCAACCTGTTCCACCCCGGCCAGGTGGTCGACGCTGCGAGCGCCGGGAAGCATGTCTTCTGCGACAAGCCCCTGGCCATCGACGTTGCCGATGCCGCCAGGGCGGTGGAGGCATGCCGTCGGGCCGGGGTGCGACTGGGAGTCAACTTCCACAATCGCCAACTGCCGTGGGTCCGGGACATGAGCCGACTCATCGCCGACGGGGCGATCGGCGGGGTCGAGATGGTCCAGGTTCAGGTGGGCTCGGGCCCCCGGCACTACGACAATTGGCGAGCCGACCCAAAGATTGCCGGTCTCGGCACGGTCCACAACGTCGGCGTCCACGGTCTCGACTTCCTCCGTGTCATCCTCGCCGCGGACCCGATCGAAGTGATCGCGATGTTCGACGAGGGCCCCGAATCGGGGAATGTCGAGATGCTTGCCCTGATCACCATGCGGTTCGGCAACGGCGCTCTCGTCCACTACAACGCCAACGAGAGGCTGCGCGACCCTCTCAACGACATAACCGTCTACGGCACCGCCGGCCGGATCGTGGGAAGGTCCTTCACCCGGTCGCGCAGCGACGGGGAGATGGCCCTGCTCACCGACGGAGGGGAGACGGTGACCCGATACCCGGCGCCCGACGCTCATCGGCTCTCTCTGGCCGCCTTCACCCGCGCCGTCCTGGCCGGCGAGGAGCCCGATCCGTCCGGGATCGACGGGCTGCGCAGCGCCCAGGTGTGTGAGGCGATCGGGCGCTCGGTGCGGGAGCGCCGGCTCGTCGAAGTGGTCTACTGATCACATGCCCGATCTCGACCTCGACGAACTGAAGACGATCGACCAGGTGATCCGGCGTGCGGTCGAGGTGCTCGATCCGGACGTGCACCTCTGGGCGTCCGCGGGAGCCGGCCAGGAGGTGACCAACGCCCGCAACGTCGCGGCCCTCAACCGCCTCGCCTTGATCCCCTCTGTGCTCCGCGACGTCGGCGATGTCGACACGCACAGCTCCTTTGCCGGGGTCCCTCTGGCCCTTCCGGTGGTCCTCGCCCCGGTGGGCGCACTTGGCCTCTACGACCAGGGCGATGCGCTCGCCTCGGCCCGCGCCGCGACCGAGCTCGGCACCTCCATGTTCTGCTCCATCCTCACCGGCTCTTCGTGGGAGGAGGTGGCCGCCACCGGCCCCGGGCGGCACTTCTTCCAGGTGTACGTCCTCGGTGATCGCAACTGGCTGTCGACGATCATCGCCCGCGCCACCGAAGCCGGCTTCGCCGGCATCTGCATCACCGTTGACACGCCGGTGATCGGCCGCCGGGATCGCAGCCTCGAGTCCGGCTTCAACTGGTCACTGCCGCCCGGGGGCCCGCCCGGTCTCAGCCGACACGGTCTCGACTACTCGCATCGGGCCAAGCACACCTGGGACGATCTCGAGTGGCTGTGTCAGCAGACCCAGCTGCCGGTGGTGCTGAAAGGAGTGATGACCCCGGCAGACGCGACCCGGGCTGTCTCCTGCGGAGTCGCCGCCATCTACGTCTCCAATCACGGGGGACGTGTGGTGGATCACGGCATCAGCACGATCGAGGTCCTCGGAGAGATCGTCGAAGCGGTGGGCGACGGGGCCGACGTGGCAGTCGATAGCGGATTCACCCGTGGCGCCGAAGTCTGCAAGGCGCTGGCGCTGGGCGCCGACGCCGTCGGCATCGGCAGGCTCCAATGCTGGGGACTCGCGGTCGGCGGAGAGGCCGGGGTGGCCCGAGTCCTCGAGATCCTGCGCAGCGAGATCGGCAACACCATGGCCAACATCGGATGCCGGTCCGTGGCCGAGATCACTGCCGACCAGGTTCGCTGGTCGATCCCTGCTCCCCCGCCGACACCCGGCCCGGGGCACCTATTCGACTAGGCGGTCCTCGATTCCGAATCTCTCGGCGAGACCCCTCAGCTGACCCAGCAGCACATCACTCACGTCGACGCCTTCGGCTTCGATCTCGGTCAGCATCCGTTGGACCGACTCCCCGGGCAGGTGGACCGAGCCGGGAGGCCCCGAGTCACGCAGCGCACGTAGCTGATCGTCGACAGTGCTCTTGAATTCACCGAGATCCCGAAACAGGTCCGGTCGGATCACCAGGACTGCTTGGCCGGTGTTGGCCGGTTCCCCGGGCAGGGCGCGATGGTCGATGACATCGGCGCCGAATGCGGCGCCGTTGAGCACACCCGCCAGGAGCCCGATTGCGATGTTCAGCCCCGACCCCTTGTATCCACCGATCGGCATCAGATAGCCCTCATCGGCCCGACGCGGGTCGGTGATCGGATTGCCTTCCGTGTCCACCACCCATCCCGGAGGCATCTCCTCACCCCTCTGGGCCAGCACCTTGATGGTTCCGTGCGAGGTGACCGTGGTGGCGATGTCGAGGAGGAATGGGGGCTCCAGGCCGGCAGGGATGGCGACCGAGATCGGGTTGGTGCCGAGGAGACGCTCGCGGCCGCCCCAGGGCGGCATCACATTGGCGCTGGCCACTGCGAGGTAGATCGCGATCAGGTCGTGATGAAGCGCCATGCCGGTGTAGACGCCTCCAGCCCCGGCGTGATTGGAGCGGACCGTCCCCACCCAGGCCAGACCGGTCTCGGTGGCCTTGGACATGGCCAGCTCCATCGCTTTCGTCATCACCACCTGCCCCAGGCCGTTGTCACCATCGACGAGCGCGCTCACCGCTGTGTCTCGCAGGATGGAGATGTCGGGCCGCCGGTTGATGCCGCCTCCCTCGATGCGCGGCACGTATTGGGGCAGCCTGATCAGCCCGTGACCGGCCCTCCCTCGCCGGTCCGCCTCGAGAAGACGACGGGCGGTGGTCCAGGCGTGATCGGGGAGTATGTCGACGGCAACCAGCACGTCGGCGACGAAGCGCTCGAGACGATCGACCGGGAATCTCACCTTTCGAACTGGTCGACGGTCTCGCCGGTGTCGAAGAAGGTCCGGGTGACGTCGGTACTGCCGTAGACCCACAGGATTCGCATCACCGCCGATCCGGTGTTGATGAAGCGATGCCACTCCCCGGCAGCGACCTGGGTGGTGTCGTAGGGCCGTGCCGGCAGCCTCTCCCCGTTGAGCTCGGCTATGCCCTCGCCCTCGATCACGGTGACCTGCTCGACCGTGTTGTGGCTGTGCAGGCGGATGCTGGTCCCTGGAGGGAAGCTGGTCACTCCCATGATGAAACCCTGGCCGTCGAGAGGCGAAGGGGTCAGCGGGAGGCTTTCGATCCCATCGCCTCGCTCCACCCGCTCCACCTCGTCGAACCTGATCAGCCGCGCCACGACCGCCCTCCAGCACTCACGCCATGAACCTACCGCCGTTGACCGAAACGGTTTGACCGGTCATGAAGCCGGCGTCGGGTGAGGCAAGAAAGAGAATCCATGCTGCCACCTCGTCCGGGCTCTGATAGCGCCCGAGCGGTATCGAGGCCGCAGTGGCAGCCAGTTCCGACTCGTCGCGAAGTCTCTCGATGCGCTCGGTGAGGACGGCCGAGGGCGCCAGTGCATTGACGGTTATCCCGAAAGGTGCGAGCTCTGCCGCCAAGGCCCTGGTGAGCCCGTGGACCCCGGCCTTCGCCGCCACATAGGGCGGGGCGGTCTTCCACCCTGCGGTCTGCCCGGCCAGAGAACCGAGATTGATGATCCGACCCGCCTCGGACCGACGGAGCAGGGGAAGAGCCGCCCGGCACATCAGGAACACCGAAGTCAGGTTGACCCCGAGGGTGCGATGCCACTCATCCAATGAGGTGTCCTCGAGACCGCGCGCTTCGGGAAACCCACCGGCGTTGTTGACGAGGACGTCGATCACCCCGGAGGCTCGCTCGATATGGCTCACCACTGACGTCGCGTCCGCTTCGGAAGTGAGGTCGCAGTGAAGAAAAGAGGAGCCGACGATGCCCGCCGCCGCATCCTCGCCGCCATCACGGTCGATGTCGAGCAGGTAGACCACCGCGCCAGTGGCCCCGAAGGCGCGCGCCGTGGCGAGCCCGATCCCAGCGGCTGCACCGGTCACGACCACCACCCGGCCCTGTAGCCTTCGACCTTCCATCACGAGGCCACCAGGTCGAAAAACCGCGCAGGGACCTCGGCTCGTGCCCGCTCTATCGCCGGGGCCGAGGCCGAGACGAAGGCATCCCTCTCGTCCGATGTCAGGTCCACGAACTCGGTTCCCTCACCTTCGAGACGCATGCGCAGATCCACCTCCAACTTGCCCGCGGCTTCTCGCTGAGCAGCGACGGCTCTCTTCGCCGCCCCGCCGACGATGGCGCGGAGCTCGGGGGTGAAGGCCTCCCATGTGGCCCGGTGGGCGAACAGACCGCGTGCGCCGTAGAGATGCCCGGTCATGGTCAGGTACTTGTGGACCCGGTCCACCCCGTAGGCGACCGTGTTGGCGAGCGGGTTCTCCTGGGCATCAACGTCGAGTCGCGTGATCAGCTCGATCCCGAGACTCAGCTCGACGGCGACCGGGATGGCACCCCAGCACCGGACGAGATCCTCGTGGATGGCATTGGGCTGAAGACGGACAGTCATCCCCTTGCAGTCATCGGGGAGATGGACAGGTCGAAGCCGGTTGCTCAGATGCCTGAACCCGTTGTCCCAGAAACCGAGGACCTCGAAGCCCGTGTTCACCCTCACCGCCTCGGCCAGGCTCTCCCCGAGCCGACCGTCGAGGGCACGATGGGCGGCGGCCAGGTCGTCGAAGAGGAACGGAGTCTCCAACACGTTGAGCTCGGGAACCCGAGCCCCCAGATAGCTGGACGAGAAGTAGCAGAGGAACATGTGGCCCGACTCGACCAGGTCGAACAGGTCGGTGTTGGGACGACCCTCGTCCATGATGTTCCAGGTGACCTCGACCTCCACCTCACCGTTCGTCTCGGACTCGACGATTCGGCGGAAGGTGTCGAGCCCCTCGCCGTGTGCGCTCTTCTCCGGGCCATAACCGCCAATCCAAAGCTTGCCCGGGCTCATGGACGGGTGGGGCAGGGTCGACTGGAAGCGGTCATGATCGATCGTATATGATGCAGGATCCTTCTGTCGAACGGGTTAGGAGCGGAGATGGGTACAGAGCCATGGAAGACCGACATGTGGTTCTCCAGCCCGTGGAACTACCTGCCCGAGGTGACCGAGGGATTTCGATTCCCGGAGGAGGTCCGGGTCCATGACGTGACCCTCCGTGACGGGGAACAGCAGGCCGGGGTCGAGTTCAACGCGGACGAGAAGGTCCGCATCGCCACGGCGCTGGCCGAGGCGGGAATCCACCGAATCGAAGCCGGGCTGCCCGCCGTCTCTCCTTCAGACACCCAGGCGATCAAGAGGATGGTGGCCGAAGAGCTCCCCACCGAGATCTACGCCTTCAGCCGGTGCATGGTCCCCGACGTGGAGCTCGCCCTCGACTGTGGTGTCACGGGTGTCGTCATGGAGGTGCCCGCCAGCCACCATCTCATCGAGAAGGCGTACCGCTGGCCGGTGGAGAGGGCGATCGAGGCATCGGTCGAGGCGACCAGGTACGCCCACGAGAACGGGCTCAAGGTGACCTTCTTCCCGATCGACGCCACCAGGGCGACGATGAGCGAGTTGCTCGACGACCTCGAGGAGGTGGCCAGCAACGGGCATGTGGACAACATCGCCCTGGTCGACACCTTCGGCGTCACCTCCCCACACGCAATCCGCTACTACACGCAGCGAGTCCGGGAACGCATGGCCGTGCCTCTCGAGACCCACTTCCACATGGACTTCGGCATGGGCGTGGCCAACACCGCCCTTGCCGTCGCCGAGGGAGCCTCGGTGATCCACACCACCGTGAGCGGGATCGGCGAGCGCGCCGGCAACGCACCTACCGAGGAGACCGTGCTCGCCCTTCTCACCATGTACGGCATCGACACCGGGATAAGGACGGAGAGGTTCACCGAGATCGCCCGCCTCGTCGCCGAGCTTTCCGGAGTCACCCAGCCGGCCAACCGGCCCGTGACCGGCGACATGCTCTACAACGTCGAGTCGGGGATCATCGCCACCTGGGTCAAGAACGTAGGGGACGAGTTGCTCGAGCCATTCCCCTTTCGTCCGGAGCTGGTGGGTCAGGCTGACCCCGAGATCGTGCTCGGCAAGGGCTCGGGACTCGACTCGGTGGCGATCTGGCTTGGCAGGCACGGGATCTACGATGCGGAGACCAAGGAGATCGAGACCATCTTGGCCGAGGTCAAGGCCCGGTCGCTCGCCAAGAAGGGTCTCCTCGACGATGACGAGTTCCTCGACATCGTGCGAGAGGTGCTACCAGAGAGAGTCGACTGAATCCCGGGAGGGACACCAAACGATGAGAGAAGCATTCTTCGGCCTGAGCACCGACTGGAAGGAAGGCATCAACTGGGCCAACGTTCGCGACTGGCGACTGAAGCGCGCTCATGCCGAGATGGAGAAGGCGGGGCTCGGCGCCCTCTTGTTGTTCTACGACGAGAACATGAGATACGTGTCGTCGACCCTCACTCCTGGCTGGAACCGGCTCAAGCCGGGCCTCCGCTACGTCGTCCTCCCAGCCGGCAAACCACCCATCGTCTACGAGCAGGGTGACATCGGTTTTCATCTCGAGGTCCACAACCCGTGGATTCCCAAGGAGAACATCCGCCACTCCTACATCTGGATCAAGGGTGCGGTCGGACCGGCAGCCGAACAGCAGGTCAACAAGTTCGTCGACTCCCTGCTCAACGATCTCGAAGAGGCGGGAGTCAAAGACCAGCCGCTGGGTGTCGACTTCATCGACATCAACCTCATGCGTGAGTTCGAGAAGCGGAAGGTCAATTGGACCGATGGCATGACGCCGATGATGAATGCCAGGGCGATCAAGAGCCCCGATGAGATCAAGGCTTTCTCCATAGTCGGCGCCATCTGCGACTACGTCCACTACGAGTTCACCAACTACATGACACCGGGTATGACCGAGAACGAGGTCGCTGCGTTCGGGTTCGAGAAGCTCTATTCGATCCCGGGCATGGAGGACGTGGAGGATGTGATCGTCTCCTCCGGGCCCAACGCCTGGCCCAACTGGCGAAACTTCTCGGACCGGATGATCCGGCCCGGCGAGCTGGTCATCATCGATCTCGCGGCGCTCACCTGGAACGGGTTCAAGTCCTGCGTGTATCGCACCTACTGCGTCGGTGGCAAGCCGACCGACGAGCACCAGAAGACCTACGACGCGGCGCACAAGTGGCTGTGGGACTCGATCGAGATGGTCAAGCCCGGCGTAACGACCGCTGACGTCGCCGCCAAGTGGCCTTCGGCCCAGGAGGCTTGGGGATACGAGGAAGAAGACCAGGCGGCCGCCAACAACTGGGGCCACGGCCTCGGCCTGGCCCAGTACGACCCACCCGTCATCTCGAGGATCTGGTCGCTCGACCACCCGGTGGAGATCAAGCAGGGGATGACCTTTGCCCTGGAGACCCAGAACGGCAAGCTCCACGATCACGGGGTCCGCCTCGAGGAGATGCTCTACGTGACGGAAACCGGCTACGAGATGGTCTCTACCTACAAACAGCACGAGATCATCTCGATCACCTGACCGTGTGATCGTCGACCTCGACGCCGAGGCCAGCCTCGACCCCACGAGGGTTGGGTCCAAGGCGGCTTCGCTGGCCGTTGGCCGGCGTGTTGGGCTACCCGTGCTCCCCGGTTTCGTGGTCGAGGCGTCCGCCTCCCGTGATCACATGGAGCTCGGCGCCGCCACACTGGCCACCCGCGGCTCTGGTGGGGCCCGGCTCTCGATAATGCAACAACCCCTCCCCTTCGCCGATGCCCTCGTCACGGCGGGCACCGATCTGGCCGCGACGCTGGTGGCACGCTCATCGACCGAGCTGGAGCGCGGCGGGGAATGGTCTGGTGCTTTCACCTCCTATCTGGGCCTCGCGGCCGGGGAGCTTCCCCGGGCGGTGGTCGGTTGCTGGGCATCGGCCTTCTCGGTCGCCGCCTTGGAGCTCCAGCATGCAGCGTCGATCGCGGCCGGCTCATTCGAGATGGCGGTGCTGGTCCAGCCCAATCTGCAACCGGAAGCCGGGGGCACGGCGCGCCTTCGGAGCGATGGCACCATCGTCGTTCACGGCGTGAAGGGCTCCCCCGCCCCAATGCTGCAGGGATGGAGCAGCGGGCACGAGGCGGTCTTGGCCGACACCTGGCAGGGCGAGGATCTGATAGCTCTCGTCGGGGTCGAGGTGCTCGCGGAGGTCGCCGAGCACATGCGTAGAGCGAATGTGGCCCTCGGAGTCAACCGCTGTGAGTGGGCCCTGGACGGTGAGCTGTGGCTCCTGCAGTTGGCCACCGCCCATCACCAAGCCGCAGCACCGGTCACGACCCCGGTCGATATCGACGACCCCGGCCTGATCCCAATCGCCCGAGCGGCAGCTCGCGTGCCCGGCAAGCTCGGCCAAGACCTCGTGCTCCCCTGGGCGTTGGCCGGCCTCCCACCACATCGGCCGCCGACCGCGGAGGACGCCGGCAGTCCCTTGACACCAGGATCCGCCAGAGAGTTACGAGACCAGCTGCTCAGCGAGGTGTGGGGACTGCCAGTCGAGGAGGCCCTCGCGGCCGCCCACGAGTGCATCTCCCTGCTCCTGGGCCGCGAACCGGGGCTCGCTCTCGACCGTGTTGCCACGCTCCGACCCCCTGATCCGGACCTGGCATGCCGGCTGCTCGCCCATTGCGACCAATCCCTACGCCCCAGCCATTCCAGCCGGCTCGGCGTCGGCCGGTGGGAACCGTTCATCGCCTCGACCACCATCGCCTTCGGCACCCATCACCAGGGAAGCCCGGCAGCACCGGGATTGGGGGCGGGCCCGAGCGCCCGGATCGATCATCCCCTGACGATCGAGAGCTACCGACCGCGGAGCATCGTCACCGCCCCACAGCCCCTGCCCCATCTCGCCCCTCTGCTCTGGGACGCGCCCGGCCTGGTGACCGAGACGGGAAGCCCGGCCGCTCATCTGTTCGAGTCGGCCCGAGCACTCGGCATCCCGGCAGTGTGCGGTGTCGACCTGCCCTGCGAGGAACTGATGGTGGCAGTCGATGGATACAACGGGACGGTGGCGACCCTCCCTCTCAACGGAGGCGACTATGACTGATCGGATCGGTGTGATCGGCCTCGGCGTGATGGGCTCGGCGATGGCGCGAAACCTGATCGCAGCAGGCCTGCCCGTGCTCGGCTACGACATCGATGCGGAGAAGAGACGGGCCTTTGCCGAAACCGGTGGAGCGGAAGCCGTCTCGGCGCGAGCCGTCGCCGCCGAAGCGGACCTGATCGTCTTCTCCCTTCCGACGATCGCCGCTCTCGCCGAGGTGGTCGAGCAGGTTGCCGCCGGAGGCGCCGACCGTGGGCTGGTCTGTCTCGAAGCAGGGACGTTCCCGCTGCAGGCGAAGCTCGAAGCCCGAGATGCTCTCGCCGCCGCCGGTGTCGATCTCCTCGACACACCCTTGTCGGGAACCGGTCTTCAGGCTGCCGACGCCACACTGGTGGTCTTCGCCTCGGGAAGCCGGGACGGGTTCGAGCGGGCTCGCCCGGTATTCGACGCGATCGGGCGATCGACCCACTACCTCGGGGAGTTCGGCAACGGGTCGAAGATGAAGTACGTGGCGAATCTCCTCGTCGCGGTGCACGGGCTCGCCGCCGCCGAGGCACACGTCCTCGGGATCGCTGCCGGTCTCGACCCTGCCGTTGTCCAGGCGGTGATGGAAGACGGAGTCGGCTCCTCGAAGATCTTCGAGATCCGGGGTCCGATGATGGTCGCCGATTCCTATGAGCCGGCCGCGCGGCTCGACATCCTGCTCAAGGACGCGACGCTCATCACCGACTATGCCAGGTCGGTGGGCGCCCCCACTCCCCTGCTCGACGCCGCCCTCCCGGTCTACCGGGCTTCCAGCGAGTCCGGGCTGGGGGGGCTCGATGCTGCGGCCCTGTGCCGCTATCTGGAGGACGCGGCCGGGATCGAGAGATGATCGGTCGACCGCTGCGTCGATTGGAGGACCCGCGTCTCATCACAGGGCGCGGTCGCTACGTCGACGACATCCAGCTCGACGGGATGGTCCATGCCGTCTTCGTGCGAAGCGTCGAGGCCCACGCCTCCATCGGTCCCATCACCGTCGACCCGTCCGGGTCGGAGACGACCCGGGTCCTCACCGGGCTCGACCTGGGGCTCGAGCGCACCATGCCCAACCAGTACCCGGCCCCGGTCATCGCCCAGTCGATCCAGGCTCCGCCCCTGGCTCTCGACGAGGTCTGCTATGTCGGCCAGCCGCTGGCGATGGTGGTGGCAGAGTCGGTCGCCGAGGCGGTCGACCGCGCCGAGGCCGTCTGGGTGGACTACCAGCCGCTCCCGGTCGTCATCGATCATCGCAGGGCTCTCGATCCCGACGCCCCACCGGCGCATCTGGGCTCGGAGACGAATCTGATCGCCACCCTCGAGGCCGGGTTCGGCGACGTCGCCGGCGTCTTCGATGCCGCCCACCGGATGGTCAGGGCCGAGGTCGACCAGCATCGAGGCGCCCTCGCCTCGATGGAGGGACGTGCGGTCCTGGCCCGATGGGACGACGTCGAGGGCAGGCTCACCATGTGGACCTCCAGCCAGGCCCCTCATGCGATCCGGTCCCATCTGGCGGGGTATCTCGGGCTCTCCCCTGATGAGCTGCGCGTGATCGCCCCAGACGTGGGCGGGGGCTTCGGGCCAAAGGCGGCGGTCTACGCCGAGGAGTACGCGGTAGCTGCTGCCGCAATGACACTGGGGCGTCCCGTGAAATGGACCGAGCTGCGCCGGGAGCACTTCGTAGCGAGCAACCAGCAGCGCGGGCAGAGCGGCACGATGGAGGCGGCGGTCGACGCGGATGGCCACATCCTGGCCCTGCGTGCCCGACTGATTCACGACTCGGGGGCCTATGTGCCCTACGGGATCGTGGTGCCGATGACCACACTTCGACTCCTGTCGGGCCCCTACCTGATACCGGCCCTCGATGCCCGCATCGACGTCGTATTCACCAACGCCACTCCGACCGGGGCGATCAGGGGAGCGGGTCGGCCCAATGCGACGTTCGCCCTGGAGAGAACGATGGACGCCATCGCGCGGGAAACGGGCCTCGACCGGGCCGAGGTGAGGAGACGCAACTTCATCCAGCCGGACCAGCTTCCCTATCAGGTCGACATCGTCGGCTCGGACGGGCGGAAGGTCACCTATGACAGTGGTGACTATCCCGCCGCCCTCGAGACGGCTCTGGATGTGGCTGGGATATCGGGATTCGAGAAACGCAGGTCGGCGGCGCGAGACCGGGGACGGCTCTTGGGTTATGGCATCGCCTCGTACGTCGAGGACACCGGCCTCGGGCCCTATGAGGCTGCCCGCATCGAGGTGTTGACCGACGGTGAGGTGCTGGTGGAGACCGGGGCGGGCTCCCAAGGGCAGGGGCACGCCACGGTCCTCGCCCAGATCTGCTCCGCACATCTCGGGGTCCCGCCCGAGCGGGTCCGGGTCCGGGGTGGAGACACCGGTCGCTACGCACACGGAATCGCAACCGTGGCCTCGCGTACCGCTCAGACCGCGGCCTCGGTGGTGCACCTTGCCGCTGGGGACCTGGCGGAGACGATCAAGGACCTGGCCGCAAAACGGCTGGAGGCGGCGCCGGAAGACATCGTCTTGTCGGAAGGGACGGCGATGGTGGTGGGCCAGCCCGGCACCGAGATCTTGCTGGGCGACCTGGCGTCCGGACTCCAACCCAAATTCGGCGGCTCACTCCCTGTGGGACAGCAAAGACCGGGACTGTCGGTTGAGCGGGTGCTCCCATTCGACGGGCTGGCGTACACGTTTGGGACCCACGTAGCCGAGGTGGAGATAGACCCGGACACCGGGCATGTCGAGGTGGTCGGCTACTGCGTGGTCCACGACTGCGGGACCCTGCTCAATCCTATGATCGTCGACGGGCAGATCGACGGCGGGGTGGCCCACGGGCTGGGCAACGCCTTGATGGAGCGGATCCGATACGACGAGACAGGCCAGCCTTTGACCACCTCGTTCATGGACTATCGACTGATGACCGCTGTCGACATGCCCCCGCTGGTCAAGGTGCATACCGAGACCCCCTCTCCGACCAACCCCTTGGGGGCGAAGGGGGCGGGCGAGGGCGGCACCATCCCGGCCGCAGCGGCTGTGGTCTCCGCCATCGAGCACGCATTAGGCCCGCAGACCGTGGTCGACCATCATCCCGTGGGATCGGAGTGGGTCCGCAGCGCCATCTCCGGGCCCGGGTGAGCTCTACTCCGACAGGCGCCGAGCCCTTCCGGGTGAGGTCGCTGACCACCTCGGTCTACCTTCCCAACTTCCTGTTCTCGATCGGTCAGGGGGCGATCACTCCGGTCATCGCCCTTCTCGCCCTCGACCTCGGCGCCTCGCCGGCGGTGGCCGGTGTCATCGTTGCCCTCCTCGGCATCGGCACCCTCGTCTTCGACGTGCCGTCCGGGGTCCTGGTGGCCAGATTCGGCGAGAAGCGCTCGATGGCGGTGGCCACGGCCTTGCTCGGGGCGATTGCGATCGCGGTGGCCCTGCGCCCGGCTCTCGTCATCTACGCCGTGCTGGTCTTCTTGATCGGGTGTGGCTGGTCGGTGTGGGCTCTCGCCCGCCTCAGCTACGCCACCGAGTCGGCTCCCCCGGGTCACCGGGGGCGGGTCATGTCGATGATGGGAGGCACGGTTCGCATCGGGCAGTTCATCGGCCCTCTCATCGGTGGTGCGGTGGTCATACCCCTCGGTCTGGTCGGGCCCTTCCTCCTCCAAGCCGTCTTCGCCGTGGCCGCCGCCCTGACCCTTGGTCTCAGCCCCGACCTCACCCATCGCCGCGAGCCTCCCGAGCCGCTCAGGGTGAGGGACATCGTCCGCGACCAACGACGGACCCTGGCCACTGCCGGCTTCGTCGCCATCTCCCTCCAGGTGCTGCGCAGCGCCCGTCAGGCCCTGATCCCCCTGTGGGGTGATCACATCGGGCTCGGCGCAGCCCAGATATCGTTGATCTTCGCCGTTTCAGCCGGGATCGAGATGGTGGTCTTCTACCCGATGGGAGTCCTCATGGACCGGAGGGGGAGGAAGTGGGCGGCTCTCCCCTGTCTCGTCCTGCTTTCTGTGGGTCTGGCGTTGATCCCCTTGACCTCGACCTTCCTCGAGCTTCTCCTCATCGGGGGGCTGATCGGCCTCGCCAATGGGATCGGCTCCGGGGTCAACATGACACTCGGGTCCGATCTCTCCCCTCGTCTCGGGCGCAGCCAGTTCCTCGGCCTGTGGCGCTTGATCAGCGACGTGGGGACGGCCGGGGGCCCGGTCCTGGTGGCGGCTGCCACCTACTTCTTCTCGCTGGCCGCGGCCCCAATCGCCGTGGCCGGGCTCGGGTTGGCGGGCGCAGTCGTGATGTGGCGGGCTGTGCCGGAGACCCTGGTGCGGGACTGAGCCGGCCCGTCAGCTCTCGACCAGAGCCACGGCGCGGGTCGGCCCCCCATGAGCACCGACCACCTTCAACGGGAAGCCGACGAAGGTGAACCTGGTGCCGACCACGTCAGTGAGCACCAGGTTCTCGTAGTGGGTCTTGTGGACCCGACGGCACATCATGTGGACCGGGTAGGTGGTCGAGGTCGGGTTGTCCGGTGTCGGTGAATCGACCCCGAAGGTGGTGATTCCCTTGTCCAGGATCCACTGACATGCCGACTCGCCCAGACCGGCGAAGTTGGTCAAATACTCGTTCTGTCCGGCGTACTTGTCATAGGTGGCGGTGTAGAAGAAGCAGTGGTCTCCCTCGGCGAGGTCGAGGCCCGAGTCGGCCAGGGCGCGATCGAGGTCGTCGGCCGTGATGTCGGTCTTCTCGGCGACCCCTGACACGTCGAGGCAGATGGCGGGGCCGTAGAACAGGCCGAGGTCCATCTGGTCGATGGTCGCCGCCGACGGATCCGGATCAAGGTGGCTGAACGAGTCGACATGGGTGGGGCCGTTGTCGTTGAGGATGAATCCCCAGGTCTGGAACGAGAACTCGCTGGTGAAGCGGGGTGCCGTCTCCTCGTGGGTGACGTGCTGGAAGGTGACCGTCTTCAGGTGGCCGGGATAGACCTTCATCCCCTCGTATATGGGCTGGGAGAGATCGATCAAACGCATGGTTCCTCAGTTCCTCTCGGGGACCGACTGGGCGAGCCGGATGATCCCATAGAATGTAGGGACAACGGTCAGCTTCCCGCCGTGTCGGATCAACTCGATCCCAGAGCATTGGTCACGCCGGGCGAGGCCAATTGGGAATGGTGATCAGTTGAGGGATCGTCTCCGACGATGGGGCCGCCTGGCCGTGGTGGACGTGGCGCCACTGCGTCAGGTGCCCGGTTACCGCTGGCTCTTCGCCGGCATGCTGTTCGTTCACGCCGGTCGTCAGCTCACGGTTGTTGCCGTCCCGTTCCAGGTGTTTCAGCTGACCGGGTCGACCCTCATGGTGGGATTGCTCGGCCTGGCCCAATTGGTCCCTTTGCTCGCCGTCTCCCTGATAGGTGGCGCATTGGCCGACGCCTTCGATCGACGACGCCTCCTCGTGATCTCACAGTTGATCCTGGCTGGGACCTCCGCCGGGCTGCTCTGGAACTCCCTCGCCGACAATCCCGCGATCTGGCCCCTGTTCCTGTTCAGCGCACTCAACGCCGGCGTCTCCGCGATCGACTCACCCGCCCGCCAGTCGCTCGTGCCCGGGCTGGTGGGAAGATCGCTCCTTCCTTCTGCCCTGGCCCTCAACCAGACCTTGACCAACACTGCCAAGGCCGCCCTCCCCGCGCTCGGTGGCCTGCTCATCGCCACTGCAGGGCTCCCCTTCACGTACGGGACCGAGGTGTTGCTCTTCCTGATCGGAGCGACGCTGATGCTGCGTGTGCCCGAGGTGCCAACCGAGGGAGGCGGGCGCAAGATGGAGGTCTCATCGGTCGTCGAGGGATTCCGTTTCCTCAAGGACCGAAAAGTCATTCAGGCCGCCCTGCTCATCGACCTGAATGCCATGGTGTTCGGCATGCCGACCGCCCTGTTCCCGGCCATGGGCACCGAAGTTTTCGGAGGTGACGCCTTCACCGTCGGCCTCCTCTACGCCGCCCCCGGCGTCGGGGCACTCATCGCGGCGCTGACCTCGGGCTGGGTGGGCTCGGTTCGCCGTCACGGGCAGGCAACGGTGATCGCCGTGATCGGCTGGGGTCTCGCCATCGCAGTCTTCGGTTTCACGTCGTCCCTCGCCTTGGGTCTGGTCATGCTGGCCTTGGCCGGCGCCGCCGACGTGGTGTCGGCGATCTTCCGGGGATCCATCGTGCAGCTCACCACACCCGACGACCTCCGCGGCCGGATGTCATCGATGCATACCGCCGTGGTGGCGGGTGGGCCGCGGCTGGGCGACCTCGAGGCCGGGATCGTCGCCGAGTTGACCACAGTCCGGTTCTCGGTGGTTTCCGGTGGGATCGCCTGCATCATCGGAGCCCTGGCCATCGCCCGTTGGGCGCCGGACTTCGTCAAGTATCGATACGACCCGGGCAGACCCGGCCCCGGCGGCCCCGGCCTGCCGGCGCCGGCGGAGACATGAGCCGGCTCTCAGCCCAGACCGAAGAGACGGGCGGCGTTGCCACCCTTGACCGCGGCCCGGTCGGGATCGCTCATCCCCTCGGTGGCCTCGACGAGAGCGACAGGGTCGGTCTCGGACATGTCGAAGGGATAGTCGGTCCCGAGCATGACCCGATCGACTCCCACCACTTCGATCAGATGCCGCAGGTAGAGCGGCTGGAACACCATGGTGTCGTAATGGAACCGCCTCATGTAGTGGCTCGGCGGATGGTCCGGGATCAGGGCCCTCGTCTCCGGTCTCACCTCCCAGGTGTGATCGGCTCGAGAGCAGTAGAAGGGCAAGTACCCGCCACCGTGAAGCAGGACCAGGTCGATCCCGGGATGCTCTTCGAACAATCCGCTGAAGATCATCCGGGTTGCCGCCACCATCGTCTCGAGCGGGTTGCCGATGCAGTTGGTCAGGAAGTAGTCACCGAGGCGGAGCCCCTCGGGGTAGCCGCTGGGGTGGATGATCACAGGGACGCCCTTCGCCTCGACCGCTGCCCAGAAGGGGCGGAAGCGAGCCTCATCGAGGTTGCGGCCGTGGATCGTGCCCCCGATCTGCAGGCCCTTGAAACCGAGGTCGTCGACCGCCCGATCCATCTCGGCGATGGCCAGGTCGACGTCTTGAAGCGGCACGGTCGCCCCGAGCGGGACAAAGCGATCGGGGCGCTCCGCCGCCACTGCGGCGAGGTTGTCGTTCTGGATGCGCGCCGCCTCGGCACCTACCCCGGCCGGGGCCCAGTAGAAGTACTCGGAAACGAAGGTCGCCAGCCCCTGGACATCCACCCCCATCCGGTCCATGTGCTCGACCCGGGCAGCGGGCTCGGTGAGCTGAGCAGCGATGCGCGGGTACATCACCCTGTTCTGTTCCTTCGAGTCCTGGCCCATGAAATAGTCATAGGGCTCGAATTCGGGCCTTCGGTGGGGCTCGGCAACCGAACGGCTGGCCGGTGTGGCCAGATGGCAATGGATGTCGATGGTCGTCACGGGGGCAGCACGATAACTACGACCCATGGAAGAGGTCTCGCATGACCGCCCCCAAAGTGGACGCAGTCAAGAAGCTCGGCCGCCCGGTGATCTACGGCCTGCTCGCCACTGTGGTCCTGGTCCTGGGCCTGAACTGGCCGATCATGGCCACCGGGATCAAGTCGATCCCACCGATCTGGATGGGCGTGTTCCGGGTAGCGGGGGCGACCGCGGTGGTCCTGACCATCGGTCTGGCCCGGGGCAAACTGACCGTTCCCCGCCGTCAGGATCTCCCCATCATCGCCTCGATGGCCGTGTTCCGACTGGCCACGGTCTTCGTCCTGGTGTTCACCGCTTTGCAGATGGTGCCTCCGGGCCGATCCTCGGTCGTGGTTTGGACGACGAGCCTCTGGACCGTCCCCATCGCTGCGGTGTTCCTCGGAGAGCACATGAGCGGGCGGAGATGGGTGGGGCTCACCCTCGGGATAGCCGGGGTGATCGTCCTCTTCGAGCCGTGGGGCTTCGACTGGACCGAGCCTGATGTAGCCCTCGGCCACGCCCTGCTCATCCTCGCCGCCATCACCAACGCCGCCACCGCGGTCCACATCCGGGCCCACCGCTGGGCGACCAGCCCGCTCGAGGCCATCCCGTGGCAGCTGTTCGGCGCCGGCTCGATCCTGGTGGTCCTCGGTCTGGTGGTCGAGGGTCCCCCGGTCATCGACTGGAGCCCGCAACTGGTTTGGGTTGTGCTCTACCAGGGTGTACTGGCGACAGGCATCGCCTTCTGGGCTCAGATCGTGATCCTCCGCAACCTCTCGGCCGTCTCGACCAATCTCACCCTGATGGCCGTGCCGGTGGTGGGAGTCGCCTCCTCCGCTCTGCTCCTCGGCGAAGACATAACCACCTCGCTCGCCATCGGCCTGGTCCTGGTCATCATCGGGGTGGCGATCAACCTGCTATCCGACCGTCCCGTGGTCGACGACACCCAGCCCTCGGAGGTGGTTTGAGGCTCAGTCCTCGTCGCCGGCGTCGTAGGCGTTGATCGAGGTGAGCAAGTGTTCGTCCAGTGCCTTGACCGCGGCCTCGACGTCTCTGCGCTCCAGCGCGTCGAGGATGTCGGCGTGATCGTGGTTCGCCTGCTCGCGCAACTCGGGCTTCTGCTTGAGGGCGGAGCCGATGTACATGACCGAGGCGTCCTGGAGGTTGCGGATGATCGCAGCGAGGCGCGGAGAGGCGGCTGTCTCATAGATGGCCATGTGGAACACCCGGTTGCGGTCGACCCAATCGGCCGAGTAGGGCTCGTCCATCATCCCCTGATGGAGGCGGCGGAGCCGGGTGAGCAGGGTTTCGCTCACCACCGGGACGGCCTGTCTCATGGCCAGCGGCTCGAGGACGCGGCGTATCTCGTAGATGTCGTGCACATCCTCGGAGCTGAGCTCGGTGACGATGGCCCCGCGATGAGGGTCGAATTGGACCAGGCCCTCGGTGGCCAGGTCGCGTAGCGCCTCGCGCACCGGGGTCGTGCTCACGTCGAGCATCGCCGCCAACTCGGCCTGGACGAGACGGCTCCCGCTGGTCAGCTCTCCGTTGAGGATGGCGCGGCGAAGCACGCCCCGGACAAACTCGTGTGCGGTCTGCCGGGTGGCGCCGAACCCCTCTTCGGGAAAGGTGATCCTGAGCTCGGGTCCCTGATCCATTGGGACAGATGCTACAAAGTCGGGTCGAGCTGGTCGGGCAACTCAGGCGGCTCCCGACCCTCATCTACCATCGAACCTTCCGACGAGGAGTGAGATGAGAGCAGTTCGGGTGCTAGGCCCCGAGCGCATCGAAGTGACCGACGTCCCCGAGCCCTTGCCCGAGGAGTCGGTCCTGGTTCGTGCCGGCCAGGTCGGGATCTGCGGCACCGATACCAAGATCCTGGCCGGCAAGATCCCGGTCGACTACCCGCGCATCATGGGCCACGAGATGGTTGGTGCCGTGGTCTCGGCGCCCGAAGGCTCGCCCTACCCCGAGGGCACCCGCGTCCTGGTCGACCCGGGTGTCGCCTGCGGCTGGTGCGACTTGTGCCGGGCGGGACGATTCAACATCTGCCGCAACGGCGGCCTCCTCGGCCGTGACATGGACGGGGTGTTCACCGAGTTGATCCACGTCCCGGTCAACCGTCTGGTCCCGGTGCCCGACTCGATCACGGACAAGGCCTCGGGCATGCTCCAGGTCCTGGGAACCTGCGTCCACGCCGTCAAGAGGGTGAGCCCGTTCCCCGGTCAGGTGGCCGCCGTTCTCGGGCTCGGCGTCGCCGGACAGCTCATCGGCCAGCTCCTCCGACTGCGTGGGATGACCGTGGTCGGAATCACCCGCTCCGAGTGGAAGCGCCAGCTGGCGGCCGACTCGGGCACCGACCACGTCGTCGCTCCCGACGAGGCGCCGATACTCCTGGACGAGGTCAGCGAAGGGCGCGGCCCCAACCTGGTGGTCGAGGCCGTGGGCACGGAGGCAACCCTGGCACAGGCCATCGAGATGGCCGGGACGGGCGGAGAGGTACTCGCCTACGGCACCATCACCGGTGGCGAGCGTGGGCTTCCCTACTACCAGCTCTATCACAAGGAACTGACGCTGCACAACCCGCGAGCGGCCGTGGTCGGCGATTACGCCGATGGTGTCGCCCTCGCCGCAGCAGGGTCTCTCAGCCTGGAGCCGATCGTCACCCACGAGCTCGACCTCGAAGAGGCGGAAAAGGCGTTCGAGTTGGTCCACGACTCCTCATCGCTCAAGGTGCTGATGAGAGTGGGCTGACGACCTCCGGTCAGGGTGGGTCGGGCCCTACCTGGTATCGGTGACCGAGTGCGCTGGTCCAGACGAACATGCCGGGGGTCACCATTTCCAACTCCCATCCGTCGTGTTTGAGCCGGTGGTGGCGGCGGCAGAGAGGCTCGAGATTGTGCTCGAGAGTGGGCCCGCCTTTGGAGCAGGGGTGCCGGTGGTCGAGGTCGGAGTCCCGAGCCGGCGTCCGGCAGCCGGGAAAGACACAAGTCACATGGCGGGCCTCGACTCGTTGTCGCTGTGCCGCGGTCGGTCGGCGCCGGTGACCTGGGTCTGTAGGTCTGCCCGGGAGGCGATGTCACGGGCGACCTCGGCGATCACCGGGCCCCAACCTGGGATCTCGGCCGGATTGTCGTCGAGCTCGGTCAGGGTGGTGAGGTCGACCTTGATGTCGACCACGCCACCGCCGTTCGCTTTCAGATCGGCGTGTCCGTTGAGCAGGTCGAGGAAGATGTCGGCCCCGGATCTGGTCCATGGTCCAGATGTCACCCGTTTTCTTCATGGTTCGAGCGAGACGGTTGATCCGACGCATCGCCGAGCTGCTCTCCGCAGCCGGTAGGTCGAGCCCGAGAAGATTGGCCGTGCCTGTCTCGGTCGGCTCCGAGATGACCCGACGCCGGGCCAAACCCGACTCATATCGTTTCCGAGCCGAATCGGGGTCGACGGCGATGACCAGTCGTTGCAGCCGGGCCCGGAGCTGACCGGTGGTCTGTTTCCCGGCCCGCTCCAGAGCCTGCTCACAAACCTGTGTGGCCAGCTCGGGGTGGAGATGGCGGGTCTGTTCGACCAGGACCCGCGCCCGGGGCAGGTCGATGTGACCAGAATCCAACGCCTCCCACACCCGGGGATAACGGTCGACCAGGTCCTGAGCGAAACCGAGATGGTATTCGGCGGCCCGACGGGTCCAGGAGAGGCCAGCACCGATCTCCGAGGAGGACAGGTCGAACACGGTCTGCTCATCCCCCCAGCGGGTTTCGGCGGCCACCGCCTCGGACACCGAGACCAGTACCTGATGAAAGCGGGCCTGGACATGGGCCAGCTGACGGGACCACGCCCGCAACACCATCACCCGCTCATGCCCGGACAAACCGGCCAGACCGACCGACTCCAACATCCTGGCCAGCTCCGCCCCCGGCTCCAAACAAGCCAGCACATCGGACAGCCGATCCATCAACCCTGCTGGCGAAACCCCCGGTTCGATCCTCTCCACATCGAACATACGTTCGACAATACCAACCACCAGAGACAGAATCCATACCCCTGCCGGGGACTTGCCCGCGCCGTCTTCTCAGCCCACCGTGCCCTGGCTGATCTGGACTGTCTTCAGATCCGAGTGGAAGTCGAGGGCGTAGTCGCCGCCTTCCCGCCCGATCCCCGATATCCCGCATCCG